>NZ_JBEZBX010000005.1:0-640801 GCF_040647275.1 Lentzea sp. NPDC042327
CCCGATCGCCGCGTTCGTCGACGCGCTCGCGTCCATCGGGTACGACGTGCGGGTCATGGACTACGCCGAGCACGCGCTGCCCGATCGGGCCCGCCGCGGTTCGTCGTACCCGAGCAACGGAGCACCCGCATGCCCGCAGCAGGCACTCTCCTCGCACCCACCCGCCAGCGGTCGGCCACGCGCGCTCGCCGAACCTGGGACACGCTGACGGCGCTGGCTCAAGCGCAACCCGACAATCCGATCACCGAGCTGCTGCTGGCAGCGGCGCCCAGCGTGCAGAACCTGAGCCTGCACAACCAGATCGCCCTGATCCTGCAGGCCGGCGAACTCCAGCTCGCGCTGCACGACATCCGCACCGAGGCTGGCTGGGCGCGGCGCGGGCGCCGTCCGAAGCTCGGCGTTCCAGGACTGAACGTGAAGCGGCCGCACCGGCCGTCGGACCAGTTCGACGATGTCGTGCAGTACCGCGCGGCCCGCCGCTGGGAGTTCTCGCAGACCGAACCTGCCGGCGGCGGAGTCCGCACGCAGACCGAACCCGCGGCCGCCGGTGACCCCGCGGACTTCGCCGAGCACCTGCGCCAGCAGCTCGATCGCCTCGGCTACCGGGTAGCACCGGACTCCCTCACCGGCATAGAGCACGAGCAGCCGGTGATCACCATCCCGGAATCCGACTGGCTCAACGACCCGGTCGCCGTGGTGTGCCGGCTCATCCCGGAGCTGGCGTACGCCCTGCTCAACCCCACAGGCGGGACCACACCGCCTGATTGAAGAGCGCGGAGAGCGCACCGGCCTCCCGCTGTGGGTGGCGGTGCACCGCACTCTGCGCCGGCGGCGGGCCGGGGCAAGCAAGAACGGCTTGCCCCTTCCCCCGCCGCCGTCGCCCGGCGAGTGCGCCCCGCCACCCACAGCGGGGACCCGAGCGACCCAAGGGGGCTGTTGATGCCCGCACTCACCCACGAACAGGAACGCCGACACAGGCAGGCGTGCCAGCTGGTCAATCTCAGCCGCGACCTGCAGCAGGAGGAACGCGAGTTCGTCCTGGACTACTACCGCGCGTCGACGACCGGCCGCAGCCGATCCGACAGAGCGCACTTCACTCCGCGAGGCCTGGCGATCGACATGTCCACCGAAGTCATCGGCAACCGGGTCGTAGACCTGGCAGCAGGGATCGGCCGCCTCGCCTACCACAACACCAACACCTGGCCGTGCGACTCACGCGAACTCGTCTGCGTCGAACGCAACGAGGAGTTCGTGCGAGTCGGCCGACGCGTCGTGCCCGAGGCCCGCTGGATCTGCGCGGACATCATGACGATCCCGGACATGCTCGACGACCTGGGCACCTTCGACACCGCCATCTCGAACCCGCCCTACGGCGCGATCGACCGCCTGATCCAAGCGACCCTCGGCTACCGAGGTCGCCGATTCGAATACCACACGATCGGCTTGGCCTCGATGATCGCCCGCCACGGAGTGTTTCTCATCCCCCAGCGCTCCGCCTCGTTCCAGTTCTCCGGCCCCGCCGGCAAGTTCGTGCCCGGCACCGGCGATGACGAGTACGACAAGTTCGTGGCCGCCACCGGCATCGAACTGGACCACAACTGCGGCATCGACACCGATCACTACCGCGGCAGCTGGCACGACGTGAACGTCCTGGTCGAGGTCGTCACGGTGGATTTCGCCGACCGCGCCGTCCCAGCACCCCGCGCCGCCGCAGCACCACGCCCGTCCGCCGCCGCCGTGGCCGCAGCCGCAGAACAACTGTCGTTCCTGGGGTTCTGACCAGGAGCACCAAGCGCTGCACGAGCAGCTGACCTCCCCGATTCCCAGGTCACACCACCGCAATCAACGAGGTGGCCTCCCGGTTGTGCGCCGGCAGGCCACCTCGTCGTGCCGAGAAGAAGGAGTTCCACCGTGCTGTCCCACACCGACACCACCGCCCAGGACGACCTCGTCACCGCCGAGACGTGCGCCGCCGCTCTCGGTATCACCAAGGACACGGGCCGGGAGTACTGGTTCACCGACCAGTACGGCGTGACCTACCGCGGACTCGCCTCCCACGTGACCCTCGCCGCGCTGGCCCACTCCGACTTCACCCAGGACGCGTTCCCGCAGCTGAACGGCCGCCCGCTCCAGAGGACCGCGCGCTGGGTGATCACGTTGTTCACCAGCCGCCACACCGACCCGCAGCACGCCGCCCGCTTCGCGGCGCTGTCCCCGTGGCAGGTCTGCGAGCTCGTGGCCTACCTGTGGCGCCACCGCGACGACGCGGCGATGCACAAGATCGGCCCGGCCACTCTGCACCTCTACACCGGTCACCTGCTCGACCACGACGGCGACCCGAGTGCGCTGCCGGACGTGGTCGACCGCTCGCCTCAGCCGTCGCTGGCGCAGGAGAACTGCAACCTGTTCGCGCGGCTGCAGGTCACCGCGACGGCGCGCGACGGCGCTGACGACGTGCCCGTGCCGATGTTGGTCGAGGTGACCGAGAAGGTGAGCTGGCGGGTCAAGACGGCGATCCCTCTGGCGGTGGAGGACCTCGCCCGCCTGCTGGTGGGCAGCGGGTTCAGCGTGAGCGAGTACCTCGACCGCAACGCCCACCTGATCGAGGGGTTCCTCCGCTACGAGCTGGCCGACAGCGAGGGCCAGGACGTCAACGCGTGGCGGCTGACGACGCGGCGGGAGCACGCCCTCAGCTCGCCGCCGCCCGAGCCGGTGCAGGTCCGCCTGTACTTCGTCGGCCCGGACCGGGCCACGGCACTGGAGACCGTGCCGTTCAGCACGCGGGCGCTGGCCGCGTGCGCCGTGGTGGAGGGGGACGAGGTCTTCGAGACCACCGTCGAGGTCAACCACGACCAGGTCCGCACGACGCGCTGACCAGCACAACAGCGTAGTCACCGGCCGAGCCGCCGGTGACCGGTCAGGTCGCCGTCGAGCGACCGGCTCGCGCTCGCCGAGATCGAGCACTCGGGAGTCCCCGGTGCTTGGTGGGGCGGCCGCAGTCCACACGAACGCAGGGCCGGCGCAAGCCAAAAAGCGGCTTGCGCCTTTCCCCTGCGCCCGTGTGGAACAAGCGCGCCCACCAAGCCCGGAGATCCCACAGCGACAGTCCGTTAAGGACCCCGCCGGTGCGGAACCAGCAGACAATCCCGTGGAGGAAAGCATGACCACGTCCCTCGTCCCTGCCCTGACGATCGGCTCCGACGCTCCGCTCACCGCCGCCTACCCGGCCCGACTCAGCGCGTGGGCGCAGCTGGGAACCTCCGTCTCGGGTTCCGGCAGCGCGCAGGACGCACTGGTCGCCGCAGGCCTGGCGAACTGGAACATCCGGAAGGTCTCGATGACCGGCACCGAGCTGGGCACCGACGGAGTCACGCAGATCGACAACCCCGAGAGCGTGATGCTGGTCTACACCGACCCGTGGACCGGCAGGCCGCGCTACCTCTCGACCGTCGGCACGAGCTACGGCGTGCACCAGAACGAGGCCGGCGCGGACCTGATCGACGCCCTGGTCGCGGAGTCCGGCGCCAAGGGCATCGGGTACGCGGGGGCGATCAAGAACGGCAAGCAGACGTTCGTCACGATCGAGCTGCCGGGTGTGATGCATGTCGACGGCGTCGACGCCCTGCAGCTGCACCTCGTCGTGTTCAACTCCCACGACGGCAGCACGGCGTTCCGGGTGATGATCGTGCCGTTCAGGCCGTTCTGCGCAAACCAGCTCGACGTGGCCATCAAGGACCAGGTCTCGATGGTGTCCATCCGGCACACCAGCAAGTCGGCGATCAACGTCGAGGAGATCCGCAAGAAGCTTGGCCTGCTCTACGCCTTCAGCCACGCGTTCGAGGCCGAGGCCGAGAAGATGATCCGCGCGGAGATGACCCGCAGCGAGTTCAACGACCTGATCCGGCACGTCTGGCCGGTCGAGGACGACGCGTCCCCGCGCACCACGGGCATCGCCGAGCGCCGCGTCCAGGAACTCAACCGGCTGTGGACGGCGAAGACGCAGGAGCACATCCAGGGCAACCGCTACGCGGCGTTCCAGACGGTCGCCGAGTTCGAGGACCACTACGCGAGGGCGAAGAACCTCGATGTCCGTGCGACGCGGGTGCTGACCAGCAAGATCGTGAACGCACGCAAGCAGACCGCGTTCGACCTGCTCACCGCGTAGAGCGCGTTCGGTGACGACGTCCCGCCCTTGCTGCGCCTGGCCGCCCGATTTGGCGGCTTCCGCGTGAACTGACCGCTCCGCCGGGCCCGCTCACCGGCGGCCGAAGAGAGGCATGACCAGATGACCCGCACTCCGTCCACCGGGACCACGAACTCACACCCCTCACGGACCCAGGTCCTCACGGTGTACCGCGTCGAGTTCGCCAACGACTGGACGGCCGGCGACACCTTGCTCGCCGAACCGTTCATCGCCTCGTGCGCCACGCCGCAGATCCTGCTCGACGCGATCAAGCGGCACGTCCACGACGACGACCATCCCTGCGCCGCGGCGGTTCGCCCCGGCTTCGACGAGGAGGAACCGGACTTCGACAACGGCCCGGTGATGGGCCTGCTCTCGGTTTCCAACGACGAGTCGGTGAACGTGTTCACGGCAACGAAGCTCGCGACGGTCGAGCTCTCCCCCACCGCCGTGCCGGATCCGGACGACGAACTGATCGGCCAGCGCGTCGTGCTGTCCACCAGCACGCCCGACTTCAACCCGCGAGGCCAGCGGTTCATCGGCACCGTGCTCATGTCCTACGACGACCCTGCGCACGACGACGGGGCCCACACCCGGTTCCTCGCGGTGATCGACGCCAACCGCGAGATCCACATCCGATGGCGCCGCATGGTGGTCAGCGTGCGCGCAGCCGAGGACAAGCGGTTGTTCGTGCTGCTCAAGGCGTTCTCCAAGCCGATCGTCACGCTCATGGGACGGACCGAGCAGGAGGCGCTCGCCCGCGCCGCCGGAACCCTCGATCCTTTCGCCCGCGCCGGCGCTCGTCCGCTGCACGCTCTGCTGGGCCTGGAGTTCGTGCTGGCGGGCAACAAGGTCCCCGAGGACATCCGCCCGGTAGTCCTGGAGGCACGTGACCGGCTGGCCGAGCTGGTCACCGTCTACGAGCAGGACCACCCGGTCACCGGCGACCGGCTGTTCGAGGGTGCCTTGGTGTACCGCTATGTCGGGGTCATCCCGCCGTACGAGCGCGAGGTGCTGAAAATCCTGACCTCCAATGAGGACGGCACGGTGACGGTGCAAGCGGTCAACGGCAAGACCTTCGTCACCGAGCCCGCCGGGCTCGCGGGGCGCTGGCCGCTGTCCACCTGGCTTTTCGGCTGATACTGCCGCCGCGGTGAGCGTGAGGACCTCACCGCGATGTCTGGTGGTGGCGCGGCCGCACTCTGCGGCGGCGAATGCGGCTCCGACGTCGGCCGCGACGAGTTCGGCCGGTTCCGCGGCATGTGCCACGCCTGCTTCACGTCTGTCGAGCAGGGCGGATCACCGACCATGGCCGCTGCCCTCTGGATGCGAGTCGGCCGGGATGACCAGCCACATCCCGGCCGACGCAACGCCCACGCCCACCTTTCTCCGACGGCGCGCAACCGGCACCACGACCGAACCGTGACGGCGCGTCATACCGATCTTGAACGTCCTGACGCCGGTGGTCGCACTGATCGACGCCGACATCGTCGAGGACGCCGCCAATCCACTCGTGCTACGGAGGTCGCTCGATGTCCCGTCCGAAACACTGTGGCAAAGCCCGTGGCCGCGCCATCCCGTTCCAGTGCAGACTCGGGGCCGGCCATGCCGGAGACTGCAGCCCGTATACCTTGCCACCTCAACCGCCCGCTCCCGAGCGCTCTCGCCTCCTGCTGGTGCAGGTGGGCCTGGCGGGCAACGTGTCCGCGGCCGCGCACCAGCTCACCGGCTCGATGCGCGGCCCCTGGGAGATCGTCAGCAGCATCTCCCTGGAGGAGTTCCTGGCGCGCCCCTACTACGAGATCCCTGACGGCACACCGGTGATCCGCCTGGATCTCACCGGGCACGGCGTGACCTTCGCCAACGTCTTCAACGGTCCACGCTGGACGCCGACCCTGCGCGCGGGACAAGTCCAGCCGTCGCTGACGGTCGAATCCCGCCGACACAACGGGGAGGCCTGGACCACGATGCGCGACTGGTGGGCCGCCCCCGATGTCTACGCGGCGCTCGCCCCCTCCGCCGGCATCGTGGTCGAACGGCTCCCCAGCAACCGGGCAACGCCGCCGCGGTGAGCGCCACGAACGCCTCCCTGTTGGTGATCGTGCCGGTGACCTTCGCCCAGGCGTGCGACTTCGTCGCCGAGCACCACCGGCACCTCCCTGCTCCGGCTGGGCACAAGTTCTCCGCCGGTGTGGTGCACGTGGTGACCGGGGCGCTGGTCGGCGTAGTGATCGTCGGGCGGCCGGTGGCCCGCCACCTCGACGACGGCCAGACCCTGGAGGTGACCCGCACCGCAACCGACGGCACGCGCAACGCCTGCAGCGCCTTGTACGGCACCGCGTGGCGGGCAGCGCAGGCGCTCGGGTACACGCGGCTGATCACCTACACCCAGCCCGACAGCGGCGAGACCGGCGCCAGCCTGCGCGCGGCCGGATGGACGGTCGTCGCGCAACGCCGCCGGCACGCGGGTTGGAATCGCAGGGCTCGCCCGCGTGCGGACCGCGGATCGGCCGGCGTGCGCCGCGCCCTGTGGCAGGCACCGGCCTCCTCACCACCGGCTTCCGCCGTCGTCGAGGCGCTCATCGCCGCGAACTGCTGCGGCGAATGCGGCGCGGACGTCGGCCGCGACGAGCTCGGCCGGTTCCGCGGCATGTGCCGCGCGTGCTTCACGGCCGTCGAGCAGGCGAGCCTGGAGTTCTACGACCTCGACGTCGAGGACCTGTATCCGCCTCGGCCACTCCGCGCAGCCGGGCACCGCAGGGACTCCACGTCCGTCACCGCCACCGAACAGCCCGTTCACACAGCGGGCGCCAGATGATCTCCCTCAGGAAGGAAGGGCCACCGTGGTCAACAACGACGAGGGCGTGCTGCCCGCGGCCCAAGAAGACACCCCGGCACCATACCCCCCGATCCCGATGTTCGTTGTTCGCAGTCGCACCAGGTCAGCGATCTACGCGAAGGTCGCAGGCGACCTCGACGCGCTGCTCGACATGGCCCGCGAACAGCCTCAGGAGTGGCTGGCTCAGGCTCTCCGCGGTGTGCACGTGAGGTACGTCGCCGAGATGGAGCGCTTCACCGCCGAAGGGGATCGCCTCATGGACGTCCGCCGCAGGACCTGGCGTTCGAGGTCCGGGGCTGAGCCCGAGCCCGCGCACACGCTCTCGCTGCTGATCGCGAACGCCACACCGGACGAAGCCGCCGGGATTCGTGCCGTCGCCGTGCGCGCCGGCCTGATGAGCCAGTGCGCCTGTGGGACCTACAACACCGCGGCTGACACGCATTGCGCTGGGTGTGTCACTGAGCGGTGAGTAAGTCGCGCACGTCCTGCTCCGCCAGGTGGTGAAGCGCCGCGACCATGCCCGACCAGCCGTGTGGGGCCAAGCCGTTCCGGCTGGACCCCACACGCCCGGCCGTGCCTTCGAGGTCGCGCTCCACCACCTGGCGGAGCAGCGCCTCTGCGTGAAGGTGAGTGTCCGATGTGGAATGAGATTCTGGCCCTCGTCGTGCTGCTGGCCCTGGTCTACAGCGGCATCGTGCTGCTGCCCGGTGCCCCGAAGCTGATCGACGCGGTATGTGACCGCATCCGCCACGGCGTTCAGCCCGTCGTCGATGACCTCGACGAACTCGACGACGAGGAAGCAGCACCCGCGACCACACGGGCTGCGGCTACGAAGCCCACGCCGGCGACCACCAAGACCCGCGCGGCCTGACACCCCATCGGTGAGCCGGTCCTGCACTCGTGGCCCGCTCCGGCTTTCGCGTGAACTGAGCTCCCCGACAGGACCTGGGTCCCGACTCGAAAGGAGGCATCCGCCTTGTTCGCACCCGACGTGCTGTTCTACGACCCGACCGCGCTCTACATCGACATGCTCAACGCCCCTGCGATGGCAGCCGAGTTTGCGTGGCGCTACGCCTGCTTCGAGCTGAACCTGTTCATCGGCTGGGCGGAAGACCAGGGCAGACCCGATGTCGCCCAGCTCTGGAAGCACCATCACCTGCAGGACTGCGACGACCCGCGGCTGCACTGAACGCATCCGCCCTTCTCGCCCACATCTACCTCGCAGGCCCGGCCGACATCGCCCACGTCGACCGGGCCTCGCCATTCCTATCTGTCTCTCAAAGGGGATTCTCATGACCGACAACGACAGCGTCGAGTACTACGAGGCCACCGAGAAGTGGCGGCCCGAGGATGTGGATCGCGAAACCCACGTCGCGTCGCGTTGCAACGTCGGTGCCGGCATCTGCCCGTATTGCGACATCTGATCACCGGAACCGACGCTCGTCTTCAACGCGCCCGGCTGGCTATGGCGACATCTTCCGGTGACACCCGCCATTCCCGACCGGCGCGAGACTCGGCACTGAAGGGCCAGGTTTCATGATTCCGAAGTTCTTCACCGAATGGCTGGGCGATCTCGTCATCGTCCTGGTCTGCGCCGAAGCGATCACGCACCTGCTCATGGTGATGGCGGCGCTGGCCGGCGGACACATCGGCTGGTCGACGACGTTTCTCATCGTGTTCGCGGCTCTCTACGTCACCGTGCTCGACATCAAGTTCGGCCTGCTGGGCTGACCGCCGCCGGGTGAGGTCAACTCCGCGAGGTGCAGGCCAGTGAAGCCGCCCGGTGCTGGGGCTGGCGGTACGGAACGGCGGCGGGCGCAGTTCCTGCCGTGGTGGTGGGGCGCCCGCAGTGTGCGCCGACCGCACGGCCGGGTGTCAAACCGCGGAACAGCACCGCGGTTTGACTCCCGCCCGGCCCCCGTCGCGGTCCGAGCGCGCCCCGCCACCACGGCAGGGCCCGCGCGGGAGTTCTTCGTGAGCTCGGCGCAGCGGAGGTTCAGGCGAACGGAGAAGTGAATGAGCATCACCGTGGAACCGACGGCGTCCGCGACCACGCCGTCGGACGTGCAGGTCCGGGTGTTCCACAACAACAGCGCGCCCGCCTCGTTCTGCGGTTTCGAGGTCAACGACTCGGTCACGGAGGTCTACTCCTACACCGTGCTGGTGACGAGCGCGGTCAGTGACGAGGAGCTGGCCGAAGAGCTGGCCGAGGAGGCGTTTCGTCTCTTCAACGTCGGTCACGACCCTGCGTTCGGTGAGCCCGACCAGCGGGCGGTGCAGTACCGGGCCGCCGGAAACCGGTCGCTGTCGATCGGGGACGTCGTGTCCGTCGCCGAGCGGTTCCACGCTCTCACCCGCGAGGGCTGGTTCGAGCTGGCGGAGGTGCCGGTCATCGCGCAGCGCCGCTCGCACGGAACCACCCCCGCGTACTGACCGCGCGGCGTAGTCGGCGAACCACGCCGACGAGCCCTCGCCGTCCGGCCCAGGCGGAGTCCGCGGATTCACGACGAGTTCCGCCTGGGCCTCCCTCGCCCGCACGAGCTGGAGATCGCCCATGTCGCTCACATCCACCAGCCGGCGCGCTGCGCCGCGCTGGATCACGCCGTACGACGCCTGCCGCAGCTACCTGTTGCCCGACACCGTCGAGACCAACATCGGCCACCGCGGCCACGGAGCCGACTGCGGTGCCCACAACTGGGCCCGCGGCCTCCTGGTCGAGCTGCACCGGCTGCTCGGAGGCGTCCCGCTGTCGACGCACTACAGCGAACTGACGACCAGGCATCCAGACGATCACGACGCCGGACCTGCTGCTCTTCCCATCGGCTTCGAAGTCACCGCCCGGCTCGCCCGCCGGAACAACGAGGTCGTCGAGGTCGTCTCGCGTATCGAGAACGCGCCGCACGGGCCGCGCGGCGACCACTGGCAGGTCACGGTCAACGGCGAGATCCCGGCAGACGACGACCCCCGGCTGCACGGGGTGCACCGCTACCCGCCGTCCCTGCCGCTTCTCGCGCTGATCGTGCACCACCACCTGCGCGGACAGTCCGCGCAATCCCCCTGAGCACCCGCCGACCCCATCCCGAAGGCCCCGCAGGACCAACCCGGTCGTGCGGGGCCTTCGCGCTGTCCAGCCCACGAGCCAGCACCAAGGGAGACCGCCGATGTCTGCGACCCCGCCGAACCAGGCCGAGCAGCCCGCGGAAATCACGCACTACCTCGAAACCACCGACCACCCGGACCGCTGCCGCTACACCCTCACCCGGTTCTACCGCCACAGCGAGGGAACCATCCGCGTCCGGTTCCACCGCGCCCACGATCGCAACGAGTCCCAGGCGGCCGCTGACCTGCTCACCACGCGCCCGGCCGCACGCGCCTGGCTGCCGATCATCGACAACCCGGCGTCGAACTGGCACGCGAAGACGTTCGCGTGGGGCATCACCACCAACCCCAGCCTCAAGGTCGCGGACGGCCTTGGCGTGCTTCGCCGCCTCGCCGACGAGCTGGCGGCCGACGCGGCGCTGATCCTCGACGCCTGACATGCCGCGCTCTCTCCCCCGCAGCCCGCGCACCGCCGAGGAGCCGACATGATCAACCACTCCCTGCTCACCGCGCTGCCGTACGACCTCGCCGAGCTGGACGCGCCGGACCTCGCGTTGCTCGGGCTCGCCGCCCTCGTCCTCGGGCCGATGTTCGCCCTGTTGTTTTTCCACGGACCCCCCGCCTCCTGCCAGGAGTCCCCTGCGCAGGAGCCGGATCTGCACGAAGCGCCAGTGCCGGTCCCGGCGATGGGAGGGTGGCGCATCGACGTGAAGTTCGCGTCGTTCCACCTCGTCTCCGACGGGCACACCGAAGCCGCAGGCCTGCGGCTGCTCGGTGACGCCGAGAGCAGCACCGCGTGGAGCAACCGCGAGGCAGCGGACGCATTCGACCCCTGCGAGTACCCCGCTGACGTGGGTTTCGCCATCCCGCTCGACGAGGTGGACCACGTCCTCGCCGCGATCGAACAAGTTCACGCCAGCAGCGGCTGGAAGGCGTGGCGCGACGACCCACTCGCTCGCCGCGATGCGGGGTTCGCGTCGTACTTCCGCACCGAGCTCGTGGACGGCTGGGTGCACATCCACGGACCGATGATCATCCACGACCACGGCGCACCATGGCGGCCCGCCAGCGCCGTCGAACTGGAGTACCGCTACCTGCCCTGGCTGCCCGGAACGCTGATCGCGGCCCGCGCGAACGCGACCCCGGTGTGCCCCGGCTGCGAGCTCGCACTTCCGTGCCAGTCCTGCCGGGGGTCGGGCGACAACTGCAAGTCGATCTCACGCCGCGAACAGGAGCCGTACTGCGCGGCGTGCGGGGGAACCGGGCTCTGCTCGCAGTGCGAGATCGAAGGGGTGGCGGCGTCGCGGGCGTGGGCGGACACAGTGAGAGACACCTACCGGCGTCCCGCGTGAACACCGAAGGGCAGGACCGGAACCAGGGCGGGTGAGGTGGAGGAGGGGCAAGCGGGTCCGGGCCGGGGCTGTCGAACTGCTCGAAGCAAATCAGGTCGCTCCCGGTCCGCCTCAAGGCGCGCGGCCCAACAACAGGGCCACACGCCTTGACCCGGCCCTCCGCAACCTGATGAGCGCTCCGCAGATCGACAGCCCCACGGGCCGAACCCACTCGGTGACGTTGCATCGAGTGGAAGGAGACCGAGCAGGGGCTCGTCGGTGACCTGAACACCGATCTGCGAAAGAGGTTCTCACCATGGCCGGCGAGACCACGATCACCATCATCGGCAACCTGACCGCCGACCCCGAGTTGAAGTTCACGCAGTCCGGAGCGGCCGTCGCGAACTTCACGGTCGCCTCGACCCCGCGCACCTTCGACCGCCAGTCCGGCGAGTGGAAGGACGGCGAGGCGCTGTTCATGCGCTGCAGCGTCTGGCAGCAGGTCGCCGAGAACGTGGCCGAGTCCCTCACCCGCGGTGCACGCGTGCTCGTCTCCGGACGGCTGCGCCAGCGTTCCTACGAGACGACGGAGGGCGAGAAGCGCACCGTCGTGGAGCTCCAGGTCGACGAGATCGGCCCCTCGCTGCGCTTCGCGACCGCCACGGTCAACAAGCTCAGCCGCGGCACCGGTAACAACGGCTTCGGCGGCGGCCAGCAGCCCAGCGGCGGCGGCGCCGGTGCGCCCGCGGACGACCCGTGGAGCTCGGCCCCGCCGGCGAGCGGCGGCGGTTTCACCGACGAGACCCCGTTCTAACACCCACCGCAGGCCGGTGCCCCTCACCCATCAGCTCGGTGAGGGGCACCGGCCTGCGCGTGCGTGTCCGTCCTCGTCATCCACTTCCGTGTTGGAGGAACCACATGTCGTCCGTCCTGGTTGCGACCTTCGAGAAGCCGCCCGTGTCTCCGTCCACGACGCCGTGGACGCTCGCGATCACCACGTTCATCGGCAGGCCCGCACCGGCTCGGTTCACCGGTCGCCGTCCCTTCCAGCGGCCGGACCTGACGGGCACCGTGCTGCGCGAACACCCGAAGCAAGGCCTCTGGCACCGGGGGCCGGAGGGCCTGATGGACGCGCAGCCGATCATGCTCGGCCAGCGGGTGATCCGCGTCCCCGGCAGGGTGTGGCCGGTGCCTCGTCCGGAGGAATGCCCGAGCCAGGACCGCCGTGTGGCCTGGTTCGACGCGGCCGGTCAGGAGATGAGCGAGTCCGAGGTCGCCGACCTCGGTGCGCCGGAGCCGGTCGTCATGTTGTGCCTGAACTGCGGCCTGCAGCTCGGGTGATCACCGGGCGCTACCACCTCGTCGTGGTCAAGCGCACCGCAAGCCCTCTGTCCGAGCCGTGGCGCGTGCCCACCCCCAGGCACTGCTGCCCGCTCACCCTCGGCCAGGCGCCCGCCGACACCCCCTCCGGCGGCGCCTGGTCGAGGCACCCCATCACGTAGGAGCACGCCGTGAAATCACGTCCTCTGCTGCACCTCGACCACATCGTCGGTCCTGGTGCCCTGTACCGCGGTGAGCACGAGCTCCCCTATCAGTGCCAGCAGATCCAGCGAGACCTGCAAGGCGAAGAGGTCCTGCTGTGGCCGGACGCGCACGTCCATGCCTACATGCTGACCGATCAGCAGGTGAACGACCGCTCCCTGGGCAGGAGCCCCGGCCTGCCGTACCGGTTCCTCGTCTTCAGCCCCGCATCAGCCGCCATGAGCTGGACCGCGTTCTACGACGAGGCCGCTCTGCGCGCCTTCACCGACGCGTACGCGCTGACGATCGAAGGAGACCTCGTCCCCGGAAGGCCGTTCTACATCCGACTTCCGGTCACCAGCGACGACTGGCTGCCCGCCAAGCGTCGCCCGCCGCACGCGGTCCGCTGACGACGGTCCAGTCGCACCCCGCAACGACCTGCCCACCGGGCCGGACCGCTCCGTCTCATCCCCTGACGCCAAGCGGTCCGCACCGCCGCGCTCACCAGGAGTCTCATGACCACAGCGAAGCTGACTCTCCGCACGATCGCCGACCACACGGACATCCGCGTCGGCGACCGCATCTGGGTCACCTGGCATCTCGACTCGAACACGCGGTTCAGCGTCGTCGCCGCCGATGGAAGTTACTGCTGCCGGCCGCACGTGGAACGGGGAAACGCCACCATCGAGCGCCTGGAGCGCTGGGTGCCGAGTTAGCGGCGCATCGGCTCGGGCCTATCGGTGAGCCGAGTATCGCACCTCGCACCGGTGCGGCAGGCCGACCGAGCCTGCCGCACGGGTTCGTGCTCAGCACCAACGAAAGGATCGACCATGCCCTGGCTCTGCGACGGCTTCGGCAAGTACCCGACGCGGGTGTGGGAGGAGTACGTCGCGCTCACCGACCGCGGCACGGTCCTGTACCGGACGAACGACCTCGGGGCGGCCCAGTTCGGCCTCACGGAGAAGCGCTTGTTCGGTATGTGCTCTGTGTGTCGCTCCAGTGGCTACCAGATCGCCAACGACGGGACCGTGAGGGTGCACCACCGCTTCGACTGAAGCGCTCCCGAATCTGACCGCAACCGGCCGGGCCAGCCACCCGCTGGCTGGCCAGCTGCTCCGCGGCCGCCCCTCGGCAGCAGTGCGGCCCGCTGACCGAATGTGAGCGCCGGAGCTGCTGTGCCGCGGACGTGGACCCCCCAGGCTCGCGGCACAGCCTTGCTCGGCTCTCCTATCCCCTGGAAGGACTTATCATGTGGACAAACGACACCGTCCAATTCGCACGGCTGATCGCGGAGTTCGCGGCCACTGGCCGGTTTGACAGCGACGCCGTGGCGTCGGTCTCGACTACGGCGAGGATGCGGCCAGGCGACATCATCGAGGTGAAAGACCGGGCGGTCCGTCTGTGGGAGGAGGTTCAACGGCACGCTAATCCGGCAGCCTGGGTCGAGGAGACCCTGGGGTCAGAGACGCTGAGTGCACCTGCCGACACGCAGGCCGACGCTGTTCACCAGCTTGCATACGGCTACGCGTTGGGAGTTCTTCACGCGCAGCCACAAGGTGTGTCGTATGGCGTGCGAAGTGAGCAGGATGCGGCTGAATTCGCGCGGACCTACCGCGCACACTTCGAGCGCGGCACGTTCACCCGCGAAGTCAGTTCCGCGTTCGGCGAGTGGCGGACCACTGGCTCGGTGATCGCGTAACCTGCCCCCCGGACGCCAACCTCACCACCGATAACTAGGTCCGGACACCGACAAGTTCAGCCGGACCAGACACTCGTGACAACACCTGACGACTACGCCAGCGGCATCCAGTGCGACATGGCGGCCTACCCGCGCCGCACGCTCTCACAACCCCGGTCCCCGCTCGCCATCCTAGTGCACCGGTTACGGCGATGGCTGGGAACGAGCAGCGGACGAGGCCGCCGCCGCCACGGACCCGTACTCGCGTAGGGCGAAGGCCTCGCCGAGGACGAAAGGCGGGACTCCAGATGACTCCCCCTGCAACTTCACGATCGAGGCCACCGGCCCGGTCACCGTCGCACCGTCCGCAACCGCCACAATCCCGCAATTTTCGCAGACCAGGCGGCCGAGGTGTCCTACTCTCGGACGACATGAGGTTCACCACCGCCGTCACGTTCGCCCGGTTCATCGGTGCCTGTGGCGTCGGCTCCTACCTTGGCGCCGCGACCGCCGGTCTCGTCGCCCTGCTCTCGGGCAAGGCGTTCGAGCCGGGCAGTCCCTGGCTGGCCGGCGTGCCGTTCCTCGCCGTCATCGGTGCGCTGGTCACGGCGGTCGCGTTCCGCCTGACGCGGTATTGGCTGCTTCCCAAGCTCCGGCGCCGTCTGCTCTGGGGAGCACTGGCCGGTGCGGTGCTCACCCCGTTCGCCGTCGCTGTCGGCCAACTCGGTGACCTGCGGCCCCTCGCGGCGTGGCTCATGCTGGCCGGTGCGCTCCCGACCGGCTGGCTGTGGGCGCGGTGGTTCCGCGGCTCCCGCAGCACCTCGCGCCGCGCCGTGCCCGCACGACAGGCCAGCTGATCCATCAGCGTCGCGTCCAGCCCGTTGCCGGCGTCGCGGTCTCAGGCCAGCGGCACCGGCAACAGGTCAGGCGCTGACGGCAGGAGGAGGGGCCGTCGGTGCCTGGCCCTCGTTCTGGTGCCCCGGCCCGCCGTCGTGATCGTCCGCGAGCTGGTGTTCGGTCGCCGTCTCCGGCGACGGGCCGCCGGAGACGGCCGCCGCGGCGTGCCGGCCGATGGCGATCAGCTGCCGGGCTGGCTTCTCCGCCACACCGAGCAACTGCCCCACCTCCATGACCGTCACGTCGTTCTCGTGGATCGCCAGGGCAGCCAGTCCCTGCGCGGTCCGCTGCTCCTCGACCAGGCGCTCACGCCGCTGGGCAACCTCGGCCATCGCGCGTTCCAGAGGCTCAAGCTTGCGCCGGGCGTCCTGCTCGATCTCGGCGATCCGCTCACCGGCGGCATAGAAATCCGTCAGCGCGGTGTCAACGCGCTCTTCCTTCTCTCGCTGCTCGGCAAGCTGCGTGAGCCGGCGTTCGCGCGCGGCTTCGAGCATGAGACTGGTCGCCGTCGACCGCCGATGCCGTCGGCGCGTCGGCTTCGTCTGCTCCGCCATCCTCGACCTCCCCGTCGATCCGTGGCGACTGTAAGCGACAGGCGGGACGCGCAGACCTCGATGAGGACCAGAACGTTCAAACGGGAGCGAAGCGCGGGCTGCCCGCCAGCAGCACCCCGGAACGTAAAAGGCGTGCCCGGCCCGAGGACAGGACACGCCTTGATGTGCCGCACAAGCTTCCCCGCAGGGAGGCTAACCCCGCTCTCACGGTGTCCGGCCAAGGATGCGACACGTGCCGGCGCGTAGAAGCTCAGAGAACCCCAACCGGCACAAGCAGCATAGCGAATCCTCGCGCTTCGCGGACCACCGGCCCGCAGGAACATCGGCAGGGTGAGCCTGCCGCCCGACGAAGTGGTGACGACGGGCCGGCCGTCCTGGACCTCAAGTGATCCGGACCGCGCGCACGTACGTAGCGTTCCCCGGCACCGCACTGCGCGTCGCCCTGATCAGGTGGAGTGGTCACCTGGGCCCCCCTGCACCGAATCATCTTATGTCGCGCCAGCCACATCAAGGGACCCGAAAAGATTTTGCCTCCGCAAGCTCCGGCAAAATTTTTTCAGGACCCCCCTTGACGCGACTGTCACAACACAAGACGCGGCAAGGACAGGGGGGACGGGGGAGGAAAGGGCGGCAACAATTAACTGCACGCTCATTTCATGACGTGCACTGCCCGTCCCGGACGAGCAAAAGCGCAGGTCAGAGCCTTACCGCAGTGGTAACGATCAAATAAACAAGAGGCCGGGGACGGTCGAAAACTTGCAGTTTTACCTTTGTGGGCACTAAGATTAAGACTGTAAGAAACACCGGGAAGGCCAAGCCCGGTGACAGCGTAGAAACTCAGCAGTGGGGTTCAATTCAATGTCTCGCGTTAAGACTACTTCGGAATTCGTCGCCGAAATGGCGCAGCTGACCAGGGACGGCCGCATCCGCGAGGCGTCCCGGGTGGCGGCGCAGCTCACCCAGCGCGCCACCGATCGCGAACTGTGGCTGATTCACATGCTGGACAAGGAGCTGAAGGACCGCCCGCGTACGGCCGCCGCCGTCTTCCAGCGTTACTACGACACCGCGCCCAGCGACGCCGACCGCAACGTGGTTCTCGCGTTCATGGCCTACGGCGACAAGCAGCCCCGCCGTCAGCCCAACACTGACGAGCCCACGCGCAACCGCAGCAGCTACCGCGCTCCGAGCAAGGTCACGACCAGCCGCCGAGACGACGTGCGCCGCCGCCGCCGCAGCCGCGACGAGCAGAACGCCGCCGCCATCGCCGCCAGCTACGCCGAGACCCGCGCCGGACTCACCGAAGGCGCGCAGAACCTCGACCGCGACGAGCGGACCCGAGCCGAGCAGGTGTACGCGTCCGGAGACGTCGACTACGACGCCGCCGCCCTGTACCGCACCGCAGTCGAACTCCCGTGTCTCGACTGCACCAGGCTCCGCGAACGGGGCGACCTTGACGCCGCCCGAGCCCGCGCCGGACACGGTGACGACGGCCTGTGCCGCGAATGCCGCGCGGACAACCGTCCCGGGATCGCGCCACTGCCGGAAGGTCACACCCTGCGCGACGCCGTTCACGCGCGATGCGCGTTCATTTTCGACAGCCGCGAGGACGCGTTCGCCGGGTTGCTCGCTCTGCGATCGGCGTTCACGGCGAGCAGGAACGCGCACACGCGAGCCCTCATCGCCGAGTGGGTCGGGACCAACGTCCCGGACGAGGAAGGCCGCAACGAGACCCCCAGCACGTTGTGCGCCTCGTGCGGGCAGCAGGCCGCACGACGTGACGGCGTGTGCGCCGACGAGCTGTGCCGTGAGTTCGTCGCCGAGCTTGCCGCCGAGGAAGCCGCCACAGGGCAGACGGCGACCGAACCGGAGGCCGCACCGGCCGAATACCGCCAGCACGCGGTGAAGTCGAAGCGCCGCAAGCGCAAGGCGGACGCACGCACCAGGCGCCCCGCGAACCGCTAGCCAGCCTCCCGCCGTGGTCCGGCCGCCGAGCCGGACCACGGCCCCCTCACTCTTGCGCAGGAGCAACACGCCGTGAGCAACGTCCGCAACAACTTCCACCGAGACCTGAACATCACCTCGGCGCAGATCGGCCACGCCGCCGCACGCGCCACCGCAGACCCGGCTACCGGTGTCCGATCCGAGGCCCTGCACATCCAGGCCGCCGAGCCCCGCCACCACCGGACGCACGCGGCAGGCCGGGTCACGAACACATGGACGGGCGACGTGCCCGCCGGTGAGGTGCTGATCCAGGCGGGCGGACGGACCGTCTTCCCCGCAGCACACATCGAGCCCGAACCGTGCGCGATCTGCGGCCAGGATCTCTCCCCCGAAGACACCTTCTGCGACTGGTGCCACGAACGCCGCACCACGAACGCCGACTAGTCCCCACCACGCCACCCGCAGGAGTCCCGATGAGCACCCGCCCCAGCACCGGCCGCCGCCCGTGCCGCCAGTTCGAAGAGACGATGGTTTTCGAGATGCGCCACGACGTCGGTTCCCGTACGCGCCGATGGGCGCGCCGAGTCAAGGACGCGAAGGCCAGCGCCACGCGCCGCGACCGCCGCGCCGCCCGCCAGGGCCGTTGGGCCGCGTAGTCGCCCGCCGCCGTGGTCCGGCCGCCCGCCGGACCACGGCCCCCAGGCACCCAGCCATTCCGCCGCTTTGGAGGCATCGTGAGCAACAGCCGTAGTTCGATCACCGGCACCGCCGCCAAGGTGGCCCGACCCGAGGAGCCGCACGGTTACGTGCCCAGTTTGACCGGTGTTCGTCCGCTCAACTCTGCGAACCCCATCCTGTACCCCGTTGGTGGTGACCACGTGGTGGAACTGCTCCACGAGCGCGGGCACGGTCGCATTCGGGTCCGGGTGCTGGACGCAGCCGAGCACGAAGACTGGGACCACTACGCCCCCGGAACGGTTTACACGGGGTGGCGATCCCAGTTCGACGAGTCACCCGTGACCTACAGCGTCCACAACAGCACCACCGAGCCGGTGCGCGGCAACCAGTGGCAGCACCGGGAACACACCGCACCGAACACCAGGGACACGTTCGCCCAGTGCTGGGCTGGAGAAGACGACCGCCCACAAATCCCAGTACCCGACTGCTCCGCGTGCAAGCGCGAACGCTACTGCGACGACCCGAAGGCCGCCGCGAACGACGACGGCCTGTGCTGGGAATGCCGTTACGAACTCAACCCGTACCGCTGCGCGCAGTGCCAAGGGCCGATCACCGACCCGGACGCCCAGTACATCCGGGGCGTCTGCGAACAGTGCGACGCCAAGGCACAGGCCGAGACCCGACGGCGCGAAGCAGCCCGCCTCACCGGCCGCTCATGCCCCCGACGGCTACCGGGTGAACGCTTCCCTCGGTGCTCCGCCTGTACCTGAACTCGCCTGCAAAGGCCCCTCGGCTTCGGCCGGGGGGCCTTTGTCGTGCACGCACCCACTACGCACCCGTCACGCCACCACCAGCCCCGCCAGCGCCTCACCCGCCGTCCGCCACCCACCAGCCCGCCACCCCAGCCTGCCGCCCCTTCGCTTCCGGCCCACCCGCCGGCACACAGCACCTCTTGCACTCTGAGTGCGCCACGGTTCTGAATCGTTCGAGTAGCGAGTTTTTGCACGCTTTTCACCGAACTCCTGGACTGCCGCTGACGTGCCGTTTCGGCTGGATCTCGTGATCGGCGTGCGCAAGATGAGCCCCGGCGGGTACACGTACCTGACCGGCTCGGTGGCGTGCGCCGACCGCGGCCTGGACGACGGCGAGTCGCTGGCGGACTACTACCTCGCGCACGGCTACCCGCCCGGCGAATGGTTCGGCAAGGGCGCTGCCTCGCTCGGCGTGAGCGGCGAAGTCAGCCGCGAGCAGATGCTGGCCTTGTTCGGCGAAGGGCGTCACCCGGACGCCGCCCGGATCGAGGCGGACATGATCGCCGCCGGCCACACCCCGGCCGAGGCGATGGCGGCAACGAAACTCGGCGCGCGGTTCGCGCAGTACGACGGCTTGGACGAGCTGCGCAGCAAGGTGATCGAGGCGTACAAGCAGCACAACCTCGACAACAACCAGCCGCCCGGCGCGCCGATCGATGAGGCCACGAGAGCGGTCATCCGGCGCGAGGTGCAGGCGCGGGCCTACGCCGAGAAGCACGACGGCCGGGCGCCGTCCGACGACGAGCTGGTCAAGTGGCTCACGGAGCAGAAGAAGGCGATGAAGTCCGCGACGGCGGGCTTCGAGTTGGTTCTCGCCCCGCCGAAGTCGGTCAGCGTCATGTTCGCGCTGGGCGACGCGGCGACCCGCGAGCTGGTCGTGGGCGTGCACCGCCAGGCCGTGCTCGACACCTTGGCCTACTTGGAGAACACCGTCGCCTACACCCGCAAGGGCGCGGGCGGGCACACCCAGCACGACGTCAACGGCATCGCCGCCGCGATCTTCGAGCACTGGGACAGCCGCGCAGGTGATCCGCACCTGCACACGCACGTGCCGATCAGCACGAAGGTCCAGAGCGCGGACGGTCGTTGGACCTCGTTGGACGGCCGCACGATCCTCGCAGCCAGCGTGACGATGTCGGAGTTCTACAACAGCCGCGTCCGCGACCTGATGCGTGATCACGGCGCGGTCTGGAACGAGAAGCCCGCGGGCGGCATCGACCTCAAGAGGCCCACCTGGGAGCTCGACGGCGTGCCCACCGAACTGCTCGCCGGGTTCAGCACGCGCGCCTCGCAGGTCGAGCAGGAACGCGCCCGCCAGATCGTCGCCTTCCGCCATGCCCACGGGCGGGAACCGGCCCCGAAGGAGATGCTGGAGATCTCCCGCCGCGCCCAGTACAGCACCCGCGCCGGCAAGCAGGAACCGAAGTCACTGGCCGATCACCTGCGGTTGTGGCGTGAGCAGGCCGAGCAGATCGTGCCGGAGGACGTGGTCTCCGCGCTCGGCGAGCGGGTGTTCGGCGGCCGCGGCGAACCGCTCTCCGAGATCGACGTCAGCGAGCTCGCGGCCGCGACCGTGGGCATGGTCTCGGACTACTACTCGCACTTCAACCGCTGGAACCTCGAAGCTGAGGCACACCGCCAAACCGCCCATCTGCGGGTGCCCGCGGGCGGCCGCGACGCGCTGATCACCGACGTGGTGAACACGGTGCTGCAGTCGAACGAGCTGATCTCGCTGCAGGCGCCGTCGCTGGTCGAGGAGCCGAGTGCGCTGCGCCGCCGCTCCGGGCAGTCCGTGTTCGTTCAGCACAACAGCGAGCGGTTCACCACCCGCCGGACCTTGCGCGAGGAGTCCGCGCTCGCATCCTGGGGCCGGCTCACCGACGGCCGCCGGTTGCACCAGGACACCCTCACGAGGGCGATGGCGTCCGCGAAGAAGCTCAACCACGGCCAGCGCACCGCCATCACCCGGTTCGCGACCTCAGGCCGGCGAGTGCAGCTGCTCTTCGCCCCGGCCGGCGCGGGCAAGACCACCGCGATGAAGGTCTACGCCGACGCGGTGCGCGCCGAAGGCGGCCGGGTGTACGCGTTCGGACCGAGCGCGCGGGCCGCGCACGTGCTCGCCGAGTCGATCGACGCGCACCCGCACACCCTGCACCAGGTCACCACCGCGCAGCAGATGGGCGTGGTCGAGAAAGCATTCGGGTTCCGCCGCGGTGACGTGTTGATCATCGACGAGGTGTCGATGGCGGGCACGCACACGCTGCACGATGTCGTCGCCTACGCGTTGCGCTGCGGCGCCGACGTGAAGCTGGTCGGCGACGACAAACAGCTCGCCGCCGTCGAGGCCGGCGGCGCCGTCCGGTGGTTCGAGCACCTCAACGGCGCGATCCGGCTCACCGAGGTCGTCCGGTTCAACGACCCCGAGCAGCGCGCGGCCTCCCTCGCGCTGCACGCCGGCGACCCTGCCGGACTCGACTACTACTTCTCGCAGGACTGGGTCTCCGAAGGCAGCCGGGAGACCATCCGCGACGCAGCCCACCGCGCATGGCGAGCTGACTTGGACGCCGGCCGTCAGTCCCTGCTGATCGTCCCCACCAACGAAGATGTCACCGCCCTCAACCTCGAAGCCCGCGCACTGCGGGTGACGCGTGGCGACGTCGACGACCGCGGCCCGTCGGTTCTGCTGCACGACGGCACCTCCGCCAGCCGGGGCGACTGGGTCGTCACCCGCCGCAACGACCGGCTCAGGACGTTGTTCGGCGGCCGGGACTTCCTGAAAAACGGCGACACCTGGACCGTCCTTGCCGTCCGCCGGGACGGCTCGCTGAAGCTGCGCAACCAGGCCAACGCCGGCACCGTCGTCGTCCCGGCCGAGTACATCCGCGAGGACGTCGAGCTCGCCTACTGCGCCACGATCAACCGTGTCCAGGGCATGACCAGCAAGGGCTCCGCGCACGCGATCGTCACCCAAGGACTGTCCGCCGAGCAGCTCTACACGCTGATCACCCGCGCGGTGCACGAGAACCGGATCTACGCCGAGACCGAGCAGCACACCATCGACTCCCACCAGGAGACGCCGCTCCCGCTCACTGCCCGCGGCCTGCTGCAGGCCGCTCTGGCCCGCTCCTCGGCGGAGACCTCGGCCAACGAAGAACTCCGCGATGCCCTCGCGGCCTCGGAGTCGCTGCGCACCCTGGTCGGCCGGCACACCTACGTCGCGACGCTCGGTGTCGACGAGCAGGTCGACGCGGCGCTCACGCAGCACGTCCCCGACCTGATCGACAACCCCGCCGCCCCGGCGCTGCGGGCCACGCTGCGCACCGCGCACAGCCTGGGCTGGCAGCCTGAGGACCTCGTGCTGGCCGCGGTGGCCAGCGGCCCGGTCGCCGGCGACGAGGTCGACGACGCCGCCGCCGTGCTGCAGTGGCGGATCCAGCAACGCGTCGCGCAGACCCCCGCGCCGGCGCGCACCGCCGCCCCGACGCTCGATGCCACCAACCGCTGGCGCGTCATCATCGAGCAGCACCAGCCCGACGCCGCGGTCGAGGACCCGACGTGGGAGAGGGTGTGGCAGATGGCGGCCGCCGCCGCGAACGAGGGCCTCGACGCGAACGCCGCGATCACCGAGGCCGCGCGCTGGCTCGCCGCGAAACCGATCGCCGACCCGCTGCCCGACCACCAGTTCACCGTCGTGGCGCTGGACTCCGCGCTGCGCGGCCAACGCGACCAAGGCGCCGGATGGCACCCGGCCGTGCCCTGGCTGGCACACCCGAACCACCAGCAGCTCACCGAAACACCGGAGCTGCTGGACTACCTGGACCGCGTGAACGAAGCCATCGGCGCCCGCGTCAACGAGCTGCGCGCCACGGCGCTCGCCGACGAACCCGTGTGGACAGCAGGCCTCGGACCCCGGCCACTCGACGACCCCCACGCCGCACGTCACTGGGACGAACTCGCCGGACTCGGTGCCGCCTACCGCGAGAGCCACGGCGTCACCACCAACGACCCCGAGCATCCCCTCGGTCCGGAACCGGACAACCAGGGCCTGAGCGCACGAGCGTGGCGCAGCCTCATCAGCAGGTGGGGACCACCGATCGCCGACGAGGCCGGCACCTTCGAAAACACCGGCACCACGAACGTCCTGACCGACGACCTCGACCTCGACGAGCTGATCGCGGTGATCAGCGGCGATGAGCTGCTCACCGCGCCGGCAGCCGAGGAACGCCTGGACACGTTGGTGCGCCGCTATGAACGCGGCACGCGAGCGGCCATCGCGGAACACCTCGACGACCGGATCACCGACGTGCTCGCCACCCGCGTCCCGTCCGCGCTGGGCCAGGACGCCGAACCTGCGGTGCGGTGGCTTCTCCGGCAGGCGCACGCACAGGGCTGGACTGTGGAGCAGGTCGTTCCTGACGCCGACAGCTTGACCGGCCTCGACAGCGCCCGCGATCCCGCCGCCGTGCTGTACCGGCTGGTCGAGCAACGCGTCCAGCGTGCCGATCCCCCCGGCGAGCCCGCGCACGAGCGCGGCCCACTCCCCTGGCTTCACGCCCCCGCACCGCAGGTGCTGGCCGACCGGCCGGAACTCGCCCAGCACCTCGCCCTGCTCGGCGAAGCCATCACCGACCGCGCTGCCCAGGTGCGCGAGAACGTCACCGAAGTACAGCCGGACTGGTCACGTGGTTTCGGCCCGCGGCCCACCGACCCGGCGGCCGCGGCGAGGTGGGATGAGCTCGTCGGCGATGTCGCCGCCTACCGCGAGACCTACCGCATCACCACACCCAGCGCGGATGTCCCGCTCGGTCCTCAACCACCCGGCACCAACGCCCGCGCCCAGGGATGGACCACCCTCAACGACCAGTGGAGGACCACCATGACCACGCCCGAGAACCAGTTCTCGCGCAACCAGGCACGCCTCGACGCGCTCCGCGACGACGTCATCGAGCGCGTCGAAGACCTCGGCGAGGACGCTGAAGCACTCGCCGACGCCCGCGGCCTGGACGCCGAGCGCGGCGAAGTCGCCGAAGAACTGGACCGCTACGACGACCTGCACGAGATCGACGAACGCGCCGACCTCGACGCAGGCCTCGGGTACTGACCAGATCGCCCGCAGCACCGCCGCAGGTCGGCACCGGCGATTCCCTGCCTCTCCGGCGGGCGGGCCTGACATCACCGAGGTGCCGGTCGAGCGCGATGGACGGGGCGGCCGCCGCTGGGCCCGTCGGAACGAGCGGGCCGGCGCCGCTTCCTGCCGAAGTCCGCGTACTCGGTGGCCGCGGCGGTGCTGTCGCTCGACCACCTGCGCGATGCCGCTCATGGAAGGGTCATGCAAGCGCGCCAACTTCGGGCGGCCCTGATCAGGGACCTTGACGCGCCGGCGAACCCGCAGCTCGCTACTGCGTGCTCGCTCATCTCCGATGCCTAAGCGCAGAAGTGTCCATGCACTCCCTGCTCAGCTAAGTGCTGCTCCTCGCCGCCTAGCAGAGCGGTCGAGGAAGTCCATCGTAGCGCCCGCGGCTGTAGCGTCAGTGACCCCGACGGCGCTGCTCCGGCCGGGCGGGAGCGTCCTCGCGGGGTTCCAGTGCGGTCTCGATGACCATGTGCGACATGGGCAGCCCGCCGTCGCCCTCCTGCGAGATCCGATACGACACGAACCCCGCCCAGTGGCCAGTGGTCGTCATCTGCCAGAAGTGCAGCTCGCCAGGCACGCGCGATTGAAGATCAAGCCCTGCCGGGAAGGCGAATCGAGGTGCGCCGTCGATCGGGTTCACCTTGTCGAGATGAATCCAGACCAGCTTTTTGGGGTGGCAGCGAACGACGCGGCCCGCCTTGCGCGGGGGTTCCGCGCGACTGCCGAGCCCTTCGATCACATGTTCGATTATGCGTTGGTCGGGTGGGCTTCCTCAACTCAGAGCACGGCGTTCGGACCGAGCCAGTCGGCGAAGTTCGAGACGGTGTCCGACTTCCGGCGCTCAAGCATCGCGATGCCCCGAAGGGTTTCCCGGACCATCGGGTGCAGCCGCGTCTGCTGGGGAGCCACCTTCCGAGCGCGGCCGAGCGCTGCAAGAGACCGTGCTGGGTCGCCAGCCAGCAGATAAGCCCGTGCGGTGTCCTGCCAGTGGTGGCCGGCGCGCGGCGGCGCAATCGACTTAGGAAGGTGCAGGGCCGAGCCTTCGCGAGCTGCGGTGGCGGGGTCGCCGGACTCCAACTCGACCGCCACGGAGTGGATGCCGACGTTCGCTCGGCCAAAGAGCGTTCCGTATGCGTCGGACTCCCCTTCGACGTGCTCGGCGACGCTCCGCGCTTCCTCGATGTGGGCTCGCGCAACGTCCGGTTTACGGCCGCGCGCCGCCACGATCGCGCCGGCGAGGTGGCCGTACCCGCGGACCGCGAGGGCTTTCTCGTCGCTACCCTCAACCAGGGCGAGTCCTTGCTCAACGAGCGACAGGCCCACGTCGTAGCTGTCGTGATACATCAGGACCCGCGCTCGCTTCATCAGCGCCTGGCTGGCGTACAGCGGGTCGTCCGCGCGTTCGGCGAAGACTTCGAGCCGGTCGAGCGTCGGGGTGGTCAGCGGTAGGTGGCCGAACCGGCGTGCGATGCGTTCTGCGGTGACATACGCGCTCGACAGCAACGAGTACACCGCGCCCCGCTCGGCGTCGGTTGTGGCGTTGTAGAGCGCGCCATGGAGCTGCCTGATGACGATCGGGAGCTTCGCGAGCGCCTGCTTGCCCTTGTCGTTGCGGTAGTTCAGGTTTACACGGTCCAGCTCTGCGGCCAGCTCGTTGAGTGCCAGCGGTTCGATCGCCCGTACGTGCAGCCCCTCGGCGAGGATGGCGCGAAGTTCGCTAAGTCCGTCGAGTCCGCCGTTGCGCTCGATGGTGTCCTGGTATGGAGCGCCGGTCAGCTCGTCGACGCTCACGCGGAGGACTCGGGCTGAGGCGGACAGGAACGCGGGAGCGGCAGGTTCAAGGCCGCGCTCCACCTTGCGCACCATCGAAACCGAGTAGCCGATCTCGCGGGCGAGCCGGTCCTGGGTGTAGCTGCGGAGCTTGCGTGCCCGCGCGATGTTCGCACCGACGCCGGTCGAGTTCGTCACGAGTCCTCCCGGTGGGGTGGCAGGTTGTCGCCGCCTCCTTCAAGGGTACCTAGTCAGCCCATCACCCGAACGGACTGTCACTTCACTGTCACTCCAGGTTCCCGATTCCGCTTACCTTCGAATTCGCCTGCTCGATCAAGACACGAGGAAGTCGAACGCAGGCTTTGCGGTTCGAACGGTCAGGAGGTGTGTCGGTGCTCGCTGGGGTATTGCTCGCGATGCTGGGTCTCGCCTGCGGATTCACTGCGGCATACCTATACCGCCTGTGGCATGCCTGGGGTGGCTGCGCCCCCTGTGACGAGTTCGTGCAATTGAGGTTTCTGTTTGACCCAATGCTGGACGGTATTCGCAGACTAAGGGAAAGCATTTGTACCTATTTCGGGACACGGGGCGGGCGATGACCGCCGTGGCATCCCGAAATATTGACTCCCGGCGGCGCGGCGTCGGGTTTCGCGGCGGGCGACGACGTTCCGAGCGCGGCTGCCCCGAGCAGGATCGCGCTCCGTCGTGCGCCCGCCCTTTAGCGGCGGCGAGGTCGGTACCCCCGTAAACCGGCCTCGCCGTCTTCCAGGCGCAGGGCGCAAGCAGTTCGCCGGTGGAGGCCAGGAATGACGTCGTGGGTTGGTTGTGCCTGGACTGGGCGCTCGTGACGGTCTTCGCCCGGATCGCAGACACCGTGGCGGATCGACGCAGGGCGTCGTGCTGGCTCGGTCAGCACGATTTTCGTGCCCGCACGGGGAATCTCCACTCGGCCTGATGTCCAACCAGGCCATCACTGAAGCAGCGCTCGCGCCCGTCGGGGGAGAAGTGAAAGTTCACGTGTTGTTGCCAATCTGGCCCTTGGAGGTCGGCGACGTAGTAGACGTTCCTGAGGAGATCGCGGCCTTTTGGTCGAGTTGCCGCATGGCACGCCTGGCCGCGCACGACGCCGCGGAGACAGCGTTCCTTTTGCGCGAGGCGAAGGTTCAGCTCCTGCATGGGCTTTCGTGGTCGGGCGACCGGAATCCGGCGTGGTGACATGTCGCCCGCCACGAACAAACAGAAGGCTTATGTAATCTCTTGGGACTTCATACCAGAAGTGAACATCTCCATCAGATGGAGCCAGGAAAACAGCTATATGGAGGTCTTCAGCGGGGACTTCCGAGACAAGCGGGAGACACTTCGGAAGATTGATCACTTCGCTACGCCGTCCAAGTGGGTAGACAATGCCGACGTCAAGCGGGAGCTGGGTCGCTATATGAGGATGAGGTTTCCGGCCTGGCACAAGGAGCACGGCTCTCGCTTCGCCGTGTAGCCGGGAAGCGCTCATCCGCATTTACGAGCCGAGGAAAATCTGTGTCTTTCGTCATCGAACCCGATCGTTCCCAGTGTGCATATATCGCATCGCGATACGCGAGCACGTTGGTACTGCGGACGCGCCTGTTTCTCCGGACGAAAAGGATTGGCAGGCAGCTCGGGCTGGACCCTGTCAGTTTGAAGGACGCGCTGGGCGCCCAGCGCGTCTATCTGGAGCTGAGGGCTTTCGAGCCGGCGGGACACGATGCCCCGGAGCTGCTCGACATCATCATGACGACGTATCACGTTCAAGTGGTAGAACTGTCTCGCTGCTCCACCCTCATTCGGTATGGCCTTCTCCGTGGTTCTCTGCCGCGTCGCGATTACGACGCGGCAGAGGAGCTTTGCGGCCGAATCCGCAGTGCCGAAATCCTTCTGCCGTTCCTTTCCCTGATTGAGCGACACGGCAAGCGGGGTGGCCGTGAGCAAGGATGACGGCGTTCGGCTGACTGTGAACATCAGCCCTGGAAACTGGTCTGGAATAGAAGAAGTCATGCGGCGTGACGGAGTGAGCGTGACCGAGGCGATTCACCGCGTGCTTTGGTATGGAAATACTCTCTATAACGCCATCGCCTGCGAAGGGCAGCAGGTCTTCATTGAGTTCGGAGACCGGAGGGTGCAACTTTTCCTCATCGGACATGAGAACTGAAATACCGGCCCTTGTAGCCCAATTGGCAGAGGCAAGCTCCTTAAAAGAGTCTCAGTAGCGGTTCGAATCTGCTCAAGGGCACCAGTGCACGCCTAGCCGCGTGCGGAGTGAATTGGATCGTAGATGAAGTTTCTGCGGCGCCTTGGCTTCGGCCGCCCACGTCAGCCGTATCCTGCCGAGCTGCGGGAACGGGTTCTCAGCCTGTTCGCTCAGGACGGTGGCCGGCAGTGGTGGCGCAACTCCTTGTGGCTTGAGGTGCGAGGACCGCTCAAGAGGCTCGATGAGGTGCTGGACGACCTTGTTCGGGCCGGTCTGATCTTGAAGCCGAAGTCCATCGGCTATCGACTGAGTAACCTTGGCCGCCGGAAGTTGAGTGTCTCGGCGTCGACAGCCACGCCCGAAGGAGATGCTGTCGACTTCCCTCGGGTGCGGACGTTCGAGGACGCTGTCGAAGTCGTGACGATGCGCATGGGCGTGCATGCTGGATCGACCATCAAGTTCCGCAAGCCTCCTACAGGATCAGATCCCGTCGGGGAGTCCGGGTACGCGGTCACCTATCTACCGCTCGTGATGATTCCGGAGGGCTCGTTTCCTCTCCCAGACATCTCGGACGAAGCCGAAGATTGGACCGCCTGGCCACGGCTGTTCGCCGTCTGCTGGACGCAGGGAAAGGTCATCGGCGGCCTCGAAGTCAGAAATGTATTGGCTTGGGGTATTGAATTTTTCAACGGCGGCATCGAGCCGCTCGGTTGCCTTATTCTCAGGATGAACGGCAAGCCGGTAGGGTTCTTCGAAAGTGTCGATGACGTCCTGCACTACCTGATGCCAGGATTCGACGAGCGCCACGGCTTCCATATTCTGCGGCACATGAGTGAAGACGACATGTGCAGCATGCTCTACATGCACACCTTCAGGTCAAACAAGGGCGGTCTGTAGCAACCTATCGTTCCCGGAGAAGCCAGTGCTCACAGTTCGATCATCCATCGCGAACGACACCGCTATCCCGGCGTATGGATACTTCTGCTCCGGGTCGGGACCGCTATCACAACGCCAGGAATACCTGAAAGAGATTTCGGCGTACTGCTCGGACAGGAACCTGATACTGGTTTCGACGTTCAGTGACACCGGAAACGCCCCGGCTCAATCGCGCCCGGGCTTTCGGTCGATGATCAGCGCCGTTCGGCAGCTCGGCGTTGGCATAGTGGTCATACCGACTCCGTGGCACTTTGCGCGGGATAACGCCGATCTTATTCTTATTGGCCGAATCTTCCGGAAGATCGAGTGCACGCTGATGATGACGGGGCATACGCGCAACACTCCGGCACGGCATGGAGCAGAACCCAGCAGGAGAATTGGAGCAATCCGTTGAAATTCTACGGCCCTAGTGGGACCGCGAAAACACAACTGTTCGATCTGCGGTCGATCAAAAAATGACTAATCTAGCCGTGATCAAGGCCGGACTTCTGGAGATCGCCGGAAGTGATCTTGGACTTGGCCTCATTCAGCCGTATGACGAGTATGTGAACGAGGTACTCGCCAAGCTGACAGAATATTCGACCGGCGCGTTCAGCCCCTACGCCATTGAAGCCGTTGCCGCCTGGGACGCAATCGGGTCAATCGGAATCAGTAACCTGACCAGCTTGGTCCATCCCGCCGCAACGGCAATCGAAACCTGGGCGAACGCGCTGTAGGCGTCGCGCTCCCAGACCACCGCCGAGAGGAGGCCGATTGGCGCTGCGTCGATAGGCAATACCTGGAACCGTTGCCCCGCAGGCCGGCGAGCCTGTGGGGCCTTCGGTTGTCGGTGGCTCGTGCAACCATCAGCGCATCGTGAGAAGGGGGCGCGGTGTGGCATCGATCGGGGAGGTCGGCGACGGTCTCAACAAGGTGCTCAACAAGGCCGCGGAGGCGGGCACGGCACTTCAGAATGCTGCGGAGCTAGCCGAAGGCGCCCGACAGCTACTTTCGGTCGCGGGCGCCGGCACTTTGCAGGCAGATGTCGAAGCCGTGACGGCACAGTTCACGCAAGCGGTTGCGGGCATCGGCGAACTGCATGGCGCCCTCGGCGATGCGATGTCTGGTGTTGAAGGAATCCTTTACGGGCTCGAAGTGGCGTCGGGTGGTGGTGGTGGTGGTGGTGGTGGCGGCGGCGGTGGCGGTGGTGGTGGCGGTGGTGGTGGCGGTGGTGGTGGCGGTGGTGGTGGTGGTGGTGGCCTACCGCGCTGGCTGAAGAGGATCAAGGAGGCGCTTCCTCCCCCTGTGCAGCGCGGTGCGGGTCAGAAGACGCACGGCCGGTGGTTCACCCCAGGCGCGGAAGAAGGTGCCGAGGAGGCGATCGTGAGCGGGAAGGACGCGCTATCAGCACGGGCGGATCAGAAGCTCGTGGAACTCGGTGCCCGCCGTGCTCCAGTCACGACGTCGGATGTTGAGATCAAGCTTGCGGTGCACATGGCCGATTCCGGGATTAGGGAAGCGATGGTCGTCATCAACAACAGCGTGTGCGAGGGGCCGTTCGGGTGTGACACGCTGGTGCCGGTGCTGCTGCCCGAAGGCAGCGCACTCACGGTGTTCGAGGTGACGGGTGCCGGAGTGAAGAGGAAGACCTATCGGGGAGGGGTGAAGTCGCCGTGGCGCTAGAGGTGTGGTGGAACAGCGACGCCACCGAGCCCACTCGTGTCGAGTCGCCTGAGGAACTGTGGGCGTTGCTTGACCAGGCCCGTGGAACGGTCGACTACCCGATCATGTTCGAGGTGCTGGACGCGGACGACCCTTATCAGGGTTCGATCCTTGATGTGGGCCTGCACAAGGAGCTGGGCGCGCTGTACTTCAGCGGCCCGCAGGCCGAACACGGCTGCTACACCCTCGCCGCACCGAGCAGCTTCGAGCAGGACTTGGCAGAGCGGGTCTACTTCGACCACATGAACCAGACGCGCGACTTCCCGCCGTCGTCGCTCTACCCGATCGACGTAATTCGGCGCGCGGTCGTGCAGTTCGCGGAGTCGAACGGACAGCTTCCGGACGCGGTCGCATGGCAGCCGGCTTCGGCAATCTCAGGCGATTCCGAAGCCTGACGTGAAGCCCCTGGCTGTCTAGCGCTGGGTGCGGACCCAGCGCGACGAGACGACTTGGTCGGAGAGCACGAGTGGCTTGAGGTCCGGCCGGTTGAACGGCGAGACCTTGTCCGCGGACACGTCGAGGTCTTCGAACGCGTCAATGACGATGACCTCATGCTGCTCAGCCCACCGATTCCCCGTGGCGTGCTGAGCGATGTGCGGCACCTTAACGTCCCCGCGCTCGTCGCTCCGCTTCATCGACACGCGGGCACCGTTGATCGCTCGAAGGTTCTTGAACACAGAGCCCTCAGCTGCATCGTCGAACCGGGTTCTACGGCTCCGGCGTGGGTTCGTCGGCGATCTGCGCGGCGAGTTCGAATCGGTTGGCTCGCACCGCCTGCTCGTCGCGGTGGTCGCTGTCGAGGCAGTCGGGATGAACCCAGTCGCGGGCGAGCCTGTCGGCGAAGCCGGGGCGCCACTGGTGCAGCCACTGCTGGGCGTCGCGTTCGGTGGCCGCGGGTCCGATGTTGGCTGCTCGCCAGGTGTAGGCGAGGGCAGCGATCTCCATCGCCAGGCCGGGGTGCTGTGGCCAGCACGGTGGGATCGGCCGGGCACGTCCTCCGTCGACGCCGACGAAGGTGACGTTGTACCAGGCGACGAAGTTGCCGACGGTGAACCGCGGATCCTCGTCTCCACCAGGGTCGTTCTCGGCGGCCGCTGGCGGGATGAACCACACCCATGCCGCCGGTGCCGCCGGGTCCTCTTCCTCGGTTTGGGTCTCGGCCGGGATGCGTGCGGCCAGCTCGTTGAGCTTGAGTTCGAGGCGTGCGAGCTTCCGCTTGAGCGTTTCGGCGAGGTTGATCAGGGTTGTGATCTGTGCGTCCCGATCCCCTGCTCCCCCACCACTGTCCGCGGGTTCGCCGGCGCTCATGAGGCAAGCCGCCCGATCTGGTCCGCCGCAGGCGGTGTCGCCTGGGCGAGGCCGTCAGGTCCGATCGGGACCGCACCGGCACGCACGGCTTCGACGTGTTCACGGATAACGTGCCAGTCCGGGCGTTTGCGCACGTCGAGGGTGCGGGCGAGGACCGGGTCAAGATGGCGGTGGATAACCAGGACGCGACCGCGTCGAATACGGCGGACGTCGCCAGGCCGGTAGGTCGGCACGGTCTCGACTCCGACCGAGGTTCGGGCGTGGCCGAGCAGTCCGTCGCTTTGCTGCTGGTAGCGGCGCCGATCGTGGTGCCCGGTCAGCAACGACACCCACTCCAGGGTGCTGCGGTCCTTGATCGCGCCCCACACGGTCAGGGTGGTGGTGTTGTCCATCAGCTGGCGGGTGCGCTGGCTGCCGAAGGTCTCTTCCAGTGCGGCGATGGACTGGGCGCCCCAGTGCATCAGCACGCCGCGGCCGGCGGAGTCGGACACGATCGCGGGCAGCTGCGGCACCGGCGTGGCGTTGGTGACCTCGTCGAGGATCGCGGTGGCCGGTGGGGCCAGGCGCCGGTACGGGGTGTGCAGCGCCATCTCCTGGGCGGTGGTCAGCCAGTGCTCGACCAGCGCGGTGAGGATCGGCGCTGCCTGCGCGGCCTGGTGCTGCCCGGCGACCAGGTACAGCGAGCCGTGCCGCGCGAGGAAGTCCTGCACGTCGAAGTCTTCCCCCGGCGCCGGACTGCACAGCTCGCGGATCGCCGGGTCCATGAACGGCTCGACCACACGGCGCACCGACAGCCAGACCGCGTCGGAGGTTTCGGCGACCATGCCGATCTCCGAGCGGAGGTTGCGCGCGTAGTCGTCGAGTCCGGCCTCGCGCAGCAGCCTGACCGGTTCCTGGTCGATCGGTTTGCTCGTCGCCCACCGCACCAGGTCGTCGACGCCGCGGCGGTGCACGGCGGCCGCGAGGAAGTAGGACTGCAGCACGACTTTCGCCCGGTCCCGGAACACGCGGTCGTTTCCGCCGACGCCGTCCATGCCCACCGAGGCGGCCTCGACCATGGTCGAGGCGCGCTGGTAGGCGACCTGGACGTCGTGGCAGCCCTGCATCGGCCACCAGCGGATCTTCGCCGGCCAGGACACCGCGCCGGTGGCGTCGGCGAGCATGACCGGGGCGTTCGGGTGCCGCGCGGCGCGCATCAGCGCGCTGAGTTCGAGCAGGTCGGGCTTGGTGGTCGAGCACAGCAGGGCTCCCGGCGCGGCGATCGCCTTGTGCACCAGGTCCTGGCGGGACTTGCCGGACTGGGTGGGCGCGAGGGTGCCGCTGGGGTTCTCCAGCGGCGTGCACAGCGGGGTGCGGCCGTCGGGGCCGAGGTGCAGCGGTGCGGCCACCTCGTCGATCGGTGCCCGCTGGGCTTGCGCCCGTGTCAGGTCCGGCCGGGTCCAGGCGGCGGTGCGGCGCGCGGCCGCGAGCGAGAGCTCGGCGTGGATGTCCGCGCGGCGGGCGTGGCCGGGCTGTACCGGGCCGAAGCGGCGCCACAGCGGGATCACGACCGCGACGACGAGCGTGGCCTGCGCGAGCAGCAGCAGCACGGTGACCGTCCAGTACCAGCCCGTGTGCCCGGTCAGCGTGCTCGCCCACGGCTCCCCCAACGCGGCTGCTGGTTGTCCTGGATTCGCGACAACCTCGAACACGCCGGTCAGCCACCTGCCGGTGGCTGGCATCCGCCAGGGGCCGCCAAGCAGCGCGGTGCTCACCGTCGCCCCGAACATCAGGGCGGCTGCGGCCGCGGCGAGCACGACGAGCACGGCGCCGATCAGGCCCATCAGGGCCAGGTCGCGGTCGCCGGCCGGTGACATGCGGCTGGTCATGTCCGGGGGTCACCTCCCGGTTCTCCGGTGCCAGGGATAACGCGGCGGATCGCGACGACGCTGGCCGCCCTGGACTCCAGCCGGGTGAGGATGACTCCGTGGTCGCTGTCGTAGGCGTCGACGACGTAGCCGTGCCCGATCGCCATCGCGACGTGCCCGGGCCGGGCAGCGGTGCCGTCCGAGCCAGGTATGAGCAGCAGGTCCCCGGGCTGCACCTGGGCCAGGGAGCCGACGGCGACGCCGTCATACATCTGGGTGTAGGTGGTGCGGGAGATCGCCACGCCGGCCTGGGCCCACGCGGTCTGGGTGAGTCCGGAGCAGTCGAAGCTGTCCGGGCCGGTCGCCCCCCACACGTAGGGCCTGCCGACCTTGGACAGCGCGTAGGCCACGGCAACGCGTTGCTGTGGATGCTCGGGCAGGGCGAAGTCGGGCGGAAGCGTTGCCGGGTCGAGTTCGACGCGCTCGCCGCCGCCTCTGTCCGGGCAGCCTCCGTACGCCAGGTCCACCTGTTGCGCGGGTCCTGTGCCCGAGGTGGGCGGCACCGGGTTGTCCGGGCCCTGCCAGTACTTCTCGACGAGGGCGGCGGCCGCCGGTTCGCGTGGTCCGTATCGCTCGGGGAAGCCGGAGCGCTGGACGGCTTGTTCGGCCTCACCGGGTGGCTTCGTCGGCCAGTCGGGCACGGCAAGCAGCGCGTCGTAGAACTTGTTGGTGGCGTAGACCGGGTCGAGCAGCTGTGCCGGACTGCCCCAGCCCATGCTGGGCCGCTGCTGGAACAACCCGAGCGAGTCGCGGTCGCCGTGGTCGAGGTTGCGCAGCTCGGACTCGACCATCGCCGTGGCCACGGCCAGCACGCCGGCTCGTCGGGGCAGCTTGCGGCTGACCGCGACACCTACGATCGTCTGGGCGTTGGTGAGCTGCTCGGCGGAATACTGCTGGTCTCCGACTTGCTGGGACACACCGCCTGGACCGAATCCGGTGGCCAGCGAGGTGCACGAGGCGGCCGCGGCGGTGAGCGCGCTGGTCGCCGACACCAGGACGGTGGCGATCATCAGCGCCGGTACTACGACGACCAGGTACAAGACGGCCGCGATCCCACCGACGGCCGGTGCTGAGAGCCTTCCGGGTGCCGTCACCGCGACCTACCCGTCCAGCTGCGGACCGGGGTGGCTGGACGCTCTGCGTGAGCATTTCGGCGACGCCGGCGCGAAGAACCAGCAGCACGGATTCGCATGTCAGGTTGCTGGCGCATCAGTACCCAGTCCCCATTCCGGTGTCCATGTCGGTGACCGGTTGCTCGGCCTCCAGCACTGATCGCAGCCACTCGTCGTCGTCCGCGAAACGGCTGCTGGGTGCCTGTTGCAGGAAGACTTCCGGTTCGTCCGCTGGGAGGTCGTGGGGCTCGAAGTAGGTGTGCATGGTCAGGTGCAGGTCGTAGGGGTGGGCTTCGTCGGCGACCGCGGTGACCTCGGGCCACTTGGTCGCGCATGTGGCGTCGCAGTTGGTGACCTCGTCGGGATCGGAGTGGAAGTAGGCGCCGGCTCCGACGCCGAGCTCGGTGGACTTGTCCCGGATCGCTTGGTGCCACGCCGCGTGTGCGCGTTCATGGGTGTCGGAGTACGCCGTCCAGTGAACGTTGGCCCCGAGTTCCGCTTTGATCTTGGCCTCGTACGCGCGCACGGCGTCCGGATCCCGAATCGCTTCCTCGGCGTTGAGGGCGCTTGCCTTGATCTGCAGCAGCTGGCCGGGATCGAGCGTGGCCTCGATCAGCGCCTCTGCGGTCTGGGGACTCGGCGATTCCTCGGGGCCTTGGCGCAGGCCAGGGAGTTCGGCTGGTGGCGAGTCGGGATGCGCCCTCGATGCGTCAGCCATCGCGGCCGCCGTTGCTCAGCGCTGGTGTGCGGAGCTGCGCGTTGGTGTCGAAGATCCGCTTTTCTGCCGGCGAGAGCACGGTCTGGACCTTGAAACCGGGAGTGGTCTCGATCTTCCACAGTGCCCGGCCCTGGCGTTCCATCGCCCAACCGGTGATGACGTCCTGTTCTCGCTCGGACAGCCCGAGAGCGTCAGCGAGTTCGTCAGCGACGCGGGTGGACTGGCCGAGCAGCACGCGGGTGGAGCACAGGGCGAGCAGATCGCGGGCGATCGCGACTTCCTGTGAGCCGGCGGCGCCGACTGAGAGAAAGTCCGAAGGCTTGTGCCCCACGAGGATCTGAATGGCCTGCTCGACGCGGGAGAGCCGCAGCTCGGAGTCGACGGCCTGCACCGCGCGCAGGCCCAGGCGCAGCTGCCGCCACATCTCGTCGCGGACCACGATCCGGATCTCGCCTCCGGCTCGCAGGTCGGTGGCCATGCTCGACCACGAGCCCAGGCAGGTCAGGGCGACGGCGATGGCCTGGTCTCCGCGTGAGCGCAGCAGCGACAGGTCCATCGACTGCACGGGTGCGTCCCAGTCGAGCAGGAAGTTCGTGGGTTCGTCGAACAGCCCGGCCAGTGGCCCGGTGATCAGGTTGCCGAGTGCGTCGGTGATCGGCCGCAGCATGTCGAGGAACTGCCGGCGGTCAGCGAACCGGCAGTCGCGCCACAGCGCGTCGTCGGGGTCGGCGAGTTCGTGCTGGACCTGCGGGATGGTGATCGGACGCAGCTCGGTGTAGCCGTCGTCGGCGCCGACCAGGCGGCGCAGCACCGCGGAGAGCACGGCCTCGTCGGTGACGGTGGGCGTGTAGCCCTGGGCCTCCGCGAGGGCGACCAGGAGCTTGGTCCAGCGGCCCAGCACGCCGGCGAGTTCTTCGCGCTGCCGGTCGGCCGTCCACTCGGACCAGCGTTGACGCAGGGGGCCGAGGTCGAGGGCGTTGAGGCGGGCGGGGCTGCCCCGGCCCAGTGCGATCGGAGTGACGCCCAGGGCCCTGACCAGCGGGCTGTACTCGCCTTTGACGTCTCCGGCGATGAGCGTGCGGTGCCCGAACAGCATCATCCGCAGCAGGAACGCCGCAATCGTGGAGGACTTGCCCCGGCCCGGCTCACCGAACACGACGAGGTTCGGGTTGGTGGCCATGCCGCCGCGCAGCACCCACTCGACGGGGTGGCAGTAAAAGGCACCGCCACTGAGGGTGTCGTAGCCCATGCGCGCTCCGACGGCGGGCACGCCGTCGGAGGCGAGCAGCGGGTACAGGCCACCGATCTCACTGGTCGCGGCCTGGTAGACCGCGAGCGGAGCTTCAACCGGCGACCAGCCCTCACCAGGACGTGCCCGGCCTCGACGGGGTGCGATCGGCCGGTTCACGCGTTCCCGCCCGCCGCGGGCGCGTCGCGGCGCGGGTGCGGTGGTCGTGGGAAGCGCGCCGAACTGGGCGAGCAGCTGCGCCGCGCTGCGTTCACGGCCGGTTCGCCTGCTCACAGCAGGCCTCCTCGCTGCCGGGGAAGACCCAGCCCGATCGGGAGCACAGCGGCCACGAACCCGGAGTCCTGTGCGAGCTCCAACCGCAGCAGCCGGAATCGGCCGGAGGCGTCGTTCTCCAGCCTCGCCGCGTGGTCCTCCACGTTCCAGCCGCTGGGCACGGTGACCGAGGACGCCACGGCGAACCTGACCATCGAGTGCCCGGCGGCGACCGCGCGTTCCTGCGTGAGCGCGCCGTGCGCGTCGCGCTCGTCCATCGCGGTGGTGCTGAACCCCTTGCGGGCCTTCATATCGCGCATCACGCCGGTGCGGAACCGGTTTCCGCGCACCGCGCGCTGCGCCCGGCGGGCGTCGAGGACCTCGTAGTGCACGGCGAGGGTGCGCCGCTCCCCCGCCGTGCGGACCGCGAGCAGCGGCCCCAGCGACCCGAACAGCGTGCCTCCTCCCTCGGGCATCAGCACGGAGTAGCTCACCGTCGTGAAGCCGTCGTGGCTGTAGGAGCGGGCGGCCGGCGACGGCGCGGAAGTCGGTCCAGCAGCGGCCTTCTCCAGGCCGCGGCCACCGGTGCGGCGTTCGTGAGCGACCGCGAGGGCTGCGCGCGCGGCCGGGTTGAACCCGGTGCGCAGGGCTTCGGCCATCTTCGGGCCGTCGAGCCACTCGATGGTGCGGGCACCGAGCGCCTTGAGCGGGTCCTCCAGGCCGTCGAGCACCCGGTACAGCGCGAGCGCGCGGCCGTCGACACCACCACCGGCTGCGGCCGCAGGCTTGCGCAGCGCGTGTTCGGGCCCGGACACCACGACGAACACCTCGTGCCGGACACTGGCGCTGCCGATGATGCGGTCCAGCTCGCTGCTGGCCTCGCGAGCCAGGGCGGGGGCGTCGGCGACCGCGTGGGCGGCGCGCCAGACCTCGTGCTCGGCGCCGTCGTCGGGGACCGTGCGGACCAGCAGGCTGAGCCGGTCGACGACCTCGCGGTGCCCCAGCGACAGCAGCAGGTTGCCGAGCCGGTTGGCCAGGCGCTCGCACTGCTCGTCGGACAGCATGCCGACCCCGGAGTGCGTCAGGCGTGCGGCCGCGCCCCACCTGCCCTCGGCGGTGTCGTGGATCAGGCACACCCGGCCGGTGTCACGGAACTGCGGCCCGTCCGGGAACGCGACGCGCTGCAGCACTCCGGGCAGGTCCGGTTCGTCAGGATCGACAACCGCTCCCGCGGCGGCTTTGGACTGCCACCGCGACCAGCCGGTGACGACGCCGAGCTCGTACAGGACGAGGTGGCCCAGCCAGCGCATCGCGGGGCGGCCGCGGATCGGCACGACGACGAGCACAGCGAGCGTGCCGCACACCAGCAGCAGAATCGCGGCGTCGGTAAACCGCCCAGCGCTGACCGACCACAGGACCGGGGCACCGAGAAGGACACAGGTCATGGCCTGGACCGGGGTCAGGCCCATGATCCAGCCCGCGTGTTCGCGCCGGCCCAGTCCCCGGTAGATCCGCCTGCTCATACGACCACCGCCGCTTCCTCCGCTCCGGCAGCGGCTCCCCCGCCGCCGCCACTGCTCTTGGGGCCACCGTCCTTGGGGTCAGCGCCACCGCCACCGCCACCGCCGCCCCCGCCGTCGGGAGGAGGTGTGCTGCCGGGTCCGTGCGAGCCACCGTGGTCGTCGTCGCCGCCGTAGTCGCCGGAGGGACCCGTGTCAGGGCCGGACGACACAACCGAGCCGCTGTTGGCGTAAGGCCGGTCCCCGCCGGCGGCCGAACCATGGTCGGCGGAGGGATCGGCTCCGGCGGAGGACCCGCCTTCGGGTACGGCGTCGGGATCGCTGTCGGAGCCCGCGCTGCCGCCCGAGGCACCGGTGCCGGAGGAGCGGCCTGCGCCGCTCTCGTCCATCTTCTTGTCGGAGTACTCGGCCTCGGCTTCGTCGAAGCGGCCGGTCGTGGCATCTTCTCCGGCGTTCGACTCGTCGCCGTCCGCGTTTCCGCCCTGGCCGCCGCCTCCGCCCCGGCTACCGCCGGCGGCGTCGAGCGCGCTTCCGGCGAGCATGGCGGGGTTGTTGCGGCCGTAGGAGTCCATGCCGGCCGAGCTCAGGGTGTCGCGGAACGCGGCGCCCGCGTCGCTGTTGGGGTCGATGAACGCGAACAAGCGGAACAACACGAACGGGCAGAAGATCGAGATGATCAACACGCCGATGCCGGCGAGCAGGCCGGACAGTCCCTCGGCGCCGCCGGAGATCGCGATCCCGAGCACGAGGGCCAGGGCCAGGGCGGGCTTCATCACGATGCAGACGAGCAACCACCGCGCGCATCGCCAGAACCACGACGCCGTGACCCCGGACAGCAGCCCGGCCGCGCTCACCGGGATCGTGGCCACGAGGACGTAGATGCCGGCCTCGCGGAAGATCATCTCCAGCATGTAGCCCAGCGACGCGGGCAGCACCCCGACCATCGCCGCGATGCCCAGCACCACGGGCTTGACGCCGTCGCCGGCCGCATCGAGCCAGCCGGTCGCGCTCAGCGCGTCGGCGAAGGTGTCCGCCTTGAGACCGTAGGCGAGGATGCCCTCGGTGAGGCCGTCGACGGCCGCGAGGAACGCCGCGGTGATCCCGACGGTGACGGCCAGGGCGACGCCGTACTGCACGGGCCCGCCGATCAGGCGCAGGAAGCCTCGGCCGCCACGAAGCGCCGTGGTGGTGAGCTGCCAGAAGAACAGCCCGAGGGCGAGCAGGCCACTGATCCACAGCATCATCGGCCACAGCACCGAGATGGGACCCGTGCGCGTGGACACCGTGAACACGCTGAACCGGTCTGCGAGGCTGAACGCCGCGTGCAGCACGAGCAGCGAGGCCTGCCACAGCCCGAGCATCGCTGCCTCGAACCCGGTGATGATCATGTCTTTGAGCGGGCCGCCGAGCTTGGCCCCGAGCTCGTCGAAAGGCCACATCAGCGCACCAACTCCCGGTAGCCGGCCTTGACCGCGTCCGCGCTTCCCGGCCACGCACACGGTGCGGCCGCCGCGAGGGCGCCGGAAGCGACGCGCCACTCGGTGCCGTTCCACCGCATCGCCTGGCAGTCCCCGACTCCGACCGCGACGGACCGGCCGTTCACGCCGACCGAGTACTGGCCCAGCACGCACACGACGACGTAGCGGCCGCCCGAGGCGACACCCTTCACCTGGCCGTGCGTGACACGGAAGGTCGCGGTCAGCCCGGAGACCGAGCCGGTCGCGGGCAGCTGAGCGCTGGACCGCAGCGACCGCAGCAACGCCGCGAGACCGGTCGACCCGGGATCCGGGGCGCCGGGCTCGGCGAGCTCGCGGTAGCTCTGGGCGTAGACCTGCGGATCGGCGGCCGTCAACGTCGTCTCGTTGAGCGCGACGAGCTGCCCGAGCGCCCCCTCCGAGGTGGCGGGGAATCCCCCAGGCACCCAGCGACCGGCGGTGCTGGCCGGCGCGGGAACGGTGAGCGCAGGCCCGGCCGAGGTGGTCGTCATGGCCTGCGGCTGAGCAGCCTGAGCGGGCAGGTGCAGCATCGGCCGCGTCGCGAGCGCGGTCTCCCCCGCCTCCCCCGGCCCGGTTGCCGTGGGCGCGGCGGTCTCCGGGACGGGCGGGGCTGCGGGCGGGGTGACCTTGCGGGCGACCAGGATCGCCACCACGGCGACGGCCAGCGCGATGGCGACGAGCACGACGGTGGTCAGTCGCAGTCCGGCCCGTGTGCGGGCGCGCGACGGCGAGGCGGGGCCGGCCATCAGCCGCTCTTCGCGAAGTAGTCGATGACCTGATAGCCGATGCCGTAGAGCAGGCCGCCCGCGACGGCGCACAGCATCATGACCAGGCCGACCCGGCCAGCCCGGTGGTGATCCACCCACCGGCCACCGGCCCACACGATCAAGCCGATGAAGAACCCGAGCAGCAAGGCGAAGCCCGCACCCCACTTGGCCTGACCGACCAGCTCGATGATCTTCTCGCTGCCCGGTGGCGCGACGGGGGTCGGGTTCGGCGGTAACTGCACGAAGGCCAGCACCGTGTCGACGTGTTCGATCATGACCGCCCCCTTGTGCGCGATGTGGTGGCCTGAGCTGCGGCGTCAGGTCGAAGGCCCCAGCGGTGCAGCAGCGGCGTGACCGCCTTGCGCAGCCGGAGCGGGGTGACCGCGGCGGTGACACCGGCCGCGGCGAAATCGGGGTCGTGGGGCACGAACACCGCGTCCTGCAGCAGCGCAGCGACCCGGCGCCCTGCGGCACCGGCAACGCCGGCGGGCCAACGCCGAGCGCCCATCACGACCAGCTGCACAGGCAGTGCGATCGCGCCGACCACGACCCAGGGGTCAAGCCGGGTGAGGACCTGCTCGGCGTGCAACAGCGAAGGACGTGTGGGCCGGACGACCAGGACCGGGCGCGGTGGCGGTGTTCCACAGCGCAGCCACACGCCGGCACCGGTCAGTGGGTGAGCGCTGATTCGCCACGAGTCGTGGCCGAGATCGACAACCGTCACGTCCGGCTGCTGGCCATGGGCCAACCAGAATCGCGGCGGCGGAACCATGCCCGGCGCCACCACGGGCAGCGCCGTCTGCAGGCGAGCGAGCAGTGCCTGAGCCCGCCAGGAGAAACGGATGTGCACTTGCGGGTGCGGCCGCGTCAGCAGCGGCCCGTCCGAGCGCGCGGCGGCGGCAAGACCCGACCGGACCGGGTCGGCCAGGTCCGCCAGCAGCACGCGGCGCCGCTCGATCTGCAGCACATCGGTGAGCAGGGCGGCGAGCATCGATGCTCCAGCACCCGGTGAACCGGCTAGAACTGGGATCACGGTGCCGAACCCGGCCCAGTCGACCGGGCTGGTCGCCTCGGGCGGCAGCCCCTGCCGCTGGAGTTCCGCCGCGGCATGCCCAATCGCGCAGGCTGTGTAACGCGCTACGTCATCGAGGTCGGATGACCCGCCGGTGCCGAGTTCGCCCGGATCGCGCACAGACGCGTCCGCTCGCTCTCCGGCGGCGGCAAGCATCCCCGCCTCGACTGCGGCCGCGATGTCGGCACCCGGCAGGTCGGGCCACGTGCGCCGGGCGGCCAACGCGAGCTCGCCCTCGAAGGCCCGCAGGCCTTCGGGCGAGCGCGCCATACTGACCAGCCCGGCGAGTGGCATCGGTGACTCACCTGGGGGCGTAGTGAGCACCGGCGTACTGAAGGACGACATGGGTGTGCGAGCGGCTTGAGACGTGCTCGGCCCGTGGTCGTCCGTCGACTCACCCCTTGCGGTCACCATGTTGCGATCCCCCTTTTTGCGCAGCGCACAGCAGCGGTGGAAGCCGCCCGAACGATCTGCGTCACGCCGCTCGTTAAAGCCTGGGGTATCACTGCGACGAGTAAGCACTGCTGTGATCCCGTTGGCCTCTATGCCTCTTCGAACCGGGCCTGCCGCTAAACAGGGATGACGTGCGGCCGTCGACCTGCCTGTCAGCAGGCGTCCTACCTACTACAGGCAGGTCCTTCCAAGCTCCGCTACGTCGCCATTCGACGATTACCCGCCCGGTTCAGCGCTTCTTGATTCGTGAACATGCACAGACTCACGTGGCGATCGGAGTGCAGTCAACGCAATGAAGCTTTTCTGTGCAATCTCCGCAGATTAGCGACGACTCGATCACGCTACGTAGACTCGACGATTCGCAAGTTTCGTTGAATGAAATTTGCGCCATTCAGCACGAGCCCCTTGTCCAGGCATGTGGCCCAGCCCAGAGTCAGCCCCAACCCAGGCCATGGGGGCATGGCGAACCTGACCCGAGACGTGCGGCGTGCCGACCCGCATGCAGCTCATGCGGCAGGATCGGCCTTACCCGGCTCGGCGGCCGAAGCGATCTCCGTCTCGGCCTTGCGCTCTGGTACCGCGTCGACCCGCCAGCTCGGCGGGACAAGCGCAAGCGGATGCTCTTCACCAGTCAGCTCAGCGAGCGCGGTGGCAACATCATAGATGTCCGCCTTGATGTAGACAGCCGTAACGCCGCGCTCACGGGTAGCCGCGGGTGCGTGTCCCGCATAAGCACTAGCGACTCCATAGCCGTAAGCACGCTCTACCCATGTCAAGGTTGTGTGCCGCAGCCAGTGCATGGTGACGCCCTGCGAGCGCACGGTCGGTACGTACTCTCCGATTCGCTCCCACAAGTTGTCATACCGTCGACCGCTGAGCGGGCGACCGTTGTGGTATCGCAAGAGGCTTCCGTGCGGATCCTGAGCGCCCCGCAGGTGCGCATGGTCCTGCAAGCCCGTCATCAAGGTCCGCGACACCGGCTGCCAGCGGCTGGAGCCAGCCTTCTCACGCAGATAAATCTGGCACTGGTCCGGATCCAGATCACACAGTCGCAGCGCCAGAACACCGCCTCTTCGCGCGGCGGTTTCGAGATGTGTGCGCATAAGCAAGGCGTCGAGAGGGGGATCGTCTCCAGTCTCGGAGGCGACCTCGACGATCTCCTCCACCAGCTCTGGCTGCAACGCCCGCCGGTTAGATGCCAAGCGCTTGGGTTTGGTCACCTCCGCGGTGGGGTCGTCCCATGGATTCAGTAACCGATTACCGACGGCATAACGGAACAGACACCTTAGCGCCGCATACGCGTGCTCGGCGGCAGAATGACCTCCCCGACTGGATCTGCGCACTACTGCGCTCTCCTTGGCATGCTTGATAAACCAGACGACGTCGGTTTGCATAATCCCACCGACTTCGGCGTCCGGCCATGCTTTGAGCGCCTTGCGCCAGTAAGGCGCATATACCTTTCTCGACCCGTCGGGAACGACACTGGATACCGTGGACACCAGCTCACTAAGCGACATAGCGGTCGCACGCCGCTCGAACTCGATCAATTCCTTGGGCGAAATACCCATACGCTGCAGCAGGAGTCGGGCCGCTGCGAGATCGTCATCAGTTGCCAAGGCCGGGCACCCCTCGCCGCATGTCGTGTTGCAACTGCTCCGCGTGAAAGATTCGCGCCATGTGCGCAAGGTTCGCCATTGGGTGCAGGATGAGCATTTGGTGCTCTGGCACGGCAACCAACAGGACCTTGTCACCAGGACGGAGTCCGCAGTACCGCTGGAGACCTGGCGGCAAGCCCAAGCGCATCCTCCTGTCCAATGACAATTTTCCGTCCGGTGCCGGCTGCAGCGTGATGAACCCTCGGCCCAATGACTGCTCCAGAGGGTGCCCTGTGGACCATCGCAAGCGTTCAAACAGTGGACGGCCAGCTAACCGTCCGCTGTCATCGAGTAGACACAACGCGAACTCAAGACGTTCCCTGCCGACCGCGATCTGAAGTTGACCGAGGTCGATACGCGGCATGCGTCGCCGGTTTCTGTCGCCTGCAACCCTTCTGGGGACAAGCGCACGGATAACCTTATCGACTCCGTCAGCAGCGCCTGGCGCAGACGTGGGCGATGGCGCAAGACGGAGCCTCCTGTGACGCGTCACCGGTTTCCTCCGACAAACAACACCCGCGATCCGCGAGCAGCGCGGTAGCTCGACTGCCGAACAGACGTACCGCGTTCCCTCACAATGGCGTTCATCATTCGCCCCCGAACAATAGAACCTCTCGTACCGTTGCGAGGCCGCCTAGGGCACGACCCCACTACAGCGAGTACGGGTGACCGACTCCGATGCCCCCGCATCGCGAGCGGGTTACACGCCCCGCAGTCCGCACCCAAGCACAGCTCTAACTCACAGTCGCGAGCCCAGGAGAAAAATGGGCAAATCACGGCAACAGCCGAGCATGCGATCACTGTACGTACACAACCAGGCTTGGTCTGTACGCCACAGCAGCCGCAGCTTCGCCGTGCGACCGAACACGTAAGTGGCCAACGAGCATGTGTGAACTCGGCACGTTCCGCGTCGACGAGATCAGAGTGATAACACTTGACTCGTCGGACAGCACGGCCCTGCCTGTCCGACGAGTCAAGGACTGATGCCGACCTGCACTCTACTCAATAAGCATTGTGACCAGGCTTCTGGAGAAGGTATTGGTCGCTGCTTGGTTCACTGCGCGGGGGCAGTCCATAAATTGAAGTGGGGAGTACTTCCGAGCGCTGGGGAATCAAAGATCCAGGCGAGGCCAGCGGATGCGGCTCACCAGTCAAAGTCTGCAGAGCCGTGGCGACCTCCGCAAGACTCGCCTTGACGTAGTGCGCGGTGACGCCATACCAGAGGTGATTTTCAGCGTGTCCGCCATAAGCACGAGCCACCGCCAGACCGAAATTGCGCTCCACCCACGTCAAAGTGGTGTGCCGCAACCAGTACGTGGTAATTCCCTCCTTATATACGACCTCGATGTATCTTCCTAATCGAGCCCATAGGCTCAGATAGCGGAGCTTGCTCATCGGCCTGCCGTCGGGGAATCGGAAAAGCTGACTCTCTTTGTCTTGAACGCCACGTTCCTTCGCGTGGTCGAGCAGCCCCTCCATCAGCGTCAGGGAGACCGGTTGCTGACGCTTTGTACCCTTCTCCGTCAGCGTGACCAGCAGATTTGCGACGTCTAGATCTTCCAGTCGCAGGTTGAGCGCGCCGCTGGGGCGCGCAGCGGTCTCCAGGTGAAACCGGATCAACAGGGCGTCCAACCGTGGATCCTGTCCGGTCTCTGCCGCTGTCCGGCAGATGCAATCAAGAAGCTGCGAGCTCAACGCATAACGCCGGGTCTTGGCCCTGCGAGGTCTACGCACCCTTAACATCGGGTTCTGCTGGGACGACAGTACTCGCTCATCCACTGCAACTCGATACAAGCGCTCCAGCGCGTCGTAGGCGTGTTTTGCCGCGCCGGCGCCATTGGTGTGGTGCCGGCGCCGTTTTGCAGTGGCACGGAAGTGCTCGATCACCTCGACCAATTCGCGCGGGGTCGGCTCATCCAGCCTGCGTGTGCCCCAGCACGCGACAATCCGGTTCCAGTAGCTTTGGAAGACAGCGCGCGACCCCTGACTTGTCGCTTCGAACGCCACAGGCACGAACTGTTCGAAGGTGGGAACGCTCTCCGGCTGCACGACGGCCAGGAGTTCCTCCGGCGCCACACCGAGGCGCTCCATCATCTGGACCAACACCTGCAGGTCGGCCGGACTGCTACCCACGACCATCACCCGAACCTGCCGCATCCTGGACTGCCTTGCTGACCTGAGAGCCGGGCCCGGACGGGAGCTCGCCGTCGTCAGGGTCGACTGCAGGGTCGACGGCCATCGATGGGTCGATACCAGGGGGTGTTCCGGGGGGCCGCATCCTCTCCACGATCCTTCGGGGATCGGGCAGCGCCTGATCCAAAGTCTCAAGGTTGTGCAGAACCACGGCGGCCATCGAAGGTACCGCCACCATAAGTACCGGCTCGCGGGACTCGTAGCCGCACCAGCGCCGAAGTGGCGCGGGTACCAACAGCATGTTGCGGGCAGTCAGCGCCCAGTCACCGTCCTCGTCACGGCGTACGACGATTTCGTGGCCATCGCCCACACCGATGTCCACGCGCATGCCTGGAGACCATCCCAGCTGTGAGAACAGCTGCTGGTCGGTGACCCTGCCGTCGGAGTCGAGCAGCACGATCGCGTAGCGCCGTCGATGCTGCCGCCCCCGTTGTTTCGCTGGCATACCGCCGAGTGCAGGAGGCTCGGTCCGCCTCAGGTCCAGTGCACGAGGTGTGCGCAACGGTCCGGACGAGCCAAGCGTGTTCGCTATGGCGTCACCGGCCGCGGTAACTCGCTCAGCCAAGGCTTCATCGAACTTGAGCGGAGGAATGATCCCGTCACCCATGGCGGTCTCCGCGATGCCGATCGCCGAACAGGTCCGGGATGTGTGCCGTGCGGTGACCGGGGGGTCGCGTGGGCGGTCGAGGTGCCGTTGCTACGGGATCTGTCCCGGATGTGGGTGTGTAAGGAGGTACTCCGTCACCCACCGGTCCTGGTGCGCGAACTCGGCGACCTCGCCGGCGAACTCCGGCCGCGGTGTCCACTGTGGACCCCAGTACAGCCGGTCGAGCTCGACGTAGCGGACACCGCGCAGTGCGGCGATGCGCCGGCACAGCGTCGACTTGCCGGAGCCGGCGTTCCCGGCGACCAGGATGCGCCGGGGCACGTGCGGCAGCGGGTCTGCTGGTCCGAGCAACGGCATCGGGTCAGGCTAACGGGAACCCCGTGATCACAACACGGTCAGCGGCGCTGGGGTCGCGGCACCGCGAACTGCAGCTGCATCCACGAGATGCGCCAGACGAGGAAGCACGCGAGTCCCGCTGCGACCACGGCCGCCACCGTGGACAGCGTCGAGAACACCAGGTACGCCCCGGTGTCGAGCAGCAGCGTCTCCAGCAGGTCGGTCAGCACCATCGCGAGGAACGCGCACTGCCACGGCTTGATCAACGGACTGGTGGTGCGCTCGGCGAACGGCTTGCTGCGCTGCGACGGGTCGCTGGCCCGCCACACGTCGGTGATCGTCCGGACCCCGCGCAGCGCGATGGCCTCGGCGTTGTGGGTGGCGTTGCGGAACCACAGCACGAACGCGACGGCGGCGGGCAGGTAGAGCACCTGCGCCAGGAAGCTCCACGTCGACGAGCCGCCGGACCAGTCGTTCACCGCGCCCCACACCGACTCCGCGGCGACGAGGGCGATCAGGCCCTGGCTCGCGAAACCGGTGAGCCGGACGTCCCTGAGGTCGATGTAGGTGTCCACGGGCTACCTTCCGAAACCGCAACCGAGTTCCGCGAACGTAGCGATCTTCTCGGCGGCGCGCACCACCTCCCGGTCGATTCCGTCGAGCACGATCCGGTCACCGTCGCGGCGGGCGGGCAGCAGGGCGTGCGCGAGCGGGTTGGCCAGGCACCCGTCCTCGCCTTGGCGCCCGACCCGTGCGTTCGGGTGCCCTCCAGGACCTGCTGACCCGCGAACGCGAAAGGGGCCACGGCGGTTCGCCGTGACCCCTTCTCCGCTGCGGCGGCTCAGCCGACCGTGCGGTCGCCGAGCAGCGCCCACTGGCTCCAGCCCGCCTTCTCCTTGTAGAAGCGGCGGATCGGCTTGCCGTCGTCGGTGCGGGCGAAGACCTCGATGGTCTTGGTCTGCGCGTGGTACATCGCGGTCGGCGCCCCGGAGACCTTGGTCGTGCCGAGCTTGGTCCACGCGGTCCAGCCGCTGTCGGTGGCACGCGAGTGCTCGACCTGGCCCTCCGCGCCGAGCTGCAGCACGTCGATCGAGCCCGTCGTCGTGTTGTAGACCGCCGACGGGGCACCGACGCCCTTGCCGCCGAGGGTCTTCCACACGCCCGCCGCGTACTGCTCGACGCTGCCGGCGGCGCTGCGGACGAAGACCTGGTCGACGGCGACGCTCGGGTCGCTGACGATCTGCACGTCGCCCTGGTCCTGCCACTTCTCGCCGTCGAACTTCACGAGCTTGCCGTCGTCGCTGCGGGCGTAGACGTCCTTGTCGAGCACGGCGGGGTCGCCGGCGACCTTGCGGTCACCCAGCGCGTCCCAGCGGCCGGCCGCGAACCGCAGCAGCGCGCCGTCCACGCCGCGGGCGAGCACCTCGACGGCCTTGTCCTTGTCGTTCCAGCGCAGCACGGGGTTGCCGGCCACGGCCGTGTCGCCGAGCGCGAGCCACTTGCCGTCGGCGCGGTGGTAGACCCGGCCGTCGGTGCCGCGCGCGTACAGCTCGACGATCTTCGTCGCCGGGTTGAGCAGCGCGACCGGGTCGCCGGCGAAGAGCTCGGGGCCCAGCTGCTGCCAGCCGGCCCAGCGGCTCGTCTTGTGGAAGTTCGTGATGATCGTGCCGTCCGCGGCGCGCGCGTAGACCTCGAGCGACTGCGCGGCGGTGTTGGAGATCTGCGGGCCGCTGCTCACGGCCGGCGCGTCGGTGACCGGGGTGTCGCCGGTGACCGCGCCGGCGCCGCCGGACTCGACCAGGCCGTTGTAGCGCAACGGCACGTACCGGCTCGCGGTCGCGGCGCTCCACACCCGCTGCACGGGACGGGACCCGTCCGGGCCTGCCTGCTCGCGCACGATCGGCCGGGTCTTGGCGGCGTCCGCCCAGCCGATGAACAGCGCCACGTGGTTGAGGCGGTCGTTCAACGCGTCGCCGGGGCGCAGGTCCTCCCAGTCGATGCGGTGCGCGACCTGTTCGAGGATGTGGGTGGTGTAGGAGATGCGCAGGCCCCACGCCATCGACACGTAGCCGGAGCAGTCGGTGCGGTAGGCGCCGTACTTGTTGCCGAAGCAGTCGCTCTGGCTGTAGGGCACCCGCGCGCTGATCCACGTCCGCGACCGCGCGAGGACCTCGCTGCGCGTGATCTTCGAGTTCGCCGCGTACGTCCCGCAGTTCGCGCCACCCTCGGCGGCCGCGACCGCGACGTCGGGCATGGCCAGCGACGAGCCGAACGTGATGGCCGCCGCGGCGACCGCCAACATCCCCAGCGATCTCATGCCGGTCACCGTAGCAAGGCGGTGTGAAGTTTTGGTCCGGTCGAACGGCCTGAGTTCGACCGGCCGGTCAACCGTGAACGGCCGGTCGGCGGTCAGTCGAGGACGCCGCGGTACCGCCGCGGCACGTACAGCTCCTCCGCGCTGTCGTACGGGTACCGGACCACCCGCAGCCGCGTGCGGTGCCCGCCCGCCTGCTCGTACGCCCAGTACCGGTCCCGTTCCTCCGCCCACGCCGCGAAGATCACGACGTGCCGGGTCAGGTTGGTGCCGTCGGTGCGCAGGACGATGTCGCCCGCGCGGAGCTCCGTGCGCTCGACCGCCGCGCTGACACCGGCGAGACCGGGGGTGTCGAGGCCGCCGTGGCGGTCGTCCGGCTTGCCGGGCAGGCCCCAGGCCATCGACACGAACCCGGAGCAGTCGGCGCGGTAGATGCCGTGCTCGTTCGCGTGGTACTTCGCCTGCCCGTACGGGACCGAGTCGCGCAGCCACGTGCACGCGCGTTCCACGATCTCGGCGCGGCCGATCCTGCGTCCGGCGGTGCGTGCAGTCGTCACGGGGCCATGGTCGAGCACCGACCTCTAAACGCCCTGCAAACTCGCTATAAGGTCCGCGTCGGTGACCTCGGCGGTGGCCCAGGCGAGCGGGTAGCTCAGCCGGATCGTGTCGATCTCCTCGCTCAGTTGCACACCGGGCAGCACCTTCCGCGCCAGCGCGAGCATCGCGTGGTTGCCGGGCAGCACGTCGCCGTGCAGCTCCGCGAACCCCAGCCGGGCGGCCACCTCGGTCAGCGCCTCCAGCAACCGCCGGCCGGCGCCGCGGCGCTGCCAGCGGTCGACGACGGCGACGGCGATCTCCGCGCCGCGCTCGCCGGTGCGGATGACGCGGGCGATGCCGATCGGGTCGTCGCCGACGCGGGCGCACACGGCGGCGTGCCGGGTGCCGTCGACGTCCACCAGCACCCGGCGCGCGGCGGCGGTGAGGCGCGGTGTCGGCGAGTGGAAGCGCTGGAAGCGGCTTCGTGCCGACAGACCGGCGAACACGGCGTCCACCGCCGCCGGTGCCGTGGTCCGGTCGAGCTCGGTGACGCGCATGAGACCCCCTGAGTTCGGAATCCGAACCGTAGCTGAGTTCGAAAAACGAACGCAAGGGATATCCTGGGGGCATGTCGTACGCGAGCTTCGCCAGCCTGCCGTGCACGCTGGGCCGCCCGGCCGCACTGCTGGGCGAGCGCTGGACGTTGTTGCTGCTCCGCCAGATCTTCCTGGGCACCCGGCGGTTCGAGGACTTCCAGACGACGATGGAGATCTCCCGCAGCGTGCTGACCGACCGGCTGAGCATGTTGCTCGACGAAGGCGTGCTCAAGCGCGTGCCGTACCAGGCCGATGGGCGCACACGGCACGAGTACCGCCTCACGGAGAAGGGCAAGGACCTCTACCCGGTGCTGATGGCGCTGCGGACGTGGGGCGAGAAGTGGATGCTGACCGAGCAGGAGGACGAGTCGTTCACGCTGGAGCACCGCGACTGCGGCGGTGGCGTGCGGGCGAAGGTCGAGTGCGCGGACTGCGGGGCCGAGCTGACCGCGCGGGACGTGCACGTGACGGCGCGCGGGTGACCTCGCCCGGCGGGTGGCGCCGGGCGAGGCCGTGGTTCACGCGGGCAGGTGCGCCGCCCGCCACTCGACGGCGCTGAGCCCCGCCAGCTCCCCCGCCTCCCGTGCGCGCAGCCCGGTGAAGAGCGCCTTGGCCTCGGCCCAGACCTCCTCGTCCCCGGTCGCGGCGGCGAGGTCGCGCATCGTGCGGGCCCGCCAGATCGGCAGCCCCAGCGCGGTCCACCGGTCCAGCGCGTCCCGCAACAGGCCGGCGGCCTCGTCGTCGCTGCCCCGCGCCAGCGCGGCCTCGCCGAGCGTCCTCGTCACGAGCGCCACGCCGAACCGGTCGTGCTGGCGGGTGCAGACCTCCAGGCACCCGGCCAGCAGGTCCTCGACGTCGGTGACACCGGCGGCCTCACCCGCCCGCAGCGCCGCCTTGGCGAGCGACTGGACCGCGTACGTGGCACCGAGCTCGTCCCCGGCGGCGCGCAGGACGCGCTCCGCGTCCCGGCTGAGCTCCACCGCCCGCACGTACGTCCCCTCCGCGCGGTGGCACAGGCTCAGCCCGCGCAACGCCAGCGCCTCACCGCGCTGGTCGCCGAGCCGCCGGTAGAGCTCGACGCACCGCTCGAACGCCGCGACCGCCTCGGTGAGGTCGCCGTGGTCGCGGTGGATCGCACCGACGCCGTAGCTCGCGGCGGCGACGACCCCCTCGTCCCCCAGCGCGATCGCCTGGCCGAGCAGCTCGCGGGCCGGTTCGAACTCCGCGAGGTCGCGCAGGACCGTGCCCATGCCCACGCACGCGACGGCGAGCGTCGCGGTCTCGCCGATGTCCCGCGCGATCTCCGCGGCCTGCTCGAAGTTCCGCAACGCCTCGACGAAGTCGTCCTGCTCGTAGCGCAGCTGCCCGAGCCCGGCCAGCAGCACCGCCTCCGCACGCCGGTTGCCGCGGTCGCGGGCGGCCCGCAGCGCGACCTCGTGGGTGCGCTGCCAGTTGCCGAACTCGTTGCGGGCAGCGAAGGGCGACGACAGCAGCGACGCGATGACGGTCGTGGTCAGCTCGTCGACACCGAGGTCGTGCGCGCGTTCCACGACCCGCACCACCGCACCGGTCTCCGCGTGCAGCCAGCCGGTCGGGTCCTCCTCGACGTCCTCGGCCAGCCGCGGGTCCACCTCGACCAGCGGGGCGAGCGGAGGGCGCAGGCCGAGCGTCACGCGCGGCAGGGCCCGCACCGCGGTCTCCACGAGCGCGAGCCACGTCGCGAGCGTGCGCGCGACGGCCGCCGCGACCTCCTCCGCCGGTTCCGCCGCCGCCTGCTCGGCGCCGAAGAGCTGCACCAGGTCGTGGAACCGGTAGCGCACCCGGCCGAGCTGGTCGACGCCCGCGACGTCCACCAGCCGCAGGTCCACCAGGTGCTCGACGACGTCCTCGGCGTCGTAGGGCGGGATGTCCAGCAACGGCGCCGCGACCCACGCGCTGAAGTCCGGCAGGTCGAGCAGCGACAGCAGGTGGAAGGCCCTGCGGTGCCGCGCGTCCAGCTCGGCGTAGTTGAGCCGCAGCGACGAGCGGATCGCCAGGTCACCCGTCTCCAGCTCGTCGAGCCGGCGCCGTTCGTCGGACAGCCGCCTGGCCAGCGTCCGCAGCGGCCAGTGCGGCCGGGCGAGCAGCTTCGCGCCCGCCGCCCGCACCGCCAGCGGAACCCCGCCGCACAGCCTCGTGATCTGCTGCGCGGCCTCGGGTTCACCGCCGACGCGCTCGGTGCCGACGATGCGGCTCAGCATCTCCGCGGAGACCTCCTCGCCGAGGAACCCCAGCTCGATCGGTTCCGCGCCCTCCAGGCCGGTGAGCCGGCTGCGGCTGGTGATGATCACGAAGCAGTTGGCGTTGCCCGGCAGCAGCGGCCTCACCTGCGCCTCGCTCCTGGCGTTGTCGAGCACGACCACCAGCCTGCGGTCCGCGACCGTGCGCCGGTACAGCTCGACGCGTTCGTCCGGTGCCGCCGGCTGGTCGTTGCCGGGGATGCCGAGCAGGCCGAGGAACCGCCCGAGCACCTCCTGCGGTTCGAGGTCGCGCCCGGCCCCGCGCAGGTCGGCGAACAGCTGACCGTCGGGGTAGGTGCGGCGCAACAGGTGCGCGGCGTGCACGGCCAGCGCCGACTTGCCGGCCCCGCCGAACCCGGAGACCACGACCGTCGGCGTCGCGGTGCTGTCCGCCGGCGCCTCGCACAGCGCCATGACCTGCTTGAGCGCCTCCTCGCGGCCGGTGAAGTCGCTGATGTCCGGCGGCAGGTGGTGCGGGACCACCTGCGGCCGGACCACGACCGGTGCCGGCACCGCCCTGGCGGGCGACTCCTCGATCGTGCCGTTCAGGATCGCGGTCTGCAGGTCCCTGAGCTTCTCGCCCGGCTCGATCCCCAGCTCGTCCAGCAGATACTCGCGGGCTTCCCGGTACACCGTGAGCGCATCCGCTGTGCGCCCCGCACGGTGATATGCCCGCATGAGCAGCTCACGTGTCTCCTCGCGTGCCGGGTGCGCGTTGGCCAACGCGGTGAGCCTGCTGATCGCGTCCTGCTCCCGGCCCTGGTGCAGCTCACACCTGCCGAGACCTTCCTCGGCGCTGAGCCGCTGCTCGCCGAGTGCGAGCGCGTGCCCCCGTGCGAACTGCGCCTCGACCCCGTGCAACGCCGGTCCGCGCCACAGCGCCAGCGCCTGCCGGTAGTGCGCGACGGCGGTGCTCAGGTCCCCTGCCCGCTCCGCCTGCCGCGCCGTGGCGACGTGCCCGGCGAACATCTCGGCATCGCTGTCGACGTCGAGCACGTACCCCGGTGCGCGCGTGATCAGCGCTTTGTCGAGCGCCCTGCGCAACGACGACACGTAGGTGTGCACCAGCGCGACCGCGGTCTGCGGCGGCTGGTCGTCCCAGATGAGGTCGATCAGCCGTTCCACCGGCACGACCTGCCTCGGTTGCAACAACAACGCGGCGAGCAGGGTTCTCGGCTTCGGTCCGCCGAGGTTCACCTGTCTGTCGCCGACCCACACTTCGACTGGCCCCAGTACGAGCGCTTTCACGCCCACACCCCCATCCCCCAGTAGATGAGCACGCGTGTGCGTCTACGAGGATGCACTACTCGGCGTTCGGGGCAACGCGTTTCGGCGTTCCGGGCCACGACCGGTGCTACCGCAGCGACTCCAGGTGCCGGTGCAGCAACGCCACCGCCAGTTCCGGTGTCATCCGATCGGGGTGCAGCACCCCTCCCACGGTGAGCCCGTCCACCAGTGCCGCCAGCCGCTCGACCTCCACCCGCACGTCGAGGTCCGCGGCGGCGGTGCCCTCCGCGACCATCCGACGCACGACCTCCCCGCAGAGGAACCGCAGCCCGTCGTACAGCCGTTCGGCGTGCGGGAGCAGGGCCGGCCTGGTTCGCGCCGCCGTCGCGAAGGCCAGCCACAGGACGGCTTCGTCGCGGCGGCGGTCGTCCAGCGGCAGCACCTCCGACAGGACGAGCACACCCGGCCTGCACTCGGCCTCGCCCAGCCGCTCGACGTGGGCCAGCACGCGGGCGCCGATCGAGTCCACCAGCGCCTCGACCGCGAAGACGATCATCGCGTCGTGGCTGTCGAAGTAGTGGCGGACCGAGCCGATGGCGAGGCCCGCCTCCAGGGCGACGGTGCGCAGCGAGGCGCCCTCGACGCCGTCGCGCACGACGACGCGGAACACCGCCTCGGCGACGTGCTTGCGGCGGGCGGCGGGATCGACGACTCGGGGAGACACGGCCACTTTGTAGCACGACCCTGCTAGTTTAAGTAGCATGGTCATGCTACTTAGGGGGAAGCCATGACGTATCTGCTGATAGCAGCGGGTGTCCTGTACGTGCTCGTGCGCCGGTTCCTGGGTGAACCGCTCAACGCCAGGGACCTCCTCGCGCCACCCGTGTTCCTGCTGTTCTTCGGGATCAGGGCGACGACGGACTTCCACGCGAGCTACCTGTTGCCGCTCGCGGCGGGGTTCGCGTTCGGCGTGCTCCGGGGCATCACGACCAGGCTCTACGAACGCGACGGGCACCTGTGGCAGCGGTACACGCCGTGGACGTTGCTCGCGTGGGTGGCGTCGATCGGCGTGAGCACCGGGCTCGGGTTCCTGATCGGCGGGCACGCGCCCACGCAGCTGTCGATCGGCGTGAGCATGCTCGGCGAGCTGTGCGCGATCGGTGCGAAAGCGCTCAGCACCGGTGTTCCGTTCGCGCGGGAGGAGACACGGGGACCGCTCGCGAGGTTCCATGACAGGCGTGGGTCGTCGTGACTTCCTCGTCTGAGCCGGACTGCTCGCCGTCGCACCGGCCGCGGCGTCGGCCGTGCAGGGACTGGACTGGGGCGCCGTGCGGCGCAAGTTCCGGCTGGACCCCGATCTGGTGAACTTCGGCCAGTTCTACCTGGCGTCGAACCCGCGCGAGCGCGATCACCCCGCGCACCCGTGCCGTCGGCATCACCTGGGTGCAGTCCAGCACGGGCCTGCGCATGCCCGTGCGCACGTGCGCCGAAGTGGTCGCCGAGGCGAACAGGGGACGCGCGCAGGAGGACCGCTGCCTGCTGGTCATCGACGGTGTGCACGGGCTGGCCGCCGTGGACGAGGACCCCGCGCGGACCGGCGCGGACGTGTTCGTCGCGGGCACGCACAAGTGGTTGTCCAGGCCGCGCGGCACCGGCATGACGTAGGTGAAGCCGCAGGTGGTGCCACTGCTGCCGAGCCTGGGCGGCCGCGGCGGCACGGCGCTGCCGGGACCGCGTGGCCGCCCGGATCACCGAGCTGGCCACGCGGTTCAAGGAAGGACTCGCCGAGCTGCCCGGCGTCACCGTGCACACGCCCCGCGACCAGGACCTGTCCGCGGGGCTCGTGTGCTTCGACGTCACCGGGCAGACCGGCGACCAGCTCGTCGCCCGCCTTGAGCGGAAACGGATCCAGATCACCACCGCGCCCTACCGGCGGCCCCATGCGCGGATCGGCGCCGCCATCACGAACACACCGGAGGAGGTGGACCGGACGCTCGCGGAGATCCGGTCGCTCACCCGCTGGTGGCCGCGACGACCTCGATCTCCAGGAGCCACTCCTCCTCGTAGATGTCGCAGGCGATCACCGTGACCGCCGGCTCGTGGTCACCGAGGACCTCTTGGCGCACGCGGGAGTTGGCGCCGCGGTACTTGCGGTCGGACAGGAACGTCGTCGCCTTGACGATGTTCGTGCGGTCCATGCCAGCCGCTTCGAGCGCGGCGAACACGTTCGCCCACGCCTGGCGGCACTGGTCGTCGAAGTTGTCGGGCACGTTGCCGTCGGCGTCGACCGGGATCTGACCGCTCACGAACAGCAGCTTGCTGCCGCCGGGCACGCTGGCCGCCTGGACGTAACCGGGACTGGGGATCGCCGTGTTGATCGGCGTGAAGGATGCGGTACGCACGCACCGCATCCTCCCGCATGGCCACGATCAGGTGAGCCGGCCGCCCATCTTCTTGAACACCTCGGCCGCCGGACGTGCTTCTTCGCCGTCGACCTGGACCTCCAGCAGGATGATCCCCTCGGTGCCCGTCACGACCGCGACACCGCCGTCCGCCTGCCGCACGACCCGGCCGGGCGTGCCGCAGAAGCCCATCGACGGCGGCGCGGCCCTCTTCACCGCGACCTTGCGGCCGTCGAGCATCGTCCAGGCGTTCACGTACGGGTCGGACTGGCCGCGGACCAGGTCGTAGATCTCCCTGGTGCTCCTCGTCCAGTCGATCCTGGTGTCGTCCTCGGTGATCCGGTGCCAGAACGTGCGCTTCGACGCGTCCTGCGCGGTGCCCCGGTCGCCCGCGGCCAGCTTCTGCAGCGCCTCCAGCGTCGCCGGCACGTACTGCGCGGTCACCTGCTCGTAGACCTCGGTGGCCGTGTCGTGGTCGCCGATCGGCACGACCCGCTGCACCACGACGGGCCCAGTGTCGAGCTCGGGTTCCATCAGGTGCACCGTCACGCCGGTCTCGCTCTCGTGCTCCCGCACCGCCCAGTTGACGGCACCGAACCCGGAGAACTTCGGCAGCAGCGCGTCGTGCACGTTCAACGCGCCCAGCCGCGAGGTGGTCAGCAGCTCGCCGGGCAGCCGGGTGCGCCAGTTCGTGGACACGATCGCGTCCGCACCCAGCTCCCGAAGCTGCGCCGGGAGCTCGGGCTCGCGCCCGTTCGACGAGATCACGGACCGCAGCCCGTGCTGCTCGACCAGGTCGGCCACGTGGGGCTCACCGAGCCCGGTGAACTCGGTGCGGTGGGTCAGCACCAGCACGACGTCGTGGTGTTCGACGAGCGCGCTGAGCACCACCGCGCCGAGTTCGCCGTAGCCGAAGAAGACGATCCTCATGAAACTCCCTCAGGCGCTGGGTCGGCCGCCGCGGCGACCGACGCGAAGCGCAGCGCGTTCATCCGGATGAAGCCCTCCGGGTGGTGCCGCTCGTAGGCGGCCGCGCCCACGCCCGCCTCGAACGACACGCGCTTGCGGCTGTGCCGGGAGAACGGCGAGGTGCGCCGCAGCACGCTCACGTTCCCCTTGTACAGCGCCACCTCGACGTCGCCGGACATGTTCTGCTGGCTGTGGTCGATCGCCGCCTGCAGCATCTCCCGCTCGGGGGCGAACCACAGACCGCGGTAGACGAGCCTGGCGTAGCGCGGCATCAGCTCCTCCTTGAGCAGCGCCACCTCGCCGTCGAGCGTCAACGCCTCCAGCGCGCGCCGCGCGGTCAGCAGGACCGTACCGCCGGGGGTCTCGTACACGCCACGCGTCTTGATGCCGATGATCCGGTTCTCGACCATGTCGACCCGGCCGACCGCGTGCTTCGTCGCGAGCTCGTTGAGCTTGCCGAACGTGTCGGTCGCGCTCAGCGGAACGCCGTCGACCGCGACCGGGTCGCCGCCCTCGAACGTGATCGTGACGCGCTCCGGCTCGTCCGGTGCCTCCGCGAGGTCGCGCACCCGGAAGAACACGCCGTGCGGGGGCAGTGCGCCGGGGTCCTCCAGCACCTCGCCCTCGTAGGTGGTGTTCATCAGGTTCTGGTCGACCGAGTACGGCCGCTCGGCCGCACCGGTGCTGTCGATCTGGATGCCGTGGTCTGCGGCGTACTTGAGCAGCTGCGAGCGGGTGTTGAGGTCCCACTCCCGCCACGGTGAGATGATCTTGATGTCCGGGTTGAGCGTCTGGTACGCGAGCTCGAACCGCACCTGGTCGTTGCCCTTGCCGGTCGCGCCGTGCGCCACGGCGTCCGCGCCGACGGTCTTCGCGATCTCGATCTGCTTGGCCGCGATCAACGGCCGCCCGATCGCCGAGCCGAGCAGGTAACCGTCCTCGTAGACGGCGTTGGCCCGCAGCATCGGGAAGACGTAGTCCCGTGCGAACTCCTCGCGCAGGTCCTCGACGAACACCTCCGCCGCACCGATGGCGTACGCCTTGTCCCTCGCCCTGTCCAGCTCCTCACCCTGTCCGAGGTCCGCGATGAACGCGACCACCTCGCACTCGTAGGTCTCCTTCAACCACGCCAGGATGACCGAGGTGTCCAAACCGCCGGAATAGGCAAGAACCACTTTGTTGACCACGACGCTCCTCATACTTTATTTCAGACGCGGAAAAGGTCTTCCATGGTTTCGTGCGAGATTTCCTTGCTCAGATCCCGCTCGGCCGCGTAAGCCATGTTGATGATCGTGCGCGTGGCGCCTTCCTCGACCGGGTGCACGCGGTGCAACGTGGTGTCGGTGCGCAGCAGGTAGATGTCGCCGGGCCGCAGCTCGTACGAATAGATGGGGTTGTTCACCAGCTGCTTGAAGACCTGCGGGTTCTTCTTGTCCCAGGACGTGCCGGGCACCGTCTGCACGAACCCGCCGAACTCGACATCCGGGCAGTCCACCACGTAGATGACCCCGAAGCTGTAGTCGTCCCAGTGCCACCCGTGCGTGTCACCGGGGCGCTCGAGGTGGGTGATGACGTAGTGCTCCGGCTCGTACGGGCACTCCAGAACCTGCTCACCTGCGACGTTGCTCAGCGCCCTGATGAAGGCGGGGCTGCTGTAGAGGTCGACGGTCGCACCCGCGTGGGCCCGGATGTCGGCCGCCGTGACGTTGCGCATGTACCGCGGGCTGTTGCTGGTCTCGGCGAGGTGCAGGTCCCTGCGGATCGACTGCTCGGCGAGCAGGTCGTTCACCTCTGCGGCCACCATGGCTTTCACGTCGGCCGGCAACAGGTAGGACACGAGCGCGAAGCCCGTTTCGTAGAACGACTTGCGCGAGGCCCACAGCTGCTCGTTGTCCACCTCGCGGTGAACGTGCTCCTCGATGGACGAATCCAGTGAAGTGACGATGGACAATTCCGTCTCCCCGGTCGGTCGTTTGCAGCCGAAAAAATCCCCCACTGAAATCGGCTCCTAATGTGACGCCCCGACAGCCTGCTGGTTTTGTTCAGCCGGTGTCAACGGCGGTTAACCGGGGTGGTTCGATGCCGGAATGGGCGGGATCAACGTCCGTTATGGCTGCAGCGCGGGCGGCGGTGCCGTTCCGGGCGGCGGGACCTCGGCGCCCTCGGCCACGACACGCGGTGGTTCCCGCGTCACCTCGTGGGCCGTGCACCCTCCGACCGCTGCGAGCGCGACCAACCCGGCGGCGGCGAACGGCGCAACGCCGATCCGCCTGCGGGGCCGGTCCTCTTCGCGCACCGGGGCTACCCACGTCGGCGGCGGTTCAACCACATCGGGTTCGAGTTGTCCGGCCTCGTGCGGCCCCGGCACGAACAGGACGCCGGTGCGCCACGGCCACCCTGCCCGGTGGCTGACCGGCCGGCGGGCGCGGGTGGTGGCATCACGGCCGATGACCGCGGTCTACGCGCGCGGTGCCGATGTCAAGGCCGACTCGGTACGCCATGAGCGGGCCGGACGTGTGCGGACACACCATTGGAGCGTTCCCACCGACTGGCGTGGGAGCGGGGCCACAGCCGAACTCTTCCCCTCAACTCGTTGACGAGCAACAAATTGAGGGGAAGAGTTCAGGTTCTACGGCAAGTTTTCCAGTGCGGCGGAACGGATCGGTCGCGCTAGTGCGCCGCGTCGTCCCACGAACGGCCGACGCCCACCGAGACCTCCAGCGGCACCTGGAGCTGGTAAGCGTTGCCCATCTGGTCGCGGACCAGGGCCTCGACCGCCTCGCGCTCGCCGTCGGCGATCTCCAGCACCAGTTCGTCGTGGACCTGGAGCAGCATGCGGGAACGCAGGCCGGAGGACTCCAGGGCGCGGAAGACACCGAGCATCGCGACCTTGATGATGTCCGCGGCGCTGCCCTGGATCGGGGCGTTCAGCGCCATGCGCTCGGCCATCTCGCGGCGCTGGCGGTTGTCCGAGTTGAGGTCGGGCAGGTAGCGGCGGCGGCCCAGCACGGTCTCGGTGTAGCCGTCCTTGCGGGCCTTCTCCACGATCTCGTTGAGGTAGTCGCGCACGCCGCCGAAGCGGGAGAAGTACGCCTCCATCTGCTCGCGGGCCTCTTCGGTGGGAATGCGCAGCTGCTGCGACAGGCCGAAGACGGACAGGCCGTAGGCGAGGCCGTACGACATGGCCTTGATGCGGCGGCGCATCTCGCCGGTCACCTCGGAGGTGGGGATCGAGAACGCCTGCGAGGCAACGTAGGTGTGCAGGTCCTCGCCGGAGTTGAAGGCCGCGATCAGGCCCTCGTCGCCGGACAGCGTCGCCATGATCCGCATCTCGATCTGGCTGTAGTCGGCGGTCATCAGCTCGGCATAGCCCTCGCCGACGACGAACGCCTGCCGGATGCGGCGGCCCTCGTCGGTGCGGATCGGGATGTTCTGCAGGTTCGGGTCCGTCGAGGACAGCCGGCCGGTCGCCGCGATCGTCTGGTGGAACGTCGTGTGGATGCGGCCGTCGTCGGCCACCGACTTCAGCAGGCCGTCCACAGTGGACTTGAGTCGGGTGACGTCGCGGTGCGACAGCAGGTGCTGCAGGAACGGGTGCTCGGTCTGCTCGAACAGGTTCTGCAGCGCGTCGGCGTCCGTGGTGTAGCCGGTCTTGGTCTTCTTCGTCTTCGGCATGTTCAGCTCGTCGAAGAGGACCGCCTGCAGCTGCTTGGGGCTGCCGAGGTTGATCTCCTTGCCGATCACCGAGTACGCGTCCTGCGCCGCCTGCTTCACGCCGGCCGCGAAGTGCGCCTCCAGCTCGGACAGGTGGTCGACGTCGATCGCGATGCCGACGGCCTCGACCTCGTCCAGCACGTTCATCAGCGGCAGCTCGAGGTTCGCCAGCAGGTCGGCGCCGCCGATCGTCACCAGCTCGGCGTCGAGGCGGTCGGCGAGCTCGGCCACGGCGCGGGCGCGCAGGATCGCGCCGGTGGCGACCTTGGCGGCCTCCTCCGACTCGTCCGACAGCAGCGACAGCTGGCCGTCACCGGACTCCTCGGCCCGCAGCTCGCGCTTGAGGTAGCGCAGCGCCAGGTCGTCGAGGGCGAACGAGCGCTGGCCGGGACGCACCAGGTACGCCGCGAGCGCCGTGTCCGAGGTCAGGCCGCGCAGCTTCCAGCCGCGGGCCCGGACCCGGCGCAGCGGCAGCTTCAGGTCGTGGCCCGCCTTGGTGACGCCCTCGTCCGCCAGCCACGCGGCGAGCGCCTGCTCGTCGGCCTCGTCGAGGCCTTCGACGGCGACGTAGCCGCCCTCACCGGAGGCGGTGCACAGGGCGACGCCCTCGACGTCCTGGCCCGCGATCCGCAGCGCCACGCCGACGCGGGCGCCACGGGCGTGCTCGTCGAGCCATGTGGCCAGCGTGCCGGCCGGGATCGCGCCGCCGGAGACCTCGAAGCCCTCCTCGGCCTCGGGCTCCGCCGTCGACAGGGTCTGGAACAGCCGGTCGCGCAGGACGCGGAACTCCAGCTCGTCGAACAGCCGGTGCACCGCGTCGCGGTCCCACTGCCTCACCGCCAGACCGTCGATCTGGTACGGCAGTTCCAGGTCGCGCACCAGCTCGGTGAGCTGGCGGTTCATGATGATGTTGCTCAGGTTGCCGCGCAGCGCCTCGCCGACCTTGCCCGGCACCTCGTCCACGCGGTCGACCAGCCCGTCGAGCCCGCCGAACTGGTTGAGCAGCTTGATGATCGTCTTGGGGCCCACTCCGGGCGTGTTCGGCAGGTTGTCCGACGAGTCGCCGCGCACCGCCGCGTAGTCGGCGTACTGCTCGGGCTTCACGCCGTGCTTCTCCTCGACGTAGGCCGGGGTGAACCGGCCCATCTCGGACACGCCCTTGACCGGGTACAGCACCGTCACCTTGTCGTTGACGAGCTGGAACGCGTCCCGGTCGCCGGTGACGATCTCCACCTCGAAGCCCTGCTCCACCGCCTGCGTGGTCAGCGTGGCGATGACGTCGTCGGCCTCGAAGCCCTCCTTCTCCATCTTGCAGATCTGGAGCGCGTCGAGGACCTCGCCGATCAGCGAGACCTGGCTGCGGAACTCGTCCGGCGTCTTGGAGCGACCGGCCTTGTACTCGGGGTACTGCTCGGAGCGGAACGTCTTGCGGGAGACGTCGAACGCCACCGCCACGTGCGTGGGCTGCTCGTCGCGCAGGATGTTGATGAGCATGGACGTGAACCCGTACACGGCGTTCGTGACCTGCCCGGTGGCCGTCCGGAAGTTCTCGGCGGGCAGGGCGTAGAACGCTCGATAGGCCATCGAGTGACCGTCGATGAGCAGGAGCCGCTTCACGTCTGAGGGAGTCACGAGCCCGAGTCTAGGGTGGTGGTCTGACAGTTTCGCTTGAGCCCTGGAGCGCACGTGATCGGCGACCTGCCCACCGAGTACGCAGACGAGCAGTTGCACACCCGCATGGGCATAGAAATCACCCGATGGGATGTCCAGGAGATGGTCGGCACCATGCCGGTCAAGGGCAACCGCCAGCCGTTCGGGCTGTTGCACGGCGGCGCGAACGCGGTGCTCGCCGAGCTGCTGGGCTCGGTCGCGGCCACCATGCACGCGGCGTCGTTCGGCTCCATCGCCCTCGGGCTGGAGCTGTCCTGCACGCACCACCGCGCGGCGCGCGAGGGGATCGTGACGGGCGTGTGCCGCCCGCTCCACCTGGGACGGTCCACGGCGACGTTCGAGATCGCCATCTCCGACGAGGAGGGCAAGCGGACCTGCACCGCGCGCCTCACGTGCATCATCCGCCCCAAGGCACCGGGGGCCTGAGCACCGGGGCAGGTCCCACCCGGTGTCCACAGTGGATGCGGCGCTGGCCTGGAGCCACCTGCGCTTTCGACTCGTCACGCCCGAACGTGGACCACGGCCGGGCTGAACAGCGAAACGGGGCGGAGGAAGGTTCCTCCGCCCCGTTCGCCGTGCTACCGGCTCAGTGCGACTCGCCCAGGTACGCGTCGCGCACCCGCTGGTCGGCCAGCAGCTGGTGCCCGGGACCGTTCAGCGTGGTCCGGCCGAGGTCGATCACGTAGCCGTGGTGCGACAACGCGAGGGCGGCCAGTGCGTTCTGCTCCACCAGGAGGATGGTGGTGCCGAGCGACTGCAGCTCCTTGATGGTGTCGAAGATGCGCTGGGTCATGATCGGCGAGAGGCCCATGGAGGGCTCGTCGAGCATGAGCAGGCGCGGCTTGGACATCATCGCGCGGCCGATGGCGAGCATCTGCTGCTCACCGCCGGAGAAGAGGCCGGCCTTGTTGTGCCGGCGCTCGCCCAGGACGGGGAACAGCTCGTAGACCCGGTCCATGTCGGCCTGCACGCCGTCGTCCTTGCGGACGTAGGCGCCGAGCTGGAGGTTCTCCTCCACGGTCATCCGCGGGAAGAGCCGCCTGCCCTCCGGTGAGTGCGAGATGCCCATGCCGAGGATGGCGTGGGCCGGCTCGCTGTGGATCGGCTTGCCCTGGAACAGGATCTCGCCGGACACCGGGCGCAGCAGACCCGAGATGGTGCGCAGGGTCGTGGTCTTGCCCGCACCGTTCGAGCCGATCAGCGACACGATCTGACCGGCCTCGACGGTGAACGAGATGTCGCGGACGGCCTCGATCGCGCCGTAGGCGACCGAGAGGTTGCGGACTTCGAGCAGCGGGCTCATGCCTGCTCCCCCTTCGCGGCCTCGATGTCGTGCTCGACTTCCTCCGGCGGCTTGCCGAGGTAGGCCTCGATGACCCGCGGGTCAGCGCGCACGACCTCGGGGCTGCCCTCGACGAGCAGCTCGCCCTGCACGAGCACGGAGACCGAGTCGCACAGCCCGAAGATGAACTTGATGTCGTGCTCGATGACGACCACGGACACACCCGTCTCGCGGATGCGGAAGATCAGCTGCTGCGTCGCTTCCGTCTCCTGCGGGTTCATGCCCGCAGTGGGCTCGTCGAGCAGCAGCACCGACGGGTCGGTGGCCAGCGCGCGCGCGATCTCAAGACGGCGCTGGTCGCCGTACGGGAGGTTGCGCGCGAGCTCGTCGTCCGGTCCGCGCAGGCCGACGAACTCGAGCAGCTCGCGGGAGCGCTCGCGGGCCGCCTTCTCGCCGCGGTGGTAGGCCGGGCCGTGGAACAGCGACGCCAGCGGGCCCTGCTTCATCCGCACGTGCCTGCCCACCATGACGTTCTCCAGCACGGTCATGCTGGGGAACAGCCGGATGTTCTGGAACGTGCGGGCGAGACCCGCGTCGGTCACCTTGGCCGGGTCGCCGGGCAGGACGTTGCCCTTGAGCAGCACCTGGCCGGTGGTCGGCGTGTACAGACCCGTGAGGCAGTTGAAGAACGTGGTCTTCCCCGCGCCGTTCGGGCCGATCAGGCCGACGATCTTGCCTTCGTCGAGCGACAACGTCACGTTCTTCAGCGCCTTGAGGCCACCGAAGACCATCGAGACGTCACGCGCCTCCAACACCGGCGTCACGCCTTCGCCTCCTTCGGCAGCTCGTCGACGTGGGTGCCGTCGACGTTCTCATCGGCCAGCTCCGCGCGCCGGTGCGCGTCGGGGATCAGGCCCTGCGGGCGGAACCGCATGATGAGCACCAGCGCGAGGCCGAAGATCATCAGGCGGTAGTCCTCGAAGTCGCGCAGCTTCTCGGGCAGCACGAACAGCAGCGCGGCACCGAGCACGGCGCCGGGGATCGAGCCCATGCCGCCGAGGATGACCGCCGCGAGCAGCGTGATCGACTCGAGGAACTTGAACGACTCGTAGGACACGGTGCCGTTCTTGTGCGCGAACACCGCACCCGCGAGACCGGCCAGCATGGCGCCGATGAGGAACGCGAGGATCTTCATCTTGCCGGTGCGGATGCCCATCGCGCGGGCCGCGTCCTCGTCCTCGCGGATCGCGATCCAGGCACGGCCGATGCGGCTGAACTTGAGGTTCGCGAACACCGTCATCGTCGCCGCGACCAGCAGCACGATGAGCACGTAGTAGAGGACACCGGCCGGCAGCTTCACCGAGCCGAGGGTCAGCTGCTTGTTGAACTCAGTGCCGAACAGCGACAGCTGCGGGACGCCCGGGATGGCGTTGGAGCCGTTGGTCATGCCGCCGATGTTGTTCTGCGCGGAGCGGGTGAAGATCTCACCGAACGCCAGCGTCACGATCGCCAGGTAGTCACCGCGCACGCGCAGCGTCGGCGAACCGACGATGGCGCCGAAGATGCCGGCCACGACCGCCGCGATGACCGCGGCCACCGGGAACGGCAGGTCGATGCCGAAGTTCGCGGCGGCGGCACCGGAGAAGTTCGCCGCGACGAGCGCGCCGATGCCCATGAACGCCACGTACCCGAGGTCGAGCAGACCGGCGAGGCCGACGACGATGTTCAGGCCGATCGCGGTGGCGGCGTAGATGCCGATGTTCGCCGCGACCGTCATCCAGTACTCGTTGCCGGCGTCGGTGAACGGCAGCAGCAGCGCGCACGCCAGGAGCACGATCACGCTGAACACGCGGTGTTCCTCGGACAGGTGCGAGATCCACTTGGTGTAGCCGATGCCGTTGAGCGCCGCCAGCAGTCCGCCGGCGAAGCCGAGGAACGACAGGAAGATGGCGCCCGCGTACGGGTTGCCGGCACCGACACCGCCGGTGGTCAGCATCGCGGAGACGGCGTAGAGCACCGCGCCGAACGACACCAGCAGCACCAGGTACGCCACCGGCGTGCTGAGCTTGATCCGCCAGTTGCCGGGCGGCTCGATGCCGATGCCGTAGCCGGCGAGGATCACCAGCACACCGGCGACGACGCCGGCGATGCTGCCGAACGCCACCACGTCCTTGTACGCGGTGATGGCACCGAACCCGCCGCCCTTGACGACGAGGTAGATGCCGTTGATGGCGGCCACCGACAGGACGCCCCAGCCCAGCGCGCGCACGACGCGGCCCTTGGACGGGGTCGGCGCGAAGGCGGCGACGAGCACGAGCACACCGAGCACCAGCATGTGCCAGCGGAAGCCGGTGAGCGCGAACGGCGCGTCGAAGAACGACAGCGTCGACTTGTCCGGCCAGTTCCCGTCGTTGAGCGGGAACGTGACCCACGGCAGCATGGCCGCGACGATCGACAGCACGCCGCCGACGGCCGCGAACGGCTTGCCCAGTGGCGCGAGAGCGGAGCGCTTCTCAGCAGCGGTCGTGGTCATGCGCGCACCCTTTCCGGCTCGCCGAACAGACCCTGCGGGCGGAAGACGAGCACGAGGATCAGCACGACGAAGATCCAGACGTAGTCGTACTGGGTACCGCCCGGCATGTACTGGCCGGCGAGGGTCTTGATCAGACCGATGATGAACGCGCCGATGACCGCACCGCGGATGCTGCCGACGCCGCCCAGCACGGCCGCCGTGAAGGCGAAGATGCCGTTCTGGAAGCCCATGTCGATGTTGATGTTGTTCAGGTATCCGCCGAACATGACGCCGGCGACACCGGCGAGCACGGCACCGAACACGAACGTCAGCACGATCACGCGGTCGGGGTTGATGCCCATCAGCTTCGCGGTGTCGGGGTCCTGCGCGGTGGCCCGCATCGCACGGCCCATCCGCGACCGGTTGATGTAGGTCTGCAGCAGGATCGACAGACCGACCGACAGCACCACGAGCAGCACGCCGGTCCACGGCACGCTGATGGGGCCGAGGGCGAGGCTCCCCGTCGGGAAGACCTTCGGGTAGGGCAGGTTGGACGTGGCGTCGGGGTACCAGACGCGCACGGCCTCCTGGAGGAACACCGAGACGCCGAGCGCCGTGATGAGCGGCGCGAGCCGGGGCGCGTTGCGCAGCGGCCGGTAGGCGAAGCGTTCCATGACCACGGCCACGACGACCGCGACGAGGATGCCGCCCAGGAACATCAGCGGCAGAGCCACGGCAGGCGACTTCTTGAGGTCGTCAGGAAGAAGCGTGAACGTGGCGAGTCCTCCGTACGAGGACACCATGAAGACTTCACCGTGGGCGAAGTTGATCAGCTGGATGATGCCGTACACCATCGTGTACCCGAGGGCGATCAGGGCGATCAAAGCGCCCTGCACGACCCCGTTCGCCAGCTGTTGGAGCAGGACTGACACGACTACCTCCGTAGACGGCGGGGGCGAGCAAACTTCGCCCGCCCCCGCCGCAGCTTCATTTAACGATCAGCAGTCGGTCAGCCCGTGTACTCGCCGGTCTGCACGTCATCCCACTTGGTGCCGGTGACCTGGTAGACGGTCAGGACCTTGTTGGTGCTGTCGCCGTACTGGTCGAACTTGACCTCACCGGTGGCGCCGGAACCGCTGTAGGCACCGACGTTGGTCAGCATGGCGTCGCGCTTGGCGTCGCCCCACTCGCCGCCCTCGACGGTCTTGGCCAGACCACCGATGATCGCGTTCGCGGCGTCGTAGGAGAACGCACCGTAGGCGGCGAAGTCCTCCTTGCCGAACTTCTCCTTGTACGCGGTCACGAAGGCCTTGGCGGTCTCCAGCGACTCGGTCGGCGCACCGACGGAGGTGGCGAGGTCGCCCTCCTTGCCGCCGAGGTCGATGAACTTCTGGTCGTAGATGCCGTCGCCGCCCATGAGCGGGACGTTCAGGCCGTTGTCCTTCATCTGCTTGGACAGCGGACCGGCGGCCGGGTACTCACCGCCGTAGTAGACGGCCTCGGGCGCGAGGCCCTTGATCTTCGACACGACGCCGGAGAAGTCCGTGTCCTTCTCACCGACGGTCTCGGTGCCGACGATCGTGCCGCCCTTCTTGGCGACCTGCTTCGCGAACTCGTCCGCCAGACCCTTGCCGTAGGTCTTGCCGTCCGTGATGATCGCGATCTTCTTCTTGCCGGCCTTCTCGACCATGTAGTTGGCCGCGAACGGGCCCTGCAGGTCGTCGGTCGCGCAGACGCGGAAGTAGTTGTCGAACTGCCGCTTCGGCGCCGTCAGGAAGTCGTTGCCCCTGGTCAGCGACGGGTTGGTGTTCGCGGGCGACACCTGCGGGATCTTCTTGTCGCGCAGGATCGGCTGCACCGTCTGGGCGACCGACGAGTTCAGCGTGCCGACGACGCCGACGACGTTCGGGTCGGTCGACAGCTTGGTGGCCGCCTGGGCGCCCTTGGCCGGGTTCGCCTCGTCGTCCTGGGCCGACACCTGGAGCTTGTAGCCCTTGACGGTGCACTTCTTGTTGGCCTCGTCCACGGCGAGCTCAGCGGACTGCTTGATGCCGATGCCGAGCGCCGACAGGTTTCCGGACAGCGGAGCGACAACGCCGACGGTCAGCGTGCCCTTCGACGTGTCGCAGCTGCCCCCGGTGCCGCCCGCTTCGGTCTTGTCATTCGTGCCACAGGCCGCGACGACGAGCAGCGTGGCGCCGACGATCGCTGCGGACTTCACAAGGTGCTTACGCACGTGAGTCCCTCCTCTATCCGTGCTCACTGCGATGGCGAGATCTCCGCGCACCGCTCCACGCCCCTCTGCTGAGGGATGGCCGGACCCTAGGCGCTGATTGTGACCCCAGTCATCAACGCCAATGGGCTCGTGACCATAACGCAACTCGGCGTTATGTTTTGTTTAAGGAAAGTCACCGTCAGTAACCTTCGTTCACTCTTTGGACTGCTGCCATAGCCTGGGCGTATGACTCCGCGTCGTCGTTTGGTCGCAGTCATCGCTGCCGCCGGGGTGCTGACCTCGGCGGTCCTGCTGCTGCGCGACCCCGGCCCGGACCCTCAAAACCCCAGCTCGGAACCTGTGCGGCTGACGAGCTACACGGCCGACTATGTCAAGCCACCGCCCCGTTCAGGCTCGATTTCGGCACCGTCCTCCGTCTGGAGCAACGACGGGCGGGTGCAATGGTCTCCCGTGGCGGGCGCCGCGGGCTACGAGGTGTCGGGCAGGCTGGTCGCGTCACCCGAGGTCGCCGGCGGTGGCACACCGGAGGTGCGGGCGGTCGACGCGCACGGCCGGCGGTCGGCGCCGGTCCGCGCCGAGGAACGCGCGGGGGACGACGGGGCGTGGCGGCAGCGGGTGTCCGGGTTCCTGGAGGAGTTCGACGACCCGCGGGTGGAGCGGCACTTCCACCTCAGCGGCCGGCGCGGCTGCGTGAACCCCTCGCTGGGCTCGGGCCGGCTCGTGGTCGACATGCCGTGCGGCGAGGGCACGGCGGTCCTGCGGGCGCGGTCACCGCTGGTGCTCGAAGACGCCGGCGAGCTCGGGCGTGTCGCGGTGGTGACGTCGGCGGCGGGTCCCCGCGGCAAGCTCGTGGTCGACCTCGTGCCGGGCACGCCCGACCTGGCCGGGCCCACTCCCCCGGCCGGCGCGATCCGCGTGGTGGTGGACGACTCGGTCGCCGGCACGCGCGGCGCCGGCGTGCTGCACCGGTTCGAGGTGGTGCTGACCCGCGACGGCGTGCGCGTGCTGCAGGACGGCGCGGAGATCTCCCGCTCGGCCGCGGTGCCCGCGTGGCGGCAGGCGACCGTGCTGGTCGGCGTGACCGCGCCGCCGGGACGGCCGGGACGGGTGGAGGTCGACACCGTCGGCATCTCCGGCAGACCGCGGCCGGTCACCGAGGTCGTCGAGACGCCCGTCGTGGCGGGCACGTTGCGCGTGCTGGAGCCGGAGGAGGAGGCGCCGGGCATCGGCGTGGCGCGCACACCGTTGCGGAACGCGCCGTCCGCCCGGCTGCGCGCCACGGTCCGGCTGGGCGACGGCGGTGACGTGAACGGCCTGGTGGCGCAGCTCGGAACGGCGCGAATCCCGTTGCGGCCGCAGACCGAGGGCTGGTCGGCGGCGCAGGACTCCGAGGTCACCGTGGCCGGTGACGTCCCGGCCGAGCTGCTCGGACCCGAGACCGGGGCGCTGTCGCCGTTCGTGCTGCGGATGCCGGGCGCGTCGCAGGCGCAGGTGCTGGAGAGCTACCTGGAGGTGCCGGGCGAGACGCGGGCGCGGCTGCCGAACGCCCCAGGGCCCCTGCCGCCCGCCGTGCCCGTGATGACCGCTGAGTTCGCCGCTGTGACCCCGAACGAGGCAACGCTCGTCGTCACCCTCGACGGCAGCGCCACACCGTCAGTGGCTCCCGTGGCGGGCTTCGAGGTGTACGTCGATCGGCACCACGCGGCCACGGTCGCCACGCCCGGTGGCGTCGGCGGCCGGCACGAGCTGCTCCTCGCGCTCAAGGGCAGTCACGACGTCGAAGTCCGCCTGCGCCCCGAGGATCCGGGGCGGCAGGCGGACTCGGTCTGGCTGGAGCTCAGCCGAAGTTCTCGATGACGGCCTCGGCCACGGCCTTCATCGTGGTGCGGCGGTCCATGGCGGTGCGCTGCACCCACCGGAACGCCTCCGGCTCGCTCAGACCCTGCTTGGTCATGAGGATGCCCTTGGCCCGTTCCACGACCTTGCGGGTCTCCAGCCGCTCGGTCAGACCGGCGACCTCCTGCTCCAGTGCCGCGAGCTCGTTGAACCGGCTGATCGCCAGCTCGATCGCGGGCACCAGGTCCCGCTTCGCGAACGGCTTGACCAGGTACGCCATCGCACCCGCGTCACGGGCGCGCTCGACCAGCTCGCGCTGGCTGAACGCGGTGAGGATCACGACCGGCGCGATCCGGTTGCCCGCGATGTGCTGCGCGGCCTCGATCCCGTCGACCTTGGGCATCTTGACGTCCAGGATCACCAGGTCGGGGTCGAGCTCGGTCGCGAGTTTGATCGCCTCTTCACCATCCGCGGCCTCACCGGCCACGTCGTAGCCCTCCTCGCGCAGCATCTCCACGAGGTCGAGGCGGATGAGCGCCTCGTCCTCGGCGACGAGCACGCGCGGGGCCTTGCGCGTGGCTTCGGACTGGGCCTCGGCAGCCTGCTGGGTCACCGGGGTCCTCCTGACGATCGTTCCTGCGGGCGAAAGGGCAGTCTACCGGCGCCCGTGGCGCTGATCGGGCTCACCAGCCGTGACGGCAGACACGAACTCCTCCGGCCACGGGTAGGTGCGCATGCCCCGGTCGACGTCCTCGGCCGGCGCCTCGCTGCGCTGCAACACGACCTCGTGCGCCGTGCCGAACCGCGGGTGGGCGAGCTTCTCCCGGACGCCGGTCTCGGAAGGACCACCCGGCCACTCGACGAACCAGCCGTCGCCCAGCGGAAGCGCACGGAGCCAGCACGCGTCGTGCCACAGGTGCACCCGGCGCAGGAGAGCGCTCCCAGTGGCCGCTTGCGCGACCTCCTCGTCGAGCCCGCCGCCGTCTGCGTACTCGACGCCGCGGAACTCGTGCATCCACCGCACGTACCGCATGCCCTGGTCCCACGCCGCCTGGTCGACACCGGCGAGGACCACCGACGCCTCCCCCGTGGTGAGCTCGGCGGAGCGCCGGTGCTGCCGGTGGACGAGCCCCGCGACACCCATGCCGTAGCCGCCCTCGGTGCGCGGTAGCAGCTCGAACAGCAACGGCCCCAGCACGCGCGGCGCGAGGTGCAGCCGGACCGCCTCCCCCGGCTCCACCGCGCGGAACGCGTGGGTGGGCGTCGTGATGCTCGCCGGGGGCATGAGCTGGACGATGCTCGCCGCCGTGCAGCCGGCGAGCAGCACCTTGGCCTCCAGCTGCTGCTGGGCCGCGGTGGTCGCGTCGGGCAACGGCGCCCCGTCGCGCACGGCGGGAACGGCCTGCGAGAGGTTCTCGCCCGTGTAGGTGCGCCGCAGGTCGGCGAGCTGGTCCGTGGTGGACAGACGTGCCATGGCAGCAGTCCTCGTTTCCGCCGCCCGGCTCGGCCGACAAGGACGCATGTGCACGCGTCTACGTGGTCAGTGCGCAGTTCGTGAGCAGGAGTTGCTGAACTCTGCGACGGACTCCGCTCCACTGCCGGGAGAGCGGCTCCAGCCCCACGTCTGCTCGACGCCACCGACCACGGTACCGGATCTGCGCACCCGATTTTCTGTCCGCGCCGACGATCAACCGGTACCGCACGTCGACGGTGAGCCGCGGCGCGCTGGTCGCGCATGCAGAACCGCCCGGACGTGTCGGTCACCGGGTTCGTGGTCGAGGACTGGTCCACCACCGCGCCTGGAACTCCGCGGGCCGGTTCGTCCGATGTGGACGACGTGGTGGGCGGTGGCGCCGCCGTCCGGGCCCCTGACCCGCAGCCGGCGAACAGGAAGACCAGCCCTCGTCGTGCACCGGACGCCCCGCCACCCGATCTTCGGCAGACTGCGCACGGCCCCCTCGCCGGTCGTGACGACGCTCGGCGGGCGCGGGTCCGTCGAAGAGGCATCGAACAGGTGGTCCTGAGCACCAGACCTGCTGCACGACCGTTGCCGGTGCGATAAGCGCCCCTTAGCGTCGAGCGCATGCCCAATGGTGCCGAGAGCCTGCTGGCGATGGTGGCCGCGCACGACGTCGAGGTGGTCTTCGGCCTGCCCGGTGTGCACAACCTGGCGGTGTGGGAAGCGCTTGCGGCGTCCGGCATCAGGATGATCGGCGTGCGGCACGAGCAGACGGCCGTGTACGCGGCGGACGGGTACGCGCGGGCGACCGGGCGGCTCGGTGTCGCGGTGGTGACGACGGGGCCGGGGGCGGCGAACACGCTCGGTGCGACGGGCGAGGCGATGGCGTCGGGCAGTCCGGTGCTGGTCATCGCGACGGACATCTCCAGCGCGGTGCGGCGGCCCGGCGTGTACCGCGGGGTGCTGCACGAGACGCGGGACCAGCGGGCGTTGTTCGGCCCGGTGACCAAGGCGGCGTTCAACGTGCCGGCGGCGGACGAACTGCCCGCGTACGTCGACCGTGCGGTGCGCACCGCTCTCGAAGGCGCGCAGGGGCCGGTGTACCTCGGGGTGCCGACGGACTTCCTGACCGCGGAAGTGGAGTGGGGTGTCAGGTCTGCCACCGGCGAACGGCCGCCGGTGCCGGACCTGTCCGAGGCGGTGGAGCTGGTCGGGAAGGCCGAGCGGCCGCTGCTGTGGGTGGGCGGCGGTGCGGCGCGGTCCGGGGCCGGGGCCGCGATCAGCGCGGTGAACGACAGGCTGAACGCACCGATCATCACCACCTACGGCGCGCGCGGCATCAGCGACCACCCGCTCGTCGTGCGCGGACCGGTGCACGCACCGGTGGTCGGTGCGTTGTGGGACGAGGCGGACCTCGTGGTCGCCATCGGCACCGACTTCGACGGCATGATGACGCAGAACTGGTCGCAGCCCAAGCCACGCGCCCTGCTGTCGATCAACATCGACGAGGCCGAGCTGTCGAAGAACTACCCGGCCGACGTGGCGTTGCTCGGCGACGCGCGACACGTGACCGCGGCGCTCGCCGAAGCGGTCCCGGTCAAGAAGGCCGCCGTGGACGTCGAACGGGTCAACGCGGCGGTGCGGGAGTTCGTGCGCGCGGACTCGCCGGAGGCGGCGGTGTTCCTGGACGCGATGGCGGGCGTGGACGCCACGATCGTCGCCGACATGTGCATCCCCGGCTACTGGCTCGGCGGGTTCCACCACGTCCGCAGGCCGCGCGGGCTCGCCTACCCGGTCGGCTGGGGCACGCTCGGGTTCGGCTTCCCCGCTGCCATCGGCGCGGCGGTGCACGGGCGCACCATCGCGGTCGTGGGCGACGGCGGGTTCCTGTTCGCGTGCGGCGACCTCGCGACGGTGCGGCAGGAAGGGCTGCCGTTGACCGTCGTGGTCGTGGACGACGGCGGGTACGGCATGTTGCGCTACGACCAGCAGATCGCCGGCCACGCGATCACCGGCGTCGACCTCACCCGCCCTGACTTCGCGAAGCTGGCCGAAAGCTTCGGCATCCCGGCGGTCACGCTCGACGGGTTCGGCGGCCTTGCCGAGGCGCTGACAGCCGAGGGCCCGAACGTGGTCGTGGTCAACGCCAGGCTGCAACCTCCGGTCAACACCTCTCCGCGCTGGTACCGCACAACCACCGGCTGATCATGTTCGCGATCGACCGGGAGCCCGCCGAGCAGTCGGCTGGCAGACTCCTGCCGTGACCCGAACCTGGCCCGAGAACCTCGCGACCGACGAAGGTGTGCTCGCCTGGCAGTTCCTCGACTTCCTGCGCAGGACGGCCGTCCTGAAGGTCGACGGCCTGACCCGCGAGCAGGCGGCCGCCGCCCCGATCGCCACCTCGCCGAAGCTGACCGCGCTCGGCGTTCTCAAGCACCTCGTCGCCGTCGAGCGCTACTGGCTCTGCATCGCGGGCGCGGGCCTCGGCCTGCCGTCGCTGTGGGAGGGCGACCCCGACCCGTCGTGGGACCTCGACCCGGCCGACACGCCGAAGACGCTCATCGCCGCCTACCGCGCGGAGTGGGCCAACGCCGAAGCCCTCCGGGACTGCGGCGCGGACGCTGTCGCGGCGGACGGCAAGCGCACGGTGCGCTGGATCCTCGCCCACGTGGCCCAGGAGACCGCACGCCACGTCGGTCACCTCGACCTGCTGCGCGAGCTCGCCGACGGTCAGACGGGCGAATAGGGGCGCGATCAGGAGACGCCGGCCCAGGCCACGACCAGCAGCAGGGCGACCAGCCCCAGGAAGTGCCACGGACAGAGGTCGAGCCGCCTGCCGGGCACCTCACCCGCGGGCGGCACGGCCGGGCGGTGCCGCTCGATCTCCTCGCGCATCCGGTGCTGCACCCGGCTGCCGCCCAGTGCGCTCGCGAGCGAGAACGCCCCCGCGGTCACGTCGACCCGCTCCCCCGTCGTGAGCACCAGGACGACCTCGCGGGTCACCTCGACCTCGCGCAGCGCCGTCCACGGCACCCAGTAGGAGCGGAACCAGTTGACGACCCGCACCCCGGACTCGTGGACGCGCACCGCCGGGTGCGCGAAGACCATCCAGCAGAACCAGATCAGCGGCGCCATCACCGCGACGAGCTCCGTCTGCTGCGCGAACCCGGCACCGGGGAGCGGGTGCAGCAGGACGTAGGCCGTGCCGCCGGTCCCACCGATGGCCAGGGACCAGCCGACCGCGCTGTCGGACCTCCTGCGCAGCACTGCTCTCGCCTTCACCCGACGCATTGTCGCCGACTCCCCGTTCTCCCGGTCATGGCAGGCCGACGTGGTCGCCCACGGCGTCCTCGCAGGCCTGGTGCAGGGCGTTGACCGCGTCGTGCAGCAACGGGTTGGTGTTCGCCGTCCGGTGCACGACGTGCACGTGCCGCCGCAACGGCTTGCCGCGCAACGGCATCGCGTGCGTGCCGCTGAGCGCCTTGTGGCCGAGCGCCGGCACGAGGGCGACGCCGACACCCGCCGCGACGAGCGACTGCACCACCTCGTAGTCGTTGCTGCGGAACGCGATCCGCGGCGCGAACCCGGCCGCGGCGCACAGCCGGGTCAGGCAGGTGGCTCCGGACGTGCCGTCCCGTGACGCGATCCAGCGTTCGTCCCGCAGGTCCTCCAGCCGCACGGTGACCCGCGCCGCCGGGTGGTGCTCCGGCACCATCACCAGCAGCGCCTCGTCCAGCATCGGCCGCACCGTCAGCTCCTCCGGCCACGTCCGGGGAACGAGGTCGTAGGCGTAGACCAGCGCCAGGTCGAGCTCCCCGGTCAGCACCAGCGGCAGCACGTACTCCGGCTCGCCCTCGTCCAGCCGGATCTCGGCACCGGGCAGCTCGGCCGTGAGCCGGGCGAGCGCCCTCGGCACGACACGCGACGACGCCGTGGGGAACGTGCCGATCCGCAGCCGCCCGCGCAGGCCCTGCACCACCGCCTTCACCTCGTGCTCGAACCCGTCGAACGCGGCCAGCAGCTCCGCACCCCGGTCGGCGATGAGCAGCGCGGCCGACGCGGGCCGGATCGAGTGCGCCTCGCGTTCGAACAGCGTCACGCCGACCGCCCGCTCGAACGCCGAGACCTGCTGGGACACCGCCGACGACGTGTAACCAAGGCGGCGGGCCGCCTCGGCGAACGAACCGGCCCTCACGACCTCGACGAGCGTGCGGAGATGCACCGGGTTGAGCACCAGGCCAGCTTATGCTCGACGACGCGAGGTTTCGCTCTGCCGCCTCTGGTGTTCTCGCCGGGCAGCTACCAGGGTGGAGGCATGGCCTACGTCTCCACGAACCCGTCGAACACCTCCGACGTGGTCATCGAGATCGAGCTCGGGACCAGCGCGACCTTCATCGACGCCGCGGGACGCGCGAAGGCGGCGCAGCGCGAGTGGGCTCGGGTGCCCGCCCCCGTGCGCGGTCAGGTCATCGGCAACATCGGCCGCCTGGTGGAGGCCAACGCCGAGAAGCTCGCCCAGCTCGTGACCCGCGAGATCGGCAAGCCGATCGGCGAGGCCCGCGGCGAGGTGCGGGAGATCGTGGACACCTGCGACTTCTTCGTGGGCGAGGGCCGCCGCCTCTACGGGCAGACCGTCCCGTCGGAGATGCCCGACAAGCAGCTCTTCACCTTCCGCAACCCGGTCGGGGTGGCCGCCGTGATCACCGCGGGCAACTTCCCCGTGGCGGTCCCGTCCTGGTACATCGTGCCCGCGCTGCTGTGCGGCAACTCAGTCGTGTGGAAGCCCGCCGAGTACTCCGCCGCCTCCGCCCAGGCCTTCTACGACCTGTTCCAGGCAGCCGGCCTCCCCTCGGGCGTGTTCGAAGTCGTGTTCGCCGAGGGCGCGGAGACGTTCACCGGCTTGGAACGGGCCCTGCAGCAGGGCCTCGTCGACAAGGTCGGCTTCACCGGCTCCACCGAGGTCGGTGTGCGCATCGGCGAGCTCTGCGGCCGCCACCTCCAGACGCCGTGCCTCGAACTCGGCGGCAAGAACCCGATGGTCGTCACCGAGGACGCCGACCTCGACCTCGCCGTGCAGGGCGCGTTGTTCGCCGGCTTCGGCTCCGCCGGCCAGCGCTGCACCTCGCTCGGCACGGCGATCGTGCACGAGTCGCTGTACGACGAGTTCCTGGCCCGCTTCACCGCGGCCGTGTCCGACGCCGTCGTCGGCGACCCGACCGGCGACGTCCTCTACGGACCGCTGCTGGACGAGAAGTTCGCGCTGGCGTACGAGAAGTACCTCGGCTGGATCGGTGAGCACCACGTGGTGCACGGCCCGATCGGTCGCATCACCTCCTCCCACCCTCGTGGTGGGTTCACGGGCACGGGCGGCTTCTTCTACCACCCGGCGGTCGTCTCCGGCGTCCGCGCGGACGACGAGCTGTTCCTGCAGGAGACCTTCGGCCCCATCGTCGGTGTGATGGCGTACTCGTCGCTGGACGAGGCCGTCGAACTCGGCAACGCACCGGGCTACGGCCTGTCGTGCTCGATCTACACCACGGACCCGGACAAGGCGTTCCGCTTCCGCGCGGGCATCTCCGCCGGGATGGTGAGCGTCAACAACTCGACGTCCGGGGCCGAGGCGCACCTGCCGTTCGGCGGCAACGGCAAGAGCGGCAACGGCTCCCGGCAGTCGGGTGTGTGGGTGCTCGACCAGTTCACCCGGTGGCAGTCCATGAACTGGGACTACTCGGGCACGCTGCAGAAAGCGCAGATGGACACGCTCGAGATCGAGGCGGACCTTGGCTTCCGGCTGTGACGGTGGCGGGGCGCCGAGTGCCGTCGTGAGCCCGGCTCCCGCTGCACCGGTGCAGCGGGTGGCCTGCGGCTCGGTCCGGCCGACGCGCCCGGGACCGCCGTGGCGCCACGAGATCGGAGGCCTGCCATGACGTCCGGCTCAGTGGAGCTCCCTGCGCGGGCTGAGGTCGTCGTCATCGGTGGCGGGGTGATCGGCACGTCCATTGCCTTCCACCTCGCCGAAGCGGGCGTCCGCGATGTCGTCGTCGTGGAGAGGGACGAGCTGGGCTCCGGGTCCACCTGCAAGGCTGCAGGCGGGGTGCGCGCCCAGTTCTCCGACGAGCTCAACATCAGGCTCGGTGCTCGGTCTCTCGAAGCGTTCCAGCGCTTTCCGCAGCGGCCCGGGCAGGAGATCGATCTCCACCGGGTCGGCTACCTGTTCCTCCTCTCCTCGGCTGACCACGTGACGGCGTTCGAGCGCAACGTCGACCTGCAGAACTCCCTCGGCGTGCCGAGCCGGATGCTGTCGGTCGAGGAAGCCCGGCGGTTGTCTCCGCTGGTCGAAACGGACGGTCTGCTGGCGGCGGCCTATTCGCCGGAAGACGGACACTGCACGCCCGAGTCCGTGGTCCTGGGATATACCACCGCTGCCCGCCGGATGGGGGCCCGTTTCTGCACCGGAACTGCCGTGGAATCGATAGTAGGGGCCGGGTCCGACACTTTTCGGGTCGAAACCGGCCGCGGCACCGTCATCACCCGGACGGTGGTCTGCGCGGCCGGTGCGTGGTCGCGCTCGATCGGCGAGATGGTGGGCGTCGACCTGCCGGTTTCCCCGCTGCGGCGGCAGGTGGTGTTCACCGGGCCCATGCCGGAGTTACTCGATCGGGTGGTTCCCTTCACCATCGACTTCGGCAGCACCTTCTACTTCCACCGCGAGGGCCGCGGCCTGCTGTTGGGCATGTCCGACCCGGACGAGACGCCGGGGTTCAAGCTGGAGGTGTCCGACGCGTGGCTGCCGCGGCTCACCGAGGCGATCGGCCGGCGGGCACCGCGGCTGCTCGACGTCGGCGTGCGCACCGGGTGGGCCGGGCTGTACGAGGTGACCCCGGACCACAACGCGCTCATCGGCCAGGCGGAGGGCGCGGGCCGCTTCTTCTACGCCACCGGGTTCTCCGGGCACGGTTTCCTGCAGGGACCCGCGGTCGGCGAGGTCGTGCGCGACCTCGTGCTGGGCCGGGAGCCCTTCCTCGACGTGTCCGCCCTGGACGCCTCCAGGTTCACGGCCGGCCAGGCGCGGCCGGAGCTCAACCGCGTGTGAAGCCCGACCGGGAGGGGGAAGTGCGGTGGACGTTCTCCAGCTCATGGACGAGTGGGGACCCGAGAAGGTCGTCGCGGTGTCGGACCGGCGCACCGGCATGAAGGGCGTGCTGGTCATCGACAACACCGCGCGCGGCATGGGCAAGGGCGGCACGCGGATGAGCCCCGGCGTGACGGTCGCGGAGATCGCGCGGCTGGCCAGGGTGATGACGTGGAAGTGGGCCGGGGTCGACCTCTTCTTCGGTGGCGCCAAGGCGGGGATCCGGTTCGACCCCGCCTCCCCCGGCAAGGAGGCGGCGCTGCGGGCGTTCGCACGCAAGCTGTCGAACGAGGTGCCGCGCGAGTACGTGCTGGGCCTCGACATGGGCCTCACCGAACGGGACGCCGCGATCGTCCAGGACGAACTGTCGGACCGCGGCGCTATGATGGGCGCACCGGCTCAACTCGGCGGCTTGCCGTACGACGAGCTGGGCGTCACCGGGTTCGGTGTGGCCGAGGTGGCGGACGAGCTGATGCCCCTGCGCGGCAAGCGGGTCGCGATCCAGGGTTTCGGCGCGGTGGGTGCCGCGACGGCGAAGCGGTGCGCCGAGCTGGGCGCGATCGTGGTGGCCGTCTCTTCAGTTCACGGCGCGTTGGTGGACGCCGGAGGTCTTGACGTCGACCGGTTGTTGCGGCTGCGCGCGGAGTGCGGCGATCTCGCGGTGGAGGAACACGGCGGCGGTGCCCTGCGGGCGCTCGGCGCCGAGCTGCGGGTGCCGTGCGACGTGCTGGTGCCCGCGGCGGTGCAGGACGTCGTCGACGCCGATCTCGCGAAGGAGCTCGACACCGCGCTCGTGGTCGAGGGGGCGAACCTGCCCACCTCCCCCGCGGCGCAGGAGGTGCTGGCCGCGCGCGGGATCACCGTGGTGCCGGACTTCATCGCGAACGCCGGCGGCGTGGTCGCGGCGGCCTTCGGGATGGACGCGCGGTACTCGCCGTTCCCCGTCGACCCCGCGGTGGTGCTCGACGCGGTGTCGGTGAAGCTGCGCGCGAACGCGGCCACCGTGCTCGCCGAAGCGCGCAACCGGGGTACGACAACACATGCAGCAGCGAGAGAGGTGGCTCAGGAACGCGTGCTCGCGGCGATGCGGCTGCGGGGGCGGGTCGCATGAGCTCGCTCGAAGGGGTGGTGATCGCCGACTTCAGCAGGGTGCTGGCCGCGCCCTACGCGACCATGGTGCTCGGTGACCTGGGTGCCGAGGTGGTCAAGGTCGAACAGCCCGGCCGGGGCGACGAGACCCGCACGTGGGGTCCGCCTCACCACGGCGACGAGGCCACGTACTTCCTGTCCGTCAACCGGAACAAGACGTCCGTGCAGATCGACCTGGGCACCGCGGCGGGCCGGGAGCAGGCGCGCGAGCTGATCGCGCGCGCCGACGTCGTGGTGGAGAACTTCAAGCCCGGCACGATGAAGAGGTTCGGACTGGACTACGAGTCGCTCGGCCGCGACGACCTCGTGTACTGCTCGATCTCCGGGTTCGGCTCCGGCAAGGGGGCCGACCTGCCCGGCTACGACCTGCTCGTGCAGGCCGTCGGCGGGTTGATGAGCGTGACCGGTGACGGCACGCCGGTGAAGACCGGTGTGGCGCTGGTCGACGTCCTGACGGGCTTGCACGCCTGCGTGGGCATCCTGGCCGCGTTGCGGCACCGGGAGAAGACCGGGCTGGGGCAGCGGGTCGAACTCAACCTGTTGTCGGTGTTGTTGTCCAGCATGGTGAACCAGAGCGCGGGCTTCACGCTGGCCGGTGCGATCCCGGAGCCGCTGGGCAACCGGCACCCGTCGATCGCGCCGTACGAGGTGTTCCCGACGGCTGACCAGCCAATCGCGCTCGCGGTGGGCAACGACCGGCAGTTCCGCCGGTTGTGCTCGGTGCTCGACGTGCCGGAGCTGGCGACCGACCCGCGGTTCGCGGCGAACCCGGACCGGGTGGAGAACGTGGACGCGTTGTTCGAGGTCCTCGCGCGGCAGCTGCGGGAACGGCCGGCGCGGCACTGGTTCGAGACCTTGACGCCCCTGGGCGTTCCGTGCGGGCCGGTGAACGACATCGCGCACGCGTTCGCGCTGGCCGAGTCGCTCGGCCTCGCTCCGACCACGACGATCGACGGCATGACGCTCGTCGCGAACCCCATCCGCCTGTCGCGCACACCGGTGAGCTACCGGCTGCGCCCGCCGAAGCTGGAGCCGTGAAGTGCAGGACCCGTTGCAGCTGCTGGACATCCCGTCGTTGCTGAGCGACGAGGAGCGCGACATCCAGGCCACCGTCGCGGCGTTCCTGGCCGACCACGTCCGGCCGCACGTCGCCGGCTGGTTCGAGGAGGGCGTGCTGCCGCGTGAGCTGGCGCGTGAGCTCGGCAAGCTCGGTGTGCTGGGCATGCACCTGGAGGGCTACGGGTGTGCGGGCACGTCGGCGTTGGCCTACGGGCTCGCGTGCCTGGAGCTGGAGGCCGTGGACAGCGGCATCCGCAGCTTCGTGTCGGTGCAGGGCTCGCTGTCGATGTTCTCGATCTGGCGGTACGGGTCGGAGGAGCAGAAGCAGGAGTGGCTGCCGAGGCTCGCGGCGGGCGAGGCGATCGGGTGCTTCGGCCTGACCGAGCCCGACCACGGCTCGAACCCGAAGGGCATGCGCACGCGCGCGGTCCGCGACGGCTCCGACTGGGTGCTCGACGGCACCAAGACGTGGATCACGAACGGCGGGCTGGCCGACGTCGCGACCGTGTGGGCGCAGACCGGCGACGGCATCCGCGGGTTCCTCGTGCCGCGCGGCACCCCGGGGTTCACGACGCACGACATCAAGCACAAGCTGTCGATGCGGGCGTCCGTCACGTCCGAGCTGGTCCTGGAGGGCGTGCGGCTGCCCGACAGCGCCCGCCTGCCGGGGGCGACGTCGCTGGGCGCACCGCTGTCGTGCCTGAACGAGGCCCGGTTCGGGATCGTGTTCGGGGCGGTCGGTGCCGCCAGGGACTGCCTGCGGACGGCACTGGGCTACGCGGCCACGCGGATCCAGTTCGACCAGCCGATCGCGGCGTTCCAGCTGACCCAGCGCAAGCTCGCGACGATGGCGGTGCAGGTGAACAACGCCATGCTGCTCGCGCTGCACCTCGCGCGGCTGAAGGAGGAGGGCCGACTCAGGCCGGAGCAGATCAGCGTCGGCAAGCTCAACAACGTCGAGGCGGCCATCGCGATCGCGCGGGAGAGCCGGACCGTGCTCGGCGCGAACGGCATCTCGCTGGAGTACTCGCCGCTGCGGCACGCGAACAACCTGGAGTCGGTGCTGACCTACGAGGGGACCTCCGACATCCACCTGCTCTCCATCGGCCACGCGTTGACCGGAATCGCCGCATTCCGCTGATCTTCGCCCTATCCTGCACTGGCAGTTCGTCGAAAGACGTTCGACGGGGAGGACGTCCTGCCAGTGGACACGAGCAGCCGCAGCGACGCGCGCCGCAACCGCAAGCGGTTGCTGGAGGCGGCGACGCACGTTCTGCGGGAGGAGCCGACGACGGCGACGATGCAGTCCATCGCTCGCGAGGCGTGCCTTTCGCAGGCGACCGCGTATCGGCACTTCCCGTCCGTGGAGGCGCTTGTCGTCGCCTACCACGAGGACGTCATGACGTCGTTGGCCGAGCACGGCGAGAAGTCGCGCAAGACCGGCAAGGACCTGTTCGAGCACCAGGTGGCGCACTGGGTCGAGCTGCAGGACGTGCACGGTCCGGTGATCGCGCGGTTCTGGTCCCAGCGCGGGTTCCTCGACCGGCTGCGCTGCTCCGACGCCACGGCGGCGGTGTTCTGCCGCGCGTGGGACCGGGCTTTGCGCGGCGTGCTGATCGACCTGGCGCTGCCGGACCCGCTGCTGCCGGTGGGCCGGTTCCTGCACAACGCGCTGTTCGACCCGCGGGAGATCCTCGACCTCACGAGAGCCGCCGGACTCCCTGGCGAGCAGGTGGTCCGGCGGCTCTCGGACGCCTTCTACGGTGCGTTGTCGGGGTGGGCCCGTTCCGGGGCCTGACGGGTCAGATGCCGAGCGGGAGCACCCACCTGAGCTCGGACTTGACGTTCGGGCGGCCGTCGACCGGGTTCTCCCCCGCGATGCCGCCGGCGGCGATCTTGTCGAGCGTCTTCAGGCCCTCGGGCAGGATCTGGCCGAACACGGTGTAGTTCGGGCGCAGGACCGAGTCGGACTGGACGAGGAAGAACTGCGAGCCGTTGGTGTCCGGGCCGGCGTTGGCCATGGCGAGCGTGCCGCGCGGGTAGATGCGGCGCTGGCCGGTCGGGTCGTTCGGCACGGGCTGCAGGTCAGTCGGCAGCTCGTCCCGGTACCTGTATCCAGGGCCGCCCTCGCCGGTGTTGGACGGGTCGCCGCACTGCAGCACCTTCAGCGTCGGGTACGCGGTGAGGCGGTGGCACTCGGTGCTGTTGTAGAAGCCGCGGTGGGCGAGGTGGATGAAGCTGTGCGTGGTGCACGGCGCCTTGGTGCGGTCGAGCACGAGCGGGATGTCGCCCTGGTTGGTCTTGACCTTGACCAGCACCTTGCCCCTGGTGAACCAGGGGTCGTGCGGCACGGGCACCGGGCGGGCTGCGGGCTCCTCGGGCGTCGCGGTGTAGCCGCAGTCCGGCCTGGCCAGGTCTTCCTGCGCGGCCGCGGTGCCCGTCGTGCCGAAGACGACGGCGAGTGCCGCCACTGCCAGTCCAGCTGCGATTCGCCTCATGCGCGTTTCCTAGTGGAGGGGGTCGTGGCCCGGCAAGGGTTAACGGATCACTCAGCTGCCGGTCATCTGTGTCCCTCCACGCGTGGCTCGCCACGCTTCACCCCATCCAGCGACGTGTACCGGATGCCAGACCGGGTATCCCGACTCCATAGGGAGGTGATGCAGTCATGGGCTTCGACGAGTTGAAGGACAAGGCAAAGGACCTCGTCGGTCAGCACGGCGACAAGGTCGACCAGGGCGTGGAGCGCGCAGGCCAGTTCGCCGACGAGAAGACCGGCGGCAAGCACAGCGAGCACATCGACCAAGGCGAGGACAAGCTCAAGGAAGGTCTCCGGAAGTTCGGCGGCCAGCAGTGACCTCCGCGGCCGGCGCACTCACCTGGAGTGCGCCGGCCGCTTTCGCTTCAGCACGCGACCGGCACCCCGTGCAGCCGAACCCCCGGAAGTGGGCATCTGAGGCTGTTCGTGCGGGTGAGTCGCATGTGAGTGAGGCGGGAAACCGCCGAACGCACTGTCTGCGCACCACCCGTCCGAGTTACTTCCGCGATCCTGCCGTCCCGGTTACCGTCGTTCGCCGGGATCGCGGAGGTGAAGGTGGATCCGAGCGGGCTGTCGAGAGCGGCACGGCTCACCGCGTTGGCCGGGTTGTGCCTGGTCACGGTCCTCCTGCTGCTCCCGGCGGCGATCAGCGTCAGCACCGGCGGCACCGCTCCGGAGTTCCTCGGCGAGTTCGGGCGCTGGCTGTGGCCGGCGGTGGGCGTGATCGTGCTGGTCGCGGTGGTCCTGACCGTCTGGGAACGGGTCCGCGGGCACGAGACGTCGAGCCGGTCGGCCGCGCTGAACCGGGTCGAGGCGCGGGTCAAGGCCCTGCTCGCCTCCTCGCTCGCCGCGCAGACCCAGGTCAAGCTCGGTGTGCTGCGCCAGCCGAAGCTGTCCGTCCGTGCGGACGGCGACGAGATCTCCTCCACCGACCTGCCCGCCGTGTACGACCGGCTCGGCCACACGATGGTGCTGGTCGGACCGGTCGGCAGCGGCCGGTCGACGCTGCTGCGCGAACTCTGCCTGGTGCTCGTGGAACGGGCCCGCAACGACCCCGGCGCACCGATCCCGGTCGTGGTCGACCTCGCGACCTGGCGGCCGTACGGCGCGCGCAAGCCCACCGAGTTCACCGCGTGGCTGCTGCGCGAGATGAACCGCCGCTACGGGATCAGCCGCTCCGCCGGCACGATCTGGCTGCGCCGGAACCGGGTGGCCGTGCTGGTCGACGGGCTCGACGAGGTGCCGCGCGCCGACCGCGAGCACTGCGAGTCCGAACTGGCGCCGTTCGCCTCGGTCGTGGTCTCGACCGGACCCATCGAGAACCTGCCGTCCGCCCACGTCGACCCCCTGTCCCGCGGCGAGGTGCTGGAGTACGTCGCGTCGGTCAGCCCGCGGCTCGACAGCCTGGAGGCCGCGCTGACCCCGGAGGTGTGGGAGCAGCTGACCTCCCCGCTGGCGCTGAACCTCCTGGCGCTGACGCACCTCGACAAGCAGGTCGACACGATCGGCACGGACCTCGTCGGTTCCTTCGTCGTCGAGCGGCTCTCCGGTCAGCACGGGGCCGGTCCTGCGATCCGCGCGCTCAAGTTCCTGGCCCGGCTCGGCCGACCGAACCTCGGTGCGCCCGTGCACATGCCACACCGCCGTGCGTGGTTACCGCTGCTGCCGACGCGTCCGCTGTGGTTGCTGTTCATCCGGGCCGTACCCGCCGCATTCGCCGGTGGGGTGTGTGCGGTGACGTTCATAACCGGGCTGCAGCTCGGCTTCTGGTCCGCGTTGACGTTCGTGGTGTCGGCTTCGCTGATGCTGGTGTGGGTGAACAAGCTGCCGCACGTGTTCCATCCGCCAGGGCGCGCACACGGTCTGATAACCGCCGGGATGGGTTTCCTGGCCGGTCTGGTCATGGGCTTGTTGGTCGGTTTCGTGGGTTTGTGGCTCGGCGGGATAGCAACGCCGTGGCCGTACTTCGCCGCGTATGCGTTCGTGGTGGTGGCGACATTCTTCTTGGCATTGGGTTTTGTCCCCGGTGACGCGCCTGTGCCGTGGTCGATCCTGATCACGGCGGCGCCCGGTGTGTCCATGGTGTGGGTCGGGCCGCATTCCGTCCTGGCCGGTATGGGACTGGGGTTCTCCGCGGGTGTGGCGGGCGGCGTGTTCGCGGCGGCGGTGGGACGGGTGTGGCGCACGGTGCGCCCGGCACAGCACCAGCGGATGCGGCTCGGCCGGCCGTGGTGGGTGCAGCCCGCGGTGCCGTTGGCCGGTGCGGTGGGTCTGCTGGGCGGCATCGCGTCGTTCGGGTCGTGGGGTGCGGCGCTGGGCGTCGCGCTCGGGTTGATGGTGACACCGGTCGCCGCCCGCGACTACGTCTGGCCGTTCGACGCGCTCGCGGAATGGGCGGCAGAAGGCCTCACCCGGCCGTTGTCGCTGGGTGAGTTGTCGTTCCGCCGCACGGCTTTGCTGCACCTCGCCGAGGACCGGCTGCTGCTCACGCGGGTCGACGGCGAGTACCGCTTCACCCACGTCGTGGTGCGCGACCACCTGGCTGCCTGCGACCCGACCGCGCTGGTGAGGGCCACCCGTCGTTGAACCGGGCCGTTCCGCGGGCCGTACGGCCTGACAGAAGGGTCGGGTGTTGCACATGCGCTGGTCAAAGGGCTGGATCGCGGCCGCCGGGGTGTTCTCGGTCGTGGCCGCGGTCGGGGGTACGGCCTTCGCTCTGGCTGGATCGGGTTCGCCGTCGGCGCAGACCTCGGTCGCCGGCAAGGAGGTCTGCGCCGGAAAACCACTTGAGCTCAAGGAGGTCGGCGGGCCGGCCGGGGTGTTGTCGGACCAGATCCCGGTGGGGACCTCGCTGCGCATCACGAATCTCGCCAACAAGCGCAGGATCACCGTTCCCGTGGTGGGGACGGCGCAGAAGTGCGCGGTGCTGAACTACGCGGCGTACGAGACGCTGCGGTCGCCGGACGCCGCGCGAGGTGGAGCGGAAACGGTTCTCCGGCGCGTGCTCGTGGAGATAGTGGGAAATGCGCCGGCGCCGGACCCGTCGGCGAAGGCGCAGGTGCGGGCTTCCGGGACCGCGGGACGAGTTGTGTGCGAGGGGGCTTCGGTCGCGTTGTCCGACGTGGGCGGGGCACCCGAGGCGTTCTCGTCCGTCCTGCCGGTCGGGACCGTGGTGCGGGTGACGCACCTGGACAGCGGGCGGCAGGTGACAGCGCCCGTCGTCGGGGTGGGACGCGGGTGCCTGGTGTTGAACCGGACGGGATTCGCCGCGGTCGGGACGTCGGGCAGGAACGTGGTGGGCGGGGTGCGGATCGAAGCGGTGGGGTGAGGCCCCGTCACCAGTCGAGGGGCTCCTCGGGCTCGGGCCACTCCTCCGGTTCCGGCAGCGAGGAGAACCCGTCGTCGTCCGAGGCGCCGGGGGCCCAGGCACCGGCCGCGGTGGCGCGCGACGACGGCCGGGCGGACCGCGCGGGCTTCGCCGGGGTGCCGGTGCCGAGGAGCGCCTGGTCCGGTGCCGCGGCACCAGGACCGGCGTCGGCCACCAGTTCGAGGACCGCGGTGCCGTACTTGGTCAGCTTGGCCTGGCCCACACCGCTGACGGTGCCGAGGGCCGCGAGCGTGGTGGGGCGGGAGGCCGCGATGCCGCGGAGGGTGGCGTCGTTGAAGATCACGTAGGCCGGGACCGCCTGCGTGCGGGCCTGGTCGGCGCGCCACTTGCGAAGGGTCTCGAAGAGCGGGGCGGCCTCCGCGGGGAGGTCGGCGGCGGCCTTCGGCTTGGCACCCGGTGTGGCGGTGCGGGTGGTGGAGCGGGCCGGGGTCATGTCCTTGCGCATCATGACCGTGCGCTTGCGGGACAGGACGTCGCCGCTGGCCGGCGTGAGGACGAGCGTGGAGTACTCGCCCTCCACGGCGAGGAGGCCCTGGGCGAGGAGCTGGCGGACCACACCGCGCCACTCCGACTCGGTGAGGTCCTCGCCGAGGCCGAAGGTGCTGAGGCGGTCGTGGTCGAACTGCAGGACCTTGGCGGTCTTGCGGCCCAACAGGATGTCGATGGCCTGGCCGGCACCGAACTTCTGGTTGCGCTCGGTGCGCAGGCGCCAGACAGTGGAGAGGAGCTTCTGGGCCGCGACCGTGCCGTCCCACGACTCGGGCGGGGTGAGGCAGGTGTCGCAGTTGCCGCAGGGGGTGCCGGGTTCTCCGAAGTAGTCGAGCAACGAGGTGCGGCGGCAGTTGACGGTCTCGCAGAGGGCGAGCATCGCGTCGAGGTGCGCCTGGCTGCGGCGGCGGAACGCCTGGTCGCCCTCCGAGGACTCGATCATCTTGCGCTGCTGCACGACGTCGGCGAGGCCGTAGGCGAGCCAGGCGGTGGACGGCAGGCCGTCGCGGCCCGCGCGGCCGGTCTCCTGGTAGTAGCCCTCGACGGACTTCGGCAGGTCGAGGTGGGCGACGAACCGGACGTCCGGCTTGTCGATGCCCATGCCGAAGGCGATGGTGGCGACCATGACCAGGCCGTCCTCGCGCAGGAAGCGGGCCTGGTTGCGCTGGCGGACCGAGGCGTCGAGGCCCGCGTGGTACGGCAGCGCCTCGACGCCGTTCGCCACCAGGAACTCGGCGGTCTTCTCGACCGAGGCGCGCGACAGGCAGTAGACGATGCCCGCGTCACCGGCGTGCTCGCCGCGCAGCAGGTCGAGGAGCTGCTTCTTGGGCTCCTTCTTCGGCACGATCCGGTACTGGATGTTCGGGCGGTCGAAGCTGGAGACGAACAGGCGGCCGTCGCCGAGGTCGAGGCGCGTGAGGATCTCCTTGCGGGTCGCCTCGGTCGCGGTGGCGGTGAGGGCGATCCGCGGGACCTTCGGCCAGCGTTCGTGCAGGTGGGCGAGCGAGAGGTAGTCGGGCCGGAAGTCGTGGCCCCACTGCGAGACGCAGTGCGCCTCGTCGATCGCGAACAGCGCGATGTCGGCCTTGTCGAGCAGCTGCACGGTCGCCTCGGAGCTGAGCCGCTCGGGCGCGAGGTAGAGCAGGTCGAGCTCGCCCGCGACGAACTCCGCCTCCACCATCCGGCGCTCGTCCCACGACAGCGACGAGTTGAGGAAGCCCGCGCGCACGCCGAGGGCGCGCAGCGCGTCGACCTGGTCCTGCATCAGCGCGATGAGCGGGGAGATCACCACGCCGGTGCCGGACCGCACCAGCGCCGGGATCTGGTAGCACAACGACTTGCCGCCGCCGGTCGGCATGAGCACGAGCGCGTCGCCGCCCGCGATCACGTGCTCGACGATGTCGGCCTGCTCGCCGCGGAACTCGGGGTACCCGAAGACGCGCTGCAGGACCTGCAGCGCGTCTCCGTGGTCGGTTGAACCCATGCCGCCGATGCTAGCGAGCGGCACCGACAACGCGGGGAGCTAGCCCAGCGCGCTCTGCGTACCTGCGGAAACGCTGAGCGCGGTGATCGGGGCGGCGGACGCGGCCGGCACCGTGCCGCGGATCGGGACCCGCACCGAGGTGTCCGCCAGGTCCACGGTCAGCCGGGGCAGCCGACCCGGCGCGACGATCACGCTGGAGTCGGTGCCGCCGATCAGCAGGCCCAGGCGGTGGCCCGCCGGGACGAGGTGGTCCGTTGTGGACAGCCGGAACGTGATGCGGTACTTGGTGCCCGGCGTGATGGTGCGCGTGGTGGAACGCGACTCGTAGTTCGCGAGGTCGGCCCACCCGCGCGCGATGACCTGCGCGTCGACGTTGCCCGCCGTGGTCTCGGTGTTGCGGTAGCAGGCGTCGTCGCCGGTGCGGCTCTCGCCCCAGCACGACTCCGCGGTCAGCGTGCGGATGCCCTCACCGGTGCGGACCCGCGCCGGGCCGTAGTCGACGAGGTACGCCGTGAGGTGCGCGGTCGGCGTCGAGGACGACACCCCCACCGTGATCGACGACGTGCCCGCGACCAGCAGGTCCGACGTCAGCGGCGCGGTCGAGTGGACGACCCGGCCGGTGTTCGAGCCGGAGAGCCACGAGGACGGCGTGCCGCTGCCGTTGTCGGTGAACGCCGCGGTCCCGGTGCCGGGCGTCGTGCCGAGGCCCGCGGCAGAAGGCCGCAGCACCTGCGTGGTGGTCCCGGCGGGCGGCCACGTCTGCGTGTCCTCCCACTGGTCCGGGTTGCGTTCGACGGACGCCTGGGCCTCGTTCTCGATGCCGTTGGGCACGTCGAGCAGCCAGCGGTCGAACCACCGGTGCAGCGTCGGCACCCACTCGGCGCGCCGGAAGTCGAACGGGTCGACGTGCGCGGTCTGCGAGAACCACAGCTTCTTCGGCATGGTCGCCGGCAGCGCGTCCCAGAACTGGCCGTACTGCAGCGTCTTCACGTTGAGGTCGTTCTGGCCGTGGATGGCGAAGACGGACGCCTTCACACGCGAGGCGTTGCGCACGAAGTCGCGCTGCTGCCACATGGCCGTGTAGTCGCCGTTGGCCGGAGAGCCGTTGTTGATCTCCGTGCGCACGGCACCACAGCGCGAGCTGGCGTTGGAGTTCTCGAACTGCGAACCCAGGCCCGTCGGGGAGCTGTAGCTGCGGTAGGAGACGCCGTCGGAACGGAACCAGTCGTACCACGAGCTGATAGCGGCAATCGGGACGATGGTCTTCAAACCGTCGATACCGGTCGCCGCGACGCCGTTCGCAATGGAGCCGTCCCACGACTTGCCGATCATGCCGACGGCGCCGGTCGACCAGCTCGCGGACTTCGTCGTGCTGCCGGTGACGGTCGTGTAGCCGGTCCGGCGGCCGTTGAGCCAGTCGATCACGGCGCTGGCGGACGCGATCTCCGCCCGCCCGCCGACGTCGACGCAGCCGCGCGACCGGTTCGTGCCGAGGAAGTCGACCAGCACGACGGCGTAGCCGCGCGGGACGAAGTAGTTGTCGTAGAAGAGCGGGAACTTCACCGGGACGCCGGCCGAGTCGTAGGTCTTGACCTCGCTCTCGTTGCCGCGGCCCGCGCTCTGGTAGTACGGGCTGGCGTCCATGATCACGGGCACGCGCCCGGTGGTGGCGGGTCTGATGACGTCGGCCGTGACGCGGTCGCCGCGGCCGTCGCCGTCGAGGTCGAGGCCGGTGTCGACCCAGACGCTCTCGCGGACGGCGTCGGCCATCGAGTGGATGGGAGCGGACACGCCGCCGGACAGGGTGAACGCCGGTGTCGCCGCTGTGGCAGGGATTGGCGCGAGGGTCAGGGCCCCTACTAACGCCACTACAACACGAGCACGGTTCATGAACTTTCACGCTACGGAGTGACAAAGTCACCTAGCAGAGTCGAAAGTCTGGTTCCGCAGAGTTGCGACCGGTCCCCGTGGCGCTGAACATACGACCTCGTGAGCTTCACCTTCGAGCCGGCGCGCACGCGGATCGTGTTCGGTCGCGGCACCTCCTCCTCCGTACCCGCCGAGGTCGAGCGCCTGGGCGCCGCGCGGGTCCTGCTGATCGCCCGGCACGGCGGCGACCGGGTCGCCGAGGCGCTGGGACCGCTGCTCGCGGCCCGGTTCACCGGCGCCACCGTGCACACCCCGGTCGAGGTCACCGACCGGGCGCTCGCGGTGCTGCGCGAGCACGGCGCGGACTGCGTCGTGTCGGTCGGTGGCGGGTCCGGCACCGGGCTCGCGAAGGCGTTGTCGGTGCGCGCGGGCGTGCCCCAGGTCATCGTTCCGACGACCTACGCGGGCTCCGAGGTCACGCCGGTGCTGGGCGAGACGGCGGACGGGCTGAAGAAGACCCGGCGGGACGCGGCGGTGCAGCCGGACACGGTTGTCTACGACGTCGACCTGACGCTGGACCTGCCGCTGGACGTCACGGTGACCAGCGCCGTGAACGCGCTCGCGCACGCCGTGACGGCACGCGGCAACGAGAACCCGTTGATCGACGCCATCGCCGTCAAGGCCATCGACGGCATCTTGCACGCACTGGCTGACGATCCGTCCACGGTGGACGCACGGACCGAGTTGTTGTACTCGGCGTGGTTGGCGGGAACGTGCCTGGCGTCGGTTCCCATGGGGCTGCACCACAAACTGGCGCACGTTTTGGGTGGATCGTTCGGAATGCCCCATGCCGCAACGCACACGGTGTTGCTCCCCCACACCGCACCCGCCGACCTGGGCGGGCGCGTCCACGACACCGCGGCACGGTTGGGAGCCGCGACCTCGTTGCGGGAGCTGGGATTGGCGGAGTCCGATTTGTCCCGCGCCGCGGAGATCGCCGAGCACCCGGAGGCCTTGCGCGTGCTGGCGAACGCGTGGCCCGACGCACCGATCAGCTGAAGCGTTGTCAGCCTTAAGGCTGATGTTCACGTCATCGAACCGAGACCAATCTCCGATGTGGAACCTGTAGATCTGCTGATGAACTGACGGCATGTCCAGCCCCTTGGATCTGTCCCTGCTACACGGGCCGATCCCCGTCGCCGCGACTGCCGCGGGCGTGGTCGCGCTGCTCTTCCTGGCGATGCGGGCGAAACGGACGTGGTGGACGCGCGTGCTGCCGTTGACCGTGCTGGGCTGTGCGCTGGTCGTCGCGGGGCTGGCGTACGTGGTCGACCACGTGTGGAAACCGTGGCCGGAACCGCTGCCGGCGGTCCTGCTCGGGTGGCTGGGCGCGGCACTGGTCAGTCTCTGCCTGGCGGTCGCGCGGCTGCGGGCCGGGCGGTGGTACCTGCGCACGTTGAGCGTGGTGGCCGCTCTTGTCGTCGTGTCGAGCGCGGTGACGGCGACGAACGCGTTCTTCGGGCAGTACCCGACGATGCGGGCGGCGCTGGAGGTCTTCAGCAACCCGACCGTGGACCTCGACGAGGCCGCGAAGCCCGGTTCGGCCGTCCTCGAGGTGCCCGCGGGCAAGCGGCTGGCCGACGTGTGGCGCAAGCCGCCGGACCTGCCGGACAAGGGGACGGTCTCCGAGGTCGACATCCCGGGCGCCTTCAAGGCACGTCCGGCGTGGGTGTACCTGCCACCGGCGTACTCGGCGACCCCACGGCCCCGATTGCCCGTCATCGTGCTGATGGCAGGTCAACCGGGCAGTCCGCGCGATTGGCACGACGCCGGACGGCTCGTCGAGAACATGGACGCGTTCGCACGCGCGCACGACGGGCTCGCGCCGGTCGTGGTGGTGCCCGACCAACTCGGTGCGGTGACGGCGAACCCGCTCTGCCTCGACTCGAAGCTCGGGCAGTCGGAGACGTACCTCGCGCGGGACGTGCCCGCGTGGGTCAGGAAGCGGCTGACCGTGGACGAACGCCGGGAGGCGTGGACCGTCGGCGGGTTCTCGCACGGCGGCACGTGCTCGTTCCAGCTGGCCGTGCGCGCGCCGGACGTCTACGGCAACTTCATCGACCTCAGCGGCCAGGCCGAGCCCACGCTCGGCACGCGCGAGGAGACCGTCAAGGCCGCCTTCGCCGGGGACGAGGCGGCGTTCCTGCGGGTCAACCCGCTGGACGTCCTCGCGCGCGAACGGTTCCCGCACACCGCGGGGGTCATCGTCGTCGGCCTGGGCGACCCGGGGTTCCGCGAGGCGAACGCGCTGGTGCTCGAAGTCTGCCGCAAGGCGGGCATGGACGTGGTGCGGCACGAGCTGCCCGGCGGGCACGACTGGAACGTGTGGCGGGCCGGGCTTTACGAACACGCGCTGCCGTGGCTCGCGGCACGGACGGGGTTGAGCAGGTGAACGGGGTGGTGGCCGTGGCGCGCAGGGCGCGGCGGATGATCGCGCGGTTGTTCCGGACGGCACCGCTGACGTGCTCGTTCCTGGTGGTGTTCTGGACCGTCGGGACGCTGGCGCCGCCGGTCGACGAGGTGCTGGAGCGGGTCGGGTTCGGCACGGACAGTCCGGCGTGGACGGTGCTGACCTCGGTGCTGTGGGCGATGGACCTGCCGGGCTACGTCGCGACGACGGTGTTCCTGCTGGTCTTCGGCGCGCTGGCGGAACGGGAGTTCGGATCGCTGCGGACGGCGGCGATCTTCCTGGTGTCACACGTGGTCGGCGCGTTCCTGGGGATCTCGTGGGTGCTGCTCGGGCAGGCCGCGGGCTGGTGGTGGCTGGACTCGCTGGTCGGCCACGTGGCCGCGGGGCCGTCGATCGGCGGGGTGGGGCTCGCGCTGGCGCTGACGTTCCGCCTGCCACCGCTGTGGCGGCGCCGGGTGCGCTTGTTCACGATCTTGTCGGTGCTGGTCCTTACGCTCTACTCAGGATGGTTGGAGGACCTGCTCCGGCTGTCCGGTGGTGTGGTGGGTCTGCTGGTCGGAGCGTTGTTCCTGAAGGGAGGTGGCGAGCACAGGGCGCGCACGTTGCAGGAGACGCGGGTGCTGGTGGCGTTGCTGCTGGCGGCCTCGGCGCTGGGACCGGTGGTGGCGATGCTGTCGCCCAACCAGGACGGTCCGCTGTGGTGGTTCGCCGACGTCGTGGCGGTCGTGCAGCCGTCGCAGGACGAGGTGGCGGTCGTGTGCGGCAACCCGGACGCGGTGGACCTGTGCCGGACGATGCTGGTCCAGCTGTCGTACGGGCGGTTCCCGGCGCTGGTGATGTCGGTGCTGCCGGCGATGCTGCTGCTGGTGCTCGCGGAAGGCCTGCGGCGCGGACGGCGGTTCGCGTGGTGGTCGGCGCTGGTCTGCAACGCGGCGTACGCGGCGTTCATCGGGTGGTACGTCGTGGAGGCGGCGCAGATCCCCGAACGCGGGGCGCTGGACCTGGCGTTCTCGTACAGCGTGCCGATGCTGGTGCCGCTCGCGATCACGGTCGTGCTGCTGGTGACGCGTCGTCACTTCGACGTCGCGCTGCCCCGGCGTGCCGTGGTGCGGTTCTGGCGGTTCACGCTGGGCAGTGTGGCGCTGCTGTCGGCGCTGTACGTGTTCGGCGGGTACCTGGTGCGCGACGAACTCACGCCGGCGCCGGGGTTCTCCGAGCTGCTCGCCGACCTGCCCGCGCGGTTCCTGCCGCCGGGGTACCTGGTCGGGCTCGTGCCGTTGCAGTTCTCGGCGGACGGGTTCGTGGGCGCGCTGCTGTTCGAGTACACCGGCGTGGTGTTCTGGCTGATCGCGCTCGCCGGTCTGCTGATGGCGTCGTGGCGTTCCTGGCCGACCGCGTGCACCGAGGCGGCCGAGCGCGCGCGTGCGTTGATGCGGCGCCACGGCGGTTCGTCGTTGTCGTACATGACGACGTGGCGCGGCAACCAGTACTGGTTCACGCCCGACGGCGAGACGGCCATCGCGTACCGCGTGGTCGCGACGATCGCGCTGACCGTCGGCGACCCGATCGGTCCGGCGCCTCTCGCGGCCGTGCGCGGGTTCGCCCAGTTCTGCGCGCGCAACGGCTGGACGCCGTGCCTGTACAGCGTGGGCGCGGCGACCAGGGACGCGGTGGCGGGCCTCGGCTGGTCGGCCGTGCAGGTCGCCGAGGACACCGTGGTGGAACTGGAGGCGCTGAGCTTCACGGGCAAGAAGTGGCAGGACGTCCGCACCGCGCTGAACAAGGCGGCGAAGGCGGGCATCACCGCGGAGTGGTGCACCTTCGCCGACGCACCGTTCGCGATCACCGACCAGATCCGGTCGATCTCGGCGGAGTGGGTGGCGGACAAGGGCCTGCCCGAGATGGGGTTCACGCTCGGCGGGCTGGAGGAGCTGACCGGAGAGGGGGTGCGCTGCCTGGTAGCGGTCGACGCCGACCGCACGGTGCACGGTGTCACGAGCTGGCTGCCGGTCTACGCCGACGGCGAGGTCGTGGGCTGGACGCTGGACTTCATGCGCCGCCGCTCGGAGGGGTTCCGCGGCTCGATGGAGTTCCTGATCGCCTCCGCCGCGACGTCGCTGAAGGAGGAGGGCGCACGGTTCCTCAGCCTGTCCGGCGCCCCGCTGGCCCGCCTCGACCGCGGCGAACCCCCGCGCGGGGTGCAGCGCGTGCTGGACCTCACCGGGCAGGTGCTGGAGCCGGTGTACGGGTTCCGGTCGCTGTTCGCGTTCAAGGCGAAGTTCCAGCCGACCTACCGGCCGATGTTCATGGCGTACCCGGACTCGGCGGCGCTGCCCCGCATCGCCAACGCGGTGAGCCGCGCCTACCTGCCGCACCTGAACGCGCGGCAGGGCGTCCGCCTGGCCGGCAAGATGATCATCCGTTCCCGCGACCGCGAGCCCGCGCCCGTGCGCTGACCTGTGGGCGCGCCGGGTGAGAGTGCTAGGCCGAAAGGGTGGTGAGTCGATCCTTCTCGCCGTGGCGCGCGCGAGCTGGGCAAGGATGCGCCGATGACCGTGCGGGACGATCTGCTCGACCGGCCCACGGCGTTCATCGGCCGGCACGCCGAGCTGGCCGAGGCCAGGGCGCTGCTCGGCCGGTCGCGGCTGGTGACGCTGGTCGGCACGGGCGGTGTGGGCAAGACGCGGATCGCGGTCGAGACGGCGCGCGCGGTGCGGGACGACACCGCGTTCCGGCACGGGGTGTGGCTGGTGCCGCTGGGCGAGCTCGACGACCCGGCGCTGCTGGCGAGGACGGTCGCGGCCGGGCTGCGCGTCGTCGACAACGGGCGGGACGCCGGCCCCTGTCGGCTCGTGGAGGCGTTGTACGACAAGCACTTGATGCTCGTGCTGGACGGGTGCGACCACCTGCTCGACGCCGTGCGGGACCTGGTGCACCACCTGTTGCGCCACTGCGAGGGGCTCACGGTCCTGGTGACCTCGCGTGCACCGCTGAACCTGTACGGCGAGTGCGTGCTGCTGGTGCCGCCGTTGTCCGCTGATGATGCGCTGGCGCTGTTCCGCGACCGGGTGGCGGTTGCCGAGGCAGGGCTGCCGGAGGCGTTGGACGGGACGCCGCTGGCGGTCGAGCTGGCCGCGACGCGACCGGGCGAGCCGGTGCGCGCACCGGTGCTGGAGTGGGTGGCGCGGGGCTGTTCCGACGAGGAGCGCGAGCTGTGGGCGGCGCTGTCGGTGTTCCCGGCGGACTTCGACCTCGCTGCGGCGACAGCGTTGTGCGGCAGGGAGATTTCGCTGTCCGCACTGGTGGACAGGGTGCTCGTGACGGTGTCGGCGAACCCGGTGGCGGAGCGGACGCGGTACCGGCTGCAGGACACGGTCGCGCGGTTCGGCACAGGTCTGCTGACGGACCCCGATGCGGTGCGGCGCAGACATGTGCGGCACTACAGCGCGGTGGCGGAGGAGGCCGCGAGGTCGTGGTTCTCACCGGACGACTCGCGGTGGGTCGCGCGCCTGCGGGAGGAGTGGCCCAACCTCCGGACCGCCATCGGGTACGCGCTGCGCTCCCCCGGCCTGGCGCCCACCGGCGCGACGATGCTGATCGACCTGGGGCGGACCCGGTTCCCCGTTCTCGCGGGCGTGCTCGGCCAGTTCCAGGACCTGCTGGCCATCGCACGCGAGGCCGTCGGACCGCCGCTGCGGACGTCGCTGGCCGCGCACCAGGCGTTGCTGGCCCTGACGCAGGGCGACCTCGCGGCGGCGGGCCCGTTGCTGAGCGAGTTGCGCGGGCAGCCACCGGATGCGGAGTCCGATGTGGACCTGATGTGGGTGGAGGCGACGCAGCTCTTCCTCGTGGCGGGCTCTGCGGACTGCGTGCCGGTGTACGAGCGCCTCGCCGAGCTGTCCAGGGAACGCTCGGCGCCGGGCGACACGTACGTCATCGAGCTGTTCCTCGCCACCGCCTCCTGCCTCCTGCTCGACGCCGAGGCCGCCGACAAGGCGACGACCGCGCTGGCCGCGAAGAGCACCGGGGTGGCCTGGTCGACCGCGTGGGCGCTGTGGCACCGCGGCCTCTACGAACTGCTGCACGGCGACCCCGCCCTCGCGCACCCGCACGCCGCGGAGGCATTGCGCATCCAGCTCACCCTCGGCGACACCCACGGTCCCGCCCACAGCCTGTGGCTGCTCGCGTGCACCTGCGCCGAACTGGGCGCCCACGACCGCGCGACCCGCCTGCTGGGCGCGCTGCGGTCGCAGGAGCGCACCACCCGGATCTCCTTCGCCGGCCTGACCCCGTTCCGCGTCCTGCTGGAACGCGCGGACCGCACCGTCCGCCGCGCACTGGGCGACGACCACCCGGTGATCGCCACCCTGGGCGCCGACCTGCGCCCCGACCAGGCGATGGAGCTCGCGCTGGAACCGGTGCCCGACTCCGAGCGCCGCCCGCCCCGGCCGACCTTGCCCGGCGGTCTGACCAGGCAGGAGTTCACGATCGCGGGCCTGGTGGCCGACGGCTTCTCGGCCAAGCAGATCGGCGCCCGCCTCTTCATCTCGCCCAGGACGGCGGACCGGCACGTGGTCAACATCCGCACGAAGCTGGGCCTGCCCAGCCGGGTGGCGCTGGCGGCGTGGCACCGGTCGGTGACCGGCGACGACCCCGACCGCCGCTGGTAGCCGGTTCGTCGGCACCGGCTCACCGCGTCTCGGCGGCCAGTTTCAGCCCCAGCGCGATCAGCACGGTGGCGGTGAGCCGGTCGAGCAGGAGCCGCCGGCGCAGCAGGAAGGCGCGGGCGCGGGCGGCCAGGCCGATGAGGACCGGGAACCACAGCAGGCCGATGCCGAGGTGGATGGCGACGAGCAGCACGCCCCACGACGGTGCGGACGCGGGCAGGAACTGCGGCAGCAGCGAGAGGTAGAAGACGCCGGGTTTGGGGTTGAGCAGGTTCGTCAGCAGGCCGACGCGCACGGCGGCGCGGACCGACGGGACCGGGGCCGGTTCGTCGAGGTCGACGGGCGTGCGGGCGGTCCACAGCGCCTTCACGCCCAGGTACACCAGGTAGGCGGCGCCGAGGACGCGGACCAGGTCGTAGGCGAGTTCGGACGCGGTCAGCAGCGCGGTCAGGCCGGCCAGACCCGCCGCCGCCCACACCAGGCAGCCCAGGGTGCTGCCGACCACGACGCCCAGCGCCGCGCGCCGGCCGACGAGCAGGGCCGTCCGCAGCACCAGCAGGGTCTCCAGGCCCGGGGTGATGACGGTGAGCAGCGCGACGAGCGTGAAGCTCAGCAGTGCGGTGGTCGACATGCGGCCATCAGAACACGGAAACGCTGCGGCGCCGGAAGAATTTACCCGGCCGACACGTGCGCGACACCGTCTACAGTGGACCTCAGCGGTACCACGCCCGCACACCGATGCGGCCCGTGCTGCCCAGGTCGATGTTGATGCTGCGCTCGGGTGCGACCGGCACCAGCGACTGCCAGGCGCCGCCGGGTGCGGCCGCCAGGTCGACGTGGCTGCCGACCTGCGGCGGGTCGAGCGTGGTGTGCGTGTTCCGCCAGAGGATCGCCGAACGCGCGCGCTCGCCCGGTTGCACGGTGATCGGTTGTGGCGGGTCGTCGAAGCCTTCGAGCCGTGCGATGCCGCCGGAACCCGGCAGGACCGCCACGTCCAGCGGCTGCCAGCGCTCGTCGAGCAGGCGCACCTGCGGGTGGCCGTTGAGCTGCACCGGTTCGATGCCGCAGTTGACCACCTCGACCGCCATCACGCGCAGGCCGGTGGCCGCGTCGCCGCCGCTCGTGGTGAACCGCAGGCCGCCGGTGCAGGCCGGTTCCGCCGGTGCCGCCGTGGTCAGCGCGGGTGGCGGAAGCACCGGTTCCTGCCGCAACGCCGTGTGCCTGCCGCACGAGGTCAGTGCGACGAGCGCGGTCACCACCGCCAGAAGAGCTCCGCCCCCAGATCTCATGCGACCGATCATGCCCGTGACCGGAGGAGATGTCATTGATTTGGCACCGGCCGGCGTTCCGCCGCGGCGCTACCCTCTGCTCCGGGGAGGGAGACCGATGAACGCCGTGCATCCCGGCTTCGTCCGGTGGATCAACGAGGAGTGGGGCGGTGACGAGCTCTTCGCGGCCGCCCTGTGCCTCGACGAGCTCGCGGAGGCCTGCGGAGGGCCGTACGGCGAGTGGGGCACGCTGTCCGAAGAGGACCAGTCGGTGCTGCTGCAGCACTTCAGCACGCTGCACCCGGACCGGACCTCGTTGCGGGCGGTCGCGTTCGAGTACCGGGAGCACGCCGGCGACGGGAACCTGCGCGAGCTGGCCCGGCGGCTGCGCGAGGACGGGGACGTCCTCGCGCACGACCTCGCGCCGGTCTGGTGGCGGCGCAAGCAGGAGAACCGGGTCAGCACGCACCGCTCCACCTACACCGTCGAGCTGCTGCTCGACGACTACGACCGGCTGATCGCGCTGGTGGGCACCCTGATCGACGCGGCACGGGACTCGGCGCAGTGCGAACGGCTGCTGGACCTCAAGATGGTGCACCGCGAGCTGGAACGCGGGCGCGACCGCGCCGTTCCGGCGATGACCGGGCAGAACCGGTGGGAGTTCTTCGTCATCCTCACGGCCGAGCACATGGACCTCCTGCGCGCGGAGGGCGGCGAGCACGCCCGGTCGGCGCCGGCCGGCTTCCGCGCCTACTGGCGGGACGTGGACAGGGCGTTGCGGTCGGCGCGGTCCATCGCGTTCTCCTGAGCGGGCTTGACCCTGCACCGTGGTGCAGGGTCGAGGGTGGCGGTGTGATCGAGACCGTCGAGACTTCGGAACGCGCCGCGGTGACCAGGTGGGGCCGGGCGGGCGCGCTGTACGACCTGGTGGCGAGCGCCGCCTTCCTCACGCCGTGGACCGCGGCGTTCGCGCTGGGTCTGATCGGGGACCTGCACGCGGCGCTCGGGCTGCCGGGTGCGCCGCCTCCCCCGCCGAACGCGATGACGTTGTTGTTCGCCACGCTGTTCGGCACGGTCGTGGTGCTGTGGTCGGTGGTCCGGTGGGTGCGGCCGGAACCGGTGTTGATCGCCGCGGACACGGTGGGCAGGGTGCTGTTCAGCGGGTGGTTCACCCGGGCGCTCTGGCAGGGCGAGACGCCGGTGCTGGCGGTGTTCCTGGTGCTGGAGGTGGCGTGGGGTGCGGCGCAGCTGCGGGCGCTGCTGGCCGGGCGCAGGGCGGGGTAGCGTCCGGCGGTGCGCATCTCCGAACTGGCCCGGTCGGCGGGCGTGGGCATCAGCACGGTGCGGTTCTACGAACGGCGCGGGCTCGTCGTCCCGTCGGGGCGCACCAGCGGCGGGTACCGCGAGTACGAGCCGGAGGCGGTGAAGCGGCTGAAGTTCATCCGCCGCGCGCAGCTGCTCGGGTTCACGCTCACCGAGATCGACCAGATCCTCGCGCTGTCCGCCGGTCCGGTCGACGTGGCCGGGCTGGGCGGGGTGATCGAGGAGAAGGTGGGCGAGATCGAGGAACGGGTGCGCGACCTCGAACGGGTGCGGCTGGCGTTGCTCGACGTGGCCGCGAACGGGCCGCGCGAGACGTGCCCGGTGGTCGCCGCGTTGAGCTGACGGCGTCTTTCTGCCGACAGCAGAACGCACCTTCCGGCCGGTGCGGCTGCTGTCACGATGGCGGCATGGCGGACATCTTCGACTTCAAGGGCAAGCGCGAGCCGCAGCCGCTGTGGCGCGAGGCGCTCGGCCGGAAGCTGCGCGAGATCAGGGAGCTCCAGGGTGCCCGCCTGGTCGACGTGGCCGAACGGGCGGGCATCTCGACGCAGTACCTGTCCGAGATCGAACGCGGGCGCAAGGAGCCGTCGAGCGAGATGATCGCCGCGGTCACCGGTGCGCTGGGCGTGGACCTGGCCGACCTGCTCGTCGGCATCGCGGGCCAGGTCCGGCACTTCCAGACCGCGCGTCCGGTGCACCGCCCCGGCGGCCCGGTGATGACCACGCGGTCCCTCGGCCGTCCCAGCGGACCGGTGCTCATGGCGGCCTAGCGCTGCTCCAGCACCTGGTCGGCCAGTCCGTACGCCACAGCACCCTCCGCGTCGAACACGCGGTCGCGGTCGGTGTCGTGGCGCAGCTGGGCGACGTCGCGCCCGGTGTGCCGCGACAGCACGTTCTCCAACTGGGAGCGCACCCGGACGACCTCGTCGGCGGCGAGGATGAGGTCCGGGATCGTGCCCCTGCCCTGTGCCGCCGGCTGGTGCAGCACGACCCTGGCGTGCGGCAGCAGTGACCGGCGGCCCTCCGCGCCCGCGGCCAGCAGGACCGCGCCCGCCGCGACGGCCTGGCCCACGCACGTCGTCGCCACCGGTGCCTTGATGTAGCGCATGGTGTCGTAGAGCGCGAGCATCGCCGACGGGTCGCCGCCCTCGCAGTTGATGTAGAGGTTGATCTCCAGGTCGGGGTTGTCCGACTCCAGGTGCAGCAGCTGCGCGATCAGCGCGTTGGCCACGCCCGAGTCGATCCCGGTGCCCAGGTAGACGATCCGCGACGACAGCAGGTGCGAGTAGACGTCCATGATCCGCTCGCCGCGGGCGTCGCGGGTGATGACGTTGGGGATGGTGTAGGTGCTCATGCGACGGCTCCGGAGTGCAGGCCCAACTGGTGGGTGCGGACGGGGACGACCTGGCCCAGGTCGCTGACGACGTGGTCGATGAACCCGTACTCGCGGGCCTGGTCGGTGGTGAACCAGCGGTCGTGCAGCGAGTCGGTGAAGATCCGGTCGAACGGCTGGCCGGTGTCCTCGGCGATCAGCCCGAGCACGGTGTCCCTGGTGTGGCGCAGGTCGTCGGCCTGCACCTCGACCTCGACCGCGGAGCCGCCGATGCCCGCGGACCCCTGGTGCATGAGGATGCGGGCGTGCGGCAACGCGAACCGCTTGCCCTTGGTGCCGGCGGAGAGCAGGAACTGGCCCGCGCTGCACGCGAGACCCAGCGCGAGGGTCGCCACGTCGCACGGGACCAGCCGCATCACGTCGCGGATCGCCAGCATCGACGGCACCGACCCGCCGGGCGAGTGGATCCACAGCGCGATGTCCTGCCGCGGGTCCTCGCTCGCCAGCGACAGCATCTGGGTCGCGAGCACCGTGCCGTTGTCGTCGTCGAGCGCGCCGTCGAGGATCAGCACCCGCTGCGCGAAGAACCGGTCCCTCAGACCGGGGCTGAACATCTTGTCGTTCGTCATGCACCCGACGATGCCGGTGCCACCGCCGCGGCCGCTTCCGTTGCTGCTGTGGGCAGATCAGCTCACGGCAGGCACGCACCCGGAGCTTCAGTCCTTTGAGGACACCTTCGGGGGCCGCACGGTCACGCCGATTCCACGGTGAGCCGCCACCGCACGATCCCTTCGGCGGGCACGACGGCGACCGGGTTGTCGGGGTCGGTGCGTTCGAAGCTCGCGCCGACCATGGGTTCCACCCCGATGCTGCGGTAGGGCTCCGGTTCCGGCCAGCCCTTGAGGTTCCGCCACAGCGCGATCGACACCGGCTGTCCCGCGCACTCCACCCGCAAGTCGAGCGCGTGCTCGCCGTCGACCACCCGGATGCGGTCGTGGCGCAGCACCGCACCGGTCGCCGTGCCGTCGTCCGGTCCGAGCGTTGCCAGTCCCGCCGGCCACTCGCTCATCACCGGCGCGGGGTCCGCGATCAGCACCGGGACTCCTTCCGGTGCCTCCAGACGGGCTTCCTGGCTGAGCTCCAGCAACGCGTGCGCCGCCCACACGAACCGATAGCCGGGTTCGGCCGTCAGCTCGTAGTCGACGACCACCACGTCGCCTTCACCGCCGAAGCGCCGCCGGAACGAGAACTCCGGTGTCTCCACCGCCCACCAGCCGTCGACCTCGTGCCAGGGCCGGCTCCACACGTCACCGTGGTCGGGCAGCCCGCGCAGCGTCGGAACGCATTCCTCCAGCCCGCCCGCGTCCACCCACGGGTCTCCGGGCGACACCGCCGCGCGTGCCGGGTCCTCTCTGGCCCACAGCCACTCGCGTTCCCCGCTGCGCAACGACGTCCACCGCCCGCCGAGCGAGTGGTCCACCTCGACCCGCAACCCCACCACACCACCCCCGCCAGCAAGGTCATCGCGTTCCGACCCTCCCACGCACCAAGGCGCAAAACAACGCCCGGCCGGGGACCTGGGAGCCCAGAAAACACCACGGGCGGGGTATGTCCGCGCGTTCCGCAGACATACCCCGCCCGAAGGTCGTGCCCCCGGTGCGACTCGAACGCACACTGGACGGATTTTGAGTCCGCTGCCTCTGCCGATTGGGCTACGGGGGCGTAGCGGGGTGAACTGTAGCGGATCTGGCGGTGTGGTTTGTTGCGGGTACCCCTAGGACTTCACCAAACGGCTGATGGCCGCGGTGGCTTCGGCGAGCTTCTCCTCGGCGACGGGGCCGCCTTCGGCGACGGCCTGGGCGACACAATGCTTGAGGTGCTCGTCGAGGAGGCCGAGGGAGACGGCCTGGAGGGCCTTCGTGGCGGCGGCGATCTGGGTGAGGACGTCGATGCAGTATTCGTCGTTCTCGACCATGCGCTGGAGGCCGCGGATCTGTCCCTCGATGCGGCGCAGTCGCTTGAGGTATGCGTCCTTGTCCGCGGTGTACCCGTGCATCGCTCCTGACCTTCCCTACCCCTGGCGGGTATGTGCAGGATACCCGGAGGACGGGTGGTGCGTTATGTGCAACGCTGCTCCGTCAGCGGGAATGGTGAAGCGTCCGGCAAGCCCAGCAACAGCGGCGTGATGAGACGACTAGCTGCACATTTTGGACCCATAACACCCCTGCGGTTTCCTCCGCAAAATGCCCCGACCGGGCGGTTGGGTCACATTTCAGCGGCGAAAGGTTCGCCGTTTTTCCTCGTGTGGACTATGGTGTTGTCGGTGCACGTGGTTTGGTCGAGGATCCGCGTGCTATGTGAGTACCCAACGGAGGAACAGTGGCACAGCAGACCGTCGTCCAACTCATCGACGACCTCGACGGCGGAGAAGCCGACGAGACCGTGACCTTCGCACTTGACGGTGTCGAGTACGCCATCGACCTGTCGAAGGGAAATGCGGAGCGGCTTCGCGAGTCGCTGGCGGACTTCGTCGCCAAGGCTCGTCGTGCGGGTGGCCGCAAGCAGCGCAAGGGCACCGGCAAGTCCACGGTGAAGGCCAGTGACAAGGCTGAGGCGCAGCGCATTCGGGACTGGGCCCGTGCGCAGGGGCACCAGATCTCGGACCGCGGCCGCATTCCGCAGAACCTGGTCGTGCAGTTCCAGGAAGCGCACGCGTCCTGACCTGCGCGGACTCGCGGGGTTTCCACACGTCGGCCGGGTGGCCGGCCGACGTGTTACCAAGAACAGAAGCACAAAGGTGTAACACGTCCCGGTTCGTTCACACCATCCCCGGAACGCGTGGGATCAGCGACCGGGAAAGTCCGCTCCGAACAGCCGCAACACGGCTGTCGCCTTGACCGCCGTCTCCTCGAATTCCGCGTCCGGCTCGGACAGCGAGATGACTGCTCCGCCGACGCCGAAACTGACCTGGGCACCGTTGCGGACCAGCGTTCGGATGACGATGCTGAAGTCCGCGGCGCCGTTGAGCGAGAAGTATCCGAGGGCTCCCGAGTACACGCCACGTGGACCAGCTTCGAGCCCGTCGAGGATCTGCGTGGTCCGGATCTTCGGTGCTCCGGTCATGGACCCGCCGGGAAACGCGGCTCGAACACATCGGACGGCGGAACTGTCCGGTCGAAGTCGTGCCCGCACGGTGCTCACCAATTGGTGGACGGTGGTGTAGGTCTCGACGTCGAACAACCGGGTCACCTCGACGGAACCGACTTCCGCGCAGGTGCCGAGATCGTTGCGGACGAGGTCCACGATCATCAGGTTCTCGGCGCGGTCCTTGACCGATCGGGCCAGGCTTGTGCGCAACATCTCGTCTTCGGCGGCGTCTTCGCCGCGGGGGCGGGTGCCCTTGATCGGCGATGACTCGACGACGCCATCCCGGTCGACGCGGATAAATCGTTCGGGTGACCCGCTGAGCACGGACAGTTCACCGAAACGCAGCAACGCGCCGAACGGTACGGGATTTGCGGCGCGGAGCAGCCGATAAGCGGCCCAGGGGTCCACGTCGGCCTGCCAGGACATCATGTTCGTCAGGCAGACCTCGTAGGTCTCGCCGGCGGTGATGGCTTCCTGGCACGCGTTGATCAGCTTCAGGTAGTGCGTGCGCGGGTGCCGCAGTTGCACGGTGGCCGCGGCGGGCGGTTCAGGGGCCGGCAACGGGGTGAGTGCGTTCAATACGACCAATACCTGGTCGAACCAGTCGTCGTCGGTCAACGACAGCAAATAAGTGGTGTCTTCGTGGTGGTCGATCACGACGGCGCGGTCGGCGAAGACGAACGACGCGTCGGGGTGGTCGGACCGGTGGGCGGAGTCACCGCCGCACTCGGCTTTCAGCTCGTACCCGAGGTAGCCGACCCAGCCGAGCGCGAAGTCGAACGGCACGTCGGGGTGTTCGACGGCCCAGGCGGCCACGTCCTCGTCCAGCCACGAGAAGAACGACGGGCAGTGCAGGCGTTCACCGTCGACGACCAGCTCCTGGTCCGGTACCGAGTACCGGGCCACCCGCGCGAGGGGCCCTGAGGCGTCACCCAGGAACGAGAACCGCCCGCCGGAGCCGCTGTCCAGCCAGAACGCGGTCTCAGCGGTCCCGTGGAGGGCCGCGAACGCCTGCTCCGCGTCCACGGCCAGGTCCAGGCGGCGAACGTGCACAGGGCGCTTCTGAGCCGTTGTACGAACCACCGCGGGTTCGGGGACGGCGGCGGTCCGGGTGGGGGTGAGGGCGGCGAAGTTCGCCAGCAGCTCCCGGCCGGACTGGGTGCAGATCGACTCGGGGTGGAACTGCACGCCCCACGCCGGGCGGTCGAGCGCGCGCACACCCATCAGCACGCCGTCGTCGCTCCACGCGACGGCTTCCAGGGAAGGAGGCAGCTCGGTGACCGCCAGCGAGTGGTAGCGGACCACTTCGAGAGGTGACGGCAGACCGGCGAACACGTCGACGCCCGTGTGCGTCACCGGTGAGACGATGCCGTGGCGCGGCACCGGTGCGGGACCGACCGTGGCGCCGTAGGACAGGCACAGCCCCTGATGGCCCAGGCACACGCCCAGCAACGGGATCTCGGCGTGCTCGACCACCGCGCGGCAGAGGCCGAAGTCGGCGGGGTTGCCCGGCCGGCCGGGTCCCGGCGAGATCACCACGTTGTCGAACGACCGCAGCGCGGACAGCCGGAAGCGCGGGTCGTCGTTGGCGACGACCACGGGTTCGGCGCCGTTCACCTCGGCCAGGTGCTGGAAGAGGTTGAACGTGAACGAGTCGTAGTTGTCGATGAGCAGAGTCCGCATCGCGGGCGGCACTCTACCTGCCAAAACACCCGATCGGACGCAGGAGAGAGGGCGGCCACAGAACGTGACCGCCCTCCGTGTGCGACCGGGTCAGCTCCCGAGGACGAACTTCGGGTCGACCGCCATGGCGGCGAGCTCTTCGCCGGAGAACGGCTCGACGTCGAGCGCCGGGTAGCCGCCTCCGTCGTAGCCCGCGCTCTGGGCGACGTTCACGACCCAGCCGTTCGGGTGCTTGTACGACATCCAGCCCATCACGCGGCCCTGGTCCGTGCTGGCCGCGTCACCGACCTTCTTCCCGTCGACGTCGCGCACCTTGCACATCGCCCGGCTCATGCCCCAGAACTGCCTGGCCAGGGCACACGGCTCGGAGGCGCTGCCCTGGCTGGGCGTGGACACCTCGACGATCAGCTTGCCGACCTTGTCGTTCTTGCGGACCGGCACGTACGACGTGTACTCCCAGACCTCGGGCTCACCCTCGTTCGACGAGATCTGCGCCTGGGTGTGGAGCAGGTCGCCGTTCTGGTACTTCGTGTCCTGGTACTTCAGCGACGGCGTCTCGAAGCCGTGCGCCTGGGCGGACTGCTTGACCGCCTCCAGCAGTTGCACGCCGCGCGCAGCCTGCGGGCCCTGCTGCGCGGTGCGGTCGTTCTGCCCGGACGGCCACGCCATCTTCGACGAGGCACCCGGCTGGGAGCTGCTGCTGCTCGGCCCCGCACCGATGAGGTAGTCCTGCGTGCCGCCGGGGTCGAGCGCGAACGCCGACCCGAGGCCGATGCCCACCACGAGCACCGCCACCACCGCGCCGACCTGCGACGACCGCCGCCTGGACCGGGCCTTGCGCGCGACGTCGAGCGCACGGTTCGGATCCATGGCCGGCGGGGGGCTGCTGGTCACCACCACGTCCTGGAAAGCCGTCCTGAGGTCCTGTTCGTTCATCGAACCCTCTCCTGCTGTGAGAGCAGACCGCGCAGCGTCTGCAGCCCCCGCGCGGCCTGGCTCTTGACCGTTCCTCCCGAAACCCCGAGGACAGCGGCCGTCTGGTCGACGGACATGTCCTCCCAGTACCGCAGCACGAGGCACGCGCGCTGCTTCGGAGGCACCTTCGCCAGCGCCTCCAGCAGCACCATCCGCTCCTCCGGGTAGCGACCCGGTGCAGCGGCCGAGTCGGCGAGGTCCTCGCTCACCGACTCGAACCGGAACCACCCGCGCCGCCGCTCGGACAGGAACGTCCGCACCAGTACCTGCCTGGTGTAGGCGTCCAGCGCCTCGTGCCGGTCTATTCGCCGCCACGCCAGGTAGAGCTTCGTGAAGGCTTGTTGCACGAGGTCTTCCGCGCGATGCCAGTCGCCGCACAGCAGATACGCCGTGCCGCGCATGGCGTCGGAACGGGCCGCGAAGTACTCCTGGAACGCGGCGTCCCGGTCACTCATCAGGTCTCCCCCTGTCTGCGGTACCGGGTTACTCACGCCACCGCCAACCTGGCGGGTTGCACGGAGTTCGCGAAACGCATACTGATGTCGTGATTTTCCTTTTGCTCCTCGGCGTCCCCACCGCACTGGGCCACTTCTACCTGTGGCGCAGGCTGGTCGTGGACACCACCCGGCCGCGCTCGCTCGGGCGCCGCGTCGGCACCGCCGCCATCGCCGGCGCGTTCCTGGTGCTGATGAGCGCGCTGGTCGTGACGCGCCGGGTGCCGCCGGAGTACGGGAAGTTCTTCGCCTGGCCGGGCTTCGTGTGGCTGGCCGTGCTGTTCTACCTGGCCATCGCGCTGGGCATCGCCGAGGTCCCGCGGCGCATCCTGCTGCGCAGGGCCAGCGCCGCACCCGTGCCCGTCGGCACCGGCGCGGAGGCGGCCGAGCCGGTCGAGGTCGTGCCCGACCCCGGTCGCCGCCTGTTCATCGCGCGGTCGGTCGCGATCGGCTCCGGCATCGCCGCGGGCGGTGTCGTCGGGTATGGCATGACGCAGGCGCTCGGCGACCCTCAGCTGCTGAACGTGCCGGTGACGCTGGACAAGCTGAAGCCCTCGCTGTCCGGTTTCCGGATCGCGGTGGTGAGCGACATCCACCTCGGCCCGCTGCTCGGCCGCTCGCACACCGAGCGGATCGTGCGGATGATCAACGAGCAGGAGGCCGACCTCGTCGCGATCGTCGGCGACCTGGTCGACGGCACCGTGGCCGAGCTGGGCGAGGCCGCGGCACCGCTGCGGGACCTGGTGTCCCGGCACGGCAGCTTCTTCGTGACCGGCAACCACGAGTACTTCTCCGGTCACGAGCAGTGGATCTCCGAGCTCGACCGGCTGGGCGTGCACCCGTTGCGCAACGAGGGCCTGACCGTCGCCGGTGGGATCGAGCTCGTCGGCGTGAACGACGTCACCGGGAAGTCCTACGGCGACGGCCCCGACCTCGACCGCGCCTTCACCGGCCGCGACCGCGCCAACCCCGCCGTGCTGCTGGCGCACCAGCCGGTGCAGGTGGGCGACGCGTCTTCACGCGGAGTCGACCTGCAGTTGTCCGGTCATACACACGGTGGACAGATGGTGCCGTTCAACTTCGTGGTGCCGGTGCAGCAACCCGCTGTCGCGGGGCTGTCGAAGGTGGACGACACGTGGCTGTACGTCAGTCGTGGTGCGGGTTTCTGGGGGCCGCCGGTGCGCGTGGGCGCTCCCCCGGACATCACGCTGGTCGAGCTCCGGTCTGCTGGCTAAATCACACTCGGCCCCACGGGATTGCGCACTTGCGGTGTGCAGGCCGTAGAGTGGACGGCCGTGCCCGCGTACGGACGCGAGGCGGATGAAGGGGGAACCCTGGGGAAATGACCGAGAGCTTCGCCGTCGACCGGCGTTACGAGGCAGAGGCTCGTATTCGGCGTTTCCTGGACCAGGAGCACCCGTCGACACCGTGTCTGGTGATCGACCTCGAGACGATCCGCGCGCGTTACCAGGCGATCCACGCCGCGATGCCGTCCATCGACATCTTCTACGCGGTCAAGTCGAACCCCGAGGCCGACGTCGTCGCGACGCTGGTCGCCCAGGGCGCCCAGTTCGACGTCGCCTCCCCCGCGGAGATCGACCTGTGCCTGGCGCGCGGCGCCGCACCGTCGTCGATCTCCTACAGCAACCCCATCAAGAAGGCCGCCGACATCGCGTACGCCTTCTCCCGCGGGGTGCGGCTGTTCGTGTCGGACAGCGAGCAGGACGTGCGGTTCCTCGCCGAGCACGCGCCCGGTTCGTCCGTCCTGGTGCGGATCCTCGTCCACAGCAAGGGTTCCACCTACCCGTTCGGCAACAAGTTCGGTTGCGATCCGGAGATGGCGACGGATCTCTTGCGGTTGTCGCACCGGTTGGGGCTCGTTCCTCTGGGCGTCGCCTTCCACGCGGGCTCGCAACAGCTGTCCGTGGCGGGCTGGGACTCCGGCATCGCCGACGCCGCCCTGATCGCCGCGAAGCTGCGCGCGGAGGGCATCGAGACCACCACGGTCAACCTGGGCGGCGGGCTTCCGGCCGTGTACCAGGAGGACACGCCGAGCCTTGAGGCCTTCGCCGCCGCCATCGAGGAGTCGCTGGCCCGGCACTTCGGTGCCGCACGCCCGCGGGTGATGATCGAACCGGGGCGCGCGATCTCCGCGGAGGCCGGGATGATCCGCTCGTCGGTCGTGCTGGTGTCGCGCAAGTCCTATGCGGACGAACGCCGCTGGGTGTACATCGACATCGGCCGTTACCAGGGGCTCGCCGAGACCGAGGGCGAGGCGATCGCGTACCGGTTGCGCACCTCGCGCGACGGCGGGCCGACCGGACCGGTGGTGCTGGCCGGTCCGACCTGCGACGCGGACGACGTGATCTACCAGCACACCCGCTACGACCTGCCGCTCGACCTGAGGGCGGGCGACCACGTGGACATCCTCCACGCCGGCGCCTACACCTCCTCCTATTCGTCCGTGTGCTTCAACGGCTTCCCGCCGCTGGCCACGTACTGCGTCTGAGTCCGCCTGTACTTCACATAGTTTGGAGTGATTGATGTCCGAAGCGCCCTGTCAGACCGAGGAGACCGTCGGTTTGTTCGCGGGACAGCACGTACTTGCAGAGCTTTCGGGTGTGAGTGCCGATCTGCTCGACGACGAGCAGTTCCTGCGCCACGCCCTCGGTGAGGTTCTCACGCAGGCCGACGCAACCGTGCTGGAGGTGATCTCCAAGAAGTTCGATCCCCAAGGAGTCACCGTGCTGGCCCTGCTGTCGGAGTCCCACGCGTCCATCCACACCTACCCCGAGGTGGGGTCGGTGTTCGTCGACGTGTTCACCTGCGGTACTCGTGCGAAACCCGCGCTCGCCGTCCAGCTACTCGCTGACGCTCTGGGCGCTGCTCACGTGAGCACGGACCTCGTCACTCGTGGCATCAAGGAGCACGCCGCGTGAACACGATCAACGAGCCGCTCGCCGAGGGCATGACCCGCCACTGGCGCGTGGACGAGGTGCTGGTCGACACCAAGACCGACTTCCAGCACCTGGTGATCGCCCGCACCGCCCAGGGCCTGTCGTTGTTCTGCGACGACGACCGCCAGTCCACGGAGCTCAGCCAGCTGACCTACCACGAGGCCCTGATGGTGCCGGCGCTGCTGCTGGCCGACCAGGTCGAGCGGGTGCTGGTCATCGGCTCGTCCGAGGGCGTGGTGTGCCAGATGGCGGTGCAGCACGGCGCCACCGTCGTCGACCACATCGACATCGACGAGCAGGCCGTGAAGCTGTGCGCGGAGCACCTCCCGTACGGCTACACGACCGAGGAGCTGGCGCTGGCGGAGAAGGGCGAGGGCCCGATCCGCGTGCAGTACATCGACGGGTTCGAGTACATCCGCACGACGTCGGAGAAGTACGACATCGTGCTGGTGGACCTGCCCGACGAGCGTGAGGAGGAGGCGCAGCACAACCGCCTGTACGGCGCGGACTTCCTGCGCATGTGCAAGGCCCTGCTGCGTCCCGGCGGCGTCGTCGTCAACCAGTCCGGTTGCCAGACGATGTGGCGCAACACCACGCTGATCCGCTCCTGGCAGCGGTTCAACGAGGTGTTCGAGACGGTTGCGTACTACGGCTCTGACGAGCACGAGTGGGCGTACCTGTTCGGGCGCGCGGACGTCGTCGAGGACCCGACGGCGCTGATGGTCGAGCGGTTGGCCACGGCCGGGTACCGGCCGGAGTCGATCGACGACCTGGCGTTGCTGGGCAACAGCATTCCGCCGTACCGGGTGCGGCAGTCGCTGGCCTGAGCCGGTTTCCGGCACGAGAGAGGGGCGCTTCCCGGTCACCAGGAGGCGCCCCTCCTCCGTTCGTGCGCGCCTAGCCGAGCGCCTGCTTCAGGAAGTCCACCTGGAGCAGCAGCAGGTTCTCCGCGACCTGCTCCTGCGGCGTCATGTGCGTGACACCGGACAGCGGCAGCACGGTGTGCGGCCGGCCCGCCGCCAGCAGAGCGCTGGAGAGGCGCAGGGTGTGGGCGGCCACGACGTTGTCGTCGGCGAGGCCGTGGACGATCATCAGCGGGCGGGAGAGCTTGTCCGCGTCGGCGATGAGCGAGTTGGAGTCGTAGACCTCTGGCCGCTCGTCGGGGTGGCCGAGGTAGCGCTCCGTGTAGTGGGTGTCGTAGAGGCGCCAGTCGGTGACCGGGGCGCCGGCGATGCCCGCGTGGAACACGTCCGGGCGGCGCAGGACGGCCAGTGCCGACAGGTAACCGCCGTAGGACCAGCCTCGGATGGCGACCCGGCCGAGGTCGAGGTCGGGTTCGAGTGCCGCCGCGGCGTGCAGGGCGTCGACCTGGTCCTCCAGGGTGGCGCCGGCGAAGTCGAACGCGATGGCGCGTTCCCAGGCCAGACCGCGACCGGGGGTGCCGCGGCCGTCGGCGACGAGCACCGCGAAGCCCTGGTCGGCGAGCCACTGCGAGGCGAGGAACGCGTTCTGCGCGGACAGCACGCGCTGGGCGTGCGGGCCGCCGTAGGGGTCCAGCAGCACCGGGAGCTTGGTGCCCGGCACGTGATCGGCAGGCAGCAGCAGGGCGGCGCGCAGGTCGCGTTCGCCGAGGGTCAGCATGCGCGGGGACGCCCTGATGACCGGCGTCTCGGCCCACGACTCGATCTCGCGACCGCCGACGGTGACCTTCGGGCCGCACCAGTCCAAAGAGGACGATGCGAGTACAACCGTGCCACCGCCCCGGACCGCGGTGTGCACACCATCCCCTGTGGACAACTGCTCGACCGTCGCGCCGACGGAGTGGACGTGCACCTGGGTGGGGTCGTCGGCGGAGGCCGCGATCAGCACGGAGTCGTCGGTGATGTCCAGGACCCGGCGCACCTGCAGGCCTTCGGTCACGACGTCGTCGCCGACCTGCAACGCGTACTCGTCGCCGGAGTGCACGATCCGGACCAGGCGGCCGTCGGGCGTCCACGCCGGGGCGCCGTCGCTGACCTCCAGCCACACCGGGTCGGTCTCGACGGCGAGCTCGGACACCGCACCGGTCTCCGGGGCGAGCGAGTGGACGCGGCGGGTGCGCTGGTCGCGGGTCTGCGTGGTGATCAGCGGCGCACCACCGGCTGACCAGTGCACGTCGTTGAGGTAGTCGAACTCCAGCAGCACCGGCACGAAGGTGCCGTCCAGCGACACCACGTGCAGCGACACCGCGGCGTTGTCCGTGCCCGCCGCCGGGTAGGCGATCTCGGTGGCCGGCGTCGCGGGGTTCGCCGGGTCGGCGATGTACCAGCGGCGCACCGGGGAGTTGTTCACGCGCGCGGCGATGAGGCGGGTGCCGTCCGGCTCCCACCAGTAGCCGCGGTAGCGCGACATCTCCTCGGCGGCGATGAACTCGGCCAGGCCGAACGTGACGTCCTCGCCGTCGGGCACGGCGACCGCGCGGTCGTCGCCCGAGTCCAGCTCGACCACGCGCAGGGTCCCGCGCGTCACGTACGCCACGCGCTGACCCGTCGGGTCGACGCGCGGGTCGATGACGCCGCCACCGGTCGGCAGCTCGCGCACGTCCCCGCTCACCAGGTCGGCCACGAACAGGCGGCCGGACAGGGCGAACGAGGCGACGTTCGCGTCACCGGACAGGGCGTAGCCGACGATGCCCGCGCCGGACTCGCGCGTGCGTTCGCGGCGGGCCTTCTCCTCCGCGGGCAGGTCCTCCTGCTCGGTCAGCAGGCGGCCGGGATCGGCCACCAGCCGTTCGACGCCGGTGGTCGTGTTCAGCTCCCACAACCCGTTCGCACGGCTCGTGGCCGTGGCCGGGCGCAGGAAGAACACGCGCGAACCGTCCGGCGACACCGCGAAGGTGCGCGGTGCGCCGACGGTGAACCGCTGAGAGCGCGCCTGTTGGCGCGGGAAGGAGATGTCGTTGCCCACCCGCTCACACTATCCCGCGCGCGAACGCGGGGGCATGGGAACGAAACCGCTGGTACGACGCACGTACTCGGCGTACCCCGGCCGGCGCGACACGATGTCCCTCTCGAGCAGCGGTTTGCCCGTGCCCTTGGCGAGCAGCCACGTCATGACCACCGGACTGATGACCGTGAGCGCCGCCGGCCAGGAGTGCACCGCGAACAGGAAGAGGCCCCACCACACCACGGCGTCCCCGAAGTAGTTGGGGTGCCTGGTGTAGCGCCACAACCCGCGGTCCATGACGGCGCCCTCGTTCGCCGGGTCCGCCCGGAACCGCGAGAGCTGCCAGTCACCGACTGACTCAACTGTGAAGCCGACCACCCACAAGGTCGTTCCGGCCCAATCTAGCACTCCCCACGGCGCGTCAAGGTGCTGTGCGACCTGCACCGGCAGCGACACGATCCACATCAGAACGGCCTGCAACAGGTACACCCGGTACATCCGCAGCCGCGGATTTCCCTTGGCGCGCTTGAGGATGTCCCGGTAGCGCGGGTCCTCGTCCCTGGTCCGGTTGCGCAGGAGGATGTGCACGCCGAGCCGGACGCCCCAGATCACCGTGAGCACCGTGACCAGCACGTTCCGCACCGGTTCGCCGTCCGCGAACAGGAACGTCACCACCGCGATGACCGCGAAGCCAGGTCCCCAGGCGGAGTCGACCAGGTCGTAGCGCTTGCGCCGGTCCGCGTAGCCGAACAACGCGGTGAGCAGCACCAGCACCACGAGGAAGCTGACCGGGTAGCTCACCGGGCCACCAGCTCACGGCGCACGCGCGGCATGCCGCTGCGGCCGTTCTCGCTCGTGCGCACAGCGAGGACCTGGTCCACGCCCATCCGTCCCTCCTCGAACGTCAGCGCGCCGCCGGCGAGGTAGAGCCGCCACACGCGCGCCTGACCCTCGCCGACGAGCGCGACGACCTCGTCCCACCTCTCTTCGAGCGTCCGTGCCCACGCGCGGACGGTCCAGACGTAGTGCTCGCGCAACGCGTGCACGTCCCGGATCTCCAGCCCGGCCGCCTCCAGGAACCCGGTCGTCTGGCTGACCGGTCGCATGTGCATGTCCGGTGCCACGTACGACTCGATGAACGCACCACCGCCCGGCGCGTTCCGGCCGCGCGACATCTGTTGCAGCAGCAGCCGCCCCTCTGGCTTGAGCAGCCGGTGCAGCGTCGCGGCGTACTCGGGGTAGTTCCGCTCGCCGACGTGCTCGCCCATCTCGATCGTGGAGATCGCGTCGAACGGTTCGCCGCGCACCTCGCGGTAGTCCTGCAGCCGCACCTCGACCCGGCCCTCCAGCCCTTCGGCCGCGATGCGCGAGAGGACGTGCTCGCGCTGCTGAGCGGAGATCGTGACCCCGGTGGCGTGCACGCCGTAGTGCTTCGCCGCGTGGATGATCATCGAGCCCCACCCGCAGCCGACGTCGAGCAGCCGCAGGCCGGGCTGCAGGCCGAGCTTGCGGCACACCAGGTCGAGCTTGTTGTGCTGCGCCTGCTCCAGTTCCTCGTCCTCGGCGGTGAAGTACGCGCACGAGTAGGCCATGCTCGGGTCGAGCACGAGCCGGTAGAAGGCGTTGCTCAGGTCGTAGTGGTGCGAGATCGCGTCCCGGTCCCGCTTCTTGCTGTGCAGCGCGCCTTTGAGCCGTGCCTCCTCCTTCGGCGCGTCCGGGTTGCGCCCGACCACCTTGAGGTCCAGCGCGAGCCGCACCACCTCGGTGAGCTTCGGCCTGCGCGTGACACCGCGCCGCACCAGCCCCCAGACCTGGGAGAGCCCGGCCGCGAGGTCGCCTTCCACGTCGAGCTCGCCGCTCACGTACGCCCGCGCGAGCCCGAGCTCGTTCGGGCTCCACACGAGCCGGCGCAGCGCGTCGCGGGAGCGGAGCACGAGCACGGTCCCGTCCTGTGGGCCGGCCACGCTCCCGTCCCACGCCCGAATCCCGATCAGAAGCGGCGCACCCAGCACCCGTTCCGCCACTCCTGCCAGCTGACCAGCGACGACCATCCTGCACCTCCTGCGAAACCGGCTCCGCCTGACGTTCGGGACGGCAAGAGGTTCGGTTCGTTTCTGAACCGAGACGCAACCACGCCCGTATGGCCCGGTAGAGCGAACGACGGACAAGGAGGACATGAGTGTGATCCGACGTAACCGCATTGCCATCGGGCTCGCCGCGGGACTGGCAGTTGTGCTGGGTCTTGGTGTCTGGAGCGCCACGGGAAGTGGCACGAACTCGAAGCCGGTGGCACAGACCGAAACCGACCTGGGCGTCCTCGGTGACTACGGCGACGTGGGTCAGCCCCCGGTGCTCCAGGAACCCGCTCAGGCGCCCGAGACCCCGGTTCAGCAGCAGGCACCGGAGACCCCGGCCGCGCAGCAGCCCCCCGCAGCCGCACCGGTCAGCTCGCTGAAGCTGGTCGGCAAGCCGGTCGACAAGATGGGCCTGGTCGTCCAGGACGGCGACGGCCGCACGATGTACCGCTTCGACAAGGACACCCCGAAGCCGGAAGGCAAGTCGAACTGCAACGGCCAGTGCGCCATCACGTGGCCGCCGCTGCTGTCGGACACGATCCCGCAGGTCGAGGGCATCGACTCGAAGCTCGTCTCGCTGATCACCCGCGCTGACGGCAAGAAGCAGGTCGCGATCGACGGCTGGGCGCTCTACGCCTACTCGCAGGACCCGAAGCCGGGTGCCTGGAAAGGCCAGGGCGTCGGCAACACCTGGTTCGTGATCCAGCCCGACGGCAAGCGCAACGTCGAATGCCTTCCCCCCGGCGTGACGGTGCCCGCGGCCTAGTCCCCTTGCAACGACCATCCCGTTAGGACGGTCCACCTGACACACACGACACCCTGACACGCGAAACCCCGGCCCTGGGGAAGGGGCCGGGGTTCCCGTCGTTCCGCTCTCACCCGATCGAGTGGTCTTTCACGTCACGCGGGGGCCCCGCGTTCCCCACAGGGAAACGCGGGGCCCCCGCGTGACGTTCGAACAGGCGGCGAAGGGGCGGCGCCGGAGGTCCGGTGCCGCCCCTTCGTTGCCGCAGGGTCAGAGCGTGGAGTACAGCGGGTGCTTCGCGGCCAGCACCTCGACGCGGGCGCGCAGCTCGTCGATCGCGGCGCCCGGCTTGAGGGCCTCGGCGATCACGTCGGCGACCTCGGTGAAGTCCCCCTCGCCGAAGCCGCGGGTGGCCAGTGCCGGGGTGCCGATGCGCAGACCCGAGGTGACCATCGGCGGGCGCGGGTCGTTGGGGACCGCGTTGCGGTTGACCGTGATGCCGATCCGGTGCAGCACGTCCTCGGCCTGCTTGCCGTCCAGCTCGGAGTTGACCAGGTCGACCAGGACCAGGTGCACGTCCGTGCCGCCGGTCAGCACCTTCACGCCGGCCTGCGCGACGTCGGGCTGCGAGAGGCGGTCGGCGAGGATGCGGGCGCCGTCGAGGGTGCGGCGCTGGCGGTCGGCGAACTCCTCCGACGCGGCGTGCTTGAACGCCACGGCCTTGGCGGCGATCACGTGCTCCAGCGGACCGCCCTGCTGGCCGGGGAACACCGCCGAGTTGATCTTCTTGGCGATGTCGGCGTCGTTCGACAGGATCACGCCGCCGCGCGGACCGCCGAGGGTCTTGTGCGTCGTCGTGGTCGTGACGTGGGCGTGCGGGACGGGCGAGGGGTGCAGGCCCGCGGCCACGAGGCCCGCGAAGTGCGCCATGTCGACCATCAGGTAGGCCTCGACCGAGTCCGCGATGCGGCGGAACTCGGCGAAGTCCAGCTGGCGCGGGTAGGCGGACCAGCCGGCGACGATCAGCTTCGGGCGGTGCTCGGTGGCGAGGCGCTCGACCTCGGCCATGTCGACGCGGCCGTCACCGTCGGAGACGTGGTACGGCACGACGTTGTAGAGCTTGCCGGAGAAGTTGATGCGCATGCCGTGGGTCAGGTGACCGCCGTGCGCGAGGTCCAGGCCGAGGATCGTGTCGCCGGGCTGCAGCAGCGCGAACATCGCGGCGGCGTTGGCCTGGGCGCCGGAGTGCGGCTGGACGTTGGCGAAACCGGCGCCGAAGAGCGACTTGATGCGCTCGATGGCGAGGCGCTCGACGACGTCGACGTGCTCGCAGCCACCGTAGTAGCGGCGGCCGGGGTAGCCCTCCGCGTACTTGTTGGTCAGCACCGAACCCTGGGCCTGCAGCACCGAGACCGGCGTGAAGTTCTCCGAGGCGATCATCTCGAGGGTGCCCTGCTGGCGCGCCAGCTCGGCCGCAACGGCCTGCGCGACCTCGGGGTCGTACTCCGCGAGGGAGGCGTTGAACTGGTCGGACATCTGGAGGATCTCCCTACTTGGCGCGCTTGTAGAACGGAAGTGCGACGACCTCGACCGGCTGCTTCTTGCCGCGGACGTCCACCAGCAGAGGGGTGCCGGGCGCGGAGCTCGCCCGGTTCACGTAGGCCATCGCCACCGAGTAGCCCAGGGTCGGCGACAGCGCGCCCGAGGTCACCTCGCCGACGACCTCGTCGCCGTTCAGCACGGCGTAACCGTGGCGGGGCGCGCGGCGCTCGGGGGTCTTCAGGCCGACCAGCACGGAGTCCACATCGGACTCGGACACCTCGGTCAGCGCCTCGCGGCCGACGAAGTCGCCCGGCTTGTCGAGCTTCACGACCCGGCCGAGACCCGCGTGGTACGGGGTGAGCGAGGTGGTCAGCTCGTTGCCGTACAACGGCATTCCGGCTTCCAGGCGCAACGTGTCGCGGCAGCCGAGACCGCACGGCTTGAGCTCGTGCGGCTGCCCGGCCTCCAGCAGCGCCGTCCACACTGCGGCGGCGTCGTCGGGCGCGACGAACAGCTCGAAGCCCTCCTCGCCGGTGTAGCCGGTGCGCGCGAGCAGCGCGTCCACCCCGGCCACCTTCGAGGGGTAGGAGGCGTAGTACTTCACCGTCGACAGGTCGGTGTCGGTCAGCCCGGCCAGGACCTCCACCGACTTCGGGCCCTGGATCGCGATCAACGCGTAGTCCGTGGACCTGTCCGTGACGACGGTGTCGAACCCGGCGGCCCGCTCGACGAGCGCCTCGGCGACCACGGCGGCGTTCGAGGCGTTGGCGACGACCATGAACTCCTCGTCGCCCAGCCGGTAGACGATCAGGTCGTCGACCACGCCGCCGTCGGCCTGGGTGATCATCGTGTAGCGGGCCTTGCCGACCGCGAGCGCGGAGATGTGGCCGACCAGCGCGTAGTCGAGTGCGGCACCGGCCTGCGGCCCGGTCAGCACGATCTCACCCATGTGCGTGAGGTCGAACAGGCCGGCGGTGGTGCGCACGGCGTGGTGCTCGGCCAGCTCGCTGGAGTAGCGCAGCGGCATCTTCCAGCCCGCGAAGTCGGTGAACATCGCGCCGAGCGACTCGTGCTCAGCGTTCAGTGGCGTGAGGCGGGACATCAGAACGCTCCTCCAGGGTGCGCCGAAGAGCCGGGCCAGGCCGGCTGAGGCAACAGAAGAATGACACGGTCCACCGGAGACTCCTCACCAGAGCGAGCCTCCCCCTCTGTCATGAGCCTGAGAGCTTCGTCGCCGGAGCGACTTGCACCGTGGGCGAGGCTCCTGATGAGCCTGCTTTCCAGAGTTGCCTTCGTCGTGCGGTATCTGTGCCTGAGAGATTCCGGGGAGGAGTTGCTCCTTCGGCGCTCCCGCTGAAGGGAGCTCTCCCGCGCGACATCGACGGCCGTGTTCAGTTGGTTGCCCCAGACGCTAGCAGGCCGAACGTCACAGCGGCACGCCCTGAGCAGTCTTCTCCACCACCTTGCGCTCCGCCCAGAACGACAGGAACGGGATCGTCCCCGCGACCAGCACGAGCGCGGTGCCCTTGATGGACCAGCGCAGCTTCAGCGCCAGGTCGACCGAAAGCACCAGGTAGATGGCGTAGAGGAACCCGTGGATCGGGCCGACGACCTTCATCGCCTGGTCCATGCCGGCGGCGTACTTCAGCACCATCGCCACGACCAGCAGCAGCAGGAAGACACCGACCACGTAAGCCATGACCCGGAACCGGGTCAACGCACCCTTCATCTGCCCGCCTTCGCTCAACGACCGTCCCGCGCGTTGAGGTCCGCGAGCATGCGGTTGTAGGCCGCGAGCTCCGCGTCTTCTTCGTCGTCGAAGTGCTCGACAGGCGCGGGTTTGACGGCGTCAACGGTAGTCACCGGTGCGACGGGGGGTGCAACCGGCTCCGGTGCGGAGAGAGCCTCGTCACGGCGCTGGCGCGCGAGACGGCGGAACCGCCACACCATGAAGAGGGGGAAGAGGCCGAAGAGCGGCCACTGGAGCACGTACCCGAGGTTCTGGAACGTGCCGCTCGCGGACTCGAAGCGCTGCCACTGCCACCACGCGAGCCCGCAGCAGAGGACCAGCGCCGCCAGACAGGCGAGCGCGATCAGCACACGCTGGGGAGTAAGGAGGCCGCGCACGACCTCCACACTACTGGGGTGAGGCCTCCTGTCAGGAGGCCACCCGTGAGGGGTAGCGCGCCACGGGAGCGCGCGTGCCCGTTTGCGAGTGAACTTCGGGGCTGCCGATGCCTCGACAGCCCGCTTCTCCTACGCCACGCCGTCCCGGCGCTGCCTCTGCAGACGAGCAACGCACCAGGCCGCGGCCGAACCGCGGCGGAGGTGCTGGAGAACCGTCATCGGTCCCAGGCGCCTTCCGAGGTCGGCAGGCGTGAGGCCGGCGGCGCGGTAGTCGAGCGCGCGCTGGTCCAGCGGGCTGATGCCCGCGTCCCACCACTGCTCGGCCTCGGCGACGTCGCCCACCAGCTGCCAGTAGCTCGCCGCGGCGGCGAGCAGTGCCTCGGGTGCCTCCGGCGCCCGCTTGCGCATCGCGGCCACGTAGGCCGGATCCGCCGAGTCGACCTTGACCAAGCCACGCGGCCCACTCCTGCCTCCCCGCTGCACGGGGATGCCGGGCGCCGAGGGGGGAGCCTCCGCGAGCCACGCGTTCTTGATCCGGTTCACCTCCTGCATCTCTGCGTCGTCAGACCGTTCAGCCGCCCACTGCTGCAACAGCTCGTGGACCCCGGAGTCCTCGACCATCCATGCCTCCTCGTCGGTCGGGGATCGGCCATTGCAGCGGAAGGTATTCGGTAGGTCTGACAATCGCCAGACCCTGAATCGCCAGAACACCCGTTACCAGTGCGTGATTGGCCTCATTCCACCCGTCCGGCTCAACGCGGAGGGCCGAGGATCACCGAGGGTCACTAGGCGACGGGGGTGGCCGTCCCGAAGAGGCTCCTGACGAAGGTGATGATCGACTCCGCACCCTCGCGCAGCCAGCCGAGGGCCGTCTGGACCCCCGACGCGGACTCTTCCGGCTGGGTGATCAGGAGGAACAGCACCAGCGCGACGCCCGCCAGCACCAGCACCTTCTTGAGGTTCACAGGTCCCTCTCCGTCCATGTCGCTCACAGGTGGGGCGGCGAACCGCCCGTGTCACCCGACATGCTCCCTCATTCACCCGTGCGATGAACAACCACCACGCCAGGCAGGGCGGCGGATCCACCGCCACCGCACGTCTGCACCGGGCCTGTTGTCACTCGAATGGCGGCTAAAGCCGCCGGTTTCCAGCGCCGATGTCCTGGGCACGAGGTGAGCGCGAGGACCCTCGAATCCCACAGCTTGGACAAGACACAGGTGCACCGGGCCTCACCCGGATGCCGAATGCCCGGCATCACGCTCCGTCACGGCGTGGTGTCGTCATTAATGCGCCTCCGACCGTTCACGCAATTGCTCCAGCCCGCCGCAGTTCCGCAATTCGGTCTTCCGCCACACCCATGTTCGCGAGCACTTCCGCGGTGTTCGCCCCGACCGGCACCGGAGGGGTCGGAACCGCCGCCGGGGTCCGGTCGAACCGGGGCGCCGGCGCCGGGTGCCGCACACCGGCGACGTCCACGAAGGTGGCGCGCTCCGCGGTGAACGGGTGCTCCGCCGCCTCGGCGGGGGTCAGCACCGGCGCCAGGCAGGCGTCCGTGTCCCGCGCGAGGTCGGCCCACTCGTCCCTGGTGCGGGTCCTGACCGCCGCCGCGATGTGTTCGCGCAGCTCAGGCCACCGGGCCGGGTCGTTGCGCGACGGTGCGTCCGCCAGCCCCAGCACGCGCACCAGGTCGGCGTAGAACTTCTCCTCCAGCGCGCCGATGGCCACGTACCTGCCGTCCGCGGCCTCGTAGACGTCGTAGAACGGCACCCCGCCGTCGAGCATGTTCTCGCCGCGGCCACCGGACCACATGCCCGCGTTGCGCATGCCGTGCAGGAACGTGGTGAGCAGCGCGGCACCGTCGACCATGGCCGCGTCCACGACCTGGCCGCGCCCGGACCGCTCCCTCTCGTACAGCGCGGCGAGCACGCCGAGGGCCAGCAGCAGCCCTCCCCCGCCGAAGTCACCCAGGAGGTTGATGGGGAACGACGGTGGCCCGCCGGCCCGGCCGAGCGGTTCCAGCGCGCCCGCGACGGCGATGTAGTTGATGTCGTGCCCGGCCCGGTCGGCCAGCGGCCCGTCCTGGCCCCACCCGGTCATGCGCCCGTAGATGAGGCGCGGGTTGCGGGCCAGGCACTGCGCGGGCCCGATGCCGAGCCGTTCGGTGACGCCCGGCCGGAAGCCCTCGACCAGCACGTCCGAGCGTTCGACCAGGGTCAGCACCAGCTCGGCGCCCTCGGGCGTGCGGGTGTCGACCGCGATCGAGCGCCGGTTGCGGCCGAGGAAGTCACCGGGGACCGCCGGGTGGGCGCCCGGTTTGTGCACCTGGACCACGTCCGCGCCGAGGTCGGCGAGCACCATGCAGCCGAACGGCGCGGGCGCGAGGCCCGCGAGCTCGACGACCTTCAGCCCCGCGAGCGGCCCGCTCACAGCGACCTCGCGATGATTTCCTTCATGATCTCGTTCGTGCCGCCGTAGATCCGCTGCACGCGGGCGTCGGTCCAGGCGCGGGAGATCGGGTACTCGTTCATGTAGCCGTAGCCGCCGAAGAGCTGCAGGCACTCGTCGACGACGCGGCTCAGCCGGTCGCTCGCCCAGTACTTCGCCATAGCGGCGGTCGGCACGTCGAGCTCGCCCTTGAGGTGCTTCTCGACGCACTCGTCGATGAACGCCCTGGTCACGGCCGCCTCGGTGGCGCACTCGGCGAGCTTGAAGCGGGTGTTCTGGAACTTGATCAGCTCCTTGCCGAACGCCGTGCGCTCCTTCACGTACTTCAGCGTCACGTCGACGGCGGCCTCGATGCCCGCGATCGAGGCGACGCCGATGATGAGGCGTTCCTGCGGCAGCTGCTGCATGAGCTGGACGAAGCCCATGCCCTCCTGGCCGCCCAGCAGGTTCTCCGCGGGCACCCGGACGTCGTCGAAGAACAGCTCGGCGGTGTCCTGGCCCTTCATGCCGACCTTGTCGAGCACGCGGCCGCGCCGGATGTCGTGCTCGACCACGAGCAGCGAGATGCCCTGCGCGCCCTGACCGGGGTCGGTCTTCGCGACGACGACCACGAGGTCGGCGTGCACGCCGTTGGTGATGAAGGTCTTGGAGCCGTTGATGACGTACTCGTCGCCGTCGCGGATCGCCTTCGTGCGGATGGACTGCAGGTCCGAGCCCGCGCCGGGTTCCGACATCGCGATCGCGCCGACGTACTCGCCGGACGCGAGCTTGGGCAGCCAGCGGTGCTTCTGCTCTTCGGTGCCGTAGGAGTTGAGGTAGTGGGCCACGATGCCGCTGTGGACGCTGTTGCCCCACGAGCTGTCGCCGGCACGTGCCTGTTCTTCGAGCAGAACGGCCTCGTGTGCGAACGTGCCGCCACCGCCGCCGTACTCCTCGGGGATGCTCAGGCACAGCAACCCGAGCTCGCCCGCCTTGGTCCACAGGTCGCGGTCGACCTGCTTCTGCTCGGCGAAGCGCTCCTGGTGCGGCACGACCTCCTTCTCCATGAACGTGCGCGCGAGCTGGCGCAACTGGTCCAGGTCGCTGTCCATCCACCGCGATCGACGCTCTGCCATGCGGTCAACGAAACCACCGGCGGGTGGCCGACGCCATGACCGCCGCGCCTGCCCGTCACCCGAAAAACTGAGCGAAAAAACCACCTCGGTCGGTCAGACTGCCCGGTGTGCGGATTCACCGGGTCAGCCAGGACGACTGGCGGGTGTGGCGTGACGTGCGGCTGGAGGCGCTGGCCACCGACCCCGGCGGCTTCGGGTCGGCGCTGGCTCACGAGCAGGCGTTCACCGAGGACGACTGGCGGGAGGCCGTCGAGCGGGGGCTGAGGCTCATCGCGTTCGCCCCGGAGCCGGTCGGGCTGGTCGGTGCCACGCCGAAGCCCACCGGCCTGCACCTCTGCTCGATGTGGGTCAGGGGCTCCCACCGCGGCCGCGGCGTCGGGGAGGCGCTGGTGGACGGCGTGCTGGCGTGGGCTGCGGACGAGGGCTGGAAGGTCGTGCGGCTGCGCGTGTACGAGGACAACCTGCCCGCACGCAGGCTTTACGGGAGGCTCGGGTTCATCGACTGCGACGAACCCGAGCACATGGAGCTCCTCCTGAGCTAATCGGTCACCCTCCACGGTCATGGCCAGCGTCAGGAGCCGGGCTTAGCGTGGGTGCCATGAGCGAAGCCTTGATCTTCGACGCGGTGCGCACGCCGCGCGGCAAGGGCAAGCGCGGGTCGTTGCACAGCGTGCGGCCCGTCGAGCTGGCCGCCGGTGTCCTGCGCGCGCTGTCCGAGCGCAACTCCCTGGACACCTCCTCGGTGGACGACGTCGTGTTCGGCGTGGTGTCCCCGATCGGCGAGCAGGGCGGTGACATCGCCCGCGCGGCGGTGCTGGCCGCCGGGTGGGACCAGCGTCCCGCCGGTGTGCAGCTCAACCGGTTCTGCGCCTCCGGCCTGGAGTCGGTGAACCTCGCGGCGGCCAAGGTCGCGTCCGGGTTCGAGGACCTGGTGGTGGCCGGTGGCGTCGAGTCGATGTCGCGCGTGCCGATGGGCTCCGACGGTGGCGCGTGGGCGATCGACCCGGCCACGAACTTCGACCTGTCGTTCGTGCCGCAGGGCGTGTCGGCCGACCTGATCGCGACCCTGGAGGGCTTCTCCCGCACCGACGTCGACGCGTGGGCCGCCCGGTCGCACGCGAAGGCGTTCGAGGCGCAGAAGAACGGCTTCTTCGAGCGGTCCGTCGTCCCGGTCGTCGACCAGAACGGCACGGTGGTGCTCAAGGAGGACGAGACGATCCGCCCCGAGTCCACCGTGGAGTCCCTCGGCAGGCTGAAGCCCAGCTTCCAGTTCCACGGCGACCTCGGCTACGACACCGTCGCGATCGACCGCTACCCCACCGTCGAGCGCATCAGCCACGTGCACACGCCGGGCAACTCGTCGCAGATCGTCGACGGCGCCGCGGCCATGCTGATCGGCTCCGCGGCGGCCGGCCGGGCGCTGGGCCTCACCCCGCGCGCGAAGATCGTGTCCGTCGCGGTCGTGGGCACCGAGCCGACGATCATGCTGACCGGTCCGGCCCCCTCGGCGCGCAAGGCGCTGGACAGGGCGGGGCTCTCGGTCGAGGACATCGACCTGTTCGAGGTCAACGAGGCGTTCTCGTCGGTCGTGCTGAAGTTCCTGCGGGACATGGACGTCCCGGAGGACAGGGTCAACGTCAACGGCGGCGCCATCGCGCTGGGCCACCCGCTGGGCGCGACCGGCTGCATGATCCTCGGCACGCTGCTGGACGAGCTGGAGCGCCGGGACCTGCGCCGCGGCCTGGCCACGCTGTGCGTGGGCGGCGGCATGGGCATCGCGACGATCATCGAGAGGATCTGAGGTGCCTTTCCACTACGACAAGGACTCCGACGGCATCGTCACCCTGACGATGGACATGTCCGGCTCCGCCAACGTGATGAACGACGAGTACCGCGAGCTGATGGGCGATGCCGTCGCGAAGCTCGAAGGTGACGACATCACCGGTGTGGTCATCACGTCCGCCAAGAAGACCTTCTTCGCCGGCGGCGACCTGAACGTGCTCATCGCGATCACCCCGGAGAACGCCTCCCAGGCGCTGGAGGGCGTCGAGGAGCTCAAGGCGCAGCTGCGCAGGCTGGAGAAGCTCGGCAAACCGGTCGTGGCCGCGATCAACGGCACCGCGCTCGGCGGCGGGTTCGAGATCGCGCTGGCCGCGCACCGCCGGATCTTGCTGAACGACAACGGCATCCGCGTCGGGTTGCCGGAGGCGACGCTGGGCCTGCTGCCCGGCGGCGGTGGCGTGACCCGCATGGTGCGGCTGCTGGGTGTGCAGAAGGCGTTGCCGTTGCTCATGGAGGGCAAGCAGCTGCGGCCGGAGCGGGCGCTGCAGGCCGGGATCGTGCACCAGCTCGTGGACACGCGCGAGGAGCTGGTCTCCGAGGCCCGTGCGTGGATCAAGGCGAACCCGACGCCCGTGCAGCCGTGGGACGTGCAGGGCGCGGGTGTGCCGGACCTGAAGTTCGGCGACCCGAACAGCTACGGCCTGCTCGGTGCCGCACCCGCCGTGCTGCGCAAGAAGTCGCACGGCGTCTACCCGGCGCCGGAGAAGATCATGGCGACGGCGGTCGAGGGCGCGTACGTCGACTTCGACACCGCGTTGAAGATCGAGGGCCGCTACTTCGTGGAGCTGGCGTCCGGCCAGGTCTCGAAGAACATGATCACGGCGTTCTGGTTCAACCTCAACGAGGTCAACGGCCGCGCGTCCGCCACGGGCAAGCGCGTCGCCAAGCTCGGCGTGCTGGGCGCGGGCATGATGGGCGCCGGGATCGCCGAGGTGTCCGCGAAGGCGGGCATCGAGGTGGTGCTGAAGGACGTCAGCCTCGAAGGCGCTCAGAAGGGCGCTCAGGGCCTGGCGGGCATCACGCCGACCGACTCCGACGACGACCTCGCGGGCTGCGACCTCGTCATCGAGGCCGTCTTCGAGAACCGCGAGCTGAAGAACGCGGTGCTGCCCGCCGCCGAGGCGAAGGCGTTGCCCGACGCGGTGATCGCGTCCAACACCTCGACGCTGCCGATCACCGGTCTCGCGTCGTCGGTGTCCGCGCCGGAGCGGTTCATCGGCCTGCACTTCTTCTCGCCGGTGCCGAAGATGCGGCTCGTGGAGATCATCCGCGGCGAGAAGACGTCCGAGGAGACGTTGCAGCGCGCCCTGGACTACGTGCGGCAGATCGGGAAGACGCCGATCGTGGTCAACGACTCGCGCGGCTTCTACACCTCGCGGACGTTCGGCACGTACGTGATCGAGGCGATCACGATGCTGGCCGAGGGCGTGGCGCCGGCGCTGATCGAGAACGTCGCCAAGAAGTCCGGCATGGCGGTCGGCCCGCTCGCGGTGTCGGACGAGGTGACGCTGTCGTTGCAGCTGAAGATCCACGACCAGACGCTCGCCGACGACCCGTCGCTGGTGTCGGACAGCCCGGCGTACGACCTGATCCGCGAGATGGTCTCGCTGGGGCGCACCGGCAAGTCCGGTGGCGCGGGCTTCTACGAGTACCCGTCCGACGGCTCGAAGAAGTTCCTCTGGCCAGAGCTCACCACCCGGTACGCGAAGGCCGACGCGGGCGTGTCCGAGCAGGACGTGCGCGACCGGCTGCTGTTCGTGCAGGCGCTGGAGACCGTGCGGTGCCTCGACGAGGGCGTGCTGACCTCCGTGGCGGACGCGAACATCGGCTCGATCTTCGGGTTCGGGTTCGCGCCGTGGAGCGGTGGCACGCTGCAGTTCATCAACTCGTTCGGCGTGCAGGCGTTCGTGGAGCGGGCGGACTACCTCGCGGACACCTACGGCGAACGGTTCCGCCCTCCGGCTTCGCTGCGGGAGCGCGACCAGTTCTAGGCAGGTTGCCAGATGTCGTGCCTGTGACGCCCCAAGTTCCCGCACCTGGCCCTGCTGGCGTCTGCAACGAGGGGCGGACGAGATTTCTGGCACCAGGTGCTCAGGCGCGGTAGGAGCCGGGTGAGGACCCGGTCCACCGCTTGAAGGCCCGGTGGAAGGCGCTCGCCTCGGAGAACCCGAGGCGCAGCGCCAGCTCCTCCACCGACTCACCGCCGCGCACGAGCGACGCCACGGCCTGGTCGCGCAGCAGCTGTTCGCGCACCTCGCGGAACGACGTGCCCTCCGCGGCCAGCCTGCGCCGCAACGTCGGCGCGGAGATGCCGAGCCGTGCCGCGACCGCCTCCAGGCCCGTGACCCCGCTGCCGAGCAGCCTGCGCACGTGCCCGGCCGTGTCGGCACCGTAGTCCCTGCGCGACAACAGCTCCGCCGGAGAGTGCCGCAGGAACCGCTTGAGCGCCGCCTCGTCCTGCACCACCGGCATCCGCAGGAACCGGGGGTCGAAGCTGATCGTCGTGTCCGGTGCGCCGAACGCCATCGGGCAGCTGAAGATCAGGTGGTACTCCCCGGCGTGCGCGGGCTCGGGGTAGGCGAAGGTGGCCTGCCGCAACGGGATGCGCCGTCCGATCAGCCACGACGAGAACCGGTGCCACAGCACGAGCAGCGACTCGGTGAGGAAGTGGTCGGGGTCGCCGGGGACGTGCAGCCGGAAGGTGCCGCCGGTGAGGGCGAGGTCCAGCGGCTCGTCGAAGAGCGAGTAGAACGCGAGCCCCCTGCGCAGCGCCGACTCGAGGTCGGGGCAGTGCACGGCCAGCAGGCACATCATGGCGAAGGTGCCGCGTTTGGACGGTCGCGGGCCGAAGCCCATGAACTCGTCGTCGAGGACCTCCCACAGCGTCTGGACCAGCCGCGTGTACTGGGCCGGCGTGACGCGCGCCCGGTCGTCGGCGAGCAGCGAGGCGGGGACCCCGGCACCGGCGAGCACCTCGTCCGCGCGCGGGCAGGCGCGCAGGGCCGCTCGCACGTAGTGGATCGCCACGGTCCGGGTGTGCACGAGCCACAGTAAAACGCCTGCGGGCCACCGGCGGTGGCGCGACCCCGGGGAGAGCCGGGGTCGTGCCACCGCCGGAGAAGGCCCACCCGGTGAGCCGTGCTCCTCACCGATGGGGCTGACCGCCCACCCACCGGCAAGGGACGATGTCGTGATCTCACAATGACGCTATGTGGTCTAGACCACAAAAGTCAATAGTGCGAACAGAGCAGGCGGGAGCGGGTGTTTCAGGCCTGTTCCAACGGTGCTACGGCAAAGCCCGCGGAGAAGCGCTTGCACCAGATCACGACACTCCGAATGGTGGAGACATCGACTCCGGCCGGAATTTCGTACACCTGGTCGCCACGATTTCCCTTCAGCTTGCCGAGACTGGTGAATCCCTGTCCGAAGGTCTTCTCCGCCGCGGTGGACGCGTGCGGCGAGAGGTAGACGTACAGGTCGGGGCCGTCGCTGGTGGCGAGCGCCGCGAACTGCACGGAGTGCCCGCCACCAGGCAGTTCGACCAAGCTCGCCTGGCCGGTGGTGGCGTGTTCGAGCGACCGCCATGCGCCGGTGGCGACCTCTCGCGGCGTTTCGACCGGCGGGGGTGCGACGGGAGTGGCTTCCGCACTCGTCCCGGACGTCGTCATCGGCGCGGACGAGGTGGGTCCCGCGGGAACGAGGAGCGCCTCGTTCGTTTCGCGGGTCGTCAGCAGGCGCCACGGCTGGAACAGGTACAGGCCGACCCCGAGCGCGACCACGAGGACGAGTGCGACGGGGATCAGGAATCGACGATGGCGCATACCGAAATACTGGCGCAAATCGGACCGGCAAGACCTTACTGAGTTGTTAAGGCGGCACGGTCGACGCCGGCCTCCCCCTGTGCGCGCGTTCGGGTCCGCGTCACTCGATGGAGCAGTTCGCCGAGGTGTTCACCTGCTCGGGTGATGCTCCGGCGTGGCGCCTGACCGGAACCGTGCTGGTGGCAGGGCTTGCGGGGGCCGGTCCGGTGCTCGCCCGGACTGCGGTCCGCTGACGGCGGCCACTCAACCAGGGGCGTCAGGGCGCCGATAAGGCAGTCAGGTGAGCGTTCTCCTGCGCCCTTACTACCGGTAGCCTGCCGTGAGCGTGACCACCTGACTTCCATCCGTGAGCAATTGAGGAGGACTGCCGTGCGCGCACTGTGGGCCGCTGGCGGCTCCGCTGTGCTCGGCTCCGCGTTGCTCGGTGTGTTGGTGGGTATGGCCATCCACGGTGTCTCGGAAGAGGCCCCGTCGGCCGGAACACCCGGTTCCAGCTGGATCACCACCACCCCGAGCACGTCACTGAGCAGCACCGAGACCACCACGCCGTCGAGCAGCGCTCCGCCGAGTCCTCCGAGCTCCACGTCGAGCACGCAGCAGACGCCCAGGAAGACCACCCCGCCGCCGGCCGTCACCAACCCGGCACCGCCGCCACCGGTGAGCACGACCACGACGACCACGGCGACGCCGTCGGGGTGGCCGTGCAGCCCGCTGAACCCGCTGCCTCCACCCACCTGCAAGAACCCGGGGTGAGTCCGCGCGCCCCGCTCAGCCGGGGCGCGCACTCCCCTGCCGGTCAGGCGGACTCGCGCCGCACCAGCGCCGTCGGCAGCATCTCCTGCTTGCGCTTCACCGTCTCGTCGCGCAGCAGCTTCATCAGGTGCGCGACCATGTGCTTCACCTGCGAGTCCGAGTCCTGGCGCACCGAGGTCAGCGGCGGCACGGTGTGCTCGGCGATCGCGATGTGGTCGTCGAACCCGACCACGGCGACGTCCTCCGGCACCCGTTTCCCGGCCTCGTTCAACGTTTCCAGCGCGCCGGCGGCCATCAGGTCCGACGCGACGAACACGGCGTCGAGCGCGGGCACCTTCGCCAGCAGCGCCGACATGGCCTTCCGGCCGCCCTCGCGGGTGAAGCCGCCGTCCTCGGTGAGGCGGGCCGCGGCCTTGTCGTCCAGCTTGAGCGCGGACTTGAAGCCGTTCAGCCGGTCGATCGCCGACAGCTCGTCGAGCGGGCCGGAGACGTGCACGATCTTGCGGCGGCCCAGCGACTTGAGGTGCTCGGTCGCGAGGACGGCGCCGCCCTCGTTGTCGTTGTCGACGAGGTGCATGCCGCGCAGGGAGCCCCAGGGCTTGCCGGCGTAGACCACCGGCAGCGGCAGCTTCTTCACGATCGAGACCAGCTCGTCGTTGCGGTGCGGGGCGAACACCAGCGCGCCGTCGACGTGGCCGCCCGCGAGGAAGCGGTGGGCGCGGGCCTGGTCGTCGAGCGAGTGGACGAGCATGAGGACCATCTGCACGTCGACGTCGGCCAGCGCGCGGGCGCCCGCGCGGATGAGACGCGCGAAGTGCGGGTCGTCGAAGATCTTGGGTTCGGGCTCGGAGAACACGACGGCGACGGCGCCGGTGCGGCGGGTGACCAGTGCCCTGGCCGCGCGGTTGGGTTGGTAGCCCAGCGCGTGCACGGCGGCGTTCACGGCCTCCAGTGCCTCGGGGCTCACCCTCGGCGACGCGTTCAGCACCCGTGACGCCGTGGCGCGGGAGACCCCTGCCCTCGCGGCCACGTCCTCCAGCGTCGGTCGCGCGTGGTTGGACACGAGCACCACCACTCCTCGATGAAAAGCCTTTGAGTCGCTGGTCAGCTTAGCCGCAAGCGATCTCGGAGGAGGGTTTCCGCGTTTTTCAGCGCGTTTTTTCCCCAATAGCGGCCACTTTCGGCGGATCGGGCGTGCTTCCCCGTGGCGCGATGGAGACCCGGACCAGTCCGTCCTCCCGGCGGGTCGCAACGGGCAAACCGGCGGAAACGGCCGTCCGCACCAGAGCGGTCGACGACGGCAGGCACCACGCCACGAGCTCCCGACAGCCGAACAGCTCCGCCTCGGAAGCCAGTGCGGACAGCAGCGCGGCACCGACTCCACGGCGTTGCCACGCGTCCTCCACCAGCAACGACACCTCCGCGCAGCCCGGCAGCCCGGTGCGGATGAGCTGCCCCAGCGCGATCAGCCGGTCACCGTTCTGCACCACGGTCGTGGTCCCGCGCGAGGGGCTGAGCAGGCGGTGCAGCCAGCGCCGCGGCACGGTGCTCATCCCGGAGTGGTAGCGGTTGAACAACGTCCCCATCGAACATCTGCCGTGCAGCGCGGCGACGGCGTCGGTGTCCGCGGCCGTGCCCGGACGCAGCACCAGGTCCTCGGTGAGCACTCCTCGCATCATGCGAACCAGGATCGCCGGGTGCTGTTGCGGGAACGCGACACCGCGGTAAAACGATCCAGAAAAGCCCGGGGTCTCGAAATGGGGGGAATTGTCGCGCGTCCCCGGCGAACTCCGCCGTCCTGGCCAGTGACGCCGAGCGGCCGGAAAAACGAGAGAGCGCTCTCACCTGCGGACGGGCGTGTCCGCGGGTGAGAGCGCCGGAGTCCCCGGTCCGGCCGAGCGGTCAGACCGCGTAGCCGTGCGCCGGCAGGCCGTTGTTCCCGATGATCCGGGAGAACGTCGCCGCGCTCTCCTTGACCGTGCGCTGCTGCGTCTCGAAGTCGACGTGCACGATGCCGAACCGCTGCGAGTACCCGGCCGCCCACTCGAAGTTGTCGAGCAGCGACCACGCCAGGTACCCGCGGACGTCCGCGCCTTCGGAGATGGCCCGGTGCACCGCGCGCACGTGGTCCACCAGGTACCTCGTGCGCTGCACGTCCACGACGCGACCGAGCTCGTCGACCTCGTCCGGGAACGCGGAGCCGTTCTCGGTGACCACCAGCGGGATGCCGTCGACGTGCTTCGACAGCCGCACCAGCAGCTCGGTGAACGCGTCGGCGTTCTGCTCCCAGCCGAAGCCGGTGAGCTCACCGCGCGGCGGTTGCAGCGCCACCCCGCGCAGGCCTGCGTGCGGGCCCTCGGGCACGAAGTCCTCCTCGGCCGGTGCCACGCGGGTCGGGTTGTAGTAGTTGACGCCGATCCAGTCGACCGGGGTCGCGATGGTCTCCATGTCGCCGTCGCGCACCACGTTCGTCCAGTCGCCCAGCCAGGCGGTGTCCTGCAGGACGTCCAGCGGGTAGCCGCGGCCGAGCACCGGGTCGAGCAGGATGCGGTTCTGCAGCCCGTCGACCTTGCGCACCGCCTCCAGCGACGCCTCCGAGGAGTCGTCCGCCCAGATCGTGCTGAAGTTCAGCACGAGCGACAGCCGGTGCGAGGCCGGGGCTTGGGCGCGCAGCGCCTGCGTGGCGAGGCCGTGGGCGAGCAGCAGGTGGTGGGCCGCCTCCAGGGAGGCCACCGGGTCGGCCACGCCGGGGGCGTGGATGCCGTTGCCGTAGCCCAGGAACGCCGACACCCACGGCTCGTTCAGCGTCGTCCAGGCCTCCACCCGGTCGCCGAGCCGTTCGTGCACGACGGCCGCGTACTCCGCGAAGCGGTAGGCCGTGTCCCGGTTGCGCCAGCCGCCGAAGTCCTCCAGCACCTGGGGCAGGTCCCAGTGGTACAGCGTGGCCAGCGGCTGGATGCCCTTGTCCAGCAACGTGTCCACCAGCCGGTCGTAGAACGCGAGCCCGCGCTCCTCGACCGCGCCGCTGCCGCTGGGCTGCACGCGCGGCCAGGCGATGGAGAACCGGTAGGCGGCCAGCCCGAGCGAGACCATCAGGTCCACGTCGGAGGCGTACCTGCGGTAGTGGTCGCAGGCCGGGTCGCCGCCGTCGCCGTTCAGCACCTTGCCCGGCGTGGCCGCGAAGGTGTCCCAGATCGAAGGCCCCCGACCGTCCACTGTGGTCGATCCTTCGATCTGGAACGCCGCGGTCGCCGCTCCCCACAGGAAGTCCGGCGGGAAGCTCAGCACCTCCCGCTCGACCTCGACGTCCGAGTCGGTCGTCATTCACTCACCCCTTCACAGCACCCTGCATGATTCCTCCGACGATCTGGCGGGAGAGCAGGACGAAGATCGCGATGACCGGCAGGACGGCGAGCGACGCGCCGGCCAGCATCAGCGAGTAGTCGGTGTAGTAGCCGCTGGCCAGGGTCGACAGCGCGACCTGGACGGTCGGGCTGTCGTTGGGGTCCAGCACGATCAGCGGCCAGAAGAAGTCGTTCCACGACGTCATGAACGTGAACATGCCGAGCACCGCCGCCTGCGGCCGGACGGCGGGGAACCCGACGTGCCAGAACGTCCGCAGCACCGAGCAGCCGTCCACCCGCGCGGCCTCGATCAGCTCGTGCGGCACGGTCTCCTCGCACGCCTGGCGCATCCAGAACACCGCGAACGAGCCGATCAGCACCGGGACGATGACCGCCTGCAGCGTGCCGTACCAGTCCAGGTCCGACATCAGCATGTACAGCGGGATCACGCCCAGCTGCGTCGGCACCATCGCGGTGCCGAGCACGACCAGGAACAGCGAGTCGCGGCCCTTGAACCGCAGCCGGGCGAACGCGAAGCCCGCGAGCGTGCCCAGCACGACGTTCGAGATGGCCACGGTCGAGGCGACGATGAACGAGTTCTGCATGGCGAGCCAGAAGTCGACCGTGTCGAAGACGCGGGTGACGTTCTCGACGAGGTTGCCGCCGGGGACCAGCGGCGGCAGCTTCTCGCCGAGCACCGAGTTGTCCTTCGACGCCACGATGAACGAGTAGTACAGCGGGAACACCGAGGCGGCGAGCACCGCGACCAGGAACCCGTAGAGCAGCGGTCCGGCCTTCGTGCGAGTCATCGGCCGATCACCCCTTCGACGCGATGCGCCGCGTCAGCGTGAAGTTGATGACCGCGACCACCAGCACGACGAGGAAGAGCATCCACGCCACGGTGGCCGCGTAGCCCGCGTCGAACAGCCGGAAGCCCTTCTCGTACATGTAAAGCACGAGCGTCTGGAACTGCCGGTCGCTGCCACCGGTCGAGTTGTTGGCCGCGAAACCGGGGTCGAACAGCGCGGGTTCGGCGAACAGCTGCAGACCGCCGATCGTCGAGGTGACGACGGTGAAGAGGATCGTCGGGCGGATCGACGGCACGGTGATCGACCAGAACATCCGCCAGCGCGAGGCACCGTCCAGGGTGGCCGACTCGTACATGTCCCTCGGCACCGACTGCATGGCCGCCAAGTACAGCAGCGCGTTGTAGCCGGTCCAGCGCCACATCACCATCGACGACACGGCGAGGTGTGAGGCCCACGTCTCGGCGCGCCAGTCGACCGGGTCGATGCCCACCAGCCCCAGCAGGTAGTTCACGATGCCGAAGTCGCGGCCGTAGAACTGCGCGAACACCAGCGCGACCGCGGCGACCGAGATGACGTTCGGCAGCAACACGCCCGCGCGCCAGAACGCCCTGCCGCGCAGCCCCCGGTCGAGCAGCGCGGCCAGGCCGAGCGCGGCGAGAAGCTGCGGGACGGTCGAGAGCACGAACAGGCTGATCGTGTTGAACAGCGCGTTCCAGAAGTTCGGGTCGCCGAACAGCCGGCTGTAGTTCTCCAGGCCGACGAACCCCTGGTCACCGTCGATCAGCTGCCAGTCGTGCAGCGACACCCACGCCGTGTACAGCAGCGGGTAGAGCCCGAAGACCGCGAAGACCAGGAAGAACGGCGCGATGATCAGGTAGGGCGTGTACCTGGCGTCCCAGCGGCTCAGCCCCAGCCGCCGGGGCTCGTTCGAGGACGGAGGAACCGAGGCGGCCCTGGCCGCCTCGGTCTCCGGACGCGTCAACGTCACTTGACGAGGTCCTGTGCTTCCTTCAACGCCTGCGTCCAGGCGTCTGCTCCGGACTGCTTGCCCTGCTCGACGCGCGTGAGCGCGGTGCCGAACACGGGGCCGACCTTCGAGTCCTTCGTGCCGCGGTAGGTGGGCTTGAGCGACTCGGCGGAGGTGGCGAAGATCTGGCCCACCGGCGCGGAGTTGAAGTACTCGTTGACCGTGGCCTGGACCTCGGCGTCCTGGTAGACCTTCGGCTGGCTGGGCAGGTTGCCGGTCTCCTTGAAGATCCGCTTCTGCTGCTCGGGCGCGGTCAGCCACTTGGCCAGCTCGTAGGCCTCCTTCGGGTGCTTGCCCTGCTTCGGGATCGCGAGGAACGACCCGCCCCAGTTGCCGCCACCGCCGGGCGCCGTCGTGACGTCCCACTTGCCGGCCGCACCGTCACCGGCACCGGCCTTGATGAGCGCGAGCGCCCAGGCGGGGCAGGTGGTGGTGGCGAACGAGCCCTGCTTCAGCGCGACGTTCCACTCCTGGCTGAACGGCTCCAGCGCACCGGTCTGCTGCTTGGCGCCGAGCGCGGCCGCGGTGTCGAACGCGGTCTTGACCTTGTCGTTCTTCTCCGCGATGTAGGAGTCGTCCTTCGCGAAGTAGCCCTCCTCGGTCTGGTCGAGGATGGCCTTGTAGACGTTGCGACCGGTGTCGACGAACTTCACGTTCGGCGTCTTGGCCGTGAACTGGTCCGCGACCTTGGCGTAGTCCGCCCAGGTCGGCCACAGCTTCGCGACCTCGGCGCGGTCGGTCGGCAGGCCGGCCGCGGCGAACAGGTCGCTGCGGTAGCACAGGCCCAGGCTGCCCATGTCGGTGCCGAGGCCCAGGACGAACTCACCGTTGTCGGCGGTGCCCTGGTTCCACTTCCAGTCGGCCCACTGCGACTTCAGGTCCTTGGCGCCGTACTCGGCGAGGTTCACGAACTTGTCCTTGGAGGCGCGGAACTGCGAGATCACGCCCTCCTCCAGCGCGACGATGTCGGCGGCACCGCGGCCACCCGCCAGCTGCGTGGCGAGCTGCGTGTTGTGCTGCTCCATCTTGACCTTGCGCTGCTCGATCTTGACGTTCTGGTGCGAGGCCATGTACTCCTCGATCAGCTTGTCGTAACCGAAGTCGGAGAACAGGCCGAGTGACAGCTCGACCTTGCCGTCAGCCTCGGAACTCCCGCCGCATCCCGCGACCAGAACCATCACGAGGGTCGCAGCAGCGCTGCCGACCAGCCTTCTGTTCATCCGTCCTCCTCGACGGCGCCGTTGGCGCATGTGAACCTCGGTGAGAGCGCTCTCACACTCAACTGGAGACGCGCCGGTGTCAAGCGGTCGACATCGTTCCGTAACTTTGTGGACAGGAGCAACAAAAACCTGGGACGAACTCCCGCGGCGTCTCAACCGGGTGGCGCGGAAGCGCCGGAACGGAGAGAGGGACGACCGGGCCCTCGCTCCGGTCGTCCCTCTCACCCCAGGTAGAGGGCGTCGCGCCCAAAACATGACGCGCGCTCCCAAGATTTTTTCCACTCCCGCCCGTCCCCCCTGCCGGGTGGGCACGCGGGGCCCTTCCGTGCACCAGGAGAGTACGAAAGCTCCCCGCGTGCACTCGACACAGCGGAGGTCCGGTGCCCCGAGTGCACCGGACCTCTGCCGATCCCCGGTCGTGCGGCCCCTGTTCCGCACCACCCGGTCCGTTCCGGCGGGTCCCCGAACTCACCCGGCCGGAACGGACGTCCTACGCCTCCGCCATGCCCGCCACCACGGAGCTCTTCGCCGCCCGGCGGGCCGGGAGGGCGGCCGCGACGACCGCGGCGACCACGGCGAGGCCGAGCATGATGCCGATCTGGCCGTACGGGACGGAGAAGCTGATCTGCAGCTCCGAGTTGGAGATCGCCTGGACCAGCAGCCACCCGAACCCGGCGCCGAGCACGACGCCCACGACCGCGCCGATCAGCGCCATCAGGATCGACTCGACCACCAGCATCTGCCGCAGCTGACCCCTGGTGAGGCCCAGCGCCCGCAGCAGCGCCGACTCGCGGGTCCGCTCCAGCACCGAGAGCGTCAGCGTGTTCGCGATGCCGAACAACGCGATGACCAGCGCCAGGCCGACGAGCGCCCAGATGAAGAGCAGGATCTGGTCGATCTGGCCGTTGAGCTCGGCCTTCGTCTCCGCCGCCGAGTTCAGCACCGCGACCGGCGAGGTGGCGATGACGCGTTCCAGGTCGGCCCGCGCGGTCGCGACGTCGGTGCCGGGAGCGAGCTTGACCAGCAGCTTCTCGTAGCCCTTCGGGGCCTCGGGGAGCAGGGCCGTGGCCGAGGGCAGCGTGACGATGCCGGTGCCGTAGCTGTTGTCCTTGAGCAGCGAGACGACCGTGAAGTCCTTGCCGCCGAGCTTCAGCGACGACCCGATCGAGAGGCCCGCTTCCTTGGCCTCCTTCTCGCGCATCGCGATCTCGCCGTCCTTCAGCGGGGTCAGCGGCCCGGTGGTCGTCTCCGCCCGCACCAGCGAGCCGATCGCGTCCGCCGGGTAGCCGGTGACGTAGGCGTAGGGCAGCTGCGGCGACTCGGTGGACGCGGTGAGCTGCGGCGCGACCTGGGCGACGTTGCGGACCTTCGCGAGCTCGTCGGCGAACTTGGAGGTCAGCGGCTGGCTGTAGACGCTGGAGCTGACCTCGTAGTCGGACGGGAACCGCTCGTCGACCTTCTTGCTCATCGTCTCGCGGCCGCTGCCGGCCACCACGGTCACCATCGCGACGATGGTCACGCCGATCATCAGCGCCGCCGTGGTCGCGGCCGTGCGCTTCGGGTTGCGACCGGCGTTGGCCGAGGCCAGCTTGGCCGGGACACCGCGCAGCACCTTGCCGAACAGGCGGTTGACCGGGCCGACGTAGAGCGGGCCGAGGAGCAGGACCGCGAGCAGCAGCACCATCGTGGCACCGCCGGTGATGAACATCGCCAGCTCTTCCTCCTCCTGCCGGAGACCGAAGTAGACGGCGACGCCACCGGCCAGCGCGATCAACGCGGCGAGGACGATGCGGACCTTGCCGGTGCGGGCGACGTCGTCGTGGCTGTCGGGCTGCGAGCGCAGCGCGGCCACCGGGGCGACCTTCGTGGCGCGGCGGGCCGGCAGCACGGCCGACAGCACGGTCACGACCACGCCGACGCCGAAGCCGGCGGCGATGGTCACCCACGAGATCGGCAGGCGGATCGCTACGTCGTCCCCGCTCGGGCCGCCGACCGTGCCCACCAGTGCCTGCAGGCCGGCCGAGACGCCGAGACCGCCGAGGATGCCGAGCACGGACGCCGCGAGGCCCATGAAGACCGCTTCGGCGAGCACGCTGCGGAACACCTGGCCGCGTTCGGCACCGACGCAGCGCAGCAGCGCGAGCTCCTTGGTGCGCTGGGCGACCAGGATCGTGAAGGTGTTGTAGATGACCATGCCCGCGACGACGAGCGAGATCGCGGCGAACGCGAGCAGGAACGTCTTGATCTCCGCGGCGGCGTCACCGACCTGCTTGAGCGTCTCCTGGGTCAGCTGCTCACCGGTCTGCACCTGGTAGCTCGCGCCGACGACGCCCTTGATGGTGTCAACGAGCTGCTGCTGCGACACGCCGTCCTTCGCCACGGCGACGATCTCGTACACGCGCTGCTTCGGGATGACCGTGTGCAGGCCCTCCGGCGACACCACGACGTGGTCGCTGCCGGACATCGAGAGACTGCCGGCGCCCTGCTGGTAGGTGCCGACGACGGTGAACGCGTGCTCGGCGTTGTCCTCGTCGAGCAGCTTGACCTGGTCACCGACCTTGAGCTTCGCGATCTGCGCGGTCTTGGTGTCGACGGCGGCCTCGTCGGCCTTGGCCGGGAACCGGCCGTCCCTGAGGTTGAAGTCGCGCAGCGCCTCCGTGGTGGGCAGCGGCTGCACCAGCGCGTTGCGGGCCTTGCCGTCACCGCCGAGCAGTGCGGCGCTGCCGAACTCGCGGGAGTCGGCGCCGGCCACACCGGTGGCGGCGCGGATCTTCTGCAGGAAGTCGACGGGAATGCCGTTGTCCCGGTCGGGGCTGTTCTCCGACAGGTGCACCGCCGCGTCCACGTTGCGGGCGCTGCGGGCGAAGTTGTCCCTGGTCTGCTCCTCGACGGCGTCGCCGAGCACGAGGGTGCCCGTCACGAACGCGACGCCGAGCGCGATGGCGATGCTGGACAGCACCAGCCGCGCCGTGCGGGCGCGCAGGCCCGCGAGGATCGTCTTCAGCATCGCTTCACGCCCCCAGGTGCGTGAGGGCGTTGACGACGGACTCGGTGGTGGGCTGGTGGATCTCACCGGCGAGGCGGCCGTCGGCCAGCAGGACCACGCGGTCGGCGTAGCTGGCGGCCACCGGGTCGTGCGTCACCATGATCACGGTCTGGCCCAGCTTGCGCACCGACATGCGCAGGAAGTCGAGCACCTCGGCACCGCTGCGGGAGTCCAGGTTGCCGGTCGGTTCGTCGGCGAAGATGACCTCGGGGCGGGCGACCAGGGCACGGGCGCAGGCCACGCGCTGCTGCTGGCCACCGGACAGCTCGGTCGGGCGGTGGGTGAGGCGGTCGCGCAGGCCCAGGACGGTGACGATGGTGTCGAACCACTCCTGGTCGGGCTTGCGGCCGGCCAGTTCGAGGCCCAGCAGGATGTTCTGCTCGGCGGTGAGCGTCGGCAGCAGGTTGAACGCCTGGAAGACGAACCCGACGCGGTCGCGGCGCAGCTTGGTGAGGTCCTTGTCGTTCAGCTTCGTGATCTCGGTCTGTCCGATGTGGATCGCGCCGCTGTCCACCGTGTCCAGTCCGGCGAGGCAGTGCATCAGCGTCGACTTGCCGGACCCGGACGGGCCCATGATGGCGGTGAACCGCCCGGCCTGGAACGCGACGTCGATCCCGTCGAGCGCCCGCACGGCGGTGTCACCCTTGCCGTAGACCTTCACCAGGTTGTGGGCCGCCGCGGCGGTCCGGGTGCCGACCTCGGACACCAGTGCAGACATGTCTCGTGCCTTCCTCGCAGGGGGTCTGTCCTTGACGAGGAAGAAGCTATTTCGGTGGTTCGTGCGCGGGCATCATCTCGGCGACGCGTTCCGCATCAGCCTGTGGGATGACAACCCACGGCGATTCGAGCAGCCCCCAGTCGTACCCGCCCGCCCCCTCCTTTCGCCGATGGCATCTGCGGCGGGAAGCAAGGGGTCAGGGCGGTGCCAGCAGGGCGCGGTCGTAGGCGATCGCCACGGCCTCCGCGCGCCGGGAGGCGCCCAGCTTCGCCATGATGCGCGAGAGGTGCACGGACACGGTCTTCTCGCTGATGTAGAGCTCCTCGCCGACCTCGCGGTTCGTCCGCCCGGAGGCCACCAGCTCCAGCACCGCGCGTTCCCTCGGCGTGAACAGGTCGACCTGCTCGCGCACCGGCGCGTCAGCCCTCAGCGTGATGCGGGCCCGTCTGGCGACACCGGCCACGGCGTCCGCGAGCGCTTTCGCACCGAGCTTCGCCGCGGTCTCGTCGGCCCGGCGCAGCTCGTCGGCCGCGGCCTCCCTGCGGTCGGCGCCCAGCAGCGCCTCGGCGAGCCGCCACCGGCACAGCGCCTGCTCGAACACCAGGCCGTAGCCGAACCCGTCGACCGCGGCCTGCCACAGCGCGGGGTCACCGGGGCCGGTCAGCCGGGACTCCTCCGCCTGCGAGCGGGCCAGCCAGGCGCGGCCCTCCGGTCCGAGCGCACCGGAGCGCGGGACGCCGTTGCGCGCGGTCAGCCGGACGTGCTCGGCCAGCCTGCGGCCCTCGGCGACGGCCTGTTCCTCCGCCTGCCGGTCCCGCTTGCGGCGGGCCTTCGCGGCGATGTCGGCGTGGGCGGCGACGCCGATCGCGCCGATCCGGATGTCGGCCAGCATCCACGGCCCGCCGAGCTTGCGGGTCCACTCCAGCACGTCGGTGACCCGTTCGACGGCCAGCTCCGGCCGTCCCCGCCACAGCGCGAGCTCACCGCCGGTGCCGCCGGTGATCAGGGCGATCTGGATGTCGCGGTGCCAGTCGCTGCGCAGCTTCGTGATCACCCGCTCGGCCTCGGCGAGCTGCCCGCGGCCGATGGTGAGGTGGGTGTTCGCGGCGCGCAACCTGGCCAGCACCGTCGAGGACACGGACATGCCCGGCGGTTCGCTGGCCCAGTCCGCGTAGTCCCAGTCGCCCAGGTAGTAGTGCACGAGCACCTGCTGGATGCGGATCTCCAGGCCGAACATGCTCCAGGTCAGCCCGGTCTCCTGGGCCCGCTCGCCCGCCTCGTTGTAGACGCGGGCGGCGGCGGTGAGGTCACCGCGGTCGTAGTGCATCAGGCCGTGGTAGTACCGGGCGCGCAGCTCGGTGTTGACCGCGCCGACCTCCCTGGCGCACTCGATCGCGCGCTCGAAGTTCCGCCACGCGTCCTCCGGCCGGTTCGCGTAGTCGTCGAGGATGCCGAGCGTGCCGAGGGCGTCCGCCACGGCTCCCGGCGCGTTCGCCGCCTGCCCGTCGGCGATGGCCAGCTCCGCCGCCTCGCGCGCCTCCTCCCCGCGCCGTTCCTGCCGCAGCAGGGAGGCCTTGCCGGCGAGCACGCGGGCCCGCGTCGGGCTCGCGTCCCGGTCGCAGACCAGGTTCCACGCCGCCATCATGACCTCGTGGTGCTCCTGGTCGTTGCCGTCCAGGATCGACAACGCCTGGGCGAGCCGCAGCAGCACCTCGGCCTGCTCCTCCGGCGACTGCCCGGCGAGCGCCTTCGTCGCGCTGCGCCCGAACGCCACCGCCCGCTCCGGCTGCCCGGCCGTGCCCGCCACCCAGGACGCCCGCCGCAGCAGCACCGCTTCGTCCACATCGGACGGACGGTCCGCCGCGGGCACCGCGTTCCACAGGTTGAGCGCCATCTCCAGGTGCTGCAACGACTCCGCGGGCGCGCCGGCGCGTTCGGCCTCCTTGGCGGCCTTGATGAACGCCGTGAGCGCCTGCCCGTGGTCGTGGCTCTGGAACGCGTGGTGCGCCAGCGCGGCCGCGGCGCCCCGCTCGTCGAGGTGGTGCGCGAGGTGGTGCGCGTACGCCGCGTGCAGCCGGACCCGTTCGCCGGGGAGGAGGTCGCCGTAGACAGCCTCCCTGAGCAACGCGTGCCGGAAGGTGTAGACCTCGTTGTCGTCCACGACCAGCAGGTGGTGCTGGACGAGCTCGCGCAGCGCGGTGTCGAGCGCGAGGTCGCTCATCCCGGCGACCTCCCTGAGCCGCTCGTGCCGCACCCGGCGGCCCCGCACCGATGCCACCCGCACGACGTGCTGCGCCTCCGGGCTCAACCGCTCGACCCGGCTCAGCAGCACGTCCGCCAGCGCGCTCGGCAGCGAGCGGTCGTCGCACGCCGCCACCGCGATGAGCTCCTCGGCGAAGAACGCGTTGCCCTCCGAGCGTTCCGCGACCTGCTGCACGACGTCGGCGGGCAGGTCGTCGCTCAACGCGTCCACGAACCTGCGTGCGTCGGCGGCGTTGAACGGCGCGAGGTCCAGCCGTTCGACGGCGGGCAGCCGCACCAGCTCCGACAGCAGGGGCCGCAGCGGGTGGCTGCGGTGCAGGTCGTCGCTGCGGTAGGTGCCGACCACCAGCAGGCGCTGGGACCTCAAGCGGGACAACAGGAACGACAGCAGGTAGCGGGTGGACGCGTCGGCCCAGTGCAGGTCCTCGACGACGAGCAGCACCCGCTGCCGCTCCGACAGCTCGGTCAGCAGGCCGAGCACCGCGTCGAAGAGCTGGAGCTGGCCGACGTCCTGCACGGGCCGGCGGCCGGGGATCAGGCTGGGCGCCAGCATCGCCTCGGTGCCGGGCTCGCGTTCGGCCGGAAGTGCCAGCTGCGGCAGGAGCATCGCGAGCGCCGGGCGGTGCGCGGTCCCGGTCTTGAGCTGGCCGAGGGCCTCGGCGAACGGGAGGTAGGGCAGCCCGGTCTCACCGGCGTCGAGGCAGCGTCCCAAGAGGACGAGCGTGTCGTCGGCCGCGGCGGCCAGCTCGTCGACCAACCGGGTCTTGCCGACGCCGGCGTCACCGGCGAGCAGCACCGCGGCGGCGGTGCCGTTGCCGGCGCCGGTGAGGGCGGCGCGCAACCGGGCCAGCTCGCGGTCGCGGGCGACCAGGGGAATTCCGGAACCCAGACGTGCCACGGGAGGCATGCTCGCACACCTCACGGGCTGGTGCCGCCGTGTTTCCGGGAGGTGCGGTGGATCACCCGGTGGAACCAGCGGCGCGGGCCGCCGTTGGACCGCTGCCAGGTGCAGCGGGCGTTCGCGCGGCGGTAGGCGATCTCGGCGTTGACGGCTTCGAGGGTCCACTCGGTCATGGACCTGAGGGTGGTGCTGAGGGTGGGCCGGGCGCATTGGCAGAACGGGTGCGATCGGCAGCGAGAAGCCTTACCCCGCCTGCTACACCGCGGTCACCGCGCGCGCCCGTGCCAGCCTCGCCCGGATGCCGTCCGCCTCCGGTGCCCCCAGCTCCGTGAACAGCGCCAGCGCCCGCTGCCAGTGCGCCGCCGCACCCGCGGCCCCGAGCCGGTCGAACACCGCGGCGAGCCGGTCGTGGGCCAGGGCCTGGTGGTAGGGCGACACCGCGTCGCACGCGACGGCCAGCGCGGTGCGGGCCGACGACAGGGCGCCCTCGGTGTCACCGGTCTCCAGGAGCGCGGTGGAGAGGTCGACGTGGCAGGCGGCTTCCCCGCACTGCTCACCGACCTCGTGGTACATCCGCAGGGCCACGCGCAGCCACGGCATCGCGTCGTCGTAGCGGTCGTTGGCGAGGTAGAGCAGGCCGAGGTGGTGGTGGGCGTTGGCCTCCGCCCACCGGGAGCCCGCGATGCGCGAGACCTCCATCGCCTCGCGGTAGTGCGCTTCCGCCTCCTCCGTGCGGCCCAGGTCCATGAGGGTGCCGGCGACGGTGGTGAGGGCGCGGGCCTGCTGGTGGACGTCGGCCTTGCCGCGGGCCACCTCCAGGGCGCCGCGGTGGGCGGTCAGCGCCTCCTCCTTGCGCTCCACCTGCAACAGCGCCACGCCGAGGTTGAACTGCATCACGAACCGCGCCTCGTCGTCGCCGAGGGCGTTCGCGGCGGCCAGCGCGGCCTGGGTGATGCGCAGCGAGGTCTCGCGTTCGGTGCGGAGCCAGAGGTAGCGGGACAGCGTGTACGGCAGCTGCCAGGCGTGGACGTGCCAGCCGGAGGACGCGGCGTGCTCGGTGGCGGCGATGAGGTTGGCGCGTTCGGAGTCGAACCAGGCCATCGCGTCGGAGGGGCCGGTCAGGGACGGCACGGCGGCCGGGCGGTGCTCCGGGGCCACCAGGACGCTGCCGCGGTTGATGGGCAGCAGGCCGTCGGCGAGGTCCGCGCAGTGCAGGTAGTAGTCCAGCATGCGGCCGGTGGCGGCCCGGCGCTCCGGTTCGGAGAGCTCGCCCGCCAGGGTCTTCGCGTAGACGCGGACCATGTCGTGGGCGACGAGGCGGCCCGGTTCGGAGACGGACAGCAGGTTCGCGGCGGCCAGTGCGTCCAGCGCGCGCTGGGCCTCCAGCAGGGAGACCTCCCCCATCGCCGCGACGACGTGCGGGGTCAGGTCGGCGCCGGGGTGCAGGCCGATGACGGGCAACAGGCGAGCGGGAACCGCTGGCAGCGCACGGCGTGATGCGTCCAGCGCGGCGCGCACGGGACCTTCGCCGTCCTCCAGCCCGAGAGCGGCCAACCGCCCGTGTTCGTCCTGCAGTTCCTCGACGAGCTCGGCGACGCGCAGCTTCGGGGACACCGCCAGCCGGGCGGCGGCGATCCGCAACGCCAGCGGCAGACCGTCGCACAGCTCGGCCAGCGACCGCAGGGCGGCGGCTTCGGCGGCACCGCGGCCCGCGACGCGGCCCAGCACGTCGACGGCGGCGTCCGCGGTGAGCATGTCCAGCTCGACCAGCTCCGCCTCGACCTGCGCCACCAGGCCGACCAGGCGCCGGCGCGAGGTGACGACCACGCACGACGGCGCGCCCGGCAGCAGCGGCAGCAGGTCACCGGAGCCGCGGACGTTGTCGAGCATCACCAGCATCCGGCGGTCGGCCAAGAGCGTGCGCAGCAACGCCGACCGCTCGTCGACCGAGACCGGGGTGTCGCCGGCGGGAACGCCGAGGGCGCGCAGGAACCGGTTCAGCACCTCGCCGATCTCCAGCGGTTCCCGGTTCGGGTCGTAGCCGTGGACGTCGACGTAGAGCTGGCCGTCCGGGAACTCCTCGCGCACCCGGTGCGCCCAGTGCAGCGCCAGCGCCGTCTTGCCCACGCCGGCCGGACCGGTCACCAGCAGCACGGGACCGTCGTGCGCGCTCAGCAACGAGTCCATCCGCGCCAGCTCCGCGTCCCGCCCGATCAACGCGACGGGTGCGCGCGGCAGCTGCGCGGGAACGGTCACGACGGGCTCGGGGGCCGGCTGCGCCGGGAGGCGGACCGGCGCGCGTTCCGGTTCGGGGCTGTCCCCCGCCAGCACGGCCTGGTGCACGCGGCGCAGCTCCGGCCCCGGTTCCACGCCCAGCTCGTCGATCAGCACCCGGCGGGCCTCGCGGTAGGCGGCCAGCGCCTCCGCCTGCCGGCCGGCCTGGACCAGGGCGCGCATCAGCAGCCCGTGCCCGCGTTCGCGCAACGGGTGCTCGGCGACGAGGGAGGTGAGCTGCGAGACGAGCTCGGGGCCCTGGCCGATCGCGAGACCGAGCTCGGCGCGTTCCTCGACCACGGCCAGCCTGCGTTCCACGAGCCGGCCGCGTTCGACGTCGGCGAAGAGACCGGACACGCCGCCCAGCGGCTCGGCGCGGAACAACGCCAGCGCGTCGTCCAGCTCCACCGCGGCTCCGGCGAGGTCCCCCGCCGCGCGCATGCGGTGCGCGAGCGAGACCTGGCGTTCGAACACGTCGAGGTCCAGCGCGCCCGTCTCGACCCGCAGCAGGTAACCGTCGCCGACGGACGTCAGCAGCTCCGCGGGGGCCCGGCGCGCGCGGGCCGGCTCCAGTGCGCGGCGCAGCCCGGCGACGTAGGTCTGCACCAGGTTGACCGCGCTGGAGGGCACGTTGTCGCCCCAGACGGCCTCGATGATCGTGCCCCTGCTCACCGGGGTGTTGCGCGACAGCAGCAGCACGGCGAGCACGGCGCGCTGCTTGGCCGCACCGAGATCGACCTCGTGACCTGCGCGAACGACCCGGAGAAGGCCGAGAACCTCGAACCGCAGGGGTTCCTCGCGCAGTGTCACCGATCTGTCCTTCGCCTGGTGGCCAGCTGGAGCTTGAGGACCACTTCAGTCGGGCTCCAGTCGTGCTGTAGAAGGCATTCTTACGCTTAGCGTGTCCAACCAACCACAGACGGCGAGATCAACGGAAACCCGGGGGTCGAGCAGTCGACGGGGTTGGACCGGACAGCGGAACACCCGCTGCTCCCCATGATCGACGTGGGCCGGCCGGCGTGCAAGGGGCATCCAGCCCGCGGCGGCGGAACGCCGGCCGGCCCACGTCCCCCTTTCCGCACACGACGAAGCCCCGGCTGGGCGATCCAGCCGGGGCTTCGCGGTTCTTCGCGGCTTGTCGTCGATCAGCTGGCGAACGTGCCGGTCCTGGCGGCGGAGAGGAAGCCCTCCCACCCGGCGGACCCGAACCGGAGCTGGGCCCCGTCCGCGTTCTTGCTGTCACGCACGGCCGCGCCGGCCGGGACGAGCGCGATCTCCACGCAGTCGGGTCCGCTGGCGGACGATCGGCTGCTCTTGCGCCAACGCAGGCTTTCCACTGTCTGTTCACTCCCGGTCTGCGATCAGCCGAGAGCGCGAGCGACTTCCGTGATCAGGGTCGCGGAGTCCGCCGGCTTGAGGGCGGTCCGCACCAGACGCTCGAACACCTCGGCGTACCAATTGACGTCACCGGACTGCTCCAGGTAGACGCCGCTTCTCGTGCTCTCGATGTACACCACGTCGGGGTCCAGCTGCTCGGGGAAGCTCAGGATGACGAACGGCCCGTCCATCGCAGCGTAACCACCGGCGCTGAACGGCACGACCTGCATCGTGACGTTCGGCAGTGCACCGACTTCGAGCAGACGCGCCATCTGCGTGCGCATCACCTTCGCGCCGCCGACGAGCCTGTGCAGGGCGGCCTCGTCGATCACGACGTGCAGGCGCAACGGGTCGTCCTCGCTCAGCAGTGCCTGCCGAGCCTTGCGCAACCGGACCCGCCGGTCGATCTCCGCGGTGCTCGCCTCTGGGAGCACCTGGGAGATCAACGACCTCGTGTACGCCTCGCACTGCAGCAGGCCGGGGATCATCAGGCCCTGGTAGGTCCTGATGGAGTCGGCGTCGGCCTCGTACCCGACGTAGCGACCGGGCACGATGTCGCCGAACTCGTCCCACCACGCCTTGCGGCGGGCTTCCCTGGCCAGCTGGACCAGCTCTTCCAGGGTGGTGGCGTCCGCACCGTAGGCGGTGAGCATGTCCCGCACGTCGCGCGGGCTCACCCCCACCCTCCCGGTCTCGATGCGGCTGATCTTGGAAGCCGAGCACTCGAGGCGCTCGCCGACCTCCTCGATCGTCAGCCCGGCCGCTTCGCGCAACCGCCGCAGCTCGCTCACGAGCCGGCGTTTGCGCAGGGTCGGGCTGCTACCCCGTGGCATCCACACCTCCTGGTCCGCGTCCAAGTTTGAGAGCAAAGGACACGCCCGCAAAGGGACGTCATCCATTCGTGTACTGCAACTTGCAGTTCGGCTCCGGGCCGGGCCAGGCTGCATGGGTTGCTCACGCGAGGACTGGAGCTCTGAGCCTGATGGCCGTCACGGTGTTCAGCCAACTGGACAGGTCGCTGCACTCCCACCTGGCCACGCTCGCGGACCTCGCCGAGCGCGGTGACGACCAGACGGCCCTCGTGCTCGCCAGGGTAGAGCTGCCGAGGGTGGTCGCGGTCGTCAAGGCGTTGCTGGACGAGCACCAGCCCGACGAGCACGGCCGCTGCGCCACGTGCAGGCGCGGCTGGTTCTCCCGGCGGATGCCCGCGCCGTGCCGGGCCTACCTGTCGGCGCAGCTCGTCCTGACCGTCGTGGGACAGGGGACTTCGCACGGCAAGCACCTGCGCCCGGTGGGCTGAACTCCGGAACTCGATAGTTCTTCAGCTCCGCCCCGGCCTGGGCCGGCTCCGCACCCCCCGACCGGAGCCGGCCCTTCTCGTGCCGGTCGGCCATCACCTCGCGTGACGATCACCGCGAAGATCAACACGACCGGCTGAAAGGTCTGTCACAGCGCCGCCTCCGCCCGCATCATTGTGGTGACGCGGCCTGGTCCCGACCCCGGATCCTCGTGCCGACACGGAGGTGTTCCCGTGCCGACCCCGCATGACCGCGCCGACGCGCTCGCTGCCGTCCGGCCGCGCCGCCTGCTGCCCTTACAGCGCCGCTAGCGCCCCTTCACCCGCGCTCTCCCCCTTCCCCATGTCCTGTGCCGGTCGCACAGGGCCATGCGGTCATTCCGCCGTTCCCACGAAAGGCAAGAAGACGTGAACCACCTCCAGCGGTCCAACGCCGGCGAGCACACCCCGCACGGTCCTCCGGGCGGGGTGCGCCTGGTCCTGCGGCACGACCTGCCCGCGAGCTTCGTGCTGTTCCTGATCTCGATCCCGCTCTCGCTGGGCATCGCCCACGCCACCGGCGCGCCGCTGATGGCCGGGCTGATCTCCGCCGTCGTCGGCGGTGTCGTGGTCGGCGCGCTCAGCGGGGCGCCGTTGCAGATCAGCGGACCGGGCACCGGGCTCGTGGTGATCGTCGCCGGGCTGGTGGCGCAGTTCGGCTGGGCCGCGACCGCCGCGATCACGCTGGCCGCCGGGGTGCTCCAGGTGGCGCTGGGCCTCACCGGGATCAGCCGGCTGGTGATGTCGCTGTCCCCCGCCGTCGTGCACGGCCTGCTGGCGGGCATCGGCATCTCGATCGCGGCCGGTCAGCTCGTCGTGGTGCTGGGCGGCACGGCGGCGTCGTCGGTTCCCGCGAACGTCGCCCTGCTGCCGGGTCAGCTGGCCGGGTCCCACCTGGGATCAGTGCTGGCCGGCGCGGTCGCGGTCGCGGTCCTGCTGCTGTGGCCGCGGGTCCCGCGCGCCTCGCTGGTGCCGGCGCCGCTGGTCGCCGTCGCCGCCTCGACCGGGCTCGCGGTCGCGCTGCGCCTCGACGTCGCACGGGTCGACCTGCCGGACAGCCACTCCCCGGTGTTCCCGGAGATGCCGCAGGGCAGCGCCGGAACCGTGGTCGTGGCCGTGGTGACGGTCGCGCTGGTGGCGAGCATGGAGTCGTTGCTGTCGGCGGTGGCCGTGGACCGGCTGCACGACGGGCCGAGGGCCCGGCTGGACAGGGAGCTGATGGCGCAGGGCACCGGCAACGTGCTCGCGGGCGCCCTCGGCGGGTTCCCGATCAGCGGTGGCCTGGCGCGCAGCTCCACGAACGTCGCCGCGGGCGCGAAGACCCGCTGCGCCGCCATGATGCAGGGGCTGTGGATCGCGGTGGCGGTGCTGGCGTTCGCTCCCGCGCTGGAGCAGATCCCGCTGGCGGCGCTGGCGGGCGTGCTGCTGGTCGTCGGCCTGCGGCTGGTGTCGGTCGAGCGGATGCGCAACCTGGTGCGGCACCAGGAGCTCCTGGTCTACGCGGCGACCGTGCTCGGCGTCGTCCTCTTCGGACTGCTGGAGGGCGTGGTCGCGGGGCTGACGATCGCGCTGCTGCGCGCGCTGTACCGGTTGACGCACTGCTCGGTGCGGGTCGAGGGCAACCGGGTGTGCGTGCGCGGGTCGCTGGTGTTCCTCGGCGTCGGGGGGCTGGTGCGCGAGCTGCGCCGGTTGCCGCTCGGGCAGACCGTGGTGCTGGAGCTGCACGTCGACTACCTGGACCACGCGTCCTACGAGGCGATCGACGACTGGCGCGAGGGCTACGAACGGCTCGGTGGCCGGGTTCAGGTCGACGAGGTGCACGACACCTGGTTCGACCAGGCGGACCAGGGCAGGCCGGGGCGGCGCAAGACGTTGCCCGGTCCGCTGCCGCGCTGGTTCGCGCCGTGGTCGCACTGGCAGGGCGCGGGCACCACGGTGCACCTGCCGTCGCAGCGGCCGTCGCCGGAGAGCGATCCCATGCTGCGGGGCATGCACGAGTTCGAGACGCGGTCGGCGCCGCTGGTCCGGCCGTTCCTGCGGGAGCTGGCGGTGCGCGGGCAGCGACCGCGGCAGCTCTTCATCACCTGCGCCGACTCCCGGGTGGTGCCGAACCTGATCACCACGTCCGGGCCGGGCGACCTGTTCTGCGTGCGCAACATCGGCAACCTGGTGCCGATGCACACCGCTGAGGACCGGTCGGTCGGCGCCGCGGTCGAGTACGCGGTGGAGGTCCTCGGCGTCCGCTCGATCGTCGTGTGCGGGCACTCCGACTGCGGTGCGATGAAGGCGCTGGTGAGCGGCGGCGCCGCCCGCGGCTCACACCTGCACTCCTGGCTGCGCAACGCCGAACCGTCGCTGATCCGCTTCCACGCCCCCACCGCGCCCGGCTGCGCGGAGCTGCCGGTGGCCGACCGGCTCGCGGTCGCGAACGTGGCGCAGCAGCTGGACAACCTGCTCGGGTACCCGAGCGTGCGGGAGGCGGTCGCCGCGGGCGCGCTCTCGTTGAAGGGCCTGTACTTCGACATCTCGAACGCCCGCGTGTACCTGGTGGACCCGGACCGCAACGGGCTCGAACCCGTGCCGTCACCGGCCTAGGAAACGCCGGAGCCGCCCCGGTTCGTCCCGGGGCGGCTCCAGTGGTCTCACGCGTGGGTCAGCAGGTGCCGATCCACGAGCACTCGACGTCGAAGCGCTCCTGCGGGGGAACCGTCACGCGTTCCTGCGCGGGGGCCTTCCGCTGCTGCGGAACGGACTCGACCTTCGGCGTCGCCACCTGCGCGCCGCCGTCGGAGGCGAGCCGCACGGCGACCCTGTCCTCGACCGCCTTCGGGCTGAACCACAGCACCACGTTGTTCTGCACCAGCGAGAACACCAGCTGGCGGCCCGACGCCGTGGTGACGTACCCGGACAGCGCCGAGACGCCCGAGAGCGACCCGGTCTTGGCCAGCACGGTGCCCTCCGCGGCGGTGCCCTTCATGCGGCCCGCCAGCGTGCCGTCCCTGCCCGCGACCGGCAGCGCCGCCGACCAGGTGCCGAACCACGGCTTGGTCTTCGCCTTCACCAGGATCGAGGTCAGGTCGTCCGGCGACATCTGGTTCAGCCGGGACATGCCGGAGCCGTCGAAGACCTCGACCCAGTTCGGGTCGATGCCCAGGCCCGCCCACTTGCGGCTGAGCTGGTTGACACCGTTGGCGAACGAGCCGCCCGCGGTCTTGACCAGCACCTCGGCCAGCATGTTGTTGCTGTTCTTCAGCAACGGGGTGATCAGCTGGCCGAGCGTCTGCGACGTGTCGGAGGCCAGCACCGCGGCACCCTGCGGCGCCTTGGCCCGCTTGACGCCGCCGAGGACCTGGACCCCGTTCTGCTCCAACGCCTTGCCGAACACCGACGAGACGAGCCCGGTCGGATCCTTGACGGTGGACAGCGCGGTCGTCTCGACCCAGGTCGAACCGCTGACCTTGATCACGTTCGTGCCGTGCTCGCGTTCGACGGTGATGCCGGCGTCCCCGTTGGTGGTCGCCGTGCTCTGGATCTGCACCACGTCGTTCGCGGGCTCGACGCTCACCTGCACCGGCGCGCCCGTCGCGGCGCCCGGCTTCACCCGCACGAGGACCGTGCCGGCGCTGTACCGCTCATCCGGCGAGAGCGTCAGTGCCGACGTCTCCGCGCTGTAGGAGTACGGCTCGTCGTCCCACGCCCAGCCACTGCCGTACGGCTGCGCGTCGAACGCCGTGTCGTCCAGCACGAGCGCGCCGGTCACCTGCGTGACACCGCTGTTCTTCAACGCCGCCGCCAGCGCCTGGTAGCGCGCGGCGGACATCGTCGGGTCGCCCGTGCCGCGCAGGACGAGGTCGCCGGTCAGCGTCGAACCCGAACGGGCACCGGACGACTGCAGCTCGGTCTTCCACCGGTGGTCCGGCCCGAGCAGGTCGAGCGCCGCCGCGGTCGTGAGCACCTTCAGGTTCGACGCGACCTGAGAGCGCTTACCACCTGATCTGGTGTACACGACCTCACCGGTGTTCGCATCCCGCACGGTGATGCCGACGTCCGCGCCCTTGAGCCCGGAGTCGGCGAGGATGGCGTCGAGATCGCGGGTCAGCGCCTCGTTGCCGACCGCCACGGCGCCACCGCTGGACGTCAGGGTCAACCCCGCCGCCGCGACGACGACCGCCCCCAGTAAACGAAGTTTCACGCTTCCACCTCAGACCTGTCGCCTGACCACAACGTGTGGAAGCTACCGGCCCTGTCGGTGCGCCGATAAGTGTGTGCGCCGAAGAAGTCGCGTTGTCCCTGAACGAGTGCCGCGGGCAGCCGTTCCGAGCGAAGTCCGTCGTAGTAGGCCAAAGCGGACACGAAACCGGGCGTCGGGACACCGGACTCGACCGCGCGGACCACGACGCGCCGCCAAGCGGCCTCGGCATTCCGGACGGCGTCGCGGAAGTAGTCGTCCACCAGAAGAGACGCGAGATCCGCGTTCGCGTCATATGCCTCGCGAATGCGGTTGAGGAACCGTGCGCGGATGATGCAGCCACCGCGCCAGATCGTCGCCATCGCGCCGAGGTCGATGTCCCAGTCGAAGTTCTTCGACGCCTCGCGGATCATGTCGAAGCCCTGCGCGTACGCGACGACCTTCGACGCGTACAGCGCCTGCCGCACGTCGTCGACGAGCTCGGCGTCCGGCTTCGCCACGACCTCGCTCGCACCGAACGCGTCGCGCACGGCCTTGCGCTGGTCGGTGTGGCCGCTCAGGCTGCGCGCGAACACGGCCTCGGCGATGCCGGTGACCGGGACGCCGAGCTCCAGCGCCTCCTGCACGGTCCAGCGGCCGGTGCCCTTCTGCTCGGCGGCGTCCTCGATGACCTGCACGAGCGGCGTGCCGTCCGCGTCGACGTGCTTGAGCACCTCGGCGGTGATCTCGACCAGGTACGACTCCAGGTCGCCCGAGTTCCACTGCGTGAAGACCTCGGAGATCTCCGCCGGCGTCTGCCCGCCGACGCGGCTCAGCAGGTCGTACGCCTCGGCGATCAGCTGCATGTCGGCGTACTCGATGCCGTTGTGCACCATCTTGACGAAGTGCCCGGCACCGTCCGGCCCGACGTGCACGCAGCACGGCTGCCCGTCGACCTTGGCGGCGATCTCCTCGAACACCGGCCCGACGTGCTCGTAGGACTCGGCGGGACCACCGGGCATGATGCTGGGCCCGTTGAGGGCGCCCTCCTCGCCGCCGGAGATGCCGGCGCCGACGAACAGCAGGCCCTTCTCCTTCAGGGCGGCCTCGCGGCGGCGCGTGTCGGCGTAGTGGGCGTTGCCGCCGTCGATGACCATGTCGCCGGGCTCCAGCAGCCCGCTCAGCTCGTCGATGACGGCGTCGGTCGGCCCACCGGCCTTCACCATGATGATGATCTGGCGCGGCGTCTGGAGGCTCTGCACGAGCTCCTCCAGCGTCTCGGCGCCGACGAAGTCGCCCTCGTGGCCGTGCTCGTCGAGCAGCGACTTCATCTTCGCGGGGGTCCGGTTGTGCACGGCGACCTTGAAACCGTGCCGCGCGAGGTTGCGCGCGAGGTTGCTGCCCATGGTGGCGAGACCGGTGACCGCGATACGTGCTTTGCCTTCCGTCATGGCCGACAGCCTGCCGTGTTCTCAAGCTTTGCGCGAGATGTCACAGCGTCTTCTCAGCCATCGTTTCGCCAGGTGAACCGCGTCACCCAACGGTACGTACAGCAAGGCGTAAGTTGGTTTTCATGACGTTCGTGAGCGAGGGCACCTCGGCGACCGACCGCGCCGAGCGCTACGGGTCCCAGCTGGTCAAGCACTTCACGCAGAAGGACCTGGAAGGGTCCTGGGAGGACGGACGCGGTTTCGTCCGCTTCTCCGCGGGAACGGCGTCCTTCGCCGCTCTTCCGGACGCGCTGCGGCTGCGCGTCGAGGCCTCCTCGGAGGAGGACGCCGCCCGGCTGCGCGACGTCGTCGAACGGCACCTGGTGCGGTTCGGGACGCGCGACGAGCTGAGCGTCTCGTGGGACTCAAGCGGCGAGAACTGACGCCGCCATCCCGATGAGAGCGGTACCACAGACCCGCTCGAACGCCGTGCGGACCTTCGGCCTGCTCAGCACCGTGCCCAGCTGACGAGCCAGCGGGACCACCACCACCCAGAACCCCGCGAACACACCGACCGTCACGGCGCTCAGCAGCGCGGCCTGCGGCAGCGGTGGGCTGTTCGGGTCCATCGCCTGCGGGATGAGGCTCAGGAACGTGAGCATCACCTTGGGGTTCAACAGATCGCAGAGCAGGCCGCGCAGGAACACGTTGCCACCGCTGCGCGGCAGCTCCTGCTCCTTGCCCGCGCCCTTCAGCGTCATGAACCCGAGGTGGGCCAGGTACAGCGCGCCGACCGCCTTGACGAGGAAGAGCGCGGTCGGCACCGCCACCACGAGCGCGCTCAGTCCGACGGTCGCGAGCGTCGCGTGGACGAGCAGCCCCGTGACCACGCCCAGCGCCGCCGTGACGCCCAGCCTCAGGCTGCGCACCGCGTTCCCCATGATCAGGACGAAGTCGGGACCGGGCACGACCGTGATCACCACGAGTGCCAGCAGGAAAGACGTCCACGCGATGTGCATGGCGGGATCGTCCGCCACTCGTTCTGCCACATTCCACCTGGTCAGTACGATGTTCGCTTATGCGCGAACAAGCCGAACTGGATTCGGTGGACTGGCACATCCTGGAGGAGTTGCAGAACGACGCCACCCTGCCGAACCGGTCGCTCGCCGAGATCGTCGGCCTGGCCCCGTCGTCGTGCCTGCAGCGGGTGCGCCGGCTGCGCGAGCTGGGCGTGATCACGGGCTCGCACGCCGTCGTCGACCCAGCCGTGCTCGGACTGCCGCTGGAGGCCGTCATCTCGGTGAACGTGCGGCCGCACACGCGCCCGGTGGTGGCGGCGTTCCGCGCGTTCGTGATGGCCCAGCCCGAGACGCGGTCGATCTTCCACGTCTCCGGGCAGGCTGACTTCCTGATCCACATCGCGGTGGCGGACTCCACACACCTGCAGGCGTTCCTGATGGACAAGATCGCGTCGCGGACGGAGGTGCGGAACCTGACGTCGTCGGTGGTGCTGGAGCGGGTGGAGACACGGGCGCTGACCCCGCCGGCGACCCTGCGGCCGACGCACCGGCGGCGCCGCGCGGACTAGCGGTTGAGGGTCAACGCATCCAGGTCGACCACCAGTGGTGCGGGACTGAGGAGCTCGACCTTCCCGGTACCGCCGCCGACGTACTCGTAGCGACCGTCGACCAGAACGTGTGCCGCCATGCTGATCGGGTCCTTGAGATCGACGATCCAGTAGTACTGGATACCCGCAGCAGCGTACTCATCCGGCTTGATCTTCAGGTCCGACCCGGCTTGAAGACCCGCACGGGTGGTTCGAACAGGCGTGCTAGGAGCTACTCCATCAGGCGACGTCGAACCAGTGCGGCGAGGTCCACCGTCATCGGTGCCGGGCTGCGCACGTCGAGCACCCGCGAGCCTCCTCCGGCCAGCTCGTACCGGCCGTCCACCAGGGAGTGCGCGACCATGCTGACCGGCTCGTCCAGCGCGACCACCCAGTAGTCCGGGATTCCTGCGGCGGCGTACTCGCGCGGCTTCACCCGCAGGTCCACGTCCTCCGACTCCTCGGACAGGACCTCGACCACCAGCGCCACGTCCGCCGCGTCGAAGCGCGTCACCCCGGCGTCGAAGAGCTTGCTCGAAGCCACGACGACGTCCGGCTTGCGCATGAGCGGGCGTGCACTGTCCTTGAGGAGGACGTCGAACGCGTGCACGACGTCGAGTTCGACGGGCAGCTGGTCCTCCAACTGGTCCGCCAGCAGGCGCACCGCGCGTTGGTGCACGGGATAGCGCGGTGGCATCTCCACCAGCACCCCGTCCACCAGCTCGTGGCGGCGGCAGTCTTCCTCGGGCAGGGCGTCGTAGTCGGCCAGCGTGATGATCACGGCCAGGTCATCGACGTGCGACGACCCGCCCTTGATCACTCACACAGGGCCTCAGTCCGACTTGACGACCCGGATCAGCCCCTCCTGCACCACCGTGGCCACCAGCTGCCCGTCCTGCGTGAAGAACTGCCCGGTCGCCAGCCCGCGGTTCCCCGAGGCGGACGGCGAGGCGGTGTCGTACAGCAGCCACTCGTCGGCGCGGAACGGGCGGTGGAACCAGATCGCGTGGTCCAGGGAGGCGCCGAGGACCTTGTCCAGTCCCCAGTAGACGCCCTGCTTGGCCAGGACGCCGTCCAGCAGCGTCATGTCCGAGGCGTAGGTCATCACGCAGATGTGCAGCATCGGGTCGTCCGGCAGCTTGCCGTCGGCCTTCATCCACACGCGGGACACGGCCTCGCCGGGACCGTCCTCACGGGACTCCCACGGCGGCTCGGTGACGTAGCGCACGTCGATCGGGCGCGGGAACTTCGAGTTCACCAGGGAGTAGCCGGCGGCCTGTTCGGTCCACGTCGGCAAGGTCTCCGGGTCCGGCACGGAGGGCATCGAGGAAGCGTGCTCGACGCCCTGCTCCTCCAGCTGGAAGGAGGCGGAGAGGGCGAAGATGGCCTTGCCGTGCTGCACGGCCACGACGCGGCGGGTGGTGAACGAGCGGCCGTCGCGGATGCGGTCCACCTCGTACACGATCGGCACCCGCGGGTCGCCGGGCCGGATGAAGTACGAGTGCAGCGAGTGCACCCGTCGTTCCACCGGCACGGTCCGACCCGCGGCCACCAGGGCTTGACCGGCGACCTGCCCGCCGAAGACGCGCACCGGCGACTCGGCGGGGGACACACCGCGGAAGATGTTCTCCTCGATGCGTTCCAGGTCGAGCAACGCGACCAGGTCGTCCACTGCGGGTTGGCCACTCACACCGGGTGGTCCGGCGGCAGCGGCACGGGCGGCCTCAGTCACGTTCCAACACTCCTACGCGTGGTCTTCCTCCCCCAGCCGGTGCACCCGGATGAGGTTCGTCGACCCAATGGTGCCAGGAGGCGATCCGGCGACCACCACCATGAGGTCACCGGCCTGGTAGCGGCCGATCTCCAGCATGGCCACGTCGACCTGGCGGACCATCTCGTCGGTGGACTCCACGCGCGGCACGATGAACGTCTCGGTGCCCCACGTCAGCGACAGCTGCGAGCGCACCGACGGCTCCGGCGTGAACGCCAGCAGCGGCAGGTGCGTGTGCAGGCGGGCCAGGCGGCGGACGGTGTCGCCGGACTGGGTGAACGCGACCAGGGCCTTGGCGTTGAGGCGCTCGCCGATGTCGCGGGCCGCGTAGGAGATCACACCGCGCTTGGTGCGCGGGACGTGCGTCAGCGGCGGCACGACGACCGACTCGGTCTCGACGGCCTCGATGATGCGGCCCATGGTCTGCACGGACTCGATGGCGTAGCGGCCGACCGAGGTCTCACCGGAGAGCATCAGGGCGTCCGCGCCGTCGAGCACCGCGTTCGCGACGTCGGACGTCTCGGCGCGGGTCGGGCGGGAGTTCGTGATCATCGAGTCGAGCATCTGGGTCGCGACGATGACCGGCTTGGCGTTCTCGCGGGCGATCTGGATCGCGCGCTTCTGCACCAGCGGCACGCTCTCCAGCGGCAGCTCGACGCCCAGGTCGCCGCGGGCGACCATGACGCCGTCGAAGGCCAGCACGATGGCTTCGAGGTTGTCCACGGCCTCCGGCTTCTCGATCTTCGCGATCACCGGGAGGCGCTTGCTGCCCGCGCGGTCCATGACCTGGTGGACCAGGTCGATGTCGGCGGGCGAGCGGACGAACGACAGTGCGATGAAGTCCACGCCCAGCGAGAGCGCGAACTCGAGGTCCTCGATGTCCTTCTCCGACAGCGCCGGCACGGAGACGTCCATGCCGGGCAGCGAGAGGCCCTTGTTGTTGCTGACGGGTCCGCCCTCGGTGACCTCGCACACGACGTCGGAGCCTTCGACCTCGACGACCACGAGGCCGACCTTGCCGTCGTCCACGAGCAGGCGGTCGCCGACCTTGGCGTCCTTCGCGAGCTCTTTGTACGTCGTCGACACGCGGTCGTGCGTGCCCTCGACGTCCTCGACGGTGATGCGGACGATGTCGCCGTTGTTCCAGTCGACAGGGCCGGCCGCGAACCGGCCGAGCCGGATCTTGGGGCCCTGCAGGTCGGCGAGGATGCCCACGGCGCGACCGGACTCGTCCGCTGCGGCGCGGACCATGTCGTAGACCTGCTTGTGGTCGGCATGGCTGCCGTGGCTGAAGTTCATCCTGGCCACGTCCATACCGGCCGCTACCAGGTCACGGACCTTTTCGGGCGTGCCAGTGGCGGGACCGAGGGTACAGACGATCTTTGCGCGTCGACTCACGTGTAGAGAGAGTAGTCCTCGTTCCTGGACCGATCCCGAACTACTCCTCGGTAATGTTCTGCCAATGGGTCGAGTGTTCCCGTTCGTGTTCGCCGCGTTGCTCAGCGTCGTCGTGTTGTTCACCCCCGAGTCAGGTGTGCCCTCCTCGCCGCCGGGCACCGACAAGGTCGTGCACCTGGTGCTCTTCGGCCTGCTCGCGTTCACCGGCCTGCACGCGAAGATCCCTCACGTGCTGTGGGCGCTGGTGGCGTACGCGGGGCTCTCGGAGGTGCTGCAGGAGCTCATCACGCCGCTGCACCGCAGCGGGGACGTCCTCGACGCGCTGGTGGACGTGGCCGGGATCGGTCTCGGCTGGGCTATCGCCGCGGCTTCTCGCTCACGCCGACGTGGTCCTCGCACCACGCGTTGAGGTCCCTGAGCTGCCGCCACGCCTTGCGCACCCGGTCCAGGGCGCCCGGCTCGTGCAGCACGTCGTCGGGCTCCCAGACCTTGCGCACCCAGATCGACCGGTGCTTGAGCAGGTCGAGGTGCGGGTGGTCGTCGGCGAACCCGCGCGGCTTCGACCTCATCACGTCGCCGTGCAGCTTCCAGCCCTGCTTGACGAGCTTGTCGACGACCTTGCGCAGCAGGACGCCGTGCGCGTCGACGGAGGCGCGGTAGCGGGCCAGCTGGTCGGACTGCATGTGGAACGAGCCACCGCCCACCATCAGGCCCTCCGGGCTGAGCTGCACGTAGTACGCGCCGCCGCCGCGGCCCTTCTCGATCACGGCGCCGCAGTGGTCCTTGTACGGCGTCTTGTCCTTGGCGAACCGCACGTCGCGGTACGGCCGGAACACCTTGCCCTCACCGAACTCCCCCTCCAGCGCGAGCAGCAGCGCCTCCATGGGGGCGCGCACGTCGCGCAGGTAGGTCTCCCTGTTGTCGTCCCAGTACGCCTTCGAGTTGTCCAGCACCAGGCCGTCGTAGAAGTCGATCGCGTACTCGCCGAAACCTTCGAACGTCACCGAGTCAGCCTAGGCGGCACGCCCGAATGCGTGAAAACTCGTTTGAGCGCAGACGGTCGGGGCATACTCGGACGAATGCCACGCCGTACCACCGCGCTCGCGAACTGGCTCCAGCGGCTCGACCAGGACGCGGTGGCGGCGGTGCTGACACACCGCAGGGACGTGGGCGACCGGTTGCTGCGCACCCTCAAGGACCTCGCGTACCAGCTCACGGACCCCGACTCGGTGCACCGCGCGGAGGAGGACCTCGACCAGGGCGCGGTGGACGTGCTCGGCGCGATCGTCCGGCTGGGCCGCTCGGCGAGCGTCGACGCGGTGTGCGCGGAGCTGCGGTGCTCGGTGCGGGAGTTCGACCGGGCGTTCGCCGAGCTCAAGGTGCGCGCGCTGGCCTGGCCGGAGGGGCCGGTGCTCAAGGAGGTCAACTCGGTGCGGGCCCTGCACGCCCGGCCGCACCTCACGCCGCGGCCACCGGCGGCGCGGCGCGGGCCGGTGCCGCGGGTCTCGCCGGTCGGGCCCGCGACGTCCACGGTGGACGGGGTGGCGCGGCTGCTGGCGCACTGCGAGCGGGACGCCTTCGAGGCCCGCCACACCGGCGGTGTCGCGACCGGGGAGATCCGGCGGGTCGCGCGGGCTCTGCGGGTCACCGACGGCGTGCTGCGGCTGCGGCTGGAGCTGGCGGTCGAGGCGCAGCTGCTGGGGCTGGAGCGCGGGCGCCTGCTGCCGACGCGGCACGCCGACGCGTGGCGGGACGCGCACCCCGGGGACCGGCTCGCGCGGCTGGTCGAGGCGTGGCGGCGGATGGACTGGCGGCCCGACGCCGAACAGGCGCGGGCGGCGTTGCGCGACTACGCCGGGCAGTGCGGCGCCGAGCTGCGGCGGTCGACGCTCGCGGCGTTCAGCACCGGCCACGCGGTCGTGGAGCCCGGTGAGCTGGTCGCCGAGCTGGAGTGGGCCCGCCCGGCCGTGCACGACCTGCGGGCCACGGCGGTCGTCATCACCGAGCTGGAGGCGCTGGGGCTGGTCGCGGGTGGCGCGCTGACGCCGCTGGGACTGGCGGTGCGCGACGGCGGTGACGTGGCGGCGGCCGCGGTGGAGCTGATGCCGCCGGCCGCGGACCGGGCGGTGTTCCTGGCGGACCTGACCGCGGTGGTGGACGGCCTGCCGGGCACGGTGCTCGCCGCCACGCTGGACCTGGTGGCGGACCTGGAGGACGGCGACTCCGCGCGGGTGTGGCGGCTGTCGGCGGAGTCGATCCGGCGGGCGCTCGACGCCGGGCTGCCGTCCGAGGAGGTGCTGCTGCGGCTGGGGGTCGTGGCGGACGGGCCGCTGCCGCAGGCCGTCGAGCACCTGGTGCAGGACGTGGCACGGCGGCACGGGCAGCTGACGGTGACCGAGGTCGCGTGCTGCGTGCGGGCGGAGGACCCCGCGCTGCTGCGGGAGATCGCGCGGTCCCGGTCGCTGGCGCAGCTGGGACTGCGGTTCCTCGCGCCGACCGTGCTGGCGTCCGCGGCGCCCATGCCCGAGACGCTGGCGGCGTTGCGCGCGGCCGGGTACGCGCCGAAGGGCGTCGACGGCGCTGACCGGTCCATTGTGGAGCGTTCACGGCCGGACCGGGCGCCCGCGCGCGGTGAGCGCGGACCGGACCGGCAGCGCGCCGAGCTGGACGACCTGGAGCTCACCCAGCTCGCGGTGCGGCTGGTGGAGCAGGAACGGCAGGTCCTCGGCCGGGGCACGCCGAGGGCGAACGCGGCGCGGCTGCTGCGCGACCAGAACGTCTTCCTGCGCGACGAGGAGGTGCAGCGGCTCGCGTCGGCGCTGGTCGACGGCCGGCCGGTGCGCATCGGGTACGCGAGCGGCCCGCGGCAGACGGAGTCGGTCCTGATCACACCGGTCAAGCACCTCGACGGCGTGCTGACGGCGGACTGCGAGGGCGGTGTGAGCCGGGAGTTCCGCATCGAGCACGTCCGCGCGGTGCACGCGCCCGGCGGGTGAACACCTGGTGAAGTCGCCGCCGCACCGGTGATCACGTGCTGATACTGGGGACCGTGCCCGACCCGTTCTCCGCCGGACTGCTGATGGTGCTCGAGACCGTGCTGGAACGCTTCCTGCTCGGGCTCTTCGACGCGGCGCACAAGGGTGCGCGGGACAAGAAGCGGCAGCGGGAGCTGACCAGGCCGGGTCCGCTGGTCGAGCGGATCGGCACCGAGCTCGCCCGCGGTGAGCTCGGCGGGGTCGCGGAGAACGAGTGGCGCGCCGCCGTGGCCGCGGTGCGCGAGTCGGTCGAGGCCGCGCTGCCGCTGCGCGAGGACGAGGCGCTGCACGTGGTGCTGACGCCCGAGGCGCTGCGGGCGCACGTGCTGGCCAGGTCGGTGGCGGTGCGGCGGGCGGCTGGGCTGTCCGAGGCGGCCTCGGCCGGCTACGACGCGCTGCTCACGCGGGTGTGCGTCGCGATCGTCGAGCTGGTGCGGTCGCAGCCGGAGTACGCGCGGCGGCTGGCCGTGGCGATGTTCCAGCTCGGTCAGCGCACCGCGGACGCCGTGGCGCGGTTGCCCGAGCAGCAGCGCGCGGCCGTGGTCGCCGCGCACCGCGAGTTCGAGGACCGGTACGCCGAGCAGGTCGCGCACGCGCTGGGCGGCCTGGAGGTGTTCGGGGTCTCGCGGGGACGGGCGCCGCGCCGGCACTCGTTCGACAGCTCGTACGTGTCGCTGGCCGTGGCCAGGGTCGGTGACACCGGCGAGCTGACCGGTGCCGGGCTGCCGGTGGCGGCGGCACTGGCGGACACGCCGCGGGTGCTGGTCCGCGGCGGCGCCGGTGCGGGCAAGACGACGTTCCTGCGCTGGCTCGCGATGAACGCGCTGGGCGAGACCAGGACCTCCGGCGACGAGTGGCTCGGCCTGGTGCCGTTCTTCGTGCCGCTGCGGCAGTGCACGGCGTTGCCGAAGCCGGAGGAGTTCATCGCCTGGACCGCGGCCGTGATCGAGGAGGAGAAGCCGTCCGGGTGGGTGACCGCGCGGCTGCGGGAGGGCAGGGCGCTGGTCCTGGTCGACGGCGTGGACGAGCTGGTGTGGGAGCGGCGGGCCGAGGCGCGGCAGTGGCTCGCGCAGCTCGTGGCGGCCTACCCGAAGGCGCGGTACGCGGTCACGACCCGGCCGGCGGCGGTGCCGGAGGACTGGCTGGAGGACTGCGGTTTCGCGGCGTTCGACCTGTTGCCGTTGAGCGACAAGGGGGTCCGCGACTTCGTCGAGGCCTGGCACACGGCGGCGCGCGACGAGCCGGGGCTGCCGCGGGACGCGCGGGTGTGGCTCGCCGAGTGCGAGACGCGGCTGGTGGCGACCCTCGCGAAGCGCCCCGACCTGCGGCGGCTCGCGTCGAGCCCGCTGCTGGCGGGACTGCTGTGCGCGCTGCACCAGGACCGGAACATGCACCTGCCGCGGGACCGGCGGTCGCTGTACGAGGCGGCGCTGGACCTGCTGCTGGTGCGCTGGGACGAGGACCGCGGCCTGGTGCTGCCGGCGTTCTCCAAGGAGGAGCAGCTCGTCCTGCTGCAGCGGTTCGCGTACTCGCTGGTGCGCAACAGGGAGCTGATGGTGCCGCGCGAGGAGGCGGTGCACCGGCTGGGGAACGCGATGCGCGGCCTGCGCTCGCACGACGTGGACCCGGATGAGGCGATGCAGCGGCTGCTGGAACGCGCCGGGCTGCTGCGGGAGGCGGCCGGGGAACGGGTGCAGTTCGTGCACCGGACGTTCCGCGACTACCTGGCGGCCAAGGAGGTCGTGGACGCGGGCGACCTGAACCTGCTGGTGGACCGGGCGCACCTGGACGAGTGGCACGACGTGGTGGTCATGGCCGTCGCGCACGCCCGGCCGCGCGAACGGGCCAGGGTGCTGATGGACTTGCTGGCGGGCAACGACGACACGCGCAAGGACGAACGCGGCCGGGACAGGCTGCGGCTGCTCGCGCTGGCGTGCCTGGAGCAGGCCGACGTGATCGAACCGGAGACCGCACGCGCGCAGGTGACGTCGGCGGCGGCCGCGCTGATCCCGCCGACGAGCTTCGCGCACGCCGACGCGCTGGCCGAGGCCGGGTCGTTCGTCGTGGACCTGCTGCCGGGACCGGAGGCGGTGGCCGAGGCCGCGTTCGTCGTGCGGACGCTCGCGAACATCGGCGGTGAGGGCGCGTGGGAGCGGCTCGCGGAGTTCGTGGCCGTGGACCAGGTGATGGTCGTCGACGAGCTGCTGAGGGCGTGGCGGAACACCCCGGACGCGGAGGACTACGCGCGGACCGTGCTGTCCGGGGTGGACTTCGGCGACCGGCGGGTGGACGTCCGCGGCTGGCACCGCATCCAGTTCATCGCGCACCTCGCGAAGCTGCGGTACGTGCGGTGCATCGGCAACATCAACCCGCTCGACCCGCTGGGCGCCATGCCCGCGCTGAACCGGCTGGAGCTGTGGCAGAACGAGGTGGTGCGCGAGCTGGCCCCGCTCGCATTGTCGGGGTCGCTGCGGGAGCTGCACCTGAGCCGGTGCCGGCCGCTGGGGCGGCTCGACCTGGCGCCGGTGCGGGGACTCGATGAGCTGCACCTGCACTTCAGCCGGGTCGACCTCGCGTCGCTGGAGGGCGGTGCGCTGCGGCGGTTGCAGGTCCGCGACGAGGGCCTGGACGGCGGTCTGGCGGCGCTGCCCGCGTTGCCCGCGCTGCGGCACCTGGCCCTCGACCACCGCCCGCCCTACCCGCTGGCGGGGCTGGAGCGGTGGCCGACCATCACGACGCTGGAGGTGTTCGGGGTGCCCGCGGCGGACGAGCTGCGCGTGCTGCCCGCGCTGGAGCACCTCGTCGTGCACCAGCCGGAGTCACCGGCCCGGCTGGCCGGGCTGCGCCGGGAGCTGCCGGGGCTGCGGATCACCACCTGATGTCGGCGAGGCTGCCCAGCGGCGGGCGCTGCGACGCGTCCTGCGGCTGCACGGCGGACGTGTCGGCGGCGTGCAGCTCGGCCGGGAACGTGAAGCTCACCCGCTGTTCGAGCTCGGTCAGCGACACCTGGAACACCCGGAACTCGTCGAGGTCGAGCGCCTCGGCCAGCACGAGGTTCTGGGTGAGCAGGAACGCGCTGCAACGCAGCTCGCCGTCCACGACGAACGCGATGGCCTTGAAGAACTCGCGCGGGATCGGGACACCGCGGAACACCCGGTCGTCGACGTTGAACACCGGTCCGCCGTAGACGCTCACCCTCAGGTCGTCCACGTCGACGTCGGCGAGCACCGCGTCCTCCAGCCGCCCCCAGAGGCCTTCCTTGGTGCTCTGGTTGAAGTCGTCCATCTGCGGGGTGATGTTCGTGAAGAAGAAGGAGTCCCGGTTGGCCTTCTTCGCCTCCGCCGTCGGCCCCCAGCACAGGTCGGCGCGGCGCGCGATGTGGCCGCGGTCGAGCCGGTTGTCTCGGTAGAGCTCGTCACCGGTCTGGAACTCCGCGGGCACCCTCGGGTCCTTGACGAACGGGATGCCGGTGCGGCTCAACGCCTTCATGGCGGCACCGTCGATGTTCCACGCCACCCAGCTCGCGAACCTGCGCGACCTGCTCAGCGCGAGCGAGAAGTGGGTGTAGTCGATGGTGGTCGAGCCGTTCAGCTCGACCGCGTCCTCGGCGCCCGCCCCGGTCAGCACCGGAATCCCGGCGTCCGTGCCGAGGAACCCGGTGTCGAAGCCCGTCTGCACCGCTGTGCTGGTCATGTGTCGCCCCCTGTGACTCACCTGCAGGATCGACAGTGTCACCACGACCGTTAGCGGCGTACACCCGAACGGCCCAGTGCCGCGACCACAGCCGGCCGCGGCACCGGGCCCCGCACTACCTGCCGACCAGCTCGACGGTGCGGCCCGCGCGGCGGGACTCGTCGACCCACTGGTCGATCGCCTGCACGCAGGCCTGGTCGAGGTGCCGGACCCCGCTCAGGTCCATCCTGACGTGGTCCCTGTCGACGCCGTCGAGCACGTCGAGCAGGTTCGGCAGCCGCAGGAACGTGGCGTTGCCCTTCAGCTCCAGCCCGTCCGGGGTGACGACCACCGACAGCCGGGACACGTCCCAGGCGGTCTTCACGATCGCCGCGAGCAGGCCGACCAGCGTGCCGGTCAGCAGGTCCGTGGCGACGATGAGCCCGGCCGTGAGCACCAGGACCGCTCCCTCGGCCCGGTCGGTGCGCCACAGCGCGACGACCTGCTTGAGCCCGAGCAGCTTCCACCCGGCGTGCACCAGCACGGCGGCGAGCACGGCCACCGGGATCAGCGCGAGCAGCCCCGGCAGCGCCACCACGAACAGCAGCAGCCACACGCCGTGCAGCACCCGTGACGCCTTCGTCCGCGCGCCCGCCGCCACGTTGGCGGAGCTGCGCACGATCACCGCCGTCATCGGCAGTGCGCCGAGCAGGCCGCAGATCGTGTTGCCCACGCCCTGCGCCACCAGCTCCTGGTCGTACTTCGTCCGCGGCCCCTCGTGCATCCGGTCCACCGCGGCCGCGCTGAACAGGCTCTCCGCGGAGGCCACCAGCGCGAACACCACCGCGGAGCCGACCACCCCGGCGCCGAGCAGCGAGAACTCCGGCAGGTGCACGTCCGTGGCCAGCTCACCGACCTGGATCCGCGCCACCGGCAGCCCCGCCACCTCGGCGACCGCGGTGCAGACCACCACTCCGATGAGCACACCCGGCACCGCACGCCAGGCGAACCGCTGCCACAGCAGCATGATCGCGATCGTCGCGACGCCCAGCAGCACCGCCGCGGGCGTCACCGCGAGGTCGACCAGTCCCGCGACCTTCTCCCCCGTCGTGGCCGGCGCCTGCGCGCCGACCAGCGGGTAGAGCTGCCCCAGCACCAGCACCAGGCCGATGCCCGCGAGCATGCCCTGCACCACCGACGGCGAGATCGCGCGGAACCACCGCCCGCACCGCGCCAGGCCCAGGACCACCTGCAGCAGTCCGGCGCCGAGCACGATCACGCCGAGCGCGGCGATCCCGTGCGTGCCGACCGCGTCCGCCACCAGCACGGTCAACCCGGCCGCCGGTCCGCTCACCTGCATCGTGCTGCCCGGCAGCAACCCGACGACGATCCCGCCGACCACGCCCGTCACGATCCCGAGCTCGGCCGGCACCCCCGACGCCACCGCCACACCGACGCACAGCGGCAGCGCCACGAGGAAGACGACGACCGACGCACCCAGGTCGGCCCACACCTTGTTCTTCATCCGGACCCCGCCCCCCTACAGCGGCAGGAACGCGTGCTCGGCGCACGCGGAGACCTCGCCGGTCTCGATGTCGTAGAACCAGCCGTGCACGCGGAGCTCGCCTCGGTCGACCTTCTCCGCCACGAACGGGTAGTCGAGCAACGCCCTCAGCTGCGCGCGCACGTGCTCCTGCCCCTCACCGCGCAGGGCCGGGTCCGCGGAGCTGCGCGGCCGCTGCTCACCGAGCCAGCCGCGCATGGCCGGCAGGTGGTCGATCGCGGCGCCGTTGAGCGCCATCACCGCACCGCAGTGCGAATGCCCGCACACGACGATCTCGCTGACGCCGAGCTGCAGGACGGCGAACTCGATCGTCGCCATCTCACTCGTGGGCGCGTTCAGCGAATACGGCGGAATGACGTTGCCCGCCGTCCTGAGCTCGAAGAGAGAGCCCGGTTCCGCGCCGGTGATGGCCGCGGTGACGATGCGCGAGTCGGCACACGTGATGAACATCGTCGACGGCTTCTGCCCCCGCGCGAGCTGCTCGCCAATGGCCTGGGGCCGCGACTTGGCGTGTGCGCGGGCATGCTGAACAAAGCGGTGGAAGTCCACGGGAATCCCTCACTGCTGGGGTTGAGATCTGTGTTCAGTTGGAACCGACCGGCGGGGACCGATCAGTTCCGGAACACCTGCAGTGCGGGTGGTGTGCGCCAGACCGCTGTCGGTTCGGCGGCGGGAACCGGCTTGGCACCGGCCGCCTCGACGCGCGGCGCGAGGGCCACCTCACGGGGCTTGGCCACGGTGGATGAACGTTCAACCGCCGAAGAGGCCGTCAGCAGGCGCAACCGGCTCGGCTCGCGCTCCTCGCGCGGCGCCTCTTCCTTCGGGGCCGACGTCTTGGACTTGGGCGGCGGCGCGCCGATCGACGCGGTCGACACCGCCGGGGCCAGCACGGCGCACAGGGCGACCACGACGGCCAGCAACACACTGCGCATGGTTCACCCCCCGACCGAGTTGATCTCGCACTTCCAGTTTTACCCGAGCGGATGACCAATGGGTTAACGGGGGCGCGATTGCACCGTCTCAACCGGCAAATTCACCCGAAAGGTGCTTCGCGTTTCACGGAGTGGAACGACGCTCACGCCTGACACACACCCTAGTCCTCCATTCAGTTTGTGGCGCAAATCATCAGCGAAGGGCCGAACCTTTCTCGTTCCCATCACGAAGGACACCTCACGCGGACTTTTACCGGCGCGGAACTGCTTGGATGACGGCGTGACCGCCTACGACGTCGCCCGGCTCCTGCCCGCCATCGAGGAACTGCGCGCGTTGTGCCGTTCGCTTGCCGTTCTGGACCTCGTGCTGAACCCGGACGACGACGTCCGGCGCCACCGGTTCGACGCCTCGTGGGCACCCGGTGAGGAGCTGGCGTCCATGGACGACGGTTCGGGCAACGAGTACTCCGTCGTGTTCACGGCGGCGGGCGCGTACGTGCGCGGTTTCGACCACGAGTCGCCGATGAGTCCCTATGCCACCGACGACGACCAGCCGTGGCCCGGTGTCGTCGACGCCGTGCCCGAGGTGTTCCGGCAGTGCGTGGAGGAGCCGGCGTTCTGCGACGAGGGCGTCCCGCGCAGCACGGTGTGCCTGTGGCGGCGCACCGACGACACCGCCTGGCAGCACGGGGAGATCGACTTCCCCGACGACGACCAGGACGGGGCGGACTGGCTGTTCGCGCTGCTGACCGACCGCACGCCGGAGTCCTATCAGGACTGGGCGCGGGACTACTACGAGATGCCGGTCGACCTCGGCGCGGTGCGGCACGTGTACGCCGGGCGGTCGCTGACTTCGGACGTGGTGACCGCGCTCAACCCCGCCACGACCCTGGCCGCGGTGGCGGACCGGGTGGCGGCCATCGGCCACCCCGTCCGCTGAAAGGCGAACGCCCCGGTCCGACGTCGTTGTCGGGGCCGGGGCGCCATGCTGCTGACCGCTGGTCGGACGTCGTTGTCAGACCACGGCGAGCGGAAGCTGGTTGGGGATCACGGGCGAGGGCAGGTTGGACGAGCCGGTGAGGAACCTGTCCACGGCGTGCGCCACGGACCGGCCCTCGGCGATCGCCCAGACCACCAGCGAGGCGCCGCGGTGGGCGTCGCCGCAGACGAAGACGCCGGGGGCGGTCGTCTGCCAGTCGGAGCCGCACGAGATGGTGCCGCGCGACGACAGCGGGATGCCGAAGTCGTCGAGGACCTTCATGTGCTCGACACCCTCGAAGCCGATGGCGAGCAGCACCATGTCCGCGGGCAGCAGCTCGACCTCGTCGGACACCGGCACGACCTGGCGGCGGCCGGAGGAGTCCCGCTCGACGCGCACCTGCTGCAGCTCGATGAACCGCACGTGGCCGGCTTCGTCGCCGACGAAGCGGCGGACCGCCACGGTGAAGCGGCGTTCGCCGGCCTCCTCGTGCGCGGGGTACGTGCGCAGGACGTGCGGCCACACCGGCCACGGCGAACGGTCGTCGTCGCGGACCGACGGCGGCATCGGGTACTGGTCGAGCTGCGTCACGGACAGCGCGCCCTGGCGGGTCGCGGTGCCGTAGCAGTCTGCGCCGGTGTCGCCACCGCCGATGACGATGACGTGCTTGCCCTCGGCCGAGATCCCGCTCGGCCCGTCGCCCTCGCAGGCCCGGTTCGCGGGGACCAGGTGGTCCATCGCGAGGTGGATGCCGTCGAGGTCGCGGCCGGGCGTGGACTTGTCGTCACGGCCGCGCAGCGCGCCGACGGCGAGCACGACGGCGTCGAAGTCCGAGCGCAGCTGCTCGACGGTGATGTCGACGCCGACCTCGCAGCCGGTGACGAACCTGGTGCCCTCCTTGCGCAGCTGGGACAGCCTGCGGTCGAGGACCTTCTTCTCCATCTTGAACTCGGGGATGCCGTAGCGCAGCAGGCCGCCGAGGCGGTCGTCGCGTTCGTAGACGACGACCTCGTGACCCGCGCGGGTCAGCTGCTGGGCGGCGGCGAGACCGGCGGGACCGGACCCGACGACCGCGACGCGCTTGCCGGAGGACACCGCGGCCGTGGACGGCTGCACGTAGCCGTTCTCCCACGACATGTCCGCGATGGTCTCCTCGACCCGCTTGATCGCCACGGCACCACCGGCATCGTGGGAGATCGCCAGCACGCAGGCGGCCTCACACGGTGCCGGGCACAGCCGCCCGGTGAACTCCGGGAAGTTGTTGGTGGCGTGCAGCCGGTCGGAGGCGAGCTCCCAGTCGCCGCGGCGCACCAGGTCGTTCCACTCCGGGATCAGGTTCCCGAGCGGGCAACCGGCGGTTCCGCTGTGGCAGAACGGGATGCCGCAGTCCATGCACCGCGTCGCCTGCGTGCGCACGGCGGCGTTGCGCTCCTCCGGGGCCTCCTGGAGGTAGACCTCGTTCCAGTCCTGCAACCGTTCCGGCTTCGGGCGCTTGGGCGCGTCGGAGCGGGAGTGCTTGAGAAAACCCTGTGGATCAGCCACGAGACGCCTCCATGACAGCCGCGTCAACGTCCCGGCCCTCGGCGCGGGCGAGGCGCATGGCCTCGAGAACGCGCTGGTAGTCGCCGGGCATGACCTTCGTGAACGCACCGGCTCGACGGGTCCAGTCACCGAGCAGCGAGGCCGCGACGGCGGAGCCGGTCAGCTCGTGGTGCCTGGTGACGACGTCCTTGAGCCAACGCAGGTCCTCGGCGCTGAGGCGCTGCAGTTGCACCATCTCCTGGTTCACCGACAACGGGTCCAGGTCCAACACGTACGCGATGCCGCCGGACATGCCGGCCGCGACGTTGCGACCGGTCGGGCCGAGCACGACGGCACGGCCTCCGGTCATGTACTCGAACGCGTGGTCGCCCACGCCCTCGGCCACCAGCGTGGCACCGGAGTTGCGGACGCAGAAGCGTTCGCCGACCCGGCCGCGCAGGAAGATCTCACCCGACGTGGCGCCGTAGCCGATCACGTTGCCCGCGATCACCTGCAGCTCCGCGCGGAACGGCGCGTCGTCGTGCGGGCGGACGACGATCCGGCCGCCGGACAGGCCCTTGCCGACGTAGTCGTTGGCGTCGCCGACCATCTCCAGCGTGATGCCGCGCGGCAGGAACGCGCCGAGCGACTGGCCGGCCGAACCCGTGAGCTTCACGTGGATCGTGTCGTCCTCCAGGCCCTCGCCGCCGTAGCGGCGGGTGACCTCGGCGCCCAGCAACGTGCCGACGGTGCGGTTGACGTTGCGGACCGGCAGCTCCAGCTTCACCTGGTGCGCGTCCTCCAGAGCCGCCTCCGCGAGCTGGATGAGCGTGCGGTCCAGGGCCCGGTCGAGGCCGTGGTCCTGGTCGCGGACGCGGCGCTTGGCCGTGGGGTACGGCGTCTCGGGCACCTCGAAGACCGGGTCGAGGTTCAGGCCCTCGATCTTCCAGTGCTCGATCGCCTCGTCCTTGTCGAGCAGCTCGGCGTGGCCGACGGCCTCGTCGATCGTGCGGAAGCCCAGCTCCGCCAGCAGCTCCCTGACCTCCTGCGCGATGAACTCGAAGAAGTTCACGACGTGGTCGGCCTGGCCGGTGTAGCGGGCGCGCAGGTCGGGGTTCTGCGTGGCGACGCCGACCGGGCAGGTGTCCAGGTGGCAGACGCGCATCATCACGCAGCCCGCGACGATCAGCGGTGCCGTGGCGAAGCCGAACTCCTCGGCACCGAGCAGCGCGGCGACCACGACGTCGCGGCCGGTGCGCATCGCGCCGTCGACCTGGACGGTGATGCGGTCGCGCAACCCGTTGAGCAGCAACGTCTGCTGGGTCTCGGCGAGGCCGATCTCCCACGGCGTGCCCGCGTGCTTGAGCGAGTTCATCGGCGAGGCACCGGTGCCGCCGTCGTAGCCCGAGATGAGCACGACGTCCGCGTGCGCCTTGGCCACGCCCGCCGCGACCGTGCCGACGCCGATGGAGGAGACCAGCTTCACGTGGACGCGGGCCTGCTCGTTGGCGTTCTTGAGGTCGTGGATGAGCTGCGCCAGGTCCTCGATCGAGTAGATGTCGTGGTGCGGCGGCGGCGAGATCAGGCCCACGCCGGGCGTGGAGTGCCGGGTGCGCGCCACCCACGGGTAGACCTTGAAGCCGGGCAGCTGGCCGCCCTCGCCGGGCTTCGCGCCCTGCGCCATCTTGATCTGGATGTCCGTGGCGTTCACGAGGTACTCGCTCGTGACGCCGAACCGTCCACTCGCGACCTGCTTGACCGCGGAACGGCGTTCCGGGTCGTACAGGCGCTCGCGGTCCTCGCCGCCCTCGCCGCTGTTCGACCGGCCGCCGAGGCGGTTCATCGCGATGGCCAGCGTCTCGTGCGCCTCGGCCGAGATCGAGCCGTAGGACATGGCGCCGGTGTTGAAGCGCTTGACGATCGCGCTGACCGGCTCGACCTCGTCGATCGGGATCGGCGTGCGGCCCTCGGTGCGGAACTTGAACAGGCCGCGCAGCGTGCCGCCCTGCCGGGAGATGCGCTCGACCTCCGCCGTGTACTGGCGGAAGACGTCCTCCTTGCGCGTCTTCGTGGCGTGTTGCAGCAGGAACACCGTCTCCGGCGTGAACAGGTGCAGCTCGCCCTCGCGGCGGTACTGGTAGTCACCGCCCACCTCGAGGCGGCGGTGCGCGCGGTCGGTCGGGTTGTCCGGGTACGCGCGCCGGTGGCGCAGCGCCACCTCCTCGGCGAGCACGTCCATGCCGGCACCGCCGAGCTTGGACTGCGTGCCGGTGAAGTACTCGTCGAGCAGGTCGTTCGACAGGCCGACGGCCTCGAAGATCTGCGCGGCGGTGTAGGCGCCGACCGTCGAGATGCCCATCTTCGACATGATCTTCAGGACGCCCTTGACGAGCGCCTTGACGTAGTTGCGGATCGCCTTGTGCGCCGGGACGCCGGTGATGGCGCCCTGGCTGATCAGGTCCTCGATCGTCTCGAACGCGAGGTACGGGTTGACCGCGGCGGCGCCGTAGCTCAGCAGGGCGGCGACGTGGTGGACCTCGCGGCAGTCGCCGGACTCGACGACGAGCGCGACGCGCAGGCGTTCCTTGGTGCGCACCAGGTGGTGGTGCACCGCGGAGACCAGCAGCAGCGACGGGATCGGCGCCATCCGGTGGTCGGAGTCGCGGTCGCTCAGCACCAGCGTGCGGGCGCCGTTCGCGATGGCCTCGGACGCCTCGCGGCGCACCCGCTCGACCGCCGCGGCCAGCGCGTCGCCGCCACCGTCCACCTCGTACAGTCCGGACAGGACGGTGCACGCGAAGCCGGGCAGGTCGCCGTCGTCGTTGATGTGGATGAGCTTGGCGAGCTCGTCGTTGTCGATCACCGGGTAGTCGAGGGTGACGTGCCGGCAGGAGACGGGACCGGGGTCGAGCAGGTTCTGCTCGGGGCCCATCACGCGCTTGACCGAGGTGACGATCTCCTCGCGGATCGCGTCCAGCGGCGGGTTCGTGACCTGGGCGAAGTTCTGCACGAAGTAGTCGTAGAGCAGCCGGGAGCGCTGCGACAGCGCGGCGACCGGGGTGTCCGTGCCCATGGAGCCGAGCGGCTCCTGGCCCATGACCGACATGGGCGTGAGCAGGATGCGCAGCTCCTCCTCGGTGTAGCCGAAGGTGAGCTGGCGGCGCACGACCGACTCGTGGCTCTGCACCACGTGCTCGCGGGCGGCGAGGTCGGCGAGGTCGAGCAGGCCCGCGTGCAGCCACTCGTCGTAGGGCTGCTCGGAGGCGAGGCCCGACTTGAACTCCTCGTCGTCGACGATGCGGCCCTGGGCGGTGTCCACGAGGAACATCCGGCCCGGCTGCAGCCGGCCCTTGGCGACGACCTGGTCGGACGGCACGTCCAGCACACCGGACTCGGAGGCCAGCACGACGCGGCCGTCGGCGGTCTGCCACCAGCGGGCGGGGCGCAGGCCGTTGCGGTCGAGCACCGCGCCGACGACCTCGCCGTCGGTGAACGTGACGCACGCCGGGCCGTCCCACGGCTCCATCAGCGAGGCGTGGAACTGGTAGAACGCGCGGCGCTTCGGGTCCATCGTGGCGTGGTTCTCCCACGCCTCCGGGATCATCATCAGCACCGCGTGCGGCAGGCTGCGGCCGCCGAGGTGCAGCAGCTCCAGCACCTCGTCGAACGACGCGGAGTCCGAGCCGTCCGGATCGCAGATGGGGAACAGCCGCGCGAGGTCGCCGGGGATGAGGTCGCTCTCCAGCAGTGCCTCGCGGGCGCGCATGCGGTTGCGGTTGCCGCGCACGGTGTTGATCTCACCGTTGTGGGCGACGAACCGGAACGGGTGCGCCAGCGGCCACGACGGGAAGGTGTTGGTGGAGAACCGGCTGTGCACCAGCGCGATCGCCGACCGCAGCCGCTCGTCGTGCAGGTCGGGGAAGAACGCCGGCAGCTGCTCGGTCGTCAGCATTCCCTTGTAGACGATCGTGCGCGCCGACAGCGACGGGAAGTACACGCTGCCCTCGTGCTCCACGCGCTTGCGCAGGCAGAAGGTCAGGCGGTCCAGGGCGACGCCGGTCTCGTCGCGCGTGCCCTTCACGAAGAGCTGGGCGAAGTGCGGTGCCACGGACAGCGCCGTCGGGCCCACGTTCGCCTTCTCGGCGTCGACCGGGACGTCGCGCCAGCCGAGCACCTCGAGGTTCTCCTCGACGGCGATGCGCTCGATCTGCTCCCGCGCGGCCTCGCGGTCCTCGGCCTCGAACGGCAGGAAAGCGATTCCCGCCGCGTACCCGCCGCGCTGCGGCAGGTCGAAGTCGACGACAGCGCGCAGGAACTCGTCCGGCAGCTGGAGCAGGATGCCGGCGCCGTCGCCCGAGGTGGGCTCTGCTCCGGCTGCGCCACGGTGTTCCAGGTTGGCCAGGGCGGTGAGCGCGTCGCTCACGATGCCGTGGGAACGCCTGCCCTGGATGTCGGCCACCATCGCGACACCACAGGCGTCGCGTTCATCAGCGGGGTCGTAGAGACCCTGGGGGCCGGGGATGGCGGAGAAGATCACTGCGCAGACCTCCTTCGTCGTCCTCGCGTAAAGAACTAAAGTCCTCGTGCTCAGACCTCGAACCAACAGGTGGGAGCACGGGACGACGATGGCCCGCGTGTTGACGCGACTTTAACAGCCGCGAAACCCGGGGACACCATCCAATGGGTGATCCAGGTCATGGAAGCGTAACGATTTCCCAGCGCTGAGCGACATTGCAGCGAACGTCGAGGCCCGTTACGGCTGAGTTAGCGTAACCGAACGTTCAACTTCGGCCAGCGCGATGAGAGCTGCACAACATTCGCGTGTTGCCACAAGATCAGCCGGGTAACCCCTCCTTCTTCCTGGTCAGACGCCTGCCGTCCCAGTTAGCGGACGCTCACACCGCACCGCCCGCTCCGCCGGGATGTCGTTCGTTTCCGGTCAAAAAACCGAGGTCCCGGTCCTCCGCGTCGCGTGCGGGAGGACCGGGACCTCGGTCTTCGCAGGGCTTGGCCGCCGTCAGGTCACGTGGCCGGGAGCGAGAGGGGGTCGCCCCCGGCCACGGACGCCTCAGTGGGCCGGGACCGCCACCTTCGCGGTCTCGTCCTCGCCGGACTGCTTCGCGAGCAGGTCGTCGACGTCGACGCTGCCGGGGTTGTTCAGCACCTCGGTCAGGCGGTCCCTGTCGAGGGACTTCTGCCAGGCGGCGACCACGAGCGAGCCGACGCCGTTGCCGATGACGTTGGTGATGGCGCGGGCCTCGGACATGAACCGGTCGATGCCGACGATGAGCGCGATGCCGACGGCCGGGATGGCGCTGTGCGCCTCGAACGCCTGCAGCGAGGCGGCCAGGGTGACCAGGCCGGCGCCGGTGACGCCCGCCGCGCCCTTGGACGCGATCAGCATGAACAGCAGCAGGCCGATCTGCACGCCGATCGACACGTCGTGACCGGTGGCCTGGGCGATGAAGATGGCGCCCATGGTCAGGTAGATGCAGGTGCCGTCGAGGTTGAACGAGTACCCGGTCGGGATGGTGAGGCCCACGACCGACTTCTGCGCGCCCGCCGCCTCCAGCTTGACCATCATGCGCGGCAGCACCGACTCCGAGGACGACGTGCCGAGCACGATCAGGATCTCGTCCTTGATGTAGCGCAGGAACTTGAAGAGGCTGAAGCCCGCGACCTTCGCGACGATGCCGAGCACCACGACGACGAACAGCAGGCAGGTGGCGTAGAAGGAGCCCATCAGCCACAGCAGCTTGCCGAGCACGCTGCCGCCGAACTTGCCGACGGTGTAGGCGATGCCTCCGAACGCACCGATCGGCGCGACGTACATGACGATCTTGATGATGCCGAACATCACCTTGGAGAGCGTCTCCATAGCGGACACGACCTTGGCGCCGCGCTCGCCCATGCCGGCGACCGCGATGGCCACGAGGATCGCGACCACGAGCACCTGGATCAGCTGCCCGTCGGTGAACGCGCTGACGAACGACTTCGGCACGAGGCTCAGGATGAAGCCGGTGACACCGGTCTCCGCGCTGGAGGCGTCCTTCAGCGTCTTGTCGGCGGCACTCGCGTTCAGCTGGATGTCGCCGCCGTGGTGACCCGGCTGCACGATGTTCACGACGAGCAGGCCGATGGCGAGCGCCACGGTCGTCATCGCGGTGAAGTACAGGATCGTGCGGAGTGCGAGACCGCCCGCCTTGGCGAGGTTCCCGAGGCCGGCGATGCCGACGATGATCGTGGCGAAGATGGTCGGGGCGATCACCACCTTGACCAGGTTCACGAACAGGTCGGCGAGCCACTTCATCTCGGACGCCTGCTTCGGGAACAGGAACCCGACCGCGGCGCCCAGCACGATGGAGACCAGCACCCAGAAGTAGAGGTGCCTGTAGATCGGTTTGCGGCCTGTGGTGGTGGTCGCCACTGTTCCTCCTCGAACACTTCGCGTTGGGTAGGAGGGTGAGCCGCGCCACGCACAGCGACAAGGCGGTGCCCGGAAACTTCAGACAGACCTGACGTAACGGTTAGTCTTCGGTGGTGTCGCTCAGCCGTCGCACACTTCTGCTAGGGGGTGCCCTCGCTCTCACGGGGTGCACCCCGCGGAAGGTCGAGGCACCCGCGCGGCTCGTGCTGGCCACCGGCCCGGACGGGGCGGTGTTCCGCGAGATCGGGGCGGCGCTCGCACGGGTGCTGGCCGAGCAGCTGCCCGGCACCGAGGTGGTCGCGCAGCCGACCGGCGCGTCGGTGGAGAACCTGCGGCTGCTCGCCGAGGGGAAGGCCGACCTGGCGCTGTCCTCTTTGGACGCGATCGAGCCGCCGGAGAGCGTGCGCGCGGTCGGGCGGCTCTACGACAGCTTCATGCAGATCGCGGTGCGCAAGGAGTCGTCCATCGAACGGCTCGCGGACCTCGCGGGCAAGCGGATCTCTTTGGGGCCCGTGGGTTCCGGCACGGAGTTCACCGGACGGCGGCTCTTGCAGTACCTCGGCGGTGCGTCCGCTGTGGACGAACGCATGGCGCACGCGGTGGCCTCGCGCCGACTCGCCGACGGCTCGCTGGACGCGCTGCTCGCGCTGACCGGCATCCCGACCGACGCGGTCTACAACATCAAGGACCAGGTGCGGCTGATCAACCTCCAGGACGAGGCGGTGCGGCTCCACCGGGAGTTCCGCGGCCCGTACATCCCGGCGACGATCCCCCAGTCGGTGTACAACCCGATCCCGGCCTGCCACACGTTCGCGGTGCCGAACCTGCTGCTCGCGCACGAGTCGCTGAGCGCGGACGTGGTGGAGGTCGTGACGCGGACGGTGTTCACCGAGACCGCGCGGATCGTGGAGGGGCACCCCGAGGCGTCGCGGATCAACGTGCGCACCGGCATCGCGACCGGTGAGGTGCCGTTGCACGAGGGCGCCATGCGGTGGTTCCGCTCGGTCAAGCGCTGAGGCTGATCTTCACGTCGAGGCCGGGACCGGCGTCGTGCAGCGTGAGCGCACCGCCCGCGGACTCGATCAGCTCGGCGCAGATCGCGAGGCCCATGCCGGTGCCGGGCACGTTCTGGTGCTTGGTCGCGCGCCAGAACCGCTGGAGCGCGTGCTCGCGTTCGTCGGCGGTGAGCCCGTCGCCGTTGTCGACCACGTGCAGTTCACCCTTCGCGCCGGTGACCACGACCTCGGTGGCGTTGGCGAGGCGGATGGCGTTGCTGACCAGCTCGTCGAGCACGCTGCCCAGGCCGCCGGGCGGTTCCTGCATGGTGAGCCCCGGTGGCACGGTGACCTTCAGCTCGACCCCGGCCCGGTGGGCGAGCGCCTGCCAGCCGGCCCGGTGCGTGGCGAGGAGCTGGTCGATCTCGACGGGTTCGGTGTCGCGGGCGCTGTCGAGGCGGGTCGCGGCGAGCAGCGTGTCGAGCACCCGGCCCATCTCCTCCGCCTCGTCCACGGCGATCTGGTGCGCCTCCCGCCCGTGTTCGCCGCCGACGTGCGGCTCCAGGTTGTCGACGGCGAGCCGCAGGCTGGCCAGCGGGTTGCGCAGCTGGTGCGACGCGTCGGCCACGAACGCCTTCTGCCTGGTCAGGGCCCTGCCGACGACGTCGACCATGGTGTTGAAGCTGCGGGCGAGCCTGCGCAGCTCCGGCGGTCCGCCGACCTCGTCCGCGCGCACCTCCAGGTTGCCCTGCGCGACCGCTGCCGTGGCCTCGTCGAGCCGGCGCACCGGCCGCAGCACCCACCGCGACATCGGCCACGCCGCCGCGACCACCGCGAGCATCGGCGCGAGCCCGGCCAGCCCCATCAGCCCCCACTGCCGCAGCACCTCGCCGCGCAGCGCGGCGGTCGGCGAGATCGTGACGACCGCCGCCACCACCTCGCTGTCCCGCCCGACCGGCTCGACCACGACCATCGGGTCGGTCCGCCACGGCCAGCCCGAGTACCCGGCCGGCGGCGAGTACCCGGACAGCGCCGCGCTGAGCCCGCCCTCGACCAGGTCGTCGTGCGGGTCGAAGCCGTTGCGGGAGGTGATGAGCACGCTGCGGTCGGCGCTGACCAGCGCCACCGTGATGCCGTAGACGTCGTCGTACCGGTCGAACTCGTCGCGCAGCAGCTCCGTGCGGTCCGACTGCAACGCGCTCTCCGCGAGCGAGGCGAACCGGCTGGCGTCCCCGAGGCGGTCGAGGTAGGTCGTCTGGGTCTCGCGCTGCACCACGGCGGAGGCGAGCGGGATGCCGAGCGCGGCGACGAGGGCGACGAGCAGCGGGACGGTGATGACGAGGAGTCTGCGCAGCATCAGCCGCCGTCACTGGTTCGCATCGGGCACCTCACGGCGTTCATCATCCGGTACCGCGACGACACCCCGCAGTGCCGTGTTCCCGAAGTCACCCCCGGTAACCCTGCTCGCCCCGCACCTGCCGGAGAAGCTAGGTGGCCAGGCGGTAGCCGACGCCCCTCACGGTTTCGATCTTCACGTCGGTGCCGAGCTTGCCGCGCAACGCCGCGATGTGCGTGTCCAGCGTGCGCGAGGGCGCCTCCCAGTGCGCCTGCCACACCTGGTCGACGATGAAGTCGCGGCTGACCACCTCACCGGCCCTGGTCGCGAGCAGCGCGAGCAGGTCGAACTCCTTGCGGGTGAGCGACAGCGGCGTGCCGTCGAGGGTGGCGACGCGGGTGGGCACGGAGATGCTCAGCGCGCCCACCCGCACCGGGCCCTCGGCCTCCGGCTCCGCCCGGTGGGTGCGGGTGCGGCGCAGCACCGCCTCGATGCGGGCGAGCAGCTCCGAGGTGCCGAACGGCTTCACCACGTAGTCGTCGGCACCCGCGCGCAGGCCCAGGACGCGTTCGCGTTCCTCACCGCGCGCGGTCACGGTGATCACCGCGGTGCCCGGCCGGTGCCGCAGCTCGCGCAGCACGTCCAGGCCGTCGCCGTCGGGCAGGCCGAGGTCGAGCAGCACCACGTCCGCGGGCGCGGCTTTGAGGGCGTCGGCGGCCGTGGCCACCCGGTGCACCTCGTAGCCCGCGTGCCGCAACGCGGTCAGCAGGCCCCTGGCCACCCGGTCGTCATCCTCGACGACGAGCACGCGCACTCGGTCACTCCGGTTTGACGGACTCCGCCTGGGAGCCGGTCTTGTCCTTGTCGGCCGCCACGGCCGCGGTCTCGGTCTCGGCGGGTTCCGCGGTCTCGGTGCCGCCGTCCTCGGTGCCGCCGTCCTCGGTCTTCGGCTCGCCGGTGCCGCGCAGTGCCGCGACGTCCTCCCGCGGCCCACGCGACTTCGCGATCACGAAGTAGGCGACCGCGCCCAGGAACACCAGCGCCGACACCCACACGTTCACGCGCTGGCCGAACACCAGCGTCGCCTCGTCGGTGCGCATGAGCTCGATCCAGAACCGGCCCGCGGTGTAGCCCGCGACGTACAGCGCGAACACCCGGCCGTGGCCCAGGCGGAACCGGCGGTCGGCCCACACCAGCAGCAGGGCGACACCGAGGTTCCACAGCAGCTCGTAGAGGAACGTCGGGTGCACGACCTGGATGGGCGTGTGGTCGACGGCGACGCCCGCGAGCATGTCCTCACGGCCGTCCGGCGTGACCCGGCGGTAGATCTCCAGGCCCCACGGCAGCGTCGTGTCGGCGCCGAAGAGCTCCTGGTTGAAGTAGTTGCCGAGGCGTCCGACGGCCTGCGCCACGACGATGCCGGGCGCCAGCGCGTCGGCCATCGCGGGCAGCGGGATGCCCTTGCGCCGGCAACCGATCCAGGCACCCACCGCACCGAGGGCGATCGCGCCCCAGATGCCGAGGCCGCCGTTCCAGATCTCCAGCGCCGCGAGCGGGTTCCTGCCCGGCCCGAAGTACTTCTGGTTGTCGGTGATGACGTGGTAGAGCCGACCACCCACGAGACCGAACGGCACCGCCCACACGGCGATGTCGGTGACCTCGCCCTTGACGCCCCCGCGCGCGACCCAGCGGCGCTCGCCCCACCAGATGGCGATGACGATGCCCGCGATGATGCACAGCGCGTAGGCCCTGAGGGGGAGCGGACCGAGGTACCAGACACCGCGGTCGGGGCTCGGGATCGTGGCCAGCACGACGGAGTTCAACCCGTTCAACACGCCGCCCACCGTACCGGTGGCCCCGTGAGCCTCCTGTGGGGACGCTCGATCGTTATCTTGACCGTCCCCGGTGAGGAAGGCCTGACATGACGGTCCTGGTGGTCGGCGGCGGCATCGGCGGCCTCGCGACAGCGCTCGGTCTCGCCCGCGCCGGGCACCGCGTGGCGGTGCTGGAGGCGGCGGCCGAGTTCACCGAGATCGGCGCGGGCGTCCAGATCGGTCCCAACGGCTTCCGCGCGCTCGACGCGCTGGGCGTCGGTCCCGCGGTGCGGTCACGGGCCGTGCACGTCGACGAGCTGCGGCTGCGCTGCGGCGTCTCCGGCCGGGTGGTGGCGTCGCTGCCGGTCGACGAGGGCTTCCGGGCCCGGTTCGGCACGTACGCGGTCGTACACCGCGACGACGTGCTGGCGCCGTTGCTCGCCGCCTGCCGCGACCTCGTGGACCTGCGCCCGGACAGCGCCGTCACGTCCTACGAGCAGGACGGCTCCGGGGTCACGGCGGTGCTGCGCTCCGGCGCGCGCGTCCGCGGCACGGCTCTGGTCGGCGCCGACGGCCTGCGTTCTGCGGTCCGCCGCCAGCTGGTCGGCGACGGCGACCCGGTGGTGTCCGGCCACACCACGTTCCGCGCGGTCATCCCGGCGGACGCCGTGCCCGCGGAGCTGAAGGAGAACGTGGTCACGCTGTGGGCGGGTCCCCGTTTCCACGTCGTCTGGTACGTCATCGCCGGTGGCCGGCTCGTGAACCTCGTCGCCACCACCGACAACGGCGCCCGCGACCCGTTGTCCGGCGTGCCCGTCGAGCACGCCGACGTCCTGGAGCACTTCACACCGCTGTGCCCGGACGCGGCGCGGGTCATGGCGCTGGCCGACGAGTGGCGGGCCTGGGTGCTGTGCGACCGCGAGCCGGTCGCGAACTGGCGGGACGGCCGGGTCGTGCTGCTCGGCGACGCCGCCCACCCGGTGCTGCAGTACGCCGCGCAGGGCGCCTGCCAGGCGCTGGAGGACGCCGTGTGCCTCTCGTCGGTGTTCGACCCGCGTGACGTGGACGGCTCCTTCGCGCGGTACGTCGCCCTGCGTTCCGAGCGGACGGCGCGCGTGCACCACGCCTCACGGTCGATGGGGCGGGAGGTCTACCACCCGGCCGGGGAGGCGGCCGCGGCCCGTGACGCGATGTTCGCGGCGTGGAGCGCGGCTGACCTGCACGGCCGGCTGGAGTGGCTGTACGGCTAGTCGTTCAGGTCGATCGTGACGGGGAACGGGTGGCGGTCGAGCGTGAGCACGCCGTTCACGCTGCGCGCGATCTCGAAGTACTCGGGCTTCTCACCCCGCATGTACAGCGTGGACACCGGAGCATCCGGCACCGGGTCGACGACCAGGTAGTAAGGCACGCCGCCCTCTGCGTACAGCTGCCGTTTGACGACCAGATCGGTCACCCGCGTGCTCTTGGACAGCACCTCGCCGACGAGCAGCACCTTCTCGACCGGGAACGTCACACCGGCATCGCACCGTTCGACCACGGTGAAGTCCGGGATCAGCAATCGGCCGTCGGACAGCGCGACGTTGATCTCGATCGTCGCCTTGAAGTCCTTCGGGCAGGCGGACCGCAGTGTGGCTGCGACGCCGAACACCAGGTCCTGGTGCCGGAAGGACCCGAGGGGGCTCATGAGGAGCGTCCCGTCGACGAGTTCGATGCGCTGCCGGTGGTCCTCCGGCAGGGCGAGGACGTCGTCGAGCGACCACGGGCCCACGTGGCTGAGTATGTAGTCAGACTTGGCTTCGGCTGGAGCCGCCACCGCGCATCACCTCCGAAAACCGCCCGGCGCACACCAGTGTGGCACGCCGGAACGGGAGCTGGCTTGTGCATACGACCACGATCGCAGCTCGACCAGCGGTTTTCGGCGTTTTCGACCTCGAACGGGCCGATTTCATTCGATCAGGCGTTCGAACCAGAGCCCCTTGGATTCACTCCAAGGGACCGTCAGACGGTGGCCGCGGCCGACCGCACGCCCTTCGCGAGGTCCGCCGCCAGTGCGCGCACCGCGCCATCGCCTTCGGCGACCGCGGACACGAACGCCGACCCGACGATCACGCCGTCCGCGAACCCGGCGATCTCGGCGGCCTGCGCGCCGTTGCGCACGCCCAGCCCGACCCCGATCGGGAGCGAGGTGTGCTCACGCACCCGCGCGACCAGTTCGGGAGCATCCGACGACACCACGTCGCGGGCGCCGGTGACGCCCATGACCGCCGTGGCGTACAGGAAGCCGGAGGACGCCTTCGCGGTCATCGCGATGCGCTCCTCGGTCGACGACGGCGCGACCAGGAACGTCCGGTCCAGCCCGTGCGCCTGGGAGGCGGCCATCCAGTCATCGGCCTCGTCCGGCACCAGGTCCGGGGTGATGATGCCGAGCCCGCCGGCCGCGGCGAGGTCGCGGGCGAACGCGTCCACGCCGTAGCGCAGCACCGGGTTCCAGTACGTCATCACGACCGCGCGGCCACCGGCCTGCGCCACCGCGTCGACCACGTCGAACAGGTCCTTCACCCGGAAGCCCGCACGCCGTGCCTGCTCGGCGGCGGCCTGGATGGTCGGGCCGTCCATGACCGGGTCGGAGAACGGCAGGCCGACCTCGACGAGGTCGCAGCCGGCCTCGACCATGGCCTTCAGCAGGTCCTTCGAACCGTCGACGGTCGGGAAGCCCGCGGGCAGGTACCCGATCAGCGCCGCCCGCGACTCGGCGCGTGCGGTGGCGAAAACCTCGGACAACGACATCAGGCCCGTCCCCCGTCAGCGAGGCCGAAGTACTCCACGGCCGTGTCCATGTCCTTGTCGCCGCGACCGGAGAGGTTCACGACGAGCAGCCCGTCCTGGCCGAGCTCCTGGCCGAGCTTCAGCGCGCCGGCGAGCGCGTGCGACGACTCGATCGCCGGGATGATGCCCTCGGTGCGCGAGAGCAGCGCGAAGGCCTCCATGGCCTCGGCGTCGGTCACCGGGAAGTACTCGGCGCGGCCGATGTCCTTCAGGTGCGAGTGCTCAGGGCCCACGCCGGGGTAGTCGAGACCGGCGGAGATCGAGTGGGCCTCGGTGATCTGGCCGTCGTCGTCCTGCATCACGTACGACATCGCGCCGTGCAGCGAACCGGGCGTGCCGGCCGTGAGCGTCGCGCCGTGGCTGCCGCTGTCCAGGCCGGAGCCGCCGGGCTCGACGCCGACCAGGCGCACGTCCGCGTCGTCGATGAAGCCGTGGAAGATGCCGATCGCGTTCGAGCCGCCACCGACGCAGGCGACGACGGCGTCGGGCAGCCGGCCCGCCTTCTCGAGGATCTGCTCGCGGGCCTCGATGCCGATGACCCGGTGGAAGTCGCGCACGAGCAGCGGGAACGGGTGCGGGCCCGCGGCGGTGCCGAGCAGGTAGTGCGTCTCGTCGACGTTGGTGACCCAGTCGCGCAACGCCTCGTTGATCGCGTCCTTCAGGGTGCGGGAGCCGGACTTCACCGGGATGACCTCGGCGCCGAGCAGCCGCATGCGCGCGACGTTGAGCGCTTGGCGCTCGGTGTCGACCTCGCCCATGTAGACGACGCAGTCGAGGCCGAGCAGCGCGCACGCCGTCGCCGTCGCCACGCCGTGCTGGCCCGCGCCGGTCTCGGCGATCACGCGCTTCTTGCCCATGCGCTTGGTGAGCAGCGCCTGACCGAGCACGTTGTTGATCTTGTGGGAGCCGGTGTGGTTGAGGTCCTCGCGCTTGAGGAACACCCGCGTGCCGGCGTGCTCGGCGAACTTCGGGGCCTCGGTCAGCAGCGACGGGCGGCCCGCGAAGTCGCGCAGCAGGCGCTGGAACTCGTTCACGAACTCCGGGTCGATGCGCGCCTTGTCGTACTCGGCGGCCAGCTCGTCCACCGCCGCGATCAGGGCCTCCGGGACGAACCGGCCGCCCCACGGGCCGAAGTGGCCGCGGTTGTCGGGGTCGTGCGGCGTGGGCGTGAACTGGCCCATCGGGTGGCTCCTCCAGCGCTGTTGTCGACCGCGCCTCTTACCGGCTCGGCCTCGGGCACGCCGGGTGCGAACCGGCGGTCACGAGCTTGTTCACGGCGGCCTTGGGGTCGCCGCTGGTCACCAGGCTCTCACCGACGAGCACCGCGTCGGCGCCCGCTCCGGCGTAGGACATCAGGTCACCGGGCCCGGTCACACCGGACTCGGCGATCTTGACCGTCTCGAAGGGTAGTCCGGGAGCGATCCGGCCGAAAACGTCCTTGTCGACCTCCAGCGTGTGGAGGTTGCGCGCGTTGACGCCGATGACCGACGACCCCGCCTCCAGCGCGCGGTCGGCCTCCTCGGCCGTGTGCACCTCGACGAGCGCCGTCATGCCGAGCGACTCGACCCGGTCCAGCAGCGACACCAGCGCGTTCTGCTCCAGGGCGGCCACGATCAGCAGCACCAGGTCCGCGCCGTGCATCCTGGCCTCGTGCACCTGGTACGGCGACACGATGAAGTCCTTGCGCAGCATGGGGATCTTCACCGTTCTGCGCACCGCGTCGAAGTCGGCGAGCGACCCGCCGAAGCGCCGCTGCTCGGTCAGCACGCTGATCACCGAGGCGCCCCCGGCCTCGTACGCGGCCGCGAGCTCCGCCGGCTCGGGGATCTCGGCCAGCGCGCCCTTCGACGGGCTCTTGCGCTTGACCTCGGCGATGACCCCCACGTTCGGACCGCGCAGCACCGACATCACATCGAGCGGAGGAGCGGCCTTGGCCGCGCGCTCCTTGACGACGTCGAAGGACAACTGAGCCTCACGAGCGGCGAGATCCTCACGCACACCTTCGAGGATCGACTCGAGAACCGTCACAGTCTTGAACCCCTTCCCGCTACGGGGATGCTAACCCCGCCGGAGTAACGCACCGACCACCGGGGGTTCCGCGTCCACGCAGCTAGCCGTGGTCGTTCGCCCGTCACATGCGCGAATGCCGATCGTTGATCTTCACTCGTCGGTGTCACCCCGGACCGGCCCCCTACCGTCAGTCGACCCGTCCGCCGGTCCGTCGGTGGGGTCGTCGCCGCGTTCCAGCGCGCGCCACATGTCCTTCTCCGGGTCCGCGGCGCGGGTCTTCTGCCCGCCCACCCCGATCTTCGGCATGCGCGCGCCGAAGACCACCTGGACCGCGCCGGAGGCCACCACGAGCACACCGCCGGCGATGGCGAGCCAGTGCCCGCCGAACGCCGCCGCGACGCCCACGGCGACCAGCAGCGCCCCGAGCACGCGCCGGGCCACCCCGCTGACCGCCACGGCCGCGGCCACGGCGGCGAGGCTCAGCAGCGCGACCGGCACCAGGTCAGCACCCCAGAAGGCACCCGCCGCGCCCACCAGCAGGAGCGCGGCGATCCACAGTGGACGGTTACCCCTCAACGGCGGGCTTCAGCGTCTGCGCGGTGGCGATCGCGGCCAGCACCGCACCCGCCTTGTTCAGCGTCTCGTTGTCCTCGGCCAGCGGGTCCGAGTCCGCCACGATGCCGCCGCCCGCCTGCACGTACGCCACGCCGTCGCGCAGCAGCGCGGTCCGGATGGCGATGGCGGTGTCCGCGTCGCCGGCGAAGTCGAAGTAGCCGACCACGCCGCCGTAGAGGCCGCGGCGGGTGGGTTCCAGCTCCTCGATGAGCTCCATCGCACGCGGCTTGGGCGCACCGGACAGCGTGCCGGCCGGGAAGCAGGCGGCGACCGCGTCGTAGGCCGTCTTGCCCTCGGCGAGCTCACCGGTCACGGTCGACACGATGTGCATGACGTGGCTGTAGCGCTCGACCTTGAAGAAGTCGACCACGTGCACCGAGCCCGGCTTGCAGACCCGGCCCAGGTCGTTGCGGCCGAGGTCGACGAGCATCAGGTGCTCGGCGCGCTCCTTGTGGTCGGCGAGGAGGTCCTTCTCCAGCAGGGCGTCCTCCTCCGGGTCCTCGCTGCGCCAGCGGGTGCCCGCGATCGGGTGAGTGGTCGCCTTGCCGTCGCGCACCGTGACCAGCGACTCGGGGCTGCAGCCCACGATGTCGAAGCCGTCCAGGCGCAGCAGGTACATGTACGGGCTGGGGTTCGTCGTGCGCAGGACGCGGTAGATGTCGAGCGCGTCGGCGTCCGTGTCGATCTCGAACCGCTGCGACACCACGACCTGGAACGCCTCGCCGGCCCGGATGGCCTCCTTGGCCTTCTCGACGGCCGCGAAGTGCTCCGCCTGCGAACGGCGGCGGCGGAACTCCGGCTTGGGGCGGGAGAACACCGCGGTGGTCGGCGGCGCGGGCATGTGCAGCGCCTCGGTCATGTCGTCCAGCCGCCGCACCGCGTCGTCGTAGGCGGCGTCGACGTTCTCCGGCGAGTTGTCCCAGTTGATCGCGTTCGCGATGAGCGTGACCGTGCCCTCGTGGTGGTCGAGCGCCGCGAGGTCCGTGGCGAGCAGCATGACCAGCTCGGGCAGCTTCAGATCGTCCTCCGCGATGGACGGCAGCCGCTCCAGCCTGCGCACCGCGTCGTAGCCGATGTAGCCGACCATGCCGCCGGTCAGCGGGGGCATGCCGGGCAACGGGTCGGTGCGCAGCACCTCGATGGTCTCGCGCAACGCGAGCAGCGGGTCGCCGCCGTCGGGCAGCCCGACCGGCCGCGTGCCGGTCCAGAACGCCTCACCACCGGTCGCCGTCAGCGCCGCCGTGGACCGCACGCCGATGAACGACCAGCGCGACCACGACCGCCCGTTCTCCGCGGACTCCAGGAGGAACGTGCCCGGCCGGTCCGCCCCGAGCTTGCGGTACAGCCCGACCGGCGTCTCCGCGTCGGCCAGCAGCCTGCGCACCACCGGGATGACCCGGCGGTTCACGGCCAGCTCGCGGAACTCCTCACGCGTGGGGCTCACGGCCCCCAGACCAGCGGCGGCCACAGCCCCGATGACGCTCACCATGACGGCAATTGTTGCATAAATTCAACAACTGTTGAACCATGACTCCCGTGGACCAAGTGAACCAGAAACGGCGGGGCCGCCGCGCCGCGGGCGAGGACACGCGGGCCGCCCTGCTGGCCGCGGCCCGCGAGACCTTCGTCGAGAAGGGCTACGACGGTGCCACGGTCCGCGCGATCGCCGCCCGCGCCGGCGTGGACGCGGCCATGGTCAACCACTGGTTCGGCGGCAAGGAGGGCCTCTTCGCCCAGTCCGTGCTGCAGCTGCCCTTCGACCCGGCCGAGATCCTCAAGCGCCTGCTCGACGGCCCGGTGGAGGAGGCGGGCGAACGCATCATCCGCACCTTCGCGACCGTCTGGGACGCGACCGGCGGCGGCACCTTCGCGGCGCTGATCCGCAGCGTCACCAGCCACCAGGAGGTCGCGAACGCCCTGCGGTCGTTCTTCATCAGCGCGATCTTCACGAAGCTGCTGACCGAGATCGGGGCGGAGGACCGCGAACTGCGCGCGACCCTGGCCGCCACGCAGATGGTGGGGCTGGGGATCGTGCGGTACGTGGTGCGGTTCGAGCCGCTGGCCTCGGCGGAGGTGGAGACCGTGGTGAAGGCGATCGCGCCGAACATGCAGCGGTACCTGACGGGCGACCTGGACTGACCGGCCGCCCTCGGCCTCACGCGTCCGCGAGCAGCACCGTGGCGTCGAAGCAGGTGCGGTCGCCGGTGTGGCAGGCCGCGCCGACCTGGTCGACCACGAGCAGCAGCGCGTCGCCGTCGCAGTCGAGCCGCACCTCGTGCACGTACTGGGTGTGCCCGGAGGTCTCGCCCTTGACCCACAGCTGCCGGCGGCTGCGCGAGTAGTAGGTCGCGCGGCGGGTGGTGAGGGTGCGGTGCAGCGCCTCGTCGTCCATCCACGCCACCATCAGCACCTCACCGGTGCCGCGCTGCTGGGCGACCGCGCAGACGAGGCCGTCGGCCGTGCGCTTCAGCTTGGCCGAGACGGCGGGGTCGAGCGGGCTGCTCACCGGGGTCCTCCCAGTTGTCGACGAGCGGGTCCGGTGTTGAGCAGGACCACTCCGTAGATGTGCACGGCGGACAGCACGCCGGACGCGACGCGGGCCCACACCGGGCCGTCGGCCAGGACGATCACCAGGTGCAGCAGGGCGACGAGCACGAACAAGACCATCGCCGGGTAGTGCGCGAACCGCAGGCCCAGCAGCAGGCAGGCGGCGACGGGCAGCTCGACGAGGGCGAGGAACGACGGCAGCTTCAGCACGTCCGCGTCACCGCTGGTCCGCCACAGCACCAGGCCGACGGCGAAGAACACCAGCGCGCCGCCGAACGCGACCGCCGAGGACACCAGCACCTCCGGCGACCTGCGGCGGGTGGTCATCGCACGACCACGCCCGCGTGGCGCAGGCCGTCCTTCACCTCGCCGATGCGCAGCTGTCCGAAGTGGAACACGCTCGCCGCCAGCACCGCGTCCGCGCCGGCCGCGACCGCGGGCGCGAAGTGGTCGACCGCGCCGGCGCCGCCGCTCGCGATGAGCGGCACGTCGACCTCGCGGCGCACCAGCTCGATCAGCTCCAGGTCGAACCCGGCCTTGGTGCCGTCGGCGTCCATCGAGTTCAGCAGGATCTCGCCGACGCCCAGCTCCTGGCCCTGCGCGGCCCACCGCACCGCGTCGATGCCGGTGCCGGTGCGGCCGCCGTGCGTGGTGACCTCGAAGCCGGTGCCGCCGGGCACGCGCCGCGCGTCGACCGACAGCACGACGCACTGCGCGCCGTACCGCTGGGAGCACTCCCTGAGCAGCTCGGGCCGCGCGATCGCCGCCGTGTTCAGGCTGACCTTGTCCGCGCCGGCCCGCAGCAGCCTGTCGACGTCGTCCGGGCTGCGCACGCCGCCGCCGACGGTCAGGGGGATGAACACCTGCTCGGCCGTGCGGCGCACCACGTCGTAGGTCGTCTCGCGGTCGCCGCTGCTGGCGGTCACGTCGAGGAACGTCAGCTCGTCCGCGCCCTCGGCGTCGTACGCCCTGGCGAGCTCGACGGGGTCGCCCGCGTCGACGAGGTTCGTGAAGTTGACGCCCTTCACCACCCGGCCCCGGTCGACGTCGAGACAGGGGATGACACGGACCGCGACCGACATGCCCGAAAGCCTACAAGCAGCCCTTTCGGGACTACGCTGGGACACCATGATCACCGAGCTCGGCGAGGGCAAGTACCTGCTGCTGACGACGTTCCGCAAGAACGGCACCGCGGTGCCGACACCGGTGTGGGTGGTGCCCGGCGAGGGCGCGGTCGTCTACGCCTGGACCGCCAGGGACACCGGCAAGGTCAAGCGGATCCGGCGCAGCGGTGCCGTGGAGATCGGCGCCTGCGACGTCCGGGGCAACCCGAAGGGCGCCTCGATCCCGGCGCGGGCGCGGATCCTCGACGACGCCGCGAGCGACCGGGTCAGGGCCGGGATCACGAAGAAGTACGGGATTCCCGGCTGGCTGACGGTGTTCGGCAGCAGGCTGCGCCGCGGCCGCACCGGCACGGTCGGCATCGAGATCACCCCCGCCTGACCACTTGCCTGCCCGGCAACCGTCAACCGGCGGTTGACGTGATCAAGATCGTCAACCTAGAGTTGACGGCGTGATCCAGCTGACCGACCTCATCGCCACGATCGGCGAGGAAGCCGACGACGTGCTCACCCGCCTCGCGAAGGCGGTTGAGCGCAGCGGGCAGCTCACCGAGCTCGGCGACCACCTGGTCGGCCACTTCGTCGACGAGGCCCGCCGCGGCGGGGCCAGCTGGGCGGAGATCGGCGAGAGCATGGGCGTGACGAAGCAGGCCGCGCAGAAGCGGTTCGTGCCGAAGGAGTCGCCCGAGCTGACCAAGCCGTCGATGGACCGCTACACGCAGCGGTCGCGGCGGGTCATCGCGCTGGCCCGGCACCATGCGCGGTTCAGCGAGCGGATCGGCACCGAGCACCTGCTGCTGGGCCTGCTCGACGAGTCCGGCGGGCTCGCGGCGAAGACGATCGCGAAGCTGGAGTCCGGTGACGGCAGCACCCGCATCGCCGTGCTGCACCGGCTGGAGAAGGAACCGAAGCAGCGCCCGGAGAAGCAGCCCTACTCGACGCACTGCAAGAAGTCGCTGGAGCTCGCGGTGCGGGAAGCGCTGCGGCTGGGCCACATGTTCATCGGCACCGAGCACATCCTGCTCGGCGTGCTGCTCGAAGAAGGAGGGACCGCGGCCGATGTGCTCAACACCACCGGTGTCACGCACGAGGCCGCGGCCCGTCACGTCGAGAGCGTGGTCAACGCACCGCAGCAAGCGCTTCCGGGAGCGTGAAGGCGCCCGCGTAGAGCGCCTTGCCGACGATCGCGCCCTCCACGCCGTCGCGGGAGAGCTTCGCGAGCGCCACCAGGTCGTCCACACTGGACACCCCACCGGAGGCGACGACCGGCGCGTCGGTGCGGGCGCAGACCTCGGCCAGCAGGGCGACGTTGGGGCCGGTGAGCGTGCCGTCCTTCGACACGTCCGTGACCACGTACCGCGCGCAGCCGTCGCGGTCGAGGCGGTCCAGCACCTCCCACAGGTCACCGCCGTCGGAGGTCCAGCCGCGGCCCTTGACCCGGTGGCCCTCCTCGGTGATGCGCACGTCGAGGCCCACGGCGATCTTCTCGCCGTACCGGGCGATGGCCTTCGCGCACCACTGCGGGTCCTCCAGTGCGGCGGTGCCGAGGTTCACGCGGGCACAGCCGGTGGCCAGCGCGGCCTCCAGCGACGCGTCGTCGCGGATGCCGCCCGACAGCTCGACCCGCACGTCCAGCTCGCCGACGACCCGCGCCACCAGCTCGCGGTTCGAGCCGCGCCCGAAGGCGGCGTCCAGGTCGACCAGGTGGACCCACTCCGCGCCGTCGCGCTGCCACTGCAGGGCGGCGTCCAGCGGCTCGCCGTAGTTCGTCTCGGTACCGGCTTCGCCCTGCACGAGGCGAACGGCACGACCGTCGGCCACGTCGACAGCGGGGAGGAGTGTGAACGTCACGCGCTCAGCCTAGCCTCCCCCCGCACGCGCTCCGTGACGGCCGTGGCGAGCGGGAACCGGACCGGTGTCCTCACCGGACACACCGGCGGGCCGCGGTCACGACAGGGTCTTGAGCCAGTTCTGCAGCAGGTGCGCCCCGGCGTCACCGGACTTCTCCGGGTGGAACTGGGTCGCCCACAGCGGCCCGTTCTCGACCGCGGCCACGAAGTCGTCGCCCGCGTGGTCGGCCCACGTCACGAGCGGCGGCCGGAGGTGTTCGGCCGGCTCCAGCTCCCACTTGCGCACGCCGTAGGAGTGGACGAAGTAGAACCGCGTGTCGTCGTCAAGCCCGGCGAAGAGCCGTGAGCCCTCCGGTGCCCTGACCGTGTTCCAGCCCATGTGCGGCACGATCGGCGCGTCGAGCCGCTCGACGGTGCCGGGCCACTCGCCACAACCCTCCGTCAGCACGCCGTGCTCGATGCCGCGCTCGAACAGGATCTGCATGCCCACGCAGATGCCCAGCACCGGCCGGCCACCGGCGAGCCGTTCGCCGATGATCCGCGCGCCCCGCACCGAGTTGAGCCCCTGCATGCACGCCGCGTACGCGCCCACGCCGGGCACGACGAGCCCGTCGGCGTTGCGCGCCGCGGCGGCGTCCGAGGTCACCTCGACCTGGGCGCCGACCCGCTGGAGCGCGCGCTCGGCGGAGCGCAGGTTGCCGGAGCCATAGTCAAGAACGACGACGCGTGCCACGCCGTCCAGGTTAGTCGGTCCGCGTCAGTCGGTGGGTGCGGCGCCCTGCGTGACGGGGATTACCGGCAGCACGGCGTTGACCGGCTTGCGCTGGACCAGGTGCTTCCCGGCCGCGGCCACGGCGGCGTAGACCGCCACGACGCTGGCCACCCAGGCGAGCAGGAACACCCACACGGGCAGGCCGAACGCGAGCAGCGCGACCAGCAGCACCAGCCAGATCGGCGGGATGAGCGCCTTGGGCCAGCCCGCCGTGCGCGGCGGGGCGAGCGGGGACAGCCAGGCGTCCGCGCGGCCCTCCTCGGCGAGCTCGGCGACCTGCGCCACGTCCGGCAGCCCGCACGCCCGCAGGAACCGCGGCACCGCCTCGGCACCGTGGTCGTGCTCGCCCAGCGCCGCCCGCACCTCACCGGTCGTGACGCCGGTCTGCAGCGCCGTGAACCGCTCGGTGGCCGCGGCCAGCCCCTTCTCGCCGCGCTGCTGCTCCAGCAGGCCGCTGAACGACCGCTCGACGGCCCGCCCGACCCGGCCGGACCGCTTGGCCGCCGCGAGCAGCTCCACCACGTCGTCGCGGGCGCCCCAGAACCAGGCCCGCCCGGCGGGTGAGGCCTTGACGAGCGGGTAGCAGGCGGCGGCGTTCTCGTTCCACACGAACAGGGCGGCGCGTCCTGCGACCTTGCGCACCCGTGCCGCCATGAGCACGGCCTCGGCGAGCCTGATGTCGAGGGAGGGCAGCAGCACCGTCCCCGACTGCACGGGGACGAGCGCCGCGGGACCGACGTTGGCGCCGTGCATGTCCTTCTGCAGCTCGGCGGTGTTCAACGGGGTCCAGATCAGCATTCTCACGCGCACATCATTCCCCCTCCGCCGCGCGAGACCCTGCCGACATGCCAGGGACGTCCCACTCGTGGAGGTGCGCACGACCGGGCACCTCGCCCGGTCGTGCGCCCTTCTCCCCTAAACGGCGCGGGAAGGCGCGCCGGTCCAGTCATCCCCCATGACCGCGAACATGTTCCTTCACCCCCTGAAGAAACTCCGCACAGTGCTCCCCAGCCCCACCACGTCGAGGTCGTGCGCAGCGTCGTGGTCCTCGGCCGTGCCGTAGTTGCGGAGCTCTGCGTGTCGTTTGACACCCGTAGAACGAACGCGGTGCGGGATTTGTTGCAGGGTTTCGGAAACCAGGTGGGATGAAGTTCCTTCGAGATACGGCTCGACGACGAGCACGTCGGCGTGGTCGGTGTCCTCGACCGCTTTCCGCAGACCGTCCGAGTCGAACGGCCGGACCGTTGCCGCGTACAGCACCGTGACGTCGGCGTTCTCGGCTTCGACGGCCTTGAGCACACGGTCGAGCATCGGTCCCACGGCAAGCACCACTCCGCGTTTTCCGTGACGCAACGCGGTGAACCCCTCACCCACCGGATACGCCTGCGCGTTCTCGCGCAGCGAAAGCCTCAGGTAGACGCGGTTGTCTTTTTTGAGAGCTTCCTCAAGCAGAGGAGTGACCTCTTCCGGATGACCGGGCACGTGCACTTCCCATCCCGGAAGCGTGTCGAACAATGCGACATCTCCCGGCGATTGATGCGTACGCCCCCACACCGGGTCGTCGTACGAAGCACCGATACTCACGAACACCGCACCGACGTCCTGATGACCGATATCGAGTTTGATCTGCTCGTACGGCCGCTCGACCAGAAACGGCGCGTAGCTGTGCACGACAGGACGCAGTCCCGTGAGCGCAAGCCCGCCCGCAACACCGACCATCGCCTGTTCGCGAATGCCGACGTCTACTACTCGTTCGTGGTCTTGTGGAAAGTTGACCGCCGAGATGACAGCGGTCACGACAGCCACCCTCGGATCGGTGTGCAGCGCCTGGTTGACCGTCTTGATGAACGCCTCGCGCATGGTCATGAGCTCTTCCCCGTCCTGGCGACGACGACGTTCGGCCGGTCGTACCGCGCGGTCAACGCCGCGAAGATCGCCTCGTGGTCCCGCCCGTCGACGGTGGTCGCCGCCCACCCCTCGACCGCGAACCGCTCCTGGACCCCACCCGGCCAGCCGTACCACGCGCTCTCGTTGTCGATCACGATCGCGGTGAGGTTGCCGACCCCGCGCCGCGCCGCGACCGCGATGGCCTCGTGGTTGCTGCCCTCGTCCAGCTCCCCGTCCCCGACCAGCACGAACGTCCGCCCCGCACTCCCGGCGACCCGCTGCCCGATGGCCGTCCCGACCGCGATCGGCAACCCGTGCCCGAGCGACCCGCTGCTGATCTCCACCCCGTTGACGAGCACGCGGTCCGGGTGCTGCCCGAGCGGGCTGTCCCACGACGTCCAGCCGTCCAAAGCGGACTCGTCGATGAACCCCTTCTCCGCGAGCACGGCGTAGTAGGCCATCGGCCCGTGCCCCTTGGACAGCAGGAACCGATCCCGCCCCGGGTCGTCGACCGTCGCCGGCGACACGTTCAGCACCCGGTCGTAGAGGACCCACAGCACGTCGATCGTGGAGGCGGCGGCCCACTCGTGCTTCTCGTCCCCGGTCATCCTCGCGAAGAGCTCCGGTATCCGTTGCATGCCACCAACTCTTCAACCTCCACCATGCTGGAGGTCAAGCGGCTACGATGATCAGGTGAGCAAGCTGCCCGAAATGCTGACCATCGGCCAGGTCGCCGAACGCAGCGGCGTCCCCCACACCGCCCTGCGCTTCTACGAGGACCGCGGCCTCATCGGCTCCGTGCGCACCGCCGGCAACCAACGCCGCTACCCCCGCTCCGTCCTGCGCCGCCTCGCCTTCATCCGCACCGCGCAACGCGTCGGCCTCACCCTCGAAGCCGTCCGCGACGCCCTCGCCCAGCTCCCCGACAACCGCACCCCGACCAAGTCCGACTGGGAACGGCTGTCCCGCTCGTGGAAGGCCGAGCTCGACGCGCGCATCGACGCGTTGTTCCGGCTGCGGGACCGGCTGACGGGGTGCATCGGGTGTGGGTGTTTGTCGTTGCGCAGTTGTGCGTTGCAGAACATCGACGACGAGCAGGCGGAGCTCGGGCCCGGGGCGCCGCGGTTGAAGCCGGTGCTGGAGGGCGGGTCGGCGTAGTGGGCTCCGCGGTGGCGCGGGCGCGCGGCGCGGCGGTGGACGGCGGTGCGGGGGTGGGCCGCGGCGCGGCGGTGGGCCGCGGCGCGGCGGTGGGCGGCGGTGCGGGGGTGCGGTGGCACGCCGCGGTGACGTAGGCGCGTTGGCGCGTTGCGGGGACGTGGCGGTGCCGTGGACGCGCGGCGGTGCCGTGGACGCGGTGTGTTGGCGCGGGCGATGTGCAGCGGGCAGGTCGCGTGAGCACCCCGGTCGCGCGCCTTGCCCGACGTCCGCAGACCAGTTCCCGCCCTGACGGCGTTCCTCCCCGACGCTCGTCCCTCCCGACTCCCCCTCCCGGCGCTCACCCCTCCAGACGCTGACTCCTCTCCACGAACCTCTGCCGGCCCCCGCGCCTCCTCATCCCGGGGCGAACTCGATCATGAGTTCCGGACACGAATTCGAACTCACCACCCCATCAGACGACCCAGGACGCAGATCCGGACAACCTTCACCCGTCCGAGTGACGCGCACGCCTCGACACCGCGGGCCGAGCACCGAAAACCCGCTCGACCGCCGTGCTTTCCTGAGGGCCATGGAAGACGAAAGGATGATCCGCCTCTCCAAGCGGATGTCGAAGGCCCTGAGACACCAGCCGGAACGCCTCGGCCTCACCCTCGACGCCCAGGGCTGGGTCGCGACCGCAGACCTCCTCGCCGCGCTCAAGGTCAGCCGCGAAGAGCTCGAAGAGGTCGTCCGCAGGAACGACAAGCAGCGCTTCACCATCGACGGCGACCGGATTCGGGCGAACCAGGGGCACAGCGTCGAGGTCGACCTCGCGCTCGCACCAGCCACGCCGCCGGACGAGTTGTTCCACGGCACCGTCGAGCAGTACCTGGACGACATCATGCGCGACGGGTTGCGGCCGATGGCGCGGCACGACGTGCACCTGTCGCCCGACCGGGAGACCGCTCGCCGGGTCGGGGCGCGCAGGGGGCGGCCGTTGGTCCTGGTCGTGGATGCCAAGGGGATGCACGCGGACGGGCACGAGTTCCGGGTCAGCGCGAACGGCGTGTGGCTCACCCAGCACGTCCCGGCGGCCTACCTCGACCGCACCGACAAGCGAAACAACCCCAGAACCGGCCGCTGAACCCCCTCACCCGCAGGTCAGCTCCCCCGGCGGACTCCCGGCGAACCGCTGCCACTCCTCCTCCGTCACCGCCCGCCCCGCAGAGGCGCAGGCAGCGCGCACCCAGTTCTCGGCCGACAGGTCCCACGTGCGCAGGTCGGTTTCGGAGATCGCCGTCAGCAGGCGCGTGTCGCCGTCGAACGCCGTGCCGATGCGGCCGTACCTGCCCGCCTGTTCGGCCAGGCGCACCTCGCCGACCAGGTCGCCGGTCGCGAGCCAGGAGAGGACGAGCACGCGGTCGCGGCGGAGTTGGGTGACGAAGGTGGAGTTCGCCGAGAGGCCCGGCAGGTAGCCCGGGTCGGTGCGGAACGTGTGCCGCAGCGAGGTGCCGGCGGGGTTCCAGGCCTCGATGCGGTCGGCGCGCTGGACGAGCAGGGTGTCGCGGGTGAAGGTCACCGCTCGGGCCTTGCCGCCGGGCAACGGGTGCTGGGTGCCGGTGGACACGTCGACCACCGTGACGGAGTCCGGGGTCGCGACGGCGGCGAAAGCGGTGTCGGGGCTCACCGCCGCCAGGTGGCCCGCGGGCGGCCAGCCGTCTTGGGAGAGTTCGCGGTTCAGGGTGGTCGTTCGCGCAACGGCGAGGTCGGGGCCTTCGAGGACCTGCACGTCGCCGAGCTCGTTCACGGTCACGACGCGGCGTTCGTCGGCGGAGACGGCCATGGCCAGCACGTGGTCCGCTGTGACCGTGCCCTTCCACTGCGCGAGGCGGCGCATGCCGTCGCGCACCTCCCACGTCTCGCCGATGCCGTCGGGGGTGGTCACCAGGAACAGGTGGTCGCCGTTCCAGACGGGCGGGCCGAACAGGTTCGGCTGTTCCGCGCCGAGTGCGCGGGAGTCGACCGCCAGCTCCTCGCCGGAGGCCACGGCGGTCCGGCCGTTCGCCGACGCCACGAACGGGGGCGGGCACGCCGTGCACACCAGGGGCACCGCTGTCGGCTCCGGCCGGCTGATGCGGGTGTTGCGGGTCAGGTCCCACAGCACCAGCTGGTCGCGGGTGGCGGACACCAGGTGGTCGCCGTCGCCCAGGAACTCCACGAACGGCGTGGCGGTGTTGCCCTCCAGCCGCACGCGTTCGCCGGGGTCGGGGCCGGTCATCTCGTAGACGTGGATCGTGCCGGTGTCGGCGACGGCGGTGCGTGCGCCGTCCGGGCTGACCGCGACGAACGACGGGCTGGCGCGGCCGGTGGGGACGCGGGACAGCGGGGCCGGGGTGAACGCGGCCGTGGTGGTCCACAGCGCGGTCTCGCCCTCCCACGAGTAGCCGTAGTGGTCGCCGTTCGGCGAGAGGCCGGCCCGGACACCGAAGGCGGGTGCGGGACCCGCCGGTGTGGCCGAGGTGACGTCCAGGGTCGCGGGCGAGCGGCGGACCCAGCTGTCGTAGGAGACCTCCAGCAGCGTGCCGTCGTCGGGCAGGCGCAGGAACGTCACCGGCGACGCGGTCTCCGCGCGGGTGACCACCTGGCCGGTCTGTCCGTCGTGGACGGTCCGGGTGCCGGTGGTGGCACCGTCCGCGGCCGGTGCGGTGTAGACGGCGGAGAACCGGCCGGACGGTGACACCGCGGTCAGCACGGCCGGGTGGCCGGGCAGGTCGGTCCGGTGCGCGCCGGAACGGTCCCAGCGCAGCGCGGAACCCGACGAGGCCGCCACGACCACGCCGCCGTCGGCGCTCACGGCGACCGTGCTCACCGGGTTCGACGACACGCGTTCCTCGGTGCGCCCGCCGGTCAGCGGCAGCCGCACCACGCGACCGTCCTCGGTTCCCGCGACCACGACCTTCCCGTCCGCCGAGGCCGCGAGCGACGACACCACCCCGCCGACGGGCACGTACCGGTCCAGCTGCGGGCTCGCGGTCAGCGCCTGGAACAACGCGGCGCGCGTCTGCTCGTTCGGCTCGACCCGGTACGCCTCGGCCGCCAGGGCCTGCGCGAGCGACAGGTCCGTGCGCACCGAGGCGACGGCCGCCGACGCCAGGCCGCGGGCGGTCGCCGTCCTGGCCTGGTCGCGCGCGGAGTCCCGTTGTCCCACCGCGAGGAACGCCGCCACCAGCACGGCGGCGGTCAGCAGCACCAGTGCCGTCACGGCACCGCGCGCCAGCCGAACGGTCCGGCGGCGCTCGCGGACGTGCTCGCCGACGAGGTCGTCCTCGGGCACGCCCCGCACGGTGCTCGCGATGCCGGCGACGGCCGCCCGCAGCCGCGGGTTCGACGGGTCGACCTGATCGGCCGAGCGCAGCCACCGCAGGTCGACCCAGCGCGGTTCCTGGCCCAGCGCGGTCCGCAGCGCCGCCGGCACCGACGCCGAGTACTCCCCCGCCGTCAGCACCACCAGGACCCGGTGTGCCGACCGGTGTTCCAGCCACCACCCGACCTCGCGGGCGACCCGCGGCGAGGCCGCCGCCTCCGGTGACGCGAGGAGCACCAGCCAGCGGGACCGGCCCAGCGCCGACTCGATCGACGCCCAGCGGCCGGGGGTGTCCGGCGGCGGGGCGTCGTCGAGGAACGCCCGCACCGCCCGCCGCCGGTACCAGGGCTTCGCGAACCGCTCCACGCCGCGGCGCAGCTCAGGGGCGAGCGTGCCGTCCAACGCCCGGCTGCACGAGAAGAACGCGTCGTATTCGGGCGGCTCGCTCACTCGCCTGATTCTGGTGGTCCGGACCTAGATCAGCCAGAGCACCGCGCCGCCGACGGCGATCACCGCCAGCACCAGCAGGACGACCGCCGCGCCCCTCGCGGTCTTCCACGTCGAGTACACCCCGCCACCCAGGAAGCCCGCCAACGCCAGCAGGCCGATGACGACGACCTCCTTGGGCATCAGAGCACGCCCTTGGTCGACGGAACGCCGCCGACGCGCGGGTCGGGCTCCACGGCCGCGCGCAGGGCACGCGCGATCGCCTTGTACTCGGCCTCGGCGATGTGGTGCGGGTCGCGGCCGTACTCCACGCGCACGTGCAGGGCGATCTGCGCGTGGAACGCCAGCGACTCGAACACGTGCCGGTTCAGCACGAACGGGTAGTTGCCGCCGATGACGAAGCTGTTGAACTGCTCCGGCTCGCCGCGGTGCACGGTGTACGGGCGGCCGGAGACGTCGACCGCCGCGTGCGCGAGAGTCTCGTCCATGGGGATCCAGCAGTCGCCGAAGCGGCGGATGCCCTTCTTGTCCCCCAACGCCTCCCGCAGCGCCTGGCCGAGCACGATCGCGATGTCCTCGACCGAGTGGTGCGCGTCGATGTGCGTGTCGCCCGTGGCGCGCACGACCAGGTCGAAGCAGCCGTGCACACCGAACGCGGTGAGCATGTGGTCGTAGAACGGCACGCCGGTGCTGATCTCCACCTGGCCGGTGCCGTCCAGGTCGATCTCCACGAGGACCGACGACTCCCTGGTCGTGCGCTCCACCTTGCCCACGCGACTCACCGGCTGACCTCCTTGCTGGCCGCGAGGAAAGCGTCGTTCTCCTCGGGCGTTCCGATGGTCACCCGCAGGTGACCCGCGATTCCGACGTCCCTGATCAGCACGCCGTGGTCCAGGTAGGACCTCCACGTCGACCGCGCGTCCTCGAACCAGCCGAACAGCACGAAGTTCGCGTCCGAGGGCACGACCTGGAAACCCAGGGCGCTCAGCTCGGCCATCACGCGGTCGCGTTCGGCGGCCAGCAGCGCCACCGAACCCAGCGTCTCCGCGGCGTGCCGCAGGGAGGCCCGCGCGGCCGCCTGCGTGAGCTGCGAGAGGTGGTAGGGCAGGCGCACCAGCTGCAACGCGTCGACCACGGCCGGCGCCGCGGCCAGGTAGCCGAGCCGGCCGCCGGCGAACGCGAAGGCCTTCGACATGGTCCGCGAGACGATCAGCTGCGCGCCGTACTCGTCGAGCAGCTCGATCGCGCTGCGCTGCGGCGAGAACTCCGCGTACGCCTCGTCGACGACGATCACGCCGGTGGTGGACGCGATCAGCAGCCGCAGGTCCTCCAGCGGGATCGACTGGCCGGTCGGGTTGTTCGGCGACGTCACGAAGACGACGTCCGGGCGGGTCTCGGCGATGATCGCCGCCGCTTTCTCCACGTCCAGCGAGAAGTCGGGGCGGCGCGGCGTCGGCGACCACTCGGTGCGGGTGCCGGCGGCGATGATCGGGTGCATCGAGTACGACGGCTCGAACCCGAGCGCCACCCGGCCGGGCCCGCCGAACGCCTGCAGCACCTGCTGGAGGATCTCGTTGGACCCGTTGGCGGCCCAGACGTTCTCCGACGTGAGGGTGACCGAGGTCGCCTCCGTCAGGTAGGCGGCCAGGTCCTCGCGCAACGCCATCGCGTCGCGGTCCGGGTAGCGGTGCAGCTCCCCGGCGATCTCCGCGACCGCCGCGACGACGTCGGCGGCCAGCGCGTCCGTCGGCGCGTACGGGTTCTCGTTGGTGTTGAGGCGGTACGGCACGTCGAGCTGCGGTGCGCCGTACGGCGTGCGGCCGCGCAGGTCCTCGCGCAGCGGCAGGTCGGAGAGCTCGACCCGCGCGCCGACCACCGGCTTCATCGGGGGAACCTCGCCGTCACGGCCTGACCGTGCGCGGGCAGGTCCTCCGCGTTGGCCAGCGCGACGACCTTGTCCGCCACCTCGCGCAGGGCTTCCTCGGAGTAGTCGACCACGTGGATGCCGCGCAGGAACGTCTGCACGGAGAGCCCCGACGAGTGCCGCGCGCAGCCACCGGTGGGCAGCACGTGGTTCGAGCCGGCGCAGTAGTCGCCCAGCGACACCGGCGCGTACGGACCGACGAAGATCGCGCCCGCCGAGCGGACCCGGTCCGCCACGGCGCGGGCGTCGCGCGTCTGGACCTCCAGGTGCTCCGCGGCGTAGGCGTCGACCACGCGCACGCCCTCGTCCACCGAGGACACGAGCACGATGCCGGACTGCGGGCCGGACAGCGCCGTGCGGATCCGGTCGACGTGCTTGGTGGCGCCGACCTGGCGCTCCAGCTCGGCGTCCACCGCGTCGGCGAGCTCGTCGGAGTCGGTGACCAGCACCGAGGCGGCGAGCGGGTCGTGCTCGGCCTGGCTGATCAGGTCGGCGGCCACGTGCACCGGGTCGGCGGAGGAGTCGGCGAGGATCGCGATCTCCGTGGGCCCGGCCTCGGAGTCGATGCCGATCAGGCCGCGCAGCAACCGCTTCGCCGCCGTCGTGTAGATGTTGCCGGGTCCGGTGATGACGTCGACCGGCGCCAGCTCGGCGCCGTCGGTGTCCACGCCGCCGTGCGCCAGCAGGGCCATGGCCTGGGCGCCGCCCACGGCCCACACCTCGTCGACGCCGAGCAACGCGGCGGCGGCCAGGATCGTCGGGTGCGGCAGGCCACCGAACTCCGCCTGCGGCGGTGAGGCCACGACCAGCGACTCGACGCCGGCGATCTGGGCGGGCACGACGTTCATGACGACCGTCGACGGGTAGACGGCGAGGCCGCCGGGCGCGTAGAGGCCGACGCGCGCGACCGGCACCCACTTCTCCGTGACGGTGCCGCCGGGGACCACCTGGGTCGTCGTGCCGACGCGCTGCTGGTCGGCGTGCACGCGCCGGGTGCGTGCGATGACCTCTTCCAGTGCCGCGCGCACGGCGGGGTCCAGTGAGGACAGAGCGGCCGGGAGCTCGGAGGCGGGAACGCGGACGGACGCCGGGCGAACGCCGTCGAACTTCTCCGTGTACTCCAGCGCCGCCTCGACGCCGCGGGCGGCGACCGCGTCCACCATCGGCCGCACGTGATGCAGCACCGCGTCCACGTCCACCTCGGCGCGCGGCACGATGGCGCGCAACTGAGCGGGGGTCGTGGTGCGACCTCGCAGGTCGATGCGGTTCAGCATGCCCCACAGCCTAGTTCCTGCCGAAATCTGTCAACGGTCAGCCCGCTATCGGCGCTACCTCAGCCCGTGACGGGGCCGCCACGCTCGGTCGAGCACCACTCCGTCGCAAACCCCTGCTGATGATGGAGGAAAGATGTCCAACAAGCGCCGCGGCAAGATCGCCGCAGTGCTCGCCGTGTGCCTGCCCGTGCTGGTAGCGGGCATGGCGGTGCCCAGCACCGCCGACTCCGGCCGCTACCTGCTGGAGGTCGAGGCGAACACGTCCGCAGAACGCACGCAGGTCGCCCAGATCGGTGTCGACGTGCTCGGCGCGACGAAGCTCACCACCGTCCAGGTCGTCGCCGACAAGGCCCAGTACCGCGCCCTGCAGGCGACCGGGCTGCCCCTGAAGTACGTCGGTGACTTCGAGCAGGAGCTGAAGAAGCTCGGCAAGGTCGACTTCACGGACCCGGTCCCCGGCCAGGTCGGCGCGCAGGACTTCCCGTCGGGTTACGCCGGTTACCACAACTACGCGGAGATGACCGCGGAGCTGCAGCAGACGGTGCGCGACCACCCGACGCTGGCGAGCCTGCGCAGCATCGGCAAGAGCTACCAGAACCGCGACATCTACGCGCTGAAGGTCAGCGACAACGTCGCGACCGACGAGAACGAGCCGGAGGTGCTGTTCGTCTGCGGTCAGCACGCCCGCGAGCACCTGACCGTCGAGCAGTGCCTGCAGATCATCAAGCGCTTCACCGACAACTACGCCACCCCCGCGGTGAAGGACCTGGTCGACAACCGCGAGGTCTGGCTCGTCCCGATGATGAACCCGGACGGCGCCGAGTACGACATCGAGACCGGCTCGTTCCGCGGCTGGCGCAAGAACCGCCAGGGCAACGGCACCGACCTCAACCGCAACTGGGGTTACAAGTGGGGCTGCTGCGGTGGTTCCAGCGGCAGCAGCACGTCGGACACCTACCGCGGCACCGCGGCGTTCTCGGCGCCGGAGACCTCGGTCATCCGCAACTTCGTGAACTCGCGCGTGGTCGGTGGCGCCCAGCAGATCAAGACGTTCATCGACTTCCACTCGTACTCGGAGCTCGTGCTGTGGCCGTACGGCTACACCCGCTCGGACACCGACACGGGCCTGAACGCGGACGAGGCGCGCGCGTTCCAGACGCTGGGCAGGCAGATGGCCGCCACCAACGGCTACACGCCGGAGCAGGCGAGCGACCTGTACATCACCGACGGCAGCAGCGACGACTGGATGTGGGGCCAGCACAAGATCTGGGCCTACACCTTCGAGATGTACCCGGCGAGCGGCAGCGGCCTCAACGGCTTCTACCCGCGCGACACGGCCATCGCGACGCAGACCGCGCGCAACGACCGCGCCGTCGACCTGCTGCTGAGCTACTCGGACTGCGTGAAGCGGGTCATCGGGCAGACGTGCTGACCCGTTCCAGCGCCTGATCGACCTCCTGGTCGGTGACGAAGTAGTGCGGGGAGGCCCGCACTACTTCGTCCAGGCCGCGGCGGGTCATGTCGATCCGGGTGGCCGCGGCCTGCGACACCGTGACGGCGACCTCCCGGTCCCACAGCCGGTCCTTGAGCTCCGTCGGCGGGACCCGCTCGGACGTGAACGTGACGATGCCCGAGTGCCGTTCGCCCAGGTCGTGGACGGTGATGCCGGGGATGCGCGCCAGCCCCTCGCGCAAGCGCTTGGCACGGGCGGTGACCTCGGCCTCGATGACGTCGAGGCCCTTGGCCAGCGCGTACTTCGCGGCGGCGATGAGCCCGAGCCGGTCAGCGACGTTGTACTCCCACAGCTCGAACCACCGGGCGTCGTCACGCGGCTCGTAGCGGTCGGCGGCCGCCCACTCGGCGCCGCTGTGGTCGAACAGCCGGGGGCGCAGCCTGGGCCGCACGTCGTCCTTCACCACCAGCGCGCCCGTGCCCCGCGGCCCGCGCAGCCACTTGCGGCCGGTGCAGACGAGCAGGTCGTAGTCGAGGCCGCGCAGGTCGAGCTGGCCGGTCGACTGGCAGGCGTCGAGCAGGACCAGCGCGCCGACCTCGCGGGCCTTCGCCGTGACCTCGTTCACCGGGTTGACCAGGCCGCCGTTGGTGGGCACGTGCACCAGCGAGATCAGCTTGACCCGGTCGTCGAGGTCGAGCGCGTCGACGTCGACCTGCCCGTGCCGGTCCGACGGCACGACCTCGATCGTCGCGCCCGTCTCCTCCGCGCGGCGCAGCATCGGCACCGCGTTGCCGCCGTACTCGACCTCGGTGACCAGCACGCGGTCGCCGGCGGCCAGCGGGACGGCGTCGAACGCGGTGAGCCACGAGCGGGTGGCGCTGTCGGTGAACGCGACCTCCGACGGCCGCACGCCGAAGAGCTCGGCCAGCACCCCGTAGCCCGCCTCGAGGTCGTCGGCGCGTTCCGCGGCGGCCCGGTAGCCGCCGATCTCGGTCTCGCGGCGCAGGTGGCCGACCACCTCGTCGACCACCTCGGCGGGCGGGATCGAGGAACCGGCGCTGTCCAGGAAGATCAGGTCGCTCACGGCCCTACTCTGCCACGGGCGGGCAACCCCGGGGCCGCGGTGCGTGCGCTGCGGAAATAGGCTCCGGTCCATGGTGGAGATCCCCTACGGCAAGCGCATGCGGCCGCGGTACTGGCGGTTCCTGATCATCACGGCGGTCGGCATGGCGCTCGTCGCGTTCGCACTCGACGTGTGGTGGCTGCAGGTCGTGCTGCTGCTGGTCGGCGGGCTGAACGTGGTGGTGTGCGTGGGCGCGCTCTACGTGCTGCACAAGCAGCCGCACGCGGTGACGGACGACGAGCTGCGGCTGCGGCAGCTGGGGTTCTTCGACTGGCGCATCCCGACGGAGGACCTGGCGACCGCGGAGGTCGCCGAGCGCGGCCACAAGGGTCAGCGCACCGTCGAGGTGGTCGGTGACGCCGTCGTCATCCATTCGCTGACCAGGACGAACGTGTCGGTGCCGTTCCGCGGGCCGCAGCTGGTCGACCTCGGCAAGACCGGGGCGAAGCAGGTGGAGCGGGTCGAGTTCTGGGCGGACGACCCGGAGCGGGCCGTCCGCGAGATCAACGCCCGGCTCACCTAGGTTCCCAGCGCTCCAGGTTCCACCAGGGACCCCAGGACAGGGCTCCGTAGGAGTTCGGGTCGACGACGGGCTGGTAGCCGGTCCACGAGTCGCGCAGCACGTAGGCGTGCTCGGGGAACACCAGCACCGCCATCGTCGGCACGGCCGCGTAGGCCTGCTGAAAGAGCTTGTAGGCCACGGCGCGCTGGGCCGGGTCGACCAGCTTGCGGCCGTTCTCCAGCGCCACGTCCGCGGCCGGGCTGCCCTGGCCGCGCAGTCCGTGCAGCATCAGGTCGGGGTCGAACGGCGAGCCCTCGCCGGACAGCAGCGCGTCCTGGCCGACGCGCGGGCGGATCGCCTCCCACGACAGGCCGGCGAGCTGCACGTCCACGCCCACGGCCTTCGCGTCGGCGGCGAACGCGGTGGCGAGGTCGGCGCGCAAGTCGTCGCCCAGCGGGTACATCAGGGTGAAGCGGGCGGCGACGCCCTCGCGGACCCGGATGCCGTCCGGTCCCGGCAGCCAGCCGCCGGCGTCGAGCTGGCGCGCGGCCTCCGCCTTGTCGTAGCGGAACTTCACCGTCGGGTCGAAGTCCTCGGCCAGCGCGTCCGGCACCGGCGTGAAGCCCACGGTGCCCTTGCCGTCGAGGAGGCTGTCGATCATGCCCTGCCGGTTGACCGCGTAGTTCAGCGCGAGGCGGATGGCGGCGTTGCCGGTGACGGGGTGCGCGGCGGGCAGCGCGACGGCCCGGTAGTCGGCGCTGCGGTGGTAGCGGACCTGGAGGCCGGACCGGTTGGGGAAGGTGGCGGCGAGCTTGGGCGGCAGCACGGTGCCGTCGAACTCGCCGTCCTGCATGCGGCGGGCGCGCTGGTTGTCGTCGGTGACGAACACGACGGTCAGCTTCTTCACCTTGGGCGCGCCGCCGAAGTAGTCCTCGTTGGCCGTCAGCAGCAGCCGGTCGCCCTTCTTCCAGTCGACGACCTTGTACGGGCCGGTGCCGACCGGCTGCCCGCTCGGGTTCGCCTGCTCGCTCGGCAGGACGCCGAGCACGAGCAGGTGCGGGAACGCGGCGTGCTGCTGGTTCAGCTGGAACCGCACCGTGGACGGGTCGAGCTGGTCGACGCTCTTCAGCGTGGCGAACCGGTCCTTGACCTGGCTCTGCAACGCGGCGGTGTAGGTGGCGACGACGTCCTCGGCGCCGAACGTGCTGCCGTCGGTGAACTTCACGTCCCCGCGCAGCTTCACCGTCCAGCTCAGGCCGTCCGGCGCCGGCTGCGGCAGGTCGGCGGCCAGCTGCGGGGCGAGCGACCCGTCCTGGCGGTGCTCGACCAGCCCGTCGTAGATCTTCGACACGCCCTGCGCGCCGTAGCCGAGCAGCGGGTTCAGCGTCGTCGGTTCGTCGCGGTCGGCGAGCACGATCGACGTGCCGACGCCACCACCGTCCGGGTTGGGCGCGGCGGTCTCGGTGCAGCCCGCGACGGCCAGCAGCACGACGAGGAGCAGTGGGTAACGCGACACAGTCCGCGACCCTACAGTGGTCCTCATGCGCATCGCCGTGAGTCAGCTCAGCTCCACCACCGACCCCCGGTCCAACCTGGAGCTCGTCCGCGACGCGGTGCGCAGGGCCGACGGCGCGCGGGTGGTCCTGCTGCCCGAGGCGACGATGTGCCGCTTCGGCGTGCCGCTGGGCCCGGTCGCGGAACCGCTGGACGGCCCGTGGGCCTCGGCGGTGCGGGAGATCGCCGTGGAGCACGGCGTCGTGGTGGTGGCGGGCATGTTCACGCCCTCCGGTGACCGCGTGGCCAACACCACGCTGGTGACCGGCGCGGACGTGCACCTGGGCTACGACAAGATCCACCTGTTCGACGCCTTCGGCTTCCAGGAGTCGCGCACGGTCGCGCCCGGCTCGGACGTGGTGACGTTCGAGCTCGACGGGGTGACCCTGGGCGTGGCGACCTGCTACGACGTCCGCTTCCCCGCGTTGTTCACCGCGCTGGCGGACAAGGGCGCGTCAGCGGTGCTGCTGGGCGCGTCGTGGGGCGCCGGCCCCGGCAAGAAGGAGCAGTGGGAGCTTCTGGTGCGAGCGCGCGCGTTGGACTGCACGTCGTTCGTCGTGGCGTGCGGCCAGGCCTACCCCGGCGACCTGGGCTCGTCCGCACCGACCGGCATCGGGTACTCGACGGTGGCGGACCCGTTCGGCAACGTCGTGGCGCAGCTGTCCGACCGGCCGGAGGTGGCGGTGGTCGACCTGGACGTGGCGGCGGTCGCGCAGGCGCGGGAGGTCCTGCCCGTGCTGGCCAACCGGCGGCTGGGGTGAGCCGAACCCCGGCGGTTCGTCCGGCCGATCGCTTGACCTCGGGTTAGGTCGAGCTCCCAGGATCAGGGACATGACCCTCCCCGAACTGCCCGCGTTCGTCCGCGGCCGCACCCACCTCGACGGTTACGCGCTCTACCGCTCCGGCGGACCGAACGACCCCACCAGGGAGGTCGGCTGCGTCGTGCTCGTCACCGTCGACACCGAGGACGAGGCCACCGCACGGGCGTGGGTCGACTCGGTGTTCACCGCCCTCGCCAGCGACCCGGACCCGCACCCCGGCGGGATCTCCGCCGCCTTCCACATCCGCGCGGACGGCAAGCGGGTCGTCAACTACGCGGAGTGGGTCAGCGCCGAGGACCACCTCGACGCCCTCTCCGCCAGGGGGAACGGGGTCGGCTCGCCGACCGCGGACTGGCGCCGGGTGCAGAACTTTCCCGGCGTCCAGCACGTGGGCGTGCGGCGGTACCGGCCGTCAGCGCAGGTCCAGGCCGAGGTCGAGTGACGGGGACGAGTGCGTGAGGCCGCCGACGGCGAGGTAGTCGACGCCGGTCTCGGCGTAGCGGCGGGCCACGTCGAGGGTGAGGCCGCCGGACGCCTCCAGCTTCACCCCGGCGGGCCTGCGGGCCACGGCCTGCGCGCACTGCTCGGGGGTGAAGTTGTCGAGCAGCACCAGTTCCGCGCCCTCGGCGATGGCCTCGTCGAGCTGCGCGAGGCTGTCGACCTCCACCTCCATCAGCAGGTCGGGGGCGTGTTCGCGGGCCGCGCGGATGGCGGCGCCGACCGAACCGGCCGCGGCGACGTGGTTGTCCTTGATGAGGACCGCGTCGCCGAGGCCCATGCGGTGGTTCACGCCGCCGCCGCAGCGGACCGCGTACTTCTGCAGCAACCGCAGGCCCGGCAACGTCTTGCGGCTGTCGCGGATGGCGGCACCGGTGCCCTCGACCGCCGCCACCCAGCGCGCGGTCTGCGTCGCGATGCCGGAGAGGTGGCAGACCAGGTTCAGCGCGGTGCGTTCCACGGTGAGCAGGCCGCGGGCCGGGCCGGTCAGCACCAGCGCGGGCTCGCCGGGCACCGCCTTGTCGCCGTCGGTGGCCTCGGAGAGCACCTCGACCTCGGGCAGGTAGCGCTGGAACGCCGCCCGCGCAACGGGAACGCCGCACAGCACGCCGGCCGCGCGCGGGGTGATCTCCGCGGTCGCGACGGCCTTCTCCGGCACGGTCGCGAGCGTCGTGGCGTCCAGGCCGTAGCGGAGGTCCTCCTCCAGCGCGAGCTGGATGACCCGGTTCGCGTCGTCCCAGTCGAACTCGGTGGTCATGCGACAACCTCCGCCAGCACGGGGTGGGTCAGGACGGGGTCGGCCAGCACGGGCTGGCCGCTCGGGGTGAGCCGGACGAGCTGGCTGCGCCGCCACACGTCGGACCGCTCGGTGAAGTCCGTGCGCACGTGGCAGCCGCGCGACTCGGTGCGTTCCTGGGCCGCCGCGATCAACGCGCGGGCGGCCGTGGTCAGCGCCGCGTCCTCGACGAGCTCGCGCGACTCCAGCTGCTTGTCCACGGTGGACACGTCGAGCGCCGAGCCGACGACGGCCAGGCCTTCCGCGTCACGGCCGATCGCGGCGTAGCGCGACATGACGCGCTGCAGCAGGTCGCGGTCCGCCACGGGAGCGGTCGGCAGCGAGGGCTCGGCCGCGCGTGCCGGGGCGATCAGCTTCAGGGCCAGGTCCGACGCCACGGCCTCGGCGGCACGGGTGCCGCACACCAGGCCTTCGAGCAGGCTGTTGGACGCCAGCCGGTTCGCGCCGTGCAGACCGGTGCGGGCGACCTCGCCGACCGCGTACAGACCGGTCACGCCGGTGCGGCCGTCGACCGTGGAGACCACGCCGCCGCAGGCGAAGTGAGCCGCAGGGGCGACGGGGATCGGGTCCACGGCCGGGTCGATGCCCACCGAGGTGCAGGCCGCGTGCACGGTCGGGAAGCGCGAAGCCATGTCGTGCAACGAGGTCGCGTCCAGGAACACGTGGTCGTCGACGCCACCGGGCCCACCGGCCATGTGCCGGGTGATCGCCGCCGCCACGACGTCGCGCGGGGCGAGGTCTTCGAGCGGGTGCACGCCCTTCATCACGCGCGCGCCCGTCGCGTCGACCAGCACGGCACCCTCGCCGCGCACGGCCTCGGTGACGAGCGGGCACCGGCCACGCGCGCCCCGGCCCGTGTACAGCACGGTCGGGTGGAACTGGATGAACTCCACGTCCGCGGCCAGCGCACCGGCCCGCAGCGCCAGCGCGAGGCCGTCGCCCGTGGCCACGGAAGGGTTCGAGGTCGCCTGGTACATCTGCCCGAGGCCACCGGTCGCGAGCAGCACGGCGGGCGCGGTCAGCACACCGGGCACGCCGTTGCCGTCGAGCACCAGCAGACCGCCGACCGCGCCGAGCGGCGTCTTCACCGCGTCGACGGCGACGTGGTTCTCCAGCAACGGAACCCGTCCGTCCACAGTGGCCTTCAGCAACGCGCGTTCGACCTCGGCACCGGTCGCGTCGCCACCGGCGTGCACGACCCGGAACGCACTGTGGCCGCCTTCGCGGGTGCGTTCGAGCAGACCGTCGGGCCGCGCGTCGAACAGCGCGCCGCGCTCCCGCAACCGGGCCACGGCCGCGGGTCCGTCCGTGATGATCGCGGCCACGGCGGCGTCGTCGCACAGACCGGCACCGGCCGTCAGCGTGTCGCCGATGTGCCGGGTGACCGAGTCACCGGGGTCGTGCTGGTCCTCCAGCACGACCGCGACACCGCCCTGCGCCCACCGGGTGTTGCCGTCGTCGCCGGCCGCCTTGGTGACGACCAGGACGCGCAGTCCCAGCTCACGCGCCCGCAGCGCGGCGGTCAGGCCCGCCACGCCCGTGCCGACCACGATCAGGTCGGCCCGCGCCTCCCAGCGCGCGGTCATCACTCACCGCCGCCGGGCTGGCCGATCTCGATCATGCGCTGCACGGCGCCCTGGGCCCGCTGGGCGGTCTCCAGGTCCACGTGCACCTCGTCCAGGCCGTCGCGCACGCACCGCAGCAGCGCGGCCGGGGTAATCATCTTCATGTAGGTGCAGGACGCGCGGTCGTTGACGGCGCGGAAGTCGATCTCCGGGGCGGCCTTGCGCAGCTGGTGCAGCATGCCGACCTCGGTGGCGACCAGCACCTTGCGGGCGCTGGTCGAGCGCGCGGCGGTGATCATGTCGCCGGTCGAGAGGATCTTGACCTTCTCCGCCGGGACGATGCCCTCGCCGCTCAGGTACAGCGCACTGGTCGCGCAGCCGCACTCCGGGTGGATGAACAGGTCCGCGTCCGGGTTGGCGGCGGCGCGCTCGGCCAGCTCCGGGCCGTTGATGCCGGCGTGCACGTGGCACTCGCCCGCCCAGACGTGCAGGTTGTCGCGACCGGTCTCGCGCTTGACGTGCGCGCCCAGGAACTGGTCCGGGCAGAACAGCACCTCGCGGTCGGCGGGGATCGAGCGCACCACGTCGACGGCGTTCGACGACGTGCAGCAGATGTCCGTCTCCGCCTTCACCTCGGCGGTGGTGTTCACATAGGACACCACGACGGCACCGGGGTGCTGCGCCTTCCACTCGCGCAGCTGCGCACCGGTGATCGAGTCGGCGAGCGAGCAGCCCGCGCGCTCGTCCGGGATCAGCACGGTCTTCTCCGGCGACAGGATCTTCGCGGTCTCGGCCATGAAGTGCACGCCGCAGAAGATGATGGTCTGCGCGTCGGACTGCGCGGCGATGCGGGACAACGCGAGCGAGTCGCCGGTGTGGTGGGCGATGTCCTGGATCTCGGGCAGCTGGTAGTTGTGCGCCAGGATGACGGCGTCCCGCTCCTCGGCGAGCCGCAGCACCTCGTCCCGCCACGCGGCGTTCGGCTCGACTCCGCCGTACACACCCGAAGCGGTTCGCTCCACGGTTGCGGTAGCGACCATCACTGCCTCCTCGGTCCGGGGTTTTCGCCTATTGGTCGAAAACGTGGCCGATAGTATCAGCCGGGTGGCAGGTGTGGGGCACGAAGTTCTGGCAGCCGTGCTGCGGGTGAGAGGTGCGTCACTCCAGGTCATGCTGTGGGAACGCGCGCGGGAGCCGCACGCTCACCGCTGGTCGCTGCCGGGTGGCGGCCTGCGGGTGGACGAGGACGTGGAGTCGTCGATCCGCCGCCAGCTCGCGGAGAAGGTCGACGCGCGACAGTTGTCTCACGTGGAGCAACTGGCCGTCTTCAGCGCCCCCGGCCGCGTTCCCGGTCCCCGCGTGGTGGCGACGGCGTTCCTCGGCCTGGTCCCCTCCGACGTCGACCCGGAGGTGCCGGCGGACACGGCGTGGCACTGCGTGGAATCGCTGCCGCTCATGGCGTTCGACCACTCCGCGATCGTGCACCGGGCCCGCCACCGGCTCGCCTCGAAGCTGTCGTACACGAACCTCGGCTTCGCGCTGGCGCCACCGGAGTTCACCATCTCCCTGCTGCGCGACCACTACTCCGCGGCACTCGGTTACCGGGTCTCCGCAACGAACCTGCAGCGCGTGCTGTCGCGCCGCCTGCTGCTCGAACCGACCGGCGGCACCGCACCGCCCGGACCGTCCGGCGGCCGCCCCGCCGCACTGTTCCGGTTCAGCGCAAGGGGAATCAAAGTCACCGATCCGTTCGCCGTGCTGAGACCGCCGGGATCCGGCCGTCCAGCAGGCGGGGGTGGCACCCCGTAACGTTGCACGCGTGGCCGAGACGCTCCCCCTGTTCCCCCTGGGCACCGTGCTGTTGCCCGGTGCGTCTTTGCCGTTGCACATCTTCGAGCCGCGCTACCGCCAGCTCGTCGTGGACCTGATGACCGGCACCCTGTTCGGCCGCACCTTCGGCGTGGTCTGCATCAAGGAGGGCTGGGAGGTCGGCGCCGACAACGTCCGCTCCCTGCAGGACATCGGCTGCTCGGCGGACCTGCTCGACGCCCGCCCGCTGCCGGAGGGCCGCTTCGACATCGTCACGCGCGGGGTGCGCCGCTTCCGCCTGCTCGACGTCGACACCACCACCGCCCCGTACCTGCTCGGCAGCGTCGAGTACCTCGACGACGTCCCGGTGCCCGAGGCGGCGCTGGAGGTCGTGCCGATCCTGGAACGCGGGGCCCGCGCCGCCCACGAGCGCTACTGCGGCGCCGCCTGGCACCGCGAGGACTGGTCGGCCCCGGCCGCGGACGTGGAGCTGGGCGCGTTGTCGTACCTGCTCGCCGCCGACTGCCTGCTGCCGGTCGACGACCGCCAGCGGCTGCTGGAGGAGACGTCGCCGGCGCGGCGGCTGCGGCTGGTGCGCCGGATGCTGCACCGGGAGACCGGGATCTTCAGCGCGCTGAAGGCGGTTCCGGTGCCGTTGACCGAGTTCGGCCACGTGCCGAACCCGAACTGACCGCCCGGCATCTGCAAGTACCACCAACCCGACATCAACAGGCTCGTAACTACCTCCAACTGGTTCGGCGCGCGCCGAACCAGTTGGAGGTGCTCAGCGACGGTTTGATCAAGAGTTGGTGGTACTTGCAGATGCCGGAGAAGCAGGGTGGGAGCGCCGGAGGGATCGTTGGATTGTGGTCTTGTGGGATTGTTGAACAATCCTTACAGTGAGGGCCACATCACACCCCACCACTCCTCCACCACGCTGCGAGGTGTCCCATGAGCACGACCACGACCGAGGAGACAGGGCGCGCTGCCTGGTTCCGCAGTCTCGGCGCGAAGGGCAAGCGCGCCTTCATCGGTGCGTTCGGCGGGTACGGGCTGGACTCCTACGACTACTGGGTCCTGCCGCTGAGCCTGGTCGCGATCACCGGCTACTTCGGCCTCACCAAGGCCGAGGCCGGGTTGCTGGGCACCAGCACGTTGCTGATGAGCGCCGTCGGCGGCGCGGTGGCCGGGGTGATGGCCGACCGGTTCGGGCGAGCGAAGACGCTGGTCATCACGGTGGTGGCGTACGCGTTCTTCACCGTGCTGTGCGGCTTCGCGACGAACTACGAGACGTTGCTGGTGTTCCGGGCGTTGCAGGGCCTCGGGTTCGGCGGTGAGTGGGCGGCCGGGGCGATCCTCGTGGCCGAGTACTGCAAGCCGAAGTACCGCGGCCGCACGGTGGCGTTCGTCCAGAGCGCGTGGGCGGTCGGCTGGGGGCTCGCGGTCGTCGTGAACACGCTGGTCAGCTCGCTCGCGGACCCGAGCTGGTCGTGGCGGGTCATGTTCTGGACCGGCGCGCTGCCCGCGGTCCTCGTCTTCTACGTGCGGCGCAACGTCGACGACGCCCCCGAGGTCGCGGCGCAGCCCCGGCCGCGCGGTACGTTCCCGCAGATCTTCCGGGGGCCGATCCTCAAGACCACGCTGTTCGCCGCGCTGCTCGCGACCGGTGTGCAGGGCGGTTACTACACGCTCGCCACGTGGCTGCCGGCGTTCCTGCAGACCGGGCGCGGGCTCACGGTCATCGGCACCGGCGGGTACCTCGCGTTCCTCATCACCGGCGCGTGGATCGGGTACGTGTGCGGCGGCTACCTCACGGACCGCCTGGGGCGCAAGAAAACCTTCGTGCTCTTCGCGGTCGCCAGCGCGCTGCTGATCGTGGCCTACACGCAGATCCCCAACGGTGCCAACACGTTGGTCATGTTCCTGGGCTTCCCGCTCGGGTTCTGCATGAGCGCGATCTTCAGCGGGTTCGGCAGCTACCTGTCCGAGCTCTACCCCACGCGGCTGCGCGGCACCGGCCAGGGCTTCACCTACAACTTCGGGCGCGCGTTCGGCGCGGTGTTCCCCGGTCTCGTCGGGTTCATGGCCGACCGGCTGGGCATCGGCGGTGCGATGCTGTTCGGAGCGGCCGCCTACGGGATCGCGGTCGTGGCGCTCATCTGGTTGCCCGAGACGGTGAACGAGGAGCTGGGATGACGACGGCGGGCAAGGCACCGGGACTCGCGCAGGCCAACCTGATCGCCGTTCCCAGGGACTGGGCCTACGACTTCCTCCTCTTCACCCACCGCAACCCCAAGCCGTGCCCCGTGCTCGACGTCCTCGACGCGGGCGAGACGGTCAGCTCGCTCAAGCCGGACGCGGACGTGCGGACCCACGTGCCGCGCTACCGGGTCTGGGAGCACGGCGAGCTGGTGGCGGAACCGGAGAACGCGACCGGGCACTGGCGCGCCGACCTGGTGACGTTCCTGATCGGCTGCAGCTTCACGTTCGAGACGGCGCTGAAGAGCGCGGGCGTGCCGCTGCGGCACGTCGAGCAGGGCCGCAACGTCGCCATGTTCGTCACGGACCTCCAGTGCCGGCCGGCCGGACGGCTGCACGGGCCGATGGTCGTGTCGATGCGGTGGGTACCGGAGTCCCTTGTGGACATCGCGCACAAGGTCACCGCGCTGATGCCGTCGGTGCACGGGGCCCCGGTGGGCACCGGCGACCCGCGCATGCTCGGCATCGAGGACGTGCACGCGCCCGACTTCGGCGACGCGGTGGAGCCGGAACCCGGTGACGTGCCGGTGTTCTGGGCGTGCGGCGTGACCCCGCAGGCGGTGCTGATGCGGTCGCGGCCGCCGTTCGCGATCACGCACGCGCCGGGGCAGATGTTCGTGACCGACATGCCGGACTTCGCCTACCGCGTCGGGTAGGCAGCCGGGGAGGGTGGCGCCTCAGCCGAGGCGCCGCCCCAGGTCGTCCAGGCCGTTCCAGGCCGCGCAGCAGCCGTAGGTCAGCGCCGCCGCCAACGGCCACGCGAGAACTCCCCACCACGTCTCCAACTGCGGCGCGAACTGCACGACGTCGTAGGGCTGGGCGGTGGCCGGCTGCGGGTACATGCCCTCCACGGTCTTGGTGCCCTGCCACTGCATCAGCGCCGCCGCGCCCAGCGAACCCAGCGTCATCGCGAACATCACGACCGGTCCGCGGCGCTGGCGCAGCATCCAGACCGCGATGCCGGTGACGGTGCCCGCGCCGAGACCGATGACGACGAACACCATCAGCGCGTCCAGCCGGTGGTAGCTCTCCACCCCGAACGGCTGGAAGCCGACACCCTCCTGCGGGGAGGCGACCTTCGTCTGCGGCGGGGCGAGCCACGCCCACAGGAACGCGGCCACCATGCCGAAGACGGACGTCGTCAGCAGCACCGACAGCCCCGGCAGCAGGTCGCGCTTCACGACGACCTTCGGCCGCGGCCGGACGTAGTGGTAGACGTACGGCGGCTCCGGCACGGGTTCGATGCGCACCGGCGCTGCGATGTCGTCCATGTCGCGGAAGGTTACTACCGAGCCGACGTCGTCTCGCCGTGACGGCTGCAGCGCGCCGTCCAGCCGTCCGGGGTCACCTGGACGACCATCCGGCGGGCGCACTCGGCGCAGTAGCGCGGCGGGTCGATCAGGGACAGTCGCTGACGGCAGAACGCGTGGTCGCCGTCAGCTTCCTCTTTGCCGCAGAACGAGCAGTACACGGTCGTGACCATCACAGGGTCTGGCTCAGCGCCTTGATGGGCATCGACAGCTCTTCGAGCATGTCGAGGTCCTGCTGCGCCGGGCGACCGAGGTTCGTCAGGTAGTTGCCGACGATGATCGCGTTGATGCCGCCGAGCATGCCCTGCTTCGCACCCAGGTCGCCGAACGTCAGCTCACGACCGCCGGCGAACCGCAGGATCGTGCGCGGCAGCGCCAGCCGGAACGCGCCGACCGTGCGCAGCGCCTCGGCGCCCTCGACGACCGGGTAGTTCTCGTACGGCGTGCCGGGGTTGGGGATGAGGAAGTTGAGCGGCACCTCGTCCGGTTCCAGCTCCGCGAGCTGCACCGCGAACTCGGCGCGCTGCGCGAGCGTCTCCCCCATGCCGATGATGCCGCCGCAGCAGACCTCCATGCCGGCGGCGCGGATCATCTTCAGCGTGTCCCAGCGCTCCTCCCAGGAGTGCGTGGTCACGACCTCCGGGAAGTGCGAGCGGGCCGTCTCCAGGTTGTGGTTGTAGCGGTGCACGCCCATCGCCACGAGCTCGTCGACCTGCTCCTGCGTGAGCATGCCGAGCGAGCAGGCGATCTGGATGTCGTTGCCGTCGGCGCGGATGGCCTTGATGCCGTCGCGGACCTGCGAGAGCAGCCGCTTGTCCGGGCCGCGCACGGCCGCGACGATGCAGAACTCGGTCGCGCCGGTGTCGCGGGTCTGCCGCGCCGCGCGGACCAGGCCGGGGATGTCGAGCCACGCCGAGCGCACCGGTGAGGGGAACTGGCCGGACTGCGAGCAGAAGTGGCAGTCCTCCGGGCAGCCGCCGGTCTTGAGCGAGACGATGCCCTCGACCTCGACCTCGGGACCGCACCAGCGCTCGCGGACCTCGTGGGCCAGCGCGAGCAGCTCGGGGACGCGGTCGTCGGGGAGCTCGAGCACCCGCAGGACCTGTGCCTCGGACAGGCCGACTCCTCGTTCGAGCACCTGCTCACGAGCCTCGTCGAGCACGTCGATCCGTTCCGGGGCTGCGGTCACTGTCTCTCCTCCTCCTGTGGCCTGGCGTGCACTATGCCGCACTGAATCCTTCATCGTGCAGCGACGTAGGTCACTGGACCGCGAACTGAGCGGCGAACGTGTCCGGGTCGAACGCACCGCCGAACCAGGGCGAGAACGACCTCCTGGCCACCGCCAGGAAGTCCGGGGCGCCGAGCTTCGTCACCCCCTGCGGGAGCGCGCCGAGCAACGGGGCACCGGCCGCTTCCGGCAGGTCCGCGAGGTTCGTGAGGGACGCGAGGTCGGGGTGCGGCGGCCAGCTGCCCACGACGACGCCGATGGCCTCCAGGCCGCGCCGCTGCAACGCCTCGGCGGTCAGCGCGGTCGTGTTGAGCGTGCCGAGCCCCGCTTGGGCGACGACGAGCACCGGTGCGTTCACCGCCCATGCGATGTCGGCCAGGGTCGAACCGCCCTCGTCGAACCGCACGAGCAGCCCGCCGGCTCCTTCGACGAGCACCAGGTCGTGGTCGGCGTCGAGCTCCGTCACGGCCGCGGCGACGTCCTTGGGGTGCACGGTGGCCATGCCCGCGCGTCTGGCGGCGGTGGCCGGCGCCAGCGGGTCGGGGTATCTCGCCAGCTCACGCGTCGTGACGTCGCCTGCCAGCCGCGCCACCTCGGCCACGTCGCCCGGCTCGCCGGGCAGCAGACCGGTCTGCGCGGGCTTGAGCACCGCGACCCGTCTGCCCTCTGCCCTGGCCAGCGCCGCGATGCCCGCGGTGACGGCGGTCTTGCCGACCTCTGTCCCGGTTCCGGTGATCACCAGCACGCTCACAGGCACTCACCTTAGAACTTCACCTACGGTGACGGCATGGCTGATGAACCGATCGTGATGTACGGCGCCGAGTGGTGTGGCGACTGCCGCAGGGCCAAGTCGTGGCTGACCCGCAACAACGTGGCTTTCACCTACGTCGACGTGGAGCACGACGACGAGGCGCGGGACAGGGCCGTCGAGATCTCCGGCCGCAAGAACATCCCCGTCGTGGTGCTGCCGAACGGCGAGTTCCTGGTCGAGCCGTCCGACACTCAGCTGGCCGCCGCGATCACCCCGTGAGCGATCTGCGCGATGTCGTCGTCCGTGCTGATGAACGGCGGCATCGTGTAGACGAGGTCGCGGAACGGCCGCAGCCACACCCCGGCGTCCACCGCGGCCTTCGTGGCCCGTGCCATGTCCACGGGCTCGTGCAGCTGCACGACACCGATGGCTCCCAGCACGCGCACGTCCTTCACACCCGGCAACGCGTGCGCAGGCTCCAGTCCGGCTGACAACCCGGCCGAGATGCGTGCGACCTCACGCTTCCAGTTCTGCGACAGCAGCAGGTCGATCGAGGCCAGTGACACCGCCGAGGCGAGCGGGTTGCCCATGAACGTCGGCCCGTGCGCGAGCACCGGCACCTCGCCCCGGCTGATCCCGTCCGCGACCCGCGGCGTGCACAGCGCGGCGGCCATCGACAGGTACCCGCCGGTCAGCGACTTGCCTACGCACATCACGTCCGGGCTGACGTTCGCGTGGTCGGCGGCGAACAGCTCGCCGGTGCGCCCGAACCCGGTGGCGATCTCGTCGAACACCAACAGCACGTCGTGGGTGTACGCGAGCTCGCGCAGGACGTGCAGGTAGCGCGGGTCGTGGAAGCGCATCCCGCCGGCGCCCTGCACGACCGGCTCGACGATGATCGCGGCCAGCTCGTCCGCGTGCTGCTCGACCACGTCCGCGAGGTGCTGCACGTACGCGGTGTCCAGCTCCGCCGGTGGCGCGTCGGCGAACACCTGCGCCGGCAGGACGCCGCGCCACAGCGAGTGCATCCCGCCCTCGGGGTCGCACACGGACATGGGGGTGAACGTGTCGCCGTGGTACCCGCCGCGCCACGTGAGCAGCCGCCGCTTCTCCGGCCGGTTGCGCGAACGCCAGTACTGCAGGCACATCTTCACGGCGACCTCGACCGCCACCGAACCGGAGTCGCACAGGAACACGTGCTCCAGGTCCGCGGGCGTGATCTCGACGAGCTTCGCGCAGAGCCGGACGGCGGGCTCGTGCGTGAGCCCGCCGAACATCACGTGGCTCATCCGCCCCAGCTGGTCGGTGACGGCCGCGTCCAGGACCGGGTGCCGGTAGCCGTGGATCGCGGCCCACCACGACGACATGCCGTCGACCAGCTCGCGGCCGTCGGCGAGCGTGAGCCGGACACCCTCCGCGGACTCGACGAGCAGCGGCTCCTGGGTGCCCGGCATCGGGCCGTACGGGTGCCAGACGTGCGCCTGGTCGAGCTTCAGCAGGTCGTCCACCCGCGTGACATTAGGCGAGCTTGACCGGCAGGGTGAGCAGGCCGCGGATCAGCGTGCTGTCCCGCCACGCCAGGGTCTCCGGCTCCGCCGCCAGCGACAGGTCAGGGAACCGGGCCAGCAGCTGGGTGAGCGCCACGTCGAACTCCAGCCGGGCCAGCGGCGCGCCCAGGCAGAAGTGCAGGCCGTGGCCGAACGCCACGTGCCCCTGCGCGGAGCGGGTCACGTCGAGCCGGTCGGGGTTCTCGTACTTGGCCGGGTCCCGGTTGGCGGCGATCAGCGACACCATGACGAGCTCGTCGGCTGGGATCTGCACGCCGCCCAGCTCGATCGGCTCGGTGGTGTAGCGGAAGGTCGCGATGTTGACCGGGCCCTCCAGCCGCAGGAACTCCTCGGCGCTGGCGGGGATCAGCTCCGGCCGGTCCTTCAGGACCTGCAGCTGGTCGGGGTTCTTCAGCAGTGCCAGCACGGCGTTGCCGATGAGGTTGACCGTCGTCTCGTGGCCGGCCACGAGCAGCAGGAACGCCATCGACACGAGCTCTTCGGTGTTGAGCCGGTCACCGGAGTCGTCGGCGTGCACCAGCGCCGAGAAGAACGTGTCGTCCGGTTCGGCGGCGCGGACCTTCTCGACGTGCTGGAACAGGAACTGCGCCATCGCGCCGGCGGCGTGCTGGATCTGCTCGGGCGTGCCGAACGACAGCAGCGTGTTCGACCACCCGCGGAACTCCTCGCGGTTGTCGATCGGAATGCCGAGCAGCTCGCAGATCACCGTGATCGGCAGCGGGAACGCGAACTCCTCCAGCAGGTCCACCTCGTCGCCGTCGTTCATCCGCGCGATGAGCTCGGCCGCGATCTCGTTGACGCGGGGCCGCAGCAGCTCGATGCGGCGTGCGGTGAACGCCTTGGTGACGAGCTTGCGCAACCGGGTGTGGTCCGGCGGGTCCATGTTGAGCATGTGGACCGAGAGCGAGGACTCGAACTCGCCGCGCCGCGCGTCCGGCGGGGTGTGCTTGTCGAAGACGGACCGCCCGACCGTGATGTCCTTGCTGATCCGCGGGTCGGTGAGGGCGATCTTCGCTTCTTCGTGACGGGTCACGAGCCAGACCTTCAGCCCACGGGGCAGGTGGACCTCGTGCACGGGTGCCTCTGCGCGCAGCAGGTCGTGCGCCTCGTGCGGGTTCTGGACGTAGTCGTCGGGCAGCTTGGTGAGTGTTGTCACCCCACCCAGTTAACCCCGTTAACTCCTGGCTCGCCACTCTTTCCCACGCGATCCGGTACGCGCTGTGACGCCACCCCCGGAGGACCGGCGTGACCGTGATCGCGCTGGGGCCGGGCGGTGACGCGAAGATCAGGAGCGGGGGGTAGCGTTCTTTTCGTGGTGGCCCCTGATCCCGTTGACGCCCGTTTGCTGGCCATGCTCGCCGACTCGGGCCGTGCCGCCGTGCACGAGATCGCCCAGCGCCTGGGCATGGACCCGCGCGAGGCCGCCATGCGCCTGATCACCCTGTCCGGCAGCGGTCTGCCGCTGCTCGTCGGTGTGGAGTGCGACCCGAACGGCATCCGGCGCGCGCTGGCGAACGCCGCCGCCTACGGCAACTACCAGGGCCCGCCCCCGTCCGGCGCCTACGCCGTGCACCAGAGCGGACCCCACCACGTGAGCGGCCCGCACCCGGTCGCGCCGCCGCAGCCCCAGCCCGGCCCGCAGTCCCAGCCCTTCCCCGTGCAGCAGCAGCCGCCGCCGAACCCGTGGGGTCCGCCGCAGTCCGCGGGCTGGGTCCGCGCCGACCAGCCGCAGCCCCGGCCGATGTCGCGCACCGGCAAGGTCGGCACGACGCTGGAGGCGGACAGCCTGGAGGGCGCCCGTCTGTCCATCCAGCTCGTCGAGGTCGTCGACCCGGCCGACTTCCTGTTCACCGCCGCCGGCTACAAGCTGGCCGAGGGTGAGCGGGCCGTGGTCGTGCACACCGAGGTCACCAACGCCTCGCAGGTCCCGTTCACCTCGTTGCCGGACATGTACCTGGTCCTCGTGACCAGGACCGGCGAGACCGTCACGAAGGCGCCGGTGTCGCTGTCCTCGCGGCCCGCGCACAAGCTCGGCGTGCAGCCGGGTGAGACCGCAGGCGGTCACACGGTGTTCGTGCTGCCGGACACGACGGACCTCACCCAGGTGCGGTGGAGCGTGCGCCCCGAGGTCGACGTCAACACCCTCGTGTGGACCGTCGAGGACTGACCCCTCGCAGGCGCCTCGCGCGTTGTTGGTAGTAGAAAAGTGCCTGTTGATGTTGAGTTGGCGGTACTTGCAGACGCCGTTGGAGCCAGGGGCTGAGGCGGCTTGGACGGAGCGAGCGGGGATTGGTGACCTGCTCAGGACAGCACCGTCAACGCCGCCGCGTGCACGCCCGGTGCGGCAGCCAGGTATTCGCGGGTCGTCAGCTTCCACGGCGTGCCGTCGAGGTCGGTGACGACACCGCCCGCCTCTTGCACGAGCAGCACACCGGCGGCGTGCGCGCGCACGTTGTCGTACTGCCAGTGCAGGTCCATCCGCCCGGCGGCGACCTGGGCGAGCTGGTGGGTCACCGGCACGGAGATCCGCACGTACAGGGCCTCCTTCGCCATCGCGCTGCAGGAGGCGCCGACCCGGTCCGCCATCTCCGGTCCCTGCCCCGGCTGGGCCTGCCCGGTCCCGGCCAGCGCACCGTCCAGCGAGGTCTTCGCGGACACCCGCAGCCGCACCCCGTTGAGGAACGCGCCCTCGCCCTCGGCCGCGGTGAACATCTCGTCGAACAACGGGAAGTGCACAGCGGCCAGCACCGGTCGGCCGTCGCGGACGAGGCTCACGCCGATGTTCCAGTCGGTCATGCCGTGGACGGCGTTCATGTTGCCGCCCACCGGGTCGACGAGCCACCACTCGCCCGGCTCCAGCGGGCCGGAGCCGTGTTCGTCGTCGAGCCAGCGCGCCCGCGGCCGGATCGCGGCGAGCTCGGGGCGCAGCAGGTCGACGACGGCCGCGTCGTTGGCGCGCACGCCGGCGACGACCGCGTCGAGGTCCGCGGCGCGCGACTCCGGCGAGTAGCGCTTGAGCATCCGGGCTCCTGCGCGGCGAACGGCCGCGACGAGTTCCGCGTTCACGGTTCCTCCATACGATGTCTGTTCATGCAAGCGGATCTGAACCTGCTGACCGTGCTCGACGCCCTGCTCGAGGAGGGCAGCGTGATGGGCGCGGCCGAACGGCTGCACCTGTCGTCGCCCGCGGTCAGCCGCACGCTGGGGCGGATCAGGAAGGTGACCGGCGACGACATCCTGGTGCGCACCGGTCATTCGATGACGCCGACGCCGTACGCGCTCGGGATCGCCGACGAGGTGCACCGGCTGGTGCGCCAGGCCAACGCCGTGCTGGCACCGAGCCGTGTGCTCGACCTGGCCGAGCTGGACCGCACGTTCACCGTGCGGTGCCACGACGCGCTGGCCTCGTCACTGGTGCCGGTGCTGGTCGCCTGGGTCGCGGAACGGGCACCCGGTGTGCGGTTGCGGGTGCTCGCCGAGCACTCCGGTGACACCGACGACCTGCGGCACGGCCGGGTCGACCTGGAGCTCGGCGGCGGCGCACCGGCGTTGCCGGAGTTCCGGTCGGAGACGCTCGGCCACGACCCGCTGGCCGTCGCGCTGCGCCCGGACCACCCGTGCGCGGGCGGGCTCGACCTCCCGGCGTACGCGGCACACCCGCACGTCGTGGTGTCCCGCCGCGGCCGGCTCACCGCGCCGATCGACGACCTGTTGGCAGCGGAAGGCTTGCAGCGCAGGGTGATCGCGACGGTGGCGACCGTCCACTCCGCACTGCAGATCGCGGTCGCGAGCCACGCGCTGGTCACCACCACGGCGATCCTGTGCCGCCCGCTGATCGAGGCGTTCGGGCTCGTCACCCTGCCGTTGCCGGTCGAGTCGCCGCCGGCACCGGTGAACTGCAACTGGCACCAGCGCTACGACTCCGACCTCGCCCACGCGTGGTTGCGCGAGCAGGTGCGGGCATCATTCGCCGAGGTGGTCCAGCGGTAGCGCGACGGCACCGGGGAACCGCGGCGACTCGGCCTCGTCGAGCATCGCCGCGGCCACGGTCTCGCGGCTGACCTGAGCGGTGAGGTCGAACGGCGGCGCGGCGTCCAGCCCGACCGTGCGCCGCTCGGGGCTGAGCGGCCCGTCGGAGAGCACACCGGCGTGGAAGACCGTGCCACCGGCGGCGAGGACGGTCTCGTCGGCCGCCACCTTGTCGGCGATCCGGTCGCCGAGGAACTTCTCCAGCACACGGGCACCGTCACCGGCGGCCGCGCGCGACGGGCCGGTGCCGTACGCGCCGAGCCAGATGACCCGTTCCGGTCCGGCGGCGACGACGGCCTTCGCACCGTCGAGCAGGACACCGGGCCGGTCCGTGCCGAGGCCGGAGAGGACGACGGTGCCCCCGGCGACGGCGAGGCTCGCCGGGTCGGCCACGTCACCCGCGACCTTGCGCAGGTCCGGGTGGTCGAGCGCGATCTTGCCGGGATCGCGGGCGATCGCCGTGACCGCGTGGCCGCGGGCCAGGGCCTGCCGGGTGAGGGCGAGGCCGGTGCGGCCGGAGGCGGCGAGGACGGTGAGGTTCATGCCGAGAACGCTATGAGCGGCACCGATCAACATCAAATGAAACGTCGTCAACCGGTGATTTACCCAGACGCAATCGGCCTGCGCTCAGCCTTCCTCGCGCAGCTGCTCCAGGGACGCGGCGAGGTCCGCCGGGTACTCGGAGGTGTAGGTGACCCACTCGCCCGTGCCGGGGTGGTGGAACCCGAGCTGGCGCGCGTGCAGCCACTGCCGCGCCACGCCGAGCCGCTTGGCCAGCGTGGGGTCCGCGCCGTAGGTCAGGTCGCCCACGCACGGGTGGTGCAGCGCCGAGAAGTGCACGCGGATCTGGTGCGTGCGGCCGGTCTCCAGGTGCACCTCGACGAACGACGCCGCGCGGAACGCCTCGATCACTTCGTAGTGGGTGATCGACGGCTTGCCGGAGTTCATCACGGCGAACTTGTAGTCGTGCTTGGGGTGCCGGTCGATCGGCGCGTCGATGGTGCCCTTGATCGGGTCCGGGTGGCCCTGGACGATCGCGTGGTAGACCTTGTCGACGGTCCGCTCCTTGAACGCGTGCTTGAGCGCCGAGTACGCCGACTCGGACTTCGCGACGACCATCACGCCGGTGGTACCGACGTCGAGGCGGTGCACGACGCCCTGGCGCTCCGCGGCACCCGAGGTCGCGACCCGGTGACCGGCGGCGGCGAGACCGCCCACGACGGTCGGGCCGGTCCAGCCCGGCGAGGGGTGCACGGCCACGCCGACGGGCTTGTCCACGACGATGATGTCGTCGTCCTCGTGGATCACGACCAGGCCCTCGACCGGGATGGCCTGCACGGTCACCGGCTGCGGCGGGGCCGGCAGGGTGATCTCCAGCATCGCGCCGGCCGTGAGCCGGTCGGACTTGCCCACGACCCGGCCGTCGATCAGCACGTCGTCGGCGTCGGCGATGGCGGCCACCGCGGTGCGGGACAGGCCCAGCAGCTTCGCGAGGCCCGCGTCGACGCGCATGCCGTCCAGACCGTCGGGAATGGGCAGCGTTCGGTATCCGCTCACGCGTCGATCTTCTCCTTGTGAACCGTCCCGTCGTAGTCGTGCTGCAGCAGCGCCAAGACGATGATCGTCGCGCCACCGCAGACGATCGCCATGTCGGCGACGTTGAACACCGGCCACACCTGGCCGAACGGGTCGAACAACGACAGGAAGTCCACCACGTGGCCGCGCATCGGGCCGGGCGCGCGGAACAGCCGGTCGGCGAGGTTGCCGACGGCGCCGCCGAGCACCAGCCCGAGACCGACCGCCCAGGGCGTCGAGCGCAGGTCGCGCGCGATCCAGGTGATGAACCCGACGACCCCGAACGCGATCAGCGCGAGGATCCACGTCCACCCCTCGGCCAGCCCGAAGGCGGCACCGGGATTGCGGACGAACGTCAGGTGCAGCAGCCCGCCGAACAGCTGGATCGGCTCTGACCGCTCCAGGAACGCCACGGAGAGGACTTTCGTGAGGACGTCCAGCGCCAGCACACCGGCGGCCAGCACCGCGAGGTAGGTGGTCCGCGGCTCCGGCAGCGAGCCGGTGATCGAGAACTCGGGTTCGGCGTCCGGCTCGGAGACCGTCAGCGCCCGCTCGGGCTGCTCGGTCTCGCGCCGGTCCTCGGCCTCGGCGGTCACCACAGGCGCGACCTGCGGTTCCGCGACCGGTTCCGGCGCGCTGGGCTGCTCCTCGGCAGTCTCGTCAGCGGCCTTCGCCGGGGCCTTGGACTCGTCACTCACCAGGTCATTGTCCACTACCTGGACTACGCGAGGAACGGCGGCAGGGTTCGGCTGTCGTCCTCAGCCACCCAGCGGCCGTCGCGCTGCGCGTAGGTCCACTTCGGACCTTCGGTGACGAGAGTGCGCAGCGCGGCCACCAAACGGTCCACGTGCTCGGCCGTCGTCCCGAGACCGATCGACGCGCGCACGGCGCGGTCTTCGTGCGAACCGGCCTTCTTCACCAGACGTCCCACGACCACATGGGCGCAGAACGCGCCGTCACGCACGCCGACGCCGTACTCGGCCGACAGCGCCGCCGCGAGGAAGCCCGCGTCGAAGCCGGGGACCGTGAAGCTCACGACGCCCACGCGGTCGACGTCGGTGAGGATCGAGAGCTCGCGCAGGCCGGGGATGGCGCGCAGGCCGTCCCGCAGCCGCCGCAGCAGCTCCTGCTCGTGCGCGATCGTCTGCTCCCAGTGCCGCGACAGGATCTCGCAGGCCGCGGCCAGCGCGTGCACGCCGATGACGTTCGGGCTGCCCGCCTCGTGCCGCTCCGGCACCGCGGACCACGCGACGCCGAGCCGGTCGCCGTGGTCGGTCACCTTCGCCGTGGCGCCGCCGCCCACCAGGTAGGGCTGGGCCTGCTGCAACCAGTCGGACCGGCCGACGAGCACACCGGCGCCGAACGGCGCGTAGATCTTGTGGCCGGAGAACGCCAGGTAGTCCACGCCCAGCTCACGGGCGTCGATCGGGCGGTGCGGGGCGAGCTGCGCGGCGTCGAGCGCGATGCGGGCGCCGTGCCTGCGGGCGACCTTCGCGAGCTCGGCGACCGGCCACAGCTCCCCCGTGACGTTGGACGCCCCGGTGACGATCACGAGCCGAGGACCGACCGGGGCGGCGGCCAACGCCCGGTCCAGCGCGACGAGTGCCGCGCCGGACGAGGAAGGAGTGGAGATGCGCTGCACGTTCGGCCCGCGCCACGGCAGCAGCGCGGCGTGGTGCTCGCTGTCGAACAGCACGACCGCGGTGCCCTTGGGCACGCTGCGGGCCAGCAGGTTCAGCGCGTCAGTGGTGTTGCGGGTGAAGACGACGGCATCGGTGGAACGCGCACCCACGAACCGCCGGACGCGGTCACGCGCCTGCTCGTAGACGCGGGTCGACACCTGGGAGGCGAAGCCGGCGCCGCGGTGCACGCTCGCGTACCAGGGCAGCAGCTCGTCGACGGCGTCGCGCACCTCCCGCAGGCAGGGGGCGGAGGCGGCGTGGTCGAGGTTGGCGTAGGTGACGCGCTCTCCGGTCACCAGCGGGACGCGCAGGTCGGAACCGACGACGGCGGGAACCTTGGTGGTGGTGTCCGGGGTGATCGCGAGCGTCATCGAGCTGCCTCCTGGGCCGGGGGGCCTTCTCGGAGGCCCGCGCTTGACCGGCGCCCTGCGCGCCGGACCAGGTCCTCACCAAGGGCACCCCACCGCGGTTGGAGGGTTGCCGGCCAGCAAGCTTGGGCTTGACGCTGGCTCTCATGACCTGCCGACGACGTTAGCGGGCGCGTCACGATCCGTCGACACCTGATCACATCGTGAGAAGCGTCGGGGACCGACTATTCGCCGGTCTCGCCCTTCCACCGCGCGTAACGACCGGCCCGGTCCACGGCGCGAACCCGCCGTTCGGTGGCGTCGCGCGCCTCTTCTGTGGTCACGATGAGCAACTGGTCGCCGGTCTGCAGCCGGGTCGTCGGAAGTGGCGTGAAGCTCTTGCCCGAGCGCACCACGAGGCTCACCGTGGCGCCGGTGGGCATGCGCAGCTCGGTCATGTAGACGCCGTGCAGCTTCGACCCGCGCTGGATGTGCACCTGCAGCAGCTCGGCGCCGAGCTCGTCCAGCGGCGAGGAGTCGACCTGGACCTCCTGCGGCTCGCTCGCGTTGACCAGCCCGAGCCGCCGCGCGAGGAACGGCAGCGTCGTGCCCTGCACCACCGTGAGGACGATGACCAGCAGGAACACCGCGTCGACCAGCTCGCGCGCACCCTCGACGCCCTGGATGAGCGGGATCAGCGCGAACACGATCGGCACCGCGCCGCGCAGCCCCGACCAGGAGAGGAACGCCTGTTCCCGCCACGGCACCTTGAACGGCAGCAACGACAGCACCACCGACAGCGGGCGCGCCACGAACGTGAGCACCACGCCCGCGATCAGCGCGGGCACCAGCACGTCGAGCAGCCGGGACGGCGAGGCGTAGAGGCCGAGCAGGACGAACAGGCCGATCTGGGCCAGCCAGCCGAGCCCCTCGGCGAACGACAGGGTGTCGGCGCGGTGCGGCAGCCGGGCGTTGCCCAGGACCAGCGCGGCGACGTAGGTGGCGAGGAAACCGGACGCGTGCGCCAGGTCGCCCGCGGTGTAGGCGATCACGCAGACGGCGACGGTGGCGAGCGGGTAGAGGCCGGTGGCGGGCAGGGCCGCGTGCCGCAGTCCCGTGCCGCCCAGCCAGCCGAGCGCGACGCCGATCAGCGCGCCCGCTCCCAGCTCGTAGAGCACCAGCAGCGGTGCCGTCCACGAGATCTGGTCGGACGAGGCGAGCAGCACGACCGCGATGTAGACGGGCGCGTCGTTGAGGCCGGACTCCAGTTCGAGCGCGCCGGTGAGCCGTGCCCCCACCCCCAGCGACCGCAGGACGCTGAACACGGCCGCCGCGTCCGTGGACGACAGCACCGCACCCCAGAGCAGCGCCATCCGCCAGTCGAGGCCCAGCAGGTGGTGCAGCGCGGTTCCGGTGATGGCGACGCTCACCGCAACGGCCACTGTGGACAGTGCGACGCCCAGCCAGAGCGAGGTCTTGACCGCGTGCCACCGGGTCGTCAGCCCGCCCTCGGTCAGGATCAGCACCAGCGCCGCGATCCCGAGGGACTGGGTGAGGCCGGCGTCTTCGAAGTCGATGCCGAGCACCGACTCGCCCAGGAGCACGCCGATGCCCAGGTACAGCAGGAGTGAGGGCAGCCCGAGGCGGATCGACACCCGGACCGCGATCACGGAGATCAGCAGGACCGCGGCACCGACGCCCAGGACAACCGTGACATCACCCACCCGGACCATTCTGGTTGATCACCACCGAGTTGAACTAATCCGACGCGAAACCGACCTTCGCCCCTAGCGCGGCTCATGCACGGCAGAGCATGTTGATCAGTGGCTCAATCCCTACCCTGCACGGAGTTGAACCATGAAGATCCTGATCGCGCTGGCGGCCGCCCTGACGGTGGCCGGAACCGCGCCGGCGCAAGCGGCCGCTCCGGCGGTCCTGGCAGCACCCGACATCAGCGTCGCGAACGTCCAGGCGCACCTGAACCAGCTCCAGTCGATCGCCACCGCCAACGGCGGCAACCGCGCCCACGGCAGGCCCGGTTACCTGGCCTCGGTGAACTGGGTGAAGGGCAAGCTGGACGCGGCCGGCTTCACCACCCGCGTCCAGTCGTTCACCAGCAACGGCGCCACCGGCTACAACCTGATCGCGGACTACCCCGGCGGCGACGCGAACAACGTCGTGATGCTCGGCGGTCACCTCGACAGCGTCAGCGCCGGTCCCGGCATCAACGACAACGGCACCGGTTCCGCCTCGATCCTGGAGGTCGCCCTCCAGGTGAAGGCCACCGGGTTCGCTCCCACCAAGCACCTGCGCTTCGCCTGGTGGGGCGCGGAGGAGCTCGGCCTGGTCGGTTCCACGTACTACGTGAACTCGCTGTCGACGACCGAGCGTTCGAAGATCAAGACCTACCTGAACTTCGACATGACCGGCTCGCCGAACCCCGGCTACTTCGTCTACAGCGCGTCCGGCCAGCCCTCCGGCTCCCTCGCGCTGCAGCAGCGGCTGCAGGCCGGGTTCTCCTCGATCGGCGTCCAGACCGAGCTGACCAGCGTCGGCGGCCGGTCCGACCACGCCGCGTTCGCCCGCGCCGGCATCCCGGTCGGTGGCACGTTCACCGGCGCCGAGGGCATCAAGACCTCGGCCCAGGCGCAGAAGTGGGGCGGCTCCTCCGGTGTCGCGTTCGACCGGTGCTACCACCGGTCCTGCGACACCTCGGCCAACGTCAACGCGACCGCGTTGGACCGCAACGCGGACGTGATCGCCTACACCCTGTGGGCGACGGCGGCCTGATCGCGTTCTGAACACCCGCACGGCCGCACCGGGTCCTGCCCCGGTGCGGCCGTGCGGCGTTGTGGCCCGGTTCCGTCGCACCCCTGCTGCGTTTGCCCCTGTTCGCGGCGGCGCCCGACCGCGATCATGGGCCGGTGACCGGGGTGGGGGCGCAACGGGTTTTCATCAGCTACTCACGGCGGGAGTTCCACTTCGCCGAGGAGGCGGCGGCCGTGCTGGGGGCGCGGGCCGGCCTCGACCCGTGGCTCGACGTGCAGCGGCTGCGGCCGGGCACGGACTGGGCCGCGGCACTGGACGAGGGCCTGGAGCAGGCCGACGCGCTGCTGTTGCTGGTGTCGCCGGCCGCGCTCGCCTCCGCGTACGTGCGCCACGAGTGGACGCGCGCGCTGGAGCGCGGCATTCCCGTGCACCTCGGCGTGGTCGAGGCCGCCGTGCTGCCGCAGGAGCTCGCCGGTCTGCCGGTGCACGACCTGCGCACCCGGTTCTGGGACCGGACCGCCGGGCTCGCGGCCGCCATCGCGTCCGGACGGGCGGAACCCGGTGGCAGCGCGCCACTTCCGAGCCGGTGGGGGTGGCCGCGGATGCCGGTGCCGGTGCTCGCGGTGTTCCTGCTGCTGGTGGTGACGACCGCCGTCCTCGGGTGGGCGTTCGTGCTGCTGGCGGTGACGGACGTGCGGATCACCGGGCTCACGTTCGACCCGTTCGGCGGCACCGGGTGGACCCGGCAGAGCGCGTTGCTCGCGTTGCGGCAGAAGTACTGGCTGACGATGCTGTTCCTGTTCATGGGCCTGACGGCGATGGTGTTCGCGGCGCTGACCGGGGTGGTCCTCGCGGGCGCCGGTCTGCCGCGGCGGCGCAGCCGGTTCAGCGCGTTGCTGTTCGCGTTCACCTCCGCCGCCGGATCGGCGCTGGCGCTGGGCTACGTGGCGCAGGTGGTCGTGGGGACCGTGCCGTTGCCGGGGCTGCCCGACCACGTGTTCCTCGACCGGTCGCTGCGTTACGAGCTGTACGCCATCCCGCCGGAGGTGGCCGGTGCGCTGGAGACGATCACCGTGCTGCTGGTCGTGGTGGTGCTGTGCGGTCTGGCGGGCACGGCCCTGGTGCTCCGCTCCCGTGTCCTGCGGCTGTGGCTGCCGACCGGCTCGGGCACCCGCCGCACCCGCCTGCCGCCCATGACCCGCGCCGAGCACCGCGAGCTCCTGGCGGGCTGGCCCGCCTACCACGAGGCACTTCCCGCGGACCGGAAGGGCCGCAACCCCTGGCTGGTCCTCACCCAGTTCCTGGCGCAGCGCGGCGTCCCGTCCGAGTCGCGGGACGGGCCGTCCGTCGGGGTGCGGTGCCTCGCGCCCGCCGACGAGCCGGTCGCCGACGAGATCAGGGCGGCCTGCCTGCGCGCGGGCCTGACCACGTCCTCCTCGCCCCGCTGGACCCTGGTGCTGGTCAGCGCGCAGGTCCCGTGGGAGGAGGCGGCCGAGGCGATCCGCTCGCTCGGGCCCGACGCGATCGGCGTGCTGCTGGACCCGCTCGCGTTGCCCGCCGACGACAAGGACCTGCGCCGCCACCAGTGGCTCGACTTCCGCGAACGCCGCTCCGACACCCTGCTGTTCCTGCTGTCGTCGTTGCGCTCACCGGCCGCGGCCGCCGTCGAGGACGGCATGGCACCGACCCCGCTCGTCCCCAACCGGTTCCTCGCGCCGCCGGAGGTCCGCGCGTTCCTGCAGTACGGCCGCACCCTGCCCGCGTTCGCCGCGGCTTTCGCGGTGGTGTACCTGGCCTTCCACCCGTCGGCCTGGCAGTCGGCCGTGCTGTGCGCCCTGGCTGCGCTGCTGGTCTGGCGCCACACCGCCCTGAACCGCGGGGTGGTGACGCGGCGGTGCACCGCGACCGCCTTCCGCCGCGGTTACTGGTCGGCCTGGCTGCTCTTCGCGCTGTGGACCGGCGTGGCGGTGTCACTGCTGTGGACCCCGGTCGACGGCGTCCAGCCCGGCCGCGGCAACCCCGCGGTCCTGTACCCGATCGCGCTGGTGCTGCTGGTCGTGCTGCTGGCCGACACCGTGCTCTTCGCCCTCTACCTGCCCCTGCGCACCCGCTGGCTCCCCCTCGTCGTCGCGGGCGGGCCACCACCGCGCACCCGGACCGACGCCTGGACGGTGTTCCCGGCCCTGACGGCCGCGGCCGGTGCGATGGCGGCCATGTCGGTGCACCTCGTGGGGCTGCCCTAGCCGCGCCGGAGCAGGACCTCCACCGCCTCGTCGACCACCGGCTCGACCAGCTCCGGCGACGTCACCCACATCTGCGCCTGCCCGAGGTAGAGGCTGAACGCGATCAACGCCCGCTTCCTCGCCTGCTCCGGCGCGAACCCGAGCTGCTCGAACAGCACCGCGAGGTAGGCGATCCGCTTCTCGGTGACCCGCCGCAGCACCGGCGCGATCACCTCGTCGTCGGCGCCGGCCTGCAACGCCATCTCCACCGACCCCTTGTGGGTGCGGTCGAGCACCGTCGCGAACAACGTCCTGAGCCTGGCCTCCGGCGTCAGCTCCGCCTCGACCAGCTCGATGACCTTCTCGGTGTGCTCGCGCTCCCACCGCTCGACGGTGGCCCTGAGCAACTCCTTCCGGCTCTTGAAGTGGTGGTAGACGCTGCCCTTGGTGGCGCCCTCCCTGGCAGCGAGCGGCTCGATGGCGACGGCACCCAGCCCGCCTTCCGCCAACGCTCTCAGCGCTTTCTCAGTCCAGTCGTCACGAGTCCTCCGCACCACGGTTCCATACGCTACCGTACGTTCCAGGAACATACGCCACCGCATGGAGGGGGATCACCATGATCAGGAACGTCCACTCGCGGGACCTCGGCGTGCCGGCCGGTCCGTTCGTCGAACGCATCCAGGAGCTCTGGCCACCCGCCTGGGGCAGGCAGGAGTTCGACCGCCCGCTCGGCGTCGGCGCCGACGGCGGCCACGGCCCGATCCGCTACCACTGCACGGAGCTCATCCCCGGTTCGTCGATCACCTTCGCGTTCTCGAGCGGCGAGGGCACCCACACGTTCTCGGCCGCGGGCACCGTCCTGACCCACGAACTGGTCGGCGAGTTCGCCCCGCTCACCCGCCTGCGCTGGGCGCTGGTGGTGCGGTGGCTGCACGACGCCTGCCTGGAGGACCTCCTCGACGCCTGCGAACGCGCAGCCGGCCGCGAACCGGCCCGCCCAGCCCGGTGGTCGCCCTGGGTGCGGCTGCTGCGACAGGGCCTCGGGATGCTGACGAAGCGTCGCGCAGTGCGGGTGTGAGGCCGGGCGGGTCACGGCTCAGAGGCAGTGCGCCTCAACGGGCACGAAGCTGCCGTCCCGGTATGCGCGCCCGTACAACGCACCCGTGTCCGCGAACTTCTCGTAGATGCCCGCGGGCACCGGCTCACCCGCACCACCCGCCGCACCGCCGCGGAGCCCCGGACGTCAGCCCCACCACGTCGCACGTCCCACACCACACCGACCGGGTCGCCCCACCCGTCCTCGGCGGCGAAGCCGACGACGTATCCGGCCCGCGCCGAGCGCACCACCGTGTAGCGGTGACCGGCCGGCGGCTGGAGGGTGCTGCGTTCACCGGCGGCGTCCCAGACCTGCCCGAGCACCGGCTCGTCCCGCGCGCCGTACCGGGTGGCGACGACCCGCCCGTCGTCGTCGAAGTCCTCGACCTGGTAGGTGGCGCCGTCATCGGTGCCCGCGATCGTTTTCCGCCGTGCACACGGGACGGGGCCGTTTCCGGTCGACATCCCCGGAAACGGCCCCGTCTCACGTCATCAGGCGCGTGCCACGGCCACCTTCACCTTGGCACCGTCGCCGACCGTGCCCTCCGAGACACCGGCCCCGAACACCACGTCCGCGGTCAGCGTCTCCGACTTCACGAACTCCAGGTGCCGCTCCACGGCCGCGCGGACCTCCTCGGGCAGCTCCAGCGTCAGCGTGATCCGGTCGGACACGTCCAGCGCGGCGTCCTTGCGCGCCTGCTGCACCACCCGCACGAGGTCACGCGCGACACCCTCGGCCTCCAGCTCCGGGGTCACCGCCGTGTCCAGCACGACGACGCCGCCGCCACCGGGCAGTGCCGCCGTGGCGGCCGGATCCGTTGCCACCAGGCGCTGTTCGTACTCGCCCTCGAACAGCTCGATCCCGGCGGCCACGACCTGACCGTCCACGAGGGACCAGTCGCCGGCCTTGACGGCCTTGATCACCTTCTGCACGTTAGGGCCGAGCCGCGGACCGGCCGCGCGCGCGTTGACGACCAGCTGGAACTGGCCGTACGCGTCGACGTCGGGGGTCAGCGACACCTCCTTGACGTTCACCTCGTCGCGCACGATCTCCGCGAAGTCCTCCAGCGCCGCCGCCGAAGAAGAAGCAACCGTCAAGCGCGCCAACGGAAGCCGCACGCGCAGCTTGTTCGCCTTGCGCAGCGACAACGCCGTGGAGCAGACCGCGCGCACCTCGTCCATCGCCGCCACGAGCGCGTCGTCCGCGGGCAGGTCGGTCACGGCCGGGAAGTCCGCCAGGTGCACGGAACGGCCACCGGTCAGCCCCCGCCACACGACCTCGGCCGTGTACGGCAGCAACGGCGCCGCGACGCGCGTGACGACCTCCAGCACCGTGTGCAGCGTGTCGACCGCGTCTTGGTCGCCGGACCAGAAACGGCCGCGCGAACGCCGCACGTACCAGTTCGTGAGCACCTCCAGGTACTCGCGGACCAGCTGGCAGGCACCGGAGATGTCGTAGACGTCCATCGCCGCGGTGACGTCGCGCACGAGGTCGTGCGTCTTCGCCAGCGCGTACCGGTCCAGCACGTGCTTCGAGTCGACCCGCCAGGTGCCCTCGACGCCCTCGGCGTTGGCGTACAACGCGAGGAAGTACCAGGAGTTCCACAGCGGCAGCACGGCCTGGCGCACCGCGTCGCGGATGCCGCGCTCGGTCACCACCAGGTCGCCGCCGCGCAGGATCGGCGAGGCCATCAGGAACCACCGCATGGCGTCGGAGCCGTCGCGGTCGAAGACCTCGTTGACGTCCGGGTAGTTCTTCAGCGACTTGGACATCTTCTGGCCGTCGTCACCGAGCACGATGCCGTGCGCCACGCAGTCGCGGAACGCCGGCCGGTCGAACAGCGCCGTCGCGAGCACGTGCAGCGTGTAGAACCAGCCGCGCGTCTGCCCGTTGTACTCGACGATGAAGTCGCCGGGGTAGTGGTTCTCGAACCACTCGGCGTTCTCGAACGGGTAGTGCACCTGCGCGAACGACATCGAGCCCGACTCGAACCAGCAGTCGAGCACGTCCGGCACGCGGCGCATCGTCGACCGGCCGGACGGGTCGTCCGGGTTCGGGCGCACGAGCTCGTCGATGTGCGGGCGGTGCAGGTCGGCCGGGCGCACGCCGAAGTCGCGCTCCAGCTCGTCCAGCGACCCGTACACGTCGGTGCGCGGGAACTCGGGGTTGTCCGACACCCACACGGGCAGCGGCGAGCCCCAGTAGCGGTTGCGCGAGATGTTCCAGTCGCGCGCGTTCTCCAGCCACTTGCCGAACTGGCCGTCCTTGATGTGGCCGGGCACCCAGTTGATCTGCTGGTTGAGCTCGACCATCCGGTCCTTGAACTGCGTGACCGCGACGAACCACGCCGACAGCGCGCGCTGGATCAGCGGGTTGTTGCACCGCCAGCAGTGCGGGTACGGGTGGTCGTAGGTCTCGTGCCGCAGCAGCAGACCGGCGTCCTTGAGGTCGCGGATGATCTGCTTGTTCGCCTCGAACACGTGCACGCCCGCGTACGGCGGCACCTCGGCGGTGAACGTGCCGTCGGAGCCGACCGGCACGACGACCTCGATGCCCGCCGCGTCCGTCACGACCTTGTCGTCCTCACCGAACGCCGGTGCGATGTGGACGATGCCGGTGCCGTCGTCGGTGGTCACGTAGTCGGCGGTCAGCACCTGGTGGGCGTTCTCGCGGCCGACGAAGAAGTCGAACGGCGGCAGGTACCTCTTGCCGACCAGGTCCGCACCCTTGTACCTGGCGACGACCTCGGGCTCCTCGCCCAGCTCCCGCGCGTAGGCGGCGACGCGGGCCTCGGCCAGCAGGTACCTGTCGCCGTCCGAGCCGACCACGGTCACGTAGTCGACGTCCGGGTGCACGGCGGCGGCGAGGTTGCTCGGCAGCGTCCACGGCGTGGTCGTCCAGACCAGGGCCTTCTCGCCGGACTCCAGGCGCAGCGCCACCGTGACGGCCGGGTCCTGCCGGTCGCGGTAGGCGTCGTCCATCTTGGTCTCGGTGTTGGACAGCGGCGTCTCGCAGCGCCAGCAGTACCACAGCACGCGGAAGCCCTCGTAGATCAAGCCCTTGTCCCACAAGGCCTTGAACGCCCACATGACGCTTTCCATGTAGTCGAGGTCGAGCGTCTTGTAGTCGTTGTCGAAGTCGACCCAGCGCGCCTGCCGCGTCACGTAGTCGCGCCACTGGTCGGCGTACTGCAGCACCGACGTGCGGCAGGCCTCGTTGAACTTCTCGATGCCCAGGGCGTCGATCTCGTTCTTGTGCGTGATGCCGAGCTGCTTCTCCGCCTCGTACTCGGCGGGCATGCCGTGCGTGTCCCAGCCGAACCGGCGCTCGACGTGCTTGCCGCGCATGGTCATGTAGCGCGGCACGACGTCCTTGACGTAACCGGTCAGCAGGTGGCCGTAGTGCGGCAGGCCGTTGGCGAAGGGCGGGCCGTCGTAGAAGACGAACTCGTTCGCGCCGTCGTCGCCCACCGGGTTGCGGTCGATGCTCGCCTGGAAGGTCTCGTCGTCCTTCCAGTACCCGAGCACGTCCTGCTCGAGGTTCGGAAAGGACGGCTGCGCCGGGACCTCGTTCGCTCCGGCCCTGGGGTAGGCCATCTCCACTGCTCCTCGCGGTCAGATGTGACACGCGAGGACGACACGCCGATGTGGCTCGGCGAGCCGCGGTACCACCCCGCTTGCCCACCACGCGGGTGAGCCGCTCGTTCTTCGGCTGTCACGGGCCGGTCCCGTCCGGTTCTACTGAGGTTCGCCGAACCCGTTCTTCCGGAGGCTCCCCGGTGATGGCCGGATCGGTGCCTGTGGTTACAGCGTAACGGGTGGGCGCAAACCGTATGCTCGCGCGATGACGTTGACCACCGCGCTGTCCATCGTGCTGGCCGTCCTGTTCGTCGCGACCGGCGCCGGCAAGCTCGTGGGTGCGCGGAAGTCGATCGAGGTCCGCGACCACTTCCGGATGAGCGGCGGCCTGTGGCGGACCATCGGCGCGCTGGAGTGGGCGGGCGCGGCCGGTCTCGTCGTCGGCTCGTTCACCTGGGCGTGGGTCGCGCACGCGGCGACGGTCGGTCTGGGCCTGCTGATGGTCGGCGCGACGGTCACCCGGCTGCGGTACGACTCGAAGCCGACCGGCGTGGTGCTGGACCTGGTGCTGCTCGGCCTGCTGATCACCCTGCTGTTCCTGGACCGCTGAGCGGCGACTCCGCCCCTACGGGCGCGGCCCGAGCTCCACGATCCTCGCGCCGCCGAGGTCGGGCAGCCGGCGGACGGCCCGGCGGCCCCGGACGAGCATGACCGCGGGGACCAGCAGCAGGACCAGTGCGACCGCGACCACCGGCAGCCAGAGCGGGAAGCCCGGCGGCGGCACGGTCTCCCGCACGAACGCCAGCAGGTCCGCCCGCACCGGCCCGTCGGCCAGCCGGGCGCCCTGGGCAGAGCCGGGCACGGTCTTGACGGTGCTGAACAGGGCCGCGTTCCCGAGCCGCGCCACGACGCCGGTGGCGGTCACCTCGCGCCCGCCACCGAGGCCCACACCGTCGTCCTCCGCCGCGGCGAGGAAGACGGGCCCGTCGAACGCCTCCAGGCCCGCGGCGGCGTCGAGCACGTTGCCGCCCATCGCCACGCGTTCGAGCGGGGAGAGCAGGAACATGCCGTGCAGCCGGGGCACGTCGGCCGCGACCGCGGCGAGGGCGGTCGCACCGGTGGTCCCGGCGCCCGCCATGAGCGAGGTCACCCCGCGCCGTTCCAGCTCCTGGGCGGCGGCGACCACGTCGTGGTCGAACCGGAAGGACTTGCCGAGGTCGAGCACCTCGGTGCGCGCCTGGAGCAGGAGCACCTGGTAGCCGTCGTCCTCAAAGTGGCGCGCGAGCGGCAGCCAGTCGCAGAACCCGTCGGTCACCCCTGGCACGAGCAGCACGCCCTTCGGCCCGCCGCCGAGCACCAGCCCGGTCAGCTCCAGGTCGTCGGCGGCCCGGAACGCGACAGCGCCACCGCGCAGGTCGGCCGGCACGCACCCGTCCAGCTCAGGACCCGCGACCGCGGTGGACGTGCCGCCGAGCAGCACGAGGACGGCTACGGCTGCGGCGTGGACCAGTGTTCTGAAAGGCACACCGCATTCTGGACCCCCGCACGGCCTCGGCAGGCGGGAATCACGCGGACCGGCTCCGGCGCACCAGCGCGCCGTCGGGCGCACACACCCCGCAGGGCGTGAAACCGAGCTGACGTGCCTCCTGCACCGGGAGGCCCAGCGTGGGCCTCCCGGCGAGCCAGGAACACGAGCTCAGGTGGTACCGGGGCCGCTCGTCCAGCACCCGCACCTCGTCCACCAGGTCGGCCACGACGAGCAGGTCCGCCGCGTCGGTGTCCTCTTCCGGTGGTTCCTCGTCAGCAGGCGGCGTGTCGGCAGGCGCCGGCGAGACCACCTGATGATCATCAGGTACAGCATGTTGATCTACACTCTGGGCTGCGGCCGCGGGGTCCCCCGGACGTCGTCGCCACCAGTCCCATGCGAGGACCAGGGCGGCGAGCGCACTCGCTCCCACGGAGGCCCACGCCCAGATCGTGTCGGACGTGGTCAGCGCGGGCACGAGCAGCCCGAGGGCGGCCAGCACCAGAAGCAGAACTACGAAGAGCACCTAGCGAACAGTAGTTCAGCCCGCTTCGGCGCGTGCGCCGAAGGAGTAGCCCTGGGAGCGCCCCTCGGACGGAGCGGCGGGGCCGCGGTCCTGGAGGTCGCGCAAGGACGACTCGAGCATCGTCTTCAGCCGCGTGCGGTACTCGCGCTCGAACGTCTGCAGCTTGTCGATCTGCTTCTCGAGCGTGTTCTTCTCCTGGGTGATGTTGCCCATCACCTCTGCGTGCTTGCGCTGCGCGTCGCGGTCGAGCGCGGTGGCCTTCTCACGGGCCTGCCGCTCGAGCGTCTCGCTGCGCGTGCGCGCGTCGTTCAGCATGGTCTCGGCACGCGTGCGCGCCTCGTTGACCATCGTGTCGGCCTTCACGCGGGCGTCGGACAGCAACTGCTCCGACTTCGTGCGCGCCTCGGACAGCATGCCGTCCGCCTCGGCCTTGGCCTCGCCGGTCAGCCGGTCCGCCATCTCCTGGGCGAGACCCAGGACCTTCGCGGCCTGCACGTGGTGGTCTCCGCCACCACCGGGCGACGTCTGCTCCATCACCGAGGGCGGCGGGACCGGCGCCAAGCGGCGCGGCGGCTCCTCGACCGGCATACGGCTCGTCACGGGGCCGGCAGAAGCCTTCGCACGCGCGTCGTCGAGGTCGGCACGCGCGGTCTCGAGCTGCTGGTCGAGCTGCTCCACCTGCTGACGGAGGTCGTTGTTCTCCTCGATCAAGCGGGCCAGCTCGCCCTCAACCAGGTCGAGGAACGCGTCCACCTCGTCCTCGTTGTAGCCCCGCTTGCCAATCGGCGGCTTGCTGAATGCAACGTTGTGCACATCAGCGGGGGTCAACGGCATCGGATCACCTCTCGCACTCCTGGGCTGCGGTCATCCCACGGTTCCCCGTCACCTGGGATCTGCAACTTGCATCAAAATGATAACGAGCAGCCACAGCACAATAATCGATAGGTCCAGTCCGACGCCTCCGATCCGCACTGTCGGGATCACCCGACGCAGCGTTCGGACCGGAGGATCGGTCACGGTGTAAACGGTCTCCAGCGTCACGGCGACGCCGCCCGCAGGACGCCACTCCCTCGCGAACGTCCGCACCAGCTCGACCACGACGCGCGCGGTCAGGAACAGGGAGAACGCGAAGAGGAGGTAGTAGATGACGAGACGGATCGGGTCCACGGGGTCAACTCTAACCGCGGTTCCCGAACCCGCCCTCCGCCAGCTTCCTCCGGTCCTCCGCCGTCACGTCGACGTTGGGCGGTGAGAGAAGGAACACCCTGCTGGTGATCTTGTCCATGGACCCGCGCAGAGCGAACGCGAGCCCGGCCGAGAAGTCGACGAGGCGCTTGGCGTCCGCGTCGTCCATGTCGGTCAGGTTCAGGATCACCGGCGTGCCGTCGCGGTAGTGCTCCCCGATCGTGCGCGCCTCGCTGTAGCTGCGCGGGTGCAGCGTCGTGATGCGCGCCAGCGGGTTGCCCGCGGCCGGCTCGGCGACCGGGCGCAGCCTGCTCACGGGCTCGCGCTGCGGGTCGACCGCCAGCGCACCGTGCACCGGTGCGTCAGCGCTCCAGCGCCGCGTGCCCAGGGGGCTGCTCACCCCGCGCCGCGACTCCGGCTCGTAGTCGTCCGACTCGTCGAGGTCGGCCCGGTACCCGGAGCCCTGGAGCTCCGACCGGCCCGCCGTGAACGCGCGGCCGCGTCGCGGGTAGTCGTAGTCGTCGGCCTCGGCCGCGTACTCGGACCGGTAGTCGCCGTAGCGACCGCGGTCGTCCTCGTAGCCGGGGTCGTCTGCGTACTCGGCGGGGACCATCCCGAAGTAGGCCTTCAGCTTGTGCAAAGCGCTCATTCCAGCCCCTCCTCGGCGGTGCCCCACTTTAGGGACGGCGCGGACGGTCCCGAGGTTCCCGACACCCTAGGGCGAGGTTAGTCGCCGGCTGCCGAGCAACGCCGTTCCGACACGCACACAGGTAGATCCGTGCGAGATGGCATCTTCCAGGTCGCCGCTCATCCCCGCTGACAGCACGACAGCACTGGGATGATCATCACGTAGGCCTGATACCACCGAAGCCAACGCTTCAAACGCCTGCGCCGGCCTCATCGTCAGAGGGGCGACGGTCATCGCCCCTCGAAGAATAAGATCACCCGAACGAGTGATCACGTTAGCCACTTCCGCAACATCGGCCACGGCCACCCCACCGCGTGACGTGTCACCGTCCAGGCTGACCTGCAGCAACACGTCCAGCGTGCGGCCCGCCGCGTGCGCCGCCTTCGCCAGCGCCTCGGCCAGCCGGACCGAGTCGACCGAGTCGACCTGGTGGGCCCACCCGACGACGGACCGCGCCTTGTTCCGCTGCAACCGCCCGACCATGTGCCACCGGGCGTCGGTGAGGTGTGCCAGCTGACCGGCCTTCGCGGCGGCCTCCTGGTCGCGGTTCTCGGCGAAGTGGCGCAGACCGAGCTCGTAGAGGTGCTCCACGTCGCTCGCGGGCCAGGTTTTCGTCACCGCGAGCAACATCACCTCGCTCGGGTCGCGCCTGGCCGCCGCGCACGCCTTCCCGATGCGGTCGCGCACGTCCGCGAGGTTCGCCGCCAGCTCGTCGCGCCGGTTCACGGTTCGATCCAGACGACGGAGGCGAGCCGGCCGGTCGGGTTCTCCCTGCGGTGGCTGAACAGGTCCTTCTCCTCGAAGGTGCAGCGCGGGTCGCCCCCGATCCGCGCCACCCCCGCGCTCGCGAGCTGGTTCCACAGCCCGGCCCTCAGGTCCAGGGCCGGCGTGCCCTTGCGCGACTTCGACGCGCTGCCGGGAAGGTGCTTCTCGACGTCCCGCTGCATCTCCGCGGGCACCTCGTAGCACTCGCCGCACACGCTCGGCCCGAGCAGCACCTCGATCCGGTCGAGCTCGGCGCCCTGCGCCATCATCGCCTTGAGCGCCTCGACCACGACACCGACCCTCGCACCGACCCTCCCGGCGTGCACGGCGCCGACGACACCGGCCTCCTGGTCGCCGAGCAGCACCGGCACGCAGTCCGCCGTCAGCACGGCGAGCCCGAGACCGGGCTCTTTCGTCACGACCGCGTCGGTGGCCTCCAGCGGTTCGGCCCGCGGCCCGTCGACCACCGCGACGGTGCGGCCGTGCACCTGTTCCATCCAGACCAGGCGGTCCGGGGTGAGCCCGACGCCCTCGGCGAGCCGGGCCCGGTTCGCCTCGACCGCACCGGCGTCGTCCCCGACGTGGTCACCGAGGTTGAACGAGTCGTACGGGGCTTTGGACACACCACCGGCACGTGTGGTGACAACACGACGAATACGCACGCCCACAGCCTAGTTCTCGAACGACGGAGGACCCCCGAGCACGGGTGCTCGGGGGTCCTCCGGGGTCTGCGCCCTGGTCAGCGCCGCATGAACGGCGGCACGTCCACCTCGTCGTCCGGGTCGTCGGTGACCGGGACCGGCCGCGAGGGCAGCGAGCCGTTCTGCGTCAGCGGCCGCGGCACGGACGGCGCGTAGCCGTTGCCCTGCACGTGCGAGGGCTGCGGCGGCACGGCCGTGGGCGGCTGCTGCACCGGCGGGGCGGGACGCACCTCCGGCTGCGGCTGCGGGACCGGCGGCGGGGCCTGCACCACGGGCGGCGGTGCCTGCACGACCGGCTGCGGAGCGGGGGTCGGTGCCGGTGTCGGCGCTGCCGTGGCGGCGGCGATCGGACCGGTGGCGGTGCGCTGCGGCGAGGACAACGCCGTCGGCTCCAGCTTCTTGTGCGTGGGACCGCCGCTGTCGAACCCGGCCGCGATCACCGTGACCCTGACCTCGTCGCCGAGGGAGTCGTCGATGACCGTACCGAAGATGATGTTCGCGTCCGGGTGCGCGGCCTCCTGGACCAGCGACGCGGACTCGTTGATCTCGAACAGGCCCAGGTCGGAGCCACCCGCGATGGACAGCAGCACGCCGTGCGCGCCCTCCATCGAGGCCTCCAGCAGCGGCGAGTTGATCGCCTTCTGCGCGGCCTGGACCGCTCTGCCCTCACCGCGCGCCGAGCCGATGCCCATCAACGCCGAGCCGGCGCCGGACATGACGGACTTGACGTCCGCGAAGTCCAGGTTGATCAGACCGGGGGTGGTGATCAGGTCGGTGATGCCCTGGACACCGGAGAGGAGCACCTCGTCGGCCGAGCGGAACGCGTCCATCAGGCTGACGCCGATGTCGCCCAGCTGGAGCAACCGGTCGTTCGGGATGACGATGAGCGTGTCGCACTCGTTGCGCAGCGCCTGGATGCCGTCCTCGGCCTGCTTGGCGCGCCGCTTGCCCTCGAACGAGAACGGGCGCGTCACGACACCGATGGTCAGCGCGCCGAGCTTGCGGGCGATCGAGGCGACCACGGGAGCGCCACCGGTACCGGTGCCACCGCCCTCACCTGCGGTGACGAAGACCATGTCGGCCCCCTTGAGGACCTCCTCGATCTCCTCGCGGTGGTCTTCCGCTGCCTTGTGGCCGACCTCGGGGTTGGCCCCGGCGCCGAGGCCGCGGGTCAACTCGCGGCCGATGTCGAGCTTGACGTCGGCATCGGACATCAGCAAGGCCTGCGCGTCGGTGTTCACCGCGATGAACTCGACGCCCTTGAGCCCGACCTCGATCATGCGGTTGACGGCGTTGACACCGCCACCACCGATGCCGACGACCTTGATCACCGCGAGGTAGTTGTGCGGGGGCGTCATCGGATCCGCCTTCCTGATCGTGGTCCGTGCTGTGGTGCTGGGTGGTGATGCACCCGGATTGGAACTCTCAACCTCTCGGCGAGACTCAGAGTTATGTCAACCCCATATGTTCCTGCTGGACGGTAAGCACCGGCGGTGCGTCGGTCCAGCAGCCACGCCGCAGATTCCCAACACTGTGCGCTACTACTCCCCGGTCGTGCCGTCAAGCAGTCCGCACGATGCTGAGCACTGCGCACCACAAGCGTAGTCGTGCCCCGGATCTGGAGATCGTCTCCCCCACCTTCTCGCGGTTCCGGCCTTCCCGCGGGACGCCCCCCCGCCGCCGCCGGTAGGCGGTGACGGTCCCGCCGACGCCGCCGGTGGGGCGACCGCGCCGGGACCGCTGTTGATCGTCCTGTGTGGACTTCGTCGCGGTGGCGGGCGACCTTGAGTACTTCCTTCGGGTGACAACGACCAGGACGGCTAATGCCACACCGGCCACGCCGATGAGCACGGTAGTCGTCCACGTCCCAGGAGGTCCGTCTTGGCACCCGCACCCGCGTCCGTGCGTTCGCTCGTCGTCGAGGCGATCGTGCTGGAGCTCGTCACGAGCAGGCTCGGCAGCCTGGTCGTGCGGTTGCTGAAGCCGGCCGGCTGACCCGGACCCCAGGAGAGATCCCCGTGTGCTCCCGGCCGAACCCGCGCACCCAGCGCCGCCCGCGCCGCGTCCCGACGCCGTCCCGCCCGCGCAACCCGCGGCCCTGACCCCGCTGAACCACCGCGGTTCGAGCAGTGGTCGCGGCTAAGAGATGGTGGCCAGGTCCGGTGAGGTCACGTCGAACGCCGTCCCCTCGCGGGTCAGCAGCACCAGCAGCACGGCCGCCTTCCGCGGCGTGTCCTCGGACCCGCCCCACTTCACGAGGCGGTCGCCGGACAGCACCAGCTTCACGTCGGCGCCGGTCGTGGCCGACACCTGCAGCACCTCGGCGCGCAGCGCCGCCGGCAGCTCGTTGACGACGCCGACCGCGGCGCGCGTGGCCGGGTCGACCGCCGACGGGGTGGCGAGGACCAGGTCGGGCACGCCCGGCGCGGGGGCCGGCATGGTCGCGTAGTCCTTGCCGGTCGAGTCGACCAGGTGGTAGCCGTCCGACAGCTTCACGGACCCGACCGGGACGCGTTCGGTGACGAGCAACCGGACCGTGCCGGGCAGCTGCCGTTCGACCTCGATGGCGGCGATGCGCGGGACTGCGGCGACTCTCTCGCGGATGGCTTGCAGGTCCAAGCGCACCAACGGGGCGCCGGACTCGATGGCGGCCGCGGCGCGCACCTCGTCGTCGGTGAGCACCACGGCGCCGTGCACGTCCACGTTGCGGACGCCCAGCAACGGCGTGAAGAACACCCCGTAGGTCAGGCCGATGAGGCCCAGCACCGTTGCCAGAGCGACCAGGCGGCGACGCAGGATGATCCTGCGCCGCGCCCGGTGCTCGGAACTCCTCGCGCGCCGGTTCGCGGGGCGAGCGCGCTGGGACCTGCCGCGAACCGGGGCGCTCATGACAGCGCGCTGACGATCTCGGGACCGAGCATCGTGACGTCGCCCGCCCCCATCGTGACGACGAGGTCGCCGTCGCGGACCAGCGACGCCACCAGTGCCGGCACGCGGTCGAACGACGGCTCGTAGTGCACGGAGGCGGTGACCTGGTCCGCGATCAACGCACCGGTGACACCGGGTTCCGGTTCCTCGCGCGCGCCGTACACGTCCAGCACGACGACCTCGTCGGCCAACGACAGCGCCGCGGCGAACTCGGTGGCGAACGTGCGCGTGCGCGAGTACAGGTGCGGTTGGAACACCACGACGACACGGCCCGCTCCCGCGACCGGACGTGCCGCACGCAGCTGCGCGTCGACCTCGGTCGGGTGGTGCGCGTAGTCGTCGTAGACCGACACGCCACCGGCACGGCCCTTGAACTCGAACCGCCGCCGCACGCCGCCGAACGCCGCCAGGCCTTCGAGCAGACCGGCCTGGTCCGCGCCCAGCTCCAGCCCGGCCAGCAGCGCGGCGACCGCGTTCAGCGCCATGTGCTCGCCCGGCACGGCGACCCGCACCTCGACCGCGACGCCGCCGATCTCGACCGACGCCAGGCCACCGCTCTCCGCGGGCTTGTAGTCGACGATCCGCGCGTCGGTGGCCGTGCGGCCGTACTCGCGCACCCGGATGCCGCGCGCGCGGGCCTCGGTGATCAGCCGCGCGGCGCCGGGGTCGTCCACGCAGGACACCAGCACGCCGCCGGGCGTGATGCGGTCCAGGAACGAGTCGAACACAGCGGTGTACGCCTCGACCGTGCCGTGGTGGTCCAGGTGGTCGGCCTCGACGTTCGTCACGACCGCGACGGACGGCGAGAAGAACAGGAACGAGCCGTCGGACTCGTCGGCCTCGGCGACGAACACCCCGCCCGTGCCGTGGTGCGCGTTCGCACCGGACTCGTTCAGGTCGCCGCCGATGGCGAACGACGGGTCGACGCGGCAGTGCTGCAGCGCGACGGTCAGCATCGACGTGGTCGACGTCTTGCCGTGCGTGCCGGCCACGCACACGACCCGCTGGTCCTCCATGAGCGCGGCCAGCGCCTCGGCGCGGCGCAGCACCGTGATGCCTCGCTCGCGGGCCGCCGCGTACTCCGGGTTCGTCTCCCTGATCGCGGTCGACACCACGACCTCGGTCGGGCCGCCGACCAGCTGGTCCAGGTTCGCCGCGTCGTGCCCGACGGCGATGCGCGCACCCTGGGCGCGCAGGGCGAGCACGGTCCGCGAGTCCTTGGCGTCCGAACCGGACACCTGCACGCCGCGGGCCAGCAGGATGCGGGCGATGCCGCTCATGCCGGCACCACCGATGCCGACGAGGTGAACGCGTCCGAGACTCACTTCTTGATCACCTCCAGGACCCGGCGGGCCAGGACCTCGTCGGCCTCGCGCCGGCCGGTGCCCAGCGTCGCCGCGGACATCGCCGCCAGCCGCTGCCGGTCCGCCACCAGCGGCACGACCAGGGAGGCCACCTTCTGCGGGGTCAGCTCCTCGTCCGGCACCAGCAGGCCGCCACCGGCCGACACGACCGGTCCGGCGTTGAGCGCCTGCTCGCCGTTGCCGTGCGGCAGCGGCACGAACACCGCGGGCAGGCCCACGGCGGACACCTCGGCGACCGTCATCGCACCGGACCGGCACAGCACGGCGTCCGCGGCCGCGTAGGCCAGGTCCATGCGCTCCAGGTACGGCACCGGCACGTAGGCGGGCCGGCCGGGGACCTGTTGCACCGCAACGGTGTTCTTCGGCCCGTAGGCGTGCAGCACGCCGACGCCCGCGCGGGCGAACTCGGCGGCCACGGGTGCCACGGCCTCGTTGATCGACCGCGCGCCCTGCGAACCGCCGAAGACCAGCAGCGTCGGCGCGTCCGGGTCCAGGCCGAAGAACCGGCGGGCCTCGGCGCGCAGCGCGGCGCGGTTCAGCGTCGTGATCGAGTGGCGCAGCGGGATGCCGATGACCTCCGCGTCCGCGAGGCCGGAGTCCGGCACCGCCGCCGCCACGTGTTCGGCGAACTTCGCGCCGACCTTGTTCGCGAGACCGGCCTTCGCGTTCGCCTCGTGCACCACGATCGGCACCCGGCCGCGCGCGGCGAGGTAGGCGGGCAGCGCCACGTAGCCGCCGAAGCCGACGACGACGTCCGCGCCCACCCGCTCCAGCACCTCGCGGGTCTGCTTCACGGCGCCGCGCACGTTCAGCGGCAGCTTCAGCAGGTCCAGCGTGGGCTTGCGCGGCATCGGCACCGGCGGGATCAGCTCCAGCGGGTAGCCGCGGGCCGGCACGATCTTGCTTTCCAGGCCGCGCTCGGTGCCGAGCGCGACGACGCGCGCGTCGGGTCGCAGCCGCATGACCGCGTCGGCCAGCGCCAGTGCCGGCTCGATGTGTCCCGCGGTGCCACCGCCCGCGACCACGACGCACGGACCACTGGGGGCAGGGTGCCCGGTCAAGACGTTCCTCCGGTGTTGGTGTGCTGCGAAATCAGTTGTACCGCCCGCGTCCGCGGGTCGATCGGCCTTGCTCTGAACGGCTCTGGTTCACCCGCCGCGTTTCGCGGCGACGGTACTCCGAGGGCGGAGCGGAGCGTCCAGCCACACGACGTTCGTCCACCACCGGGAGTTGTGCGGTGCGGTTGCGGCCGGGTGCGCGCGGGGGCGTCGACGGGCGGACCGGCTTGCGCTTGGGCGGCGGCTTGTAGGCCTCGGGTGCGGGCAGCTTCAGCAGGCCACCGACCCGGCCGGGGCCGAGCGAGCGCAGCGCAGACACCGCTTCCGGCTCGTGCCGGGCGCAGTTCGCGAGGATGCCGAACACCACCATGGTCGTGACGATCGACGTGCCGCCGGCGGAGATCATCGGCAGCGTCAGACCGGTGACGGGCAGCAGCTTCACGACGTAGCCGATGTTGATCGCGGCCTGCGCGACCAGCCACACCGTCAGCGTCGCCGCCACGATCCGGATCCACGGGTCGGTGTTGCGCGCGGCGACCCGCAGACCGATCCACGCGAGCGTGCCGAACAGCGCCAGCACCAGCGCGCACCCGACGAACCCGAGCTCCTCGCCGATGACCGCGAAGATGAAGTCCGACTCGACGTTGGGCAGGTACCGCCACTGCGAGCTGCCCCGCGCGAGGCCCTTGCCGAACAGGCCGCCCTCGGCCAGCGCGAACATCGCCTGCCGGGCCTGCAGACCGGCGCCCTGCGGGTCCGCGTTCGGGTCGAGGAACGACGTGACGCGCGAGAGCCGGTAGGTCGCCCCGATCGCGAGCACGACGGCACCGGCCACCGCGCCGCCGAGGATCACGCCGAACAACCGCATCGGCGCGCCCACGAACCACAGCAGGCTGACCAGCACCACGCCGAGCGTGATCGTGCCGCCGAGGTCGGGCTGCAACATGACCAGCGCGAACACCAGCATCGCCACGGGCACGACGGGCACCAGCAGGTGCCGGTACTGCGAGAGCAGCGCCCGCTTGGTCACGAGCACGTGCGCGCCCCACAGCGCGAGCGCGAGCTTCACCGCCTCGATCGGCTGGAACGACACCGGCCCGAGGGTGAACCACGACCGGGCGCCACCGCGCACGTCACCGAGCGGCGTCAGCACCAGCGCCAGCAGCAGCACGCCGATGCCCATCGCGGCCGTCGACAGGTGCCGCAGCTTCCGCAGGGGGAACCGCAGCACCACCCAGAACAGCACCGCGCCGACGCACACGTAGATCAGCTGCTTCTGGAACACGCTGTAGGCGGAGACGCCCGAGGCGACCTGCCCCGGCGCGGACGCCGACAGCACCATCACCAGGCCGAGCACGGTCAGCATGCCGAAGACCGCGAGCAGCAGGTGGAAGTCCGCCAGCGGACGGCTCAGCCACGCGGTCAGACCGCCGCGCACCGACGCGACGCGCCTGGCGGGACGCGCCTTGCGCTTGGTCCCCGTCTTCTCCGCGACGACGCTCATCGGCCGATGAGCTCCCGCACCGCGGCGGTGAACGCCTGCCCGCGATGGGCGTAGTCGGTGAACATGTCCATGGAGGCCGCTGCGGGGGCGAGCAGCACGGTGTCACCCGGCCCCGCCAGTTCCCGGGCAGCACGTACCGCGACGGTCATGGCCCCATCGTCCCCCGCGTCAAGGACCCGAACGGGGACATCGGGCGCGTGTCGCGCCAGTGCGTCCGCGAGGACCTGCCGGTCCTGCCCGATCAGCACCACGCCGTGCAGCCGGTGGGCCTCGGTGCGGACCACGTCCTCGACCGACGCGCCCTTGAGCAGGCCGCCCGCGATCCACACGACGCTGTCGAACGCGCGCAGCGACGCCACCGCCGCGTGCGGGTTCGTCGCCTTCGAGTCGTTGACGTAGCGGATGCCGTCGGCCTCGCCGACCAGCACGGCGCGGTGGGCGGCCGGTTCGAACGACTCCAGGCCCTCGCGCACGGCTTCGGACGGCACGCCGTACGCGCGCGCCAGCGCCGTCGCCGCCAGGGCGTCCGCGATGCCGGGCGGGCCGGCCGGGCGGATCTTGGCCACTTCGACCAGCGGCTCGTCGTCGGCGAACGCGCGGTCCACCAGCCAGCCGCCGCGCACGCCGAGCTGGCCCTCCGCGGGCTCCTCCAGGGTGAACCCGACCTTGTCGCGCGCCGGGGCGTCCTCCAGCAGGTCGACGACGAGCTCGTCGTCGAGCCAGCCGATCGCGACGTCCCCGGTCAGCACCCCGGCCTTGGCCCGCGCGTAGGCCTCCATGCCGCCGTGCCAGTCCAGGTGGTCCTCGGCGAGGTTGAGCAGCGCACCGGCCTGCGGGCGCACCGACGGCGCCCAGTGCAGCTGGAAGCTCGACAGCTCCACGGCGAGCACCCGGCGCCCGGCCAGCAGCGCGTCCACGACCGGCAGTCCGACGTTGCCGCAGGCCACGGCGTCCGCGCCGGCCGCGCGCAGGATCGACTCCAGCATGCCGACGGTCGTGGTCTTGCCGTTCGTGCCGGTCACCGCGAGCCACACCGGCGGGTCGGCGAGCTCGGCGGCCATCCGCCAGGCCAGCTCGACCTCGCCGATCACCTCGACGCCCGCCGCCGACGACGCCGCGAGCAACGGGCTCGACGGCTGCCAGCCGGGGCTCGTGACCACCAGCGACGTGCCCGCGGGGGGTTCGGTCAGGCCGGGCACCAGCTCGACGCCCTCCAGCAGCGACTCCAGCGCCGCCAGCCGGTCGGGGGACGAGTCCGTCACCACGACCTCGGCGCCCGCCGCGAGCAACGCCTCCGCCGCGGACCGGCCGGTCACCCCGGCACCGGCGACCAGCACCCGCGACCCGGCCAGCTTCGTCATCAGAACCCGCCCGTCAGCCACTCGCTGTAGAAGACGCCCAGACCGAACATGCAGCAGATGCCGGCCATCAACCAGAACCGGATGATGACCGTGGTCTCCGCCCAGCCCGCCAGCTCGAAGTGGTGGTGGAACGGTGCCATGCGGAACAGCCGCCGTCGTGACGTGCGGAAGACGGCGACCTGCATCGCCACCGACAGCGCCTCGACCACGAACAGACCACCGATGACGATCATCAGCAGCTCGGTGCGGGTCGCGATCGCGAGACCGGCGACCAGGCCGCCGAGCGCGAGCGAGCCGGTGTCACCCATGAAGATCTTGGCGGGGGCGGCGTTCCACCACAGGAAGCCGATGCAGCCGGCCATCGCGGCCGCGGCGATCACCGCGAGGTCCAGCGGGTCGCGCACGTCGTAGCAGCCGACCACCGCGTAGCTGGTGCAGTTGTAGCGGAACTGCCAGAACGAGATCACGACGTACGTGCCGAACACCATCGCCGACGAGCCGCCGGCGAGGCCGTCGAGGCCGTCGGTCAGGTTCACGGCGTTCGACCAGGCGGCGACCATGCCGTAGCAGAAGACGATGAACCCGATCGTGCCGAACGAGACGACGGTGATGTCGCGGACGAACGACAGGTTGACCGACGCGGGGGTCAGGCCCTCCTTGTTCGGGAACTGCAGCACGAGGATCGCGAACGTGATCGTCGCGATGAACTGGCCGACCAGCTTCGCCGTCTTGTTCAGGCCCAGGTTGCGGGCCTTGCGGATCTTGATGAAGTCGTCGAGGAAGCCGACGAGCCCCAGCGACGTCGTCAGCATCAGCACGAGCAGGCCGGACGCCGTCGGGGTCTGCCCGGACGCCGAGGCCGACATCGAGTTCACCAGGTGCGTGCCGAGGTACCCGGCCCACATCGCGACCAGGATGGCGAGACCACCCATGGTCGGCGTGCCGCGCTTGGTCTTGTGGTGCTGCGGGCCGTCCTCGCGGATCTCCTGGCCGAAGCCCTGGCGCGAGAAGATCTTGATCAGGTACGGCGTCAGCAGGATCGACACCGCGAGTGCGATCGCAGCCGCGATCAGGATGCTCTTCACTTGGTTCCTGCCTCCAGCAGGGCCTCGGCGATGCGCCACAGGCGGTAGGCGTTGGATGCCTTGACCAGCACGACGTCACCGGGCCGGAGTTCCGCGCGCAGCAGCTCGATCGCCGCGTCCGCGTCCGGCACCAGGACGGATTCCTCTCCCCAAGATCCTTCCAGGTGCGCGCCCTGGTGCATCGCGCGGGCCGCGTCGCCGATCACGACGAGCTTGCTGATGTCCAGGCGCACCACGAGCCGGCCGATCTCGTCGTGCTCGCGCACGGCGTCGTCGCCCAGCTCGGCCATCGGGCCGAGCACGGCCCAGCTGCGGCGGGCGGGCGTGGCGGACCGGGCGATCGTCGCGAGCGCCTTCAACGCCGCCCGCACCGAGTCCGGGTTCGCGTTGTAGGCGTCGTCGACCACGGTCACGCCGTCGGCCCGTTCGGTGATCACCATGCGGTGCGCGGACACCCGTTCCGCGGCACCGAGTCGTTCGGCCACCTCGGCGGGCGTGGCGCCCAGCTCCAGCGCGATGGCGGCGGCGACCAGCGCGTTGCCGACCTGGTGCGCGCCGCTGACGCCGAGCTTGACGTGCGCCTCGCCCCGCGCGGTCCGCAGCGTGAAGCTCGCACGGGCCTGCTCGTCGAGCTCGATGCCCACCGCGCGCACGTCCGCGTTGGGGCTCTCACCGACGAGGACGACCTTGGCCCTGGTGCGGCTCGCCATGCCCGCGACCAGCGGGTCGTCGGCGTTGAGGATGGCGACGCCGTCCTCCGGCAGCGCCTCGACCAGCTCGCCCTTGCCCTGCGCGATGCCCTCGCGGGAACCGAACTCGGACAGGTGCGCGGTGCCGACGTTGAGCACGGCACCGAACTTCGGCGGCGCGACCCCGCAGAGGTTCGCGATGTGCCCGACCCCGCGCGCGGACAGCTCCAGCACCAGGAACTTCGTGTCCTCGCCCGCCCGCAGCGCGGTCCACGGGTGGCCGAGCTCGTTGTTGAACGACTCCGGCGGCGCGATGACCTCACCGGTGGGGCGCAGCACCTGGGCGATGAGGTCCTTCGTGGACGTCTTGCCCGCCGACCCGGTGATGCCGATGATCGTGAGGTCCGCCAGCCGGTCGGTGACGTGGCGCGCGAGCTTCGCGAGCGCCTCCAGCACCGCGGCGCCCTCGCCGTTCTGGTCGCCGGCGAGCACGTAGGCGTTGGCGTGCCTGGTCGGCACCGGCGGCGCGATGACCGCGGGGGCGTCGACCTCGCGGCCGGCCAGCACACCGGCCGCGCCCGCCGCGACGGCCTGCGCCGCGAAGTCGTGGCCGTCCACGCGTTCTCCCGGCAGGGCCAGGAACAGACCGCCGTCGGTGACCTTGCGGGTGTCGAACTCGATGGTGCCGGTGACGACCGGGCTGCCATCGGTTGCGTGCAACCGTCCACCGACGACCTCTGCGATCTCGGCGAGCGTGAGTGCGATCAACGGTGCGCCTTCCTGATCGCGGCGGTCAGGGTCTCCACGTCCGAGAACGGGTGGATCACGCCGGCGATCTCTTGTCCCGTCTCATGTCCTTTGCCCGCCACGACGACGACATCGCCGGGAAGTGCCAGCTCGACGGCCTTCCCGATCGCGAGCCCCCGGTCGCCGATCTCCAGCACCTCGCCCCGGTTCGCGGTGGCGAGGGCGCCTTCGAGCACGGCGGCCCGAATGGAGGACGCGTCTTCGCTCCTGGGGTTGTCATCGGTGATGATCACCACGTCGGCGCGTTCCGCCGCGGCCTCCCCCATGAGGGGCCGCTTGGCCCGGTCGCGGTCACCGCCGCAGCCGAGCACGACGATCACCCGGCCGTCGGTCTTGGCCCTCACCGCGTCCAGCGCGAGCGCGACGGCGGCGGGCTTGTGCGAGTAGTCGACGACGGCGGTGAAGTCCTGGCCCTCGTCCACCCGCTGCATGCGGCCGGGCACCTGCACGGCCGCGAGACCGGCACGGATCGCCTCGGCCGGGACGCCCTCCGCGTGCAGGCAGGCGATGGCCAGCAGGGCGTTCGCGACGTTGAAGCTGCCCGCGAGCGGGAGGTGGACCTCGACGTCGCCGTCCGGGCCGTGCGCGGTGAAGGTTTGCTCGCCGGTGGCGCTCACCTCGACACCGCTCGCGGTCCAGTCGGCGGGCTTCGTCGTCGCGACGGTGACGGTGCCCGGCTTGACCAGCCTGGGGCCCCAGTCGCCGTCGACGCAGACGACCTCGCGGCGCGCGCGACCGTCGAACAGCTGCGCCTTGACCTGGAAGTACTCCTCCATGTCGGCGTGGTAGTCGAGGTGGTCCTGGCTGAGGTTCGTGAACGCGCCGACCTCGAACTCGGTGGCGGCGACGCGGCCCATGTGCAGCGCGTGGCTGGAGACCTCCATCGCCACGTCGGTGACACCGCGCTCGGCCATCACCGCGAACAGCGCCTGCAGGTCCGGCGCCTCCGGCGTGGTGTGCGAGCTGCCGAGCTGCTCGTCGCCGATGCGGGTGCCGACCGTGCCGATCAGCCCGGTGGTGCGGCCCGCGGCCTTGAGCACCGACTCGATCATGTACGTGGTGGTGGTCTTGCCGGACGTGCCGGTGACCCCCCATAGCCGCACCTTCGCCGACGGCCGCCCGTAGACGTGGGCGGCGAGCAGCCCGACCACCTCGCGCGGGCGCGGGTGGATGAGCACGGGCACGTCCTTGAGGGACTCGCGAGCGGCACCGGCCTCGTCCGTGAGCACCGCGACCGCACCGTTCGCGAGAGCGGTCTCCGCGAAGTCGGCACCGTGCGCGTGGGCGCCGGGCAGCGCGGCGTAGAGGTCGCCGGGGACCACGTGCTGTGCACGCAGAGTCACCCCGGTGATCTGGACGTCGGCGTGCGCGGGACGCGTCAGGTGCACGTCGGCGACCGCGGCCAGGGCAGCCGCGGACGCAGGTCGGATGTGGTTCGGGCGGGGCGGGGCGGTCGCGACCTTGCCCTCGAGCTTGGCAGGCACGCGCAAGAGGCTACCGGCGTGCGGAGAGTGGCCGGTCGGCGCGTTGGCAATCGGCTGACGTCGCCGTTCCACCGCGCTCGGGACCACGGGTTTCCCTTCCGCGCACAGCTCTGTCCAGTGTGGACCGTCCCGTGTGGTTTGACCCCGAACCCCACCTGGACGGGACCGCCGGTCCGTTCGGCGATCGAGCGGGCCGCGCATTCTTGGTGGCGCACTTCGATTGTGCAAGTGAGCGAGAACACACCCAGGCGCGACAATGACCAAATTCATTGTTTCACAGTGAAAACTCCGAGCTCACACCCCCTTAATAAGACGCGTTTCATCACGTCTAATACTCCAAATCCGGAGAGCAAGGCGAGGTGGAGTTCAGCGTGCGATTCCCACAAATATCGATCATGGTTTCCGCAGTGGCGCTGTCACTCGTCCCCGCAGCTCAGGCCGATGAACCGACCCGCACGACCGAGTCGTACTGGCTGCACATGAACAGTTCGCCGACCACGCCGGAAATGATCAGGACCGAGGCGCAGCGCAGGTCGTACGTGGTGCTGAACGCCTGGGAGGGCGATCTCGCCAGGCAGCTCAAAGCAGCCAACCCCGAGATCAAGACGTTCGTCTACAAGGACCTCTCCTCGACCCGCAGCCATGCCTGCGAGAACGGGGTGGACGACGCCGATCTGCCCACCGGTGTCGGCTACTGCGCGGCCGATCCCTCGTGGTTCCTCGTGGACCCGAACGGTCAGCGGTTCGAGTACGACGGATATGGCGGCCATTGGCAGATGGACGTCGGTAACACCGCTTACCAGAAGGCGTGGGCCGACAACGTGATCAGCGCGTCGCGCAACGTCTTCGACGGCGTGTTCATGGACAACGCGCTGTTCGCCTGCGACACCTACCACGCGCGTGTGTGCCCGGCGAAGTACCGCACCGACGAGGCCATGCGCGAGGCCTACCGCTCGATGCTCGCCAACACCCGGCAGCAGTTCGTCGACGCCGGCTTGAAGACGGTGGCCAACCTGTCCAACGCCCGCCTGCACGACGGCGCGTGGGACAGCTACGTCGAGCACCTCGACGGCGGGTTCGACGAGTGGTGGCTGACGTTCGGGGACGGGGACCTGCTGTCGGAGTACCCGCAGGGGTTCAGCCGGCAGCTCGCCGAGATCACCGCCAACGAGGCCAAGGGCAAGATCACCTGGGTGCAGCCGCACCACAGCGGTGCCGAGCAGCCGTTCCGCTACGCCTTCGCGAGCTACCTGCTGGCCGAGGGCGGGCACACGGCGATCTCCGAGATCGCGGAGACCGACCGCTACGACAACGCCTCGCCGTGGCGCGCCGAGTACGACTGGGACCTGGGCAAGCCGCTCGGCGCCCACTTCGCGGTGAGCACCAACGTGTTCCAGCGCGACTTCACGTGCGGCACCGTGCTCGTCAACGCGAACAAGACCGGCAGTGCACCGATCACCGTCCGGCTGAAGGAAAAGCACATCGACGAGAAGAACGCGTCGGTCAGCTTCGCGGCGTTGCCGGGGACGACCGGAACCGTGCTGCGCAAGCCCTGTTAGAGCTGCAGCTGCACGTACGGCGTCTGCTCGTTCGACAGCGGCACCTGGAACCGCTGCGTCAGGAACGCGCCGATGTCGTGGAACAGCGGTGCGGCCGAGGAGCTGAACGGGGTGCCGGTGGGCGCGTCGAGCATGATGCCGACGACGTAGCGCGGGTTGTCGGCGGGCAGGATGCCGGCGAAGGTGATCCAGTACTGCGAGTCCGAGTAGCACTTGCACTTCGGGTCGATCTGCTGGGCCGTGCCGGTCTTGCCCGCGACCTGGTAGCCGGGCAGCGCCGCCTTCGCGCCGGTGCCGTTCTGGTTCGCGTCGCGCGGGTCCGACTGCGTGACGGAGCGGAACATGCTCCGCACGGTCTTGGCGGTCTCCGGCGACACCACGCGCACGCCCTCCGGGCGCTGCTTCTCCGAACGCGAGCCGTCGCCGGAGATCTCGGCGCGGACCAGCCGCGGCGGCACGCGCAGGCCGTCGTTCGCGATGGTCTGGTACATCGCGGTCATCTGCAGCAGGTTCATCGACAGGCCCTGGCCGATCGGCAGGTTGCCGAACGTCGAGCCGGACCACTGGTTGAGCGGCGGCACGATGCCGGACTCCTCGCCGGGCACACCGGACTGGGTGCGCTTGCCGAGGCCGAACTTCTCCAGCATCTCGGCGTAGCGCTCCTGGCCGACCTCCTGCGCGGCCAGCAGGGTGCCGACGTTCGAGGACTTCGCGAAGACGCCGGTGAACGACATCGGCACGGTGCCGTGGTTCCACGCGTCCCTGATCGTGCGGTCGGCGACCTTGAGGTAGCCCGGCACCTGGAGCACGTCGTCCGGCTTGAACAGGCCGTACTCGACGGCGGCCGCGGCAGTGATGATCTTGTTCACCGAGCCGGGCTCGAACGTGTCGGCCACGGCGCGGTTGCGCTTCTGCGCGTCGCTGGCCTTGCCGAAGTCCGTCGGGTCGTAGGTCTGGTCGTTGGCCATGGCGATGATCTCGCCGCTGCGGGAGTCCAGCACGACGGCGGAACCGCTGCGGGCGCCCGACTTCTTCGTGTAGTCGGTGACCATCCGCTGCACCGCGTACTGCGTGTCGACGTCGATGGTGAGCTCGAGCGACTTGCCCGGCTGCGGCTTGGTCAGCTCGCGCTCGGTGTTCGGGATGACGAGGGTGTCGTCACCGGACATCGTGTCGACGACCCTGCGGCCCATCCGGCCGGCCAGCACGTTGTCGGCCGCGTTCTCCAAGCCCAGGATGCCCTGGGTGGTCGGCGGCTTCTCGTCCTGGCGCCAGTTCGCCGCGCCGATGATGTTGGAGGCGACCTGGCCGTTCGGGTAGATCCGCTTGGCGCGGTACTCGGAGCCGATCTCGGCCGGGTACTTCGCGACGATCGCCGCGGCCTTGGTCGGCTCGGCCTCGCTGACCAGCACCTCGTAGCTGATGTCGGCCACGAGCTGCTCGTAGATCGTCTCCTCGTCGGTCTTCTCGCCGTTGACCTCGGGGCCCAGCGTCGAGGAGATGAACTTCGCGACGTCACGCGCGTGCTCGTCGTAGGTCTGCGCGAACTGCTTCTTCTGCTTGTCCTTCTCCTTCTCGCGCTCGGCGTCCCAGTTCTTCCTGGCGCGCTGGGGAAGGATGTAGAGCGCGCGCACCTCGACGGAGAACGCGAGCTGGTTGCCGTTGCGGTCGAGGATCGCGCCGCGTTCGGCGGGGATGTTCAGGTACGTCGTGCGCTGCAACCGGGCCTGCGTCGACAGCTCGTCGGCCTGCAACCCCTGCACCTGCACGAGCTTCAGGCCCGCGATGACCAGTGCGCCGACCAGCAGGATGCGGCCGACGGCGATGCGCACCTTGCTGTTGCCGCCGGTGCGGGCCTTCGGAGCGGGACCGCGCACGGACAACGGCCGGCGCGGGCCCCTCTGCTGCGGTCCCGGCATCAGCCACCCGCCGGTGGCGTCGGGGGGTTCGCGGCCCCGTCACCCGCGGGCGGCGTGGTGCCGGCTGGCGGCGGCTGCTCACCGGCGGGAGGCGGCGTGGTGGTCGTGGGAGGGGGCGGCGAAGTCGACTTGGTCGGCGCGCTCGGCTTGCCGAACTCCTCGACCGTGCCGTCCGCCAGCTGCCGCAGCCGCGCGGGGTTCGACGGCTCCACCAGGCCCATCTCGGTGGCGCGGCGCGCGAGGTCGGTCGGCGACTCCAGCAACGCCACCTCGCGGCGCAGCTGCTCGACCCGCAGCGTCAGCTTCTCCTGCTCGGCGCGTGCCTCCTGCAACCGGTAGGAGTCGGCGGCGGCCTGCGTGGAGAAGTACATGATCCCGGCGATGCCCGCGACCAGCACGAGCATCACGAGCACGACGAACGGGGCCTTCGACACCTGCCGCGCGTTCTGCTGCGGTGCCGACGACCCGCCGCGCAGGTTCTGCGCGCGCTGCGCCCGGCGGGCGTAGGCGCGGTCGGCGGCGGCGGACCGGCGCCGGGCCTTGTCGGTGTCGGTCTTCTTGTCCTTGGAGCGGTCGCGTGGGGACGGCCCACCGACCCGTGCCGGTGCCGTCATCTCACCTCTCCGATCCGTTCCGCTGCCCGCAGCCGCACGGGTGCGGCACGGGGGTTGTCCTCGATCTCCTGCTCGGACGCGACCTCCGCGCCCTTCGTGACCAGTTTCAGCTCCGGCCCGTGACCGGGCAGCTCGACCGGCAGCCCCGGCGGCGTCTTCGACCTCGCGAGCTCCGCGAACGCGTGCTTCACCATCCGGTCCTCGAGGGACTGGTAGGACTCCACGACGATCCGCCCGCCCACCGCGAGCACGCCCAGCGCCGCGGGCAGGGCCAGCCGCAACGACTCCAGCTCGCCGTTGACCTCGATCCGCAGCGCCTGGAACGTGCGCTTCGCCGGGTGGCCGCCGGTGCGCCGGGACGCGGCGGGGACGACGTTGTAGAGCAGCTCGACCAGCCGGCCCGAGTTCGTGAACGGCTCCCGCTCGCGCTCGCGCAGGACCGCCGAGGCGATCTTGCCCGCGAACCGCTCCTCGCCGTAGGTCGAGAGGATCCGCGCGAGGTCGCCGTGCGAGTACGTGTTGAGCACGTCCGCGGCCGTCATGCCGGTGCCCTTGGACATCCGCATGTCCAGCGGCGCGTCCTTGGAGTAGGCGAACCCGCGTTCGGACTCGTCGAGCTGCAACGAGGACACGCCGAGGTCCATCAGCACGCCGTCGACCCGCTTGAAGCCCAGGTCGTGCACGGCCTCGTCGATGTGGTCGTAGGTGACGTTGACGAGGTGGACGCGGTCGCCGTGGCGCGCGAGCCGGGCCGAGGCCAGCTCGATGGCCTGCGGGTCGCGGTCGAGACCGATGAGGGTGAGCCCGGGGTGCGCGCTCAGCAGCGCGTCCGAGTGGCCGCCCATGCCGAGGGTCGTGTCGACCAGGACGGCGGGCTTGCCGCTCAGCGCGGGAGCGAGCAGCTCCAGGACGCGGTCCAGCAGCACCGGAACGTGCCGCGGCTGATCCATCGTCCCTCTACTCCCCGAAATGCGTTCGGGTGACGTCAGGTCCCCGCCCGCCCGTCGAACCTGGCGCCGGGGAAGGTGCGCCAGGGTCGGTTGTCGAGCGGACCGAGGCCTCACGGCACCCGAATCGCGGTTGAACATCCGGCCTGTTGCTCGGCTGACCGCCATCAGAAGACGCCCGGTATGACCTCCTCGCGAGCCGTGGCGTAGCCGTCCTCGTGCTCGTCGAGATAGGTCTGCCAGGCCGCCGCGTCCCAGATCTCCAACCTGGTGAACGCGCCGACGACCACGCACTCCTTGGTCAGCCCGGCGTACCGGCGCAGTTCCGGTGCGATCAGGACCCGACCCTGACCGTCCGGACGCTGCTCGTCCGTACCTGCGAACAGATAACGCTGGTAGGCGCGTACGGCGTCGTTGGTGAACGGCGCCTCGGCGACCTTCCTCGCCATCTGCTCGAACTCCGCCCGGGGGAACACGTACAGGCAGTGGTCCTGGCCCTTGGTGACCATGAGACCTCCCGCCAGTTCGTCCCGGAACTTCGCAGGCAATGTCAGCCGACCCTTGTCGTCCAGGCGCGGGTAGTGAGTGCCGAGGAACATCGGCAGCCACCTCCCTCGCCGGGCGACGGACCGGCGGTGGAGCCCCCGTCTGCCCCACCGGCCGCCACAGTACCCCACTTTTCACCACAGTCAACGCTGAAACAGGTGCTCACGCACCACCGAGCAACCTGTTTCCGCAGGTAGACGAGGTGGGGAGACGCGGGGGGATGGTGGGGGATCTCCGCAGGCTCCACCTGCGCGGGTGAGGTTCAAGCCCCGATTTGCCACTCGAACGGACTAGAAATCCGGGCCGGAACACGGGGTTGGGGCGCGGTGGTGGGGGAAGGTGGAAACTGGTGGAGCGAACCCGAAGCGGCCCGCAGGTGTGGGGCACTTAGCCGTGGTTTGACACACTGCGTGAAACGCTCACACGTCCGTGTTCCGGACACGGCTGCTGGAGGTTTAGTGACGCCGGGAAGCCCAAGCGCGAACAGTCACGCGCCGGTCGAACAGGTTCTGGGTGAGCTGCACGCCGCCGTCCAGCGGATCGCCGCCAACGTCGAACGGGTGCTCGTCGGCAAGCCCGACGTCGTGCGGCTCGCCCTCGTGACGCTGCTCGCCGAGGGGCACCTGCTGGTCGAGGACGTGCCGGGGGTCGGCAAGACCTCGCTGGCGAAAGCGCTTGCCCGTTCCATCGACTGCACCGTGAGCCGCGTGCAGTTCACGCCCGACCTGCTGCCGAGCGACATCACCGGCTCGTCGATCTACAACCGGCAGGAGAACGACTTCGAGTTCCGGCCGGGACCGATCTTCGCGAACATCGTCGTCGGCGACGAGATCAACCGCGCCTCCCCCAAGACGCAGTCCGCGCTGCTGGAGTGCATGGAGGAGCACCAGGTCACGGTCGACGCGAACACCTACCCGCTGGGGTCGCCGTTCATGGTGATCGCGACGCAGAACCCGATCGAGATGGAGGGCACCTACGCCCTCCCGGAGGCGCAGCGCGACCGGTTCACCGCGCGCGTGTCGGTCGGCTACCCCGATCCCCAGGCCGAGCTCGCCATGGTCGACGAGCACGCGGGCCACAACCCGCTCGACGACCTGCGGCCCGTCTCGGACGCGGCGCAGATCCTGCGGCTGATCGAGGCCGTGCGCCGGGTGCACCTCTCCCCCGAGGTGCGGCGCTACGCCGTGGACCTGGTGTCGGCCACCCGCCGGCTGCCGGAGCTGCGGCTCGGCGCGTCCCCGCGGGCCACGCTGCACCTGGTGCGGGCGGCCCGGTCGCAGGCGGCCCTCGCGGGCAGGGACTTCGTGGTGCCCGACGACATCCACGCCGTGGCGATCCCCGTGCTGGCGCACCGGCTGGTGCTGACGGCGGAGGCCCAGGCCGCCCGCCGGTCACCGGCCGAGCTGGTCAGGGCACTGCTGCAGCGGGTGCCGGTGCCGACCGCAGCACTCGACCCGAACGCCGCCTTCGTCCGCAGCATCAACAACAACGCAGGGACGCCACGGTAACGATGCGCACCGCACTGTCCGGTCTGACCACCCGCGGAAGATGCTTGCTGGCCGCGGGGTTCGCCGCCGGAGCGTGCGCCGTGGTGCTCAACGAACGCGATCTGCTGCGCGTCGCGGCGTTCGTGATCGCGCTGCCGCTGCTGGCCGCCTGGCTCGCCACGCGGGCCCGGGTCGGCCTGCACGCGGCTCGGTTCCTCGCGCCCAGCCGGGTGCCGGTCGGGGCCGCGTCCGAGGTCAAGCTCGACCTGCACAGCACCGGCCGCCTGCCCACCGGCGGGCTGATGCTGGAGGACACCGTCCCCTACGCGCTGGGCGCGCGGCCGCGGTTCCTGGTGGAGCGGCTGCCGCGCAACACGCCCACGTCGCTGCGCTACCCGCTCAAGCCGGTCATGCGCGGCATCCAGCAGGTCGGCCCGCTGATGGCGCGGATCACCGACCCGTTCGGGCTGGCCGAGTTCGACCGCGAGCTGGCCGGCCGCTCCCGCCTGGTCGTCGTGCCGCGCGTGGTGCGCCTGGCCGGGTTGCCCGGCGGGTCCGGCATGGGCGCGGGCGACGACGGCTCGGTGCGGTTGCGCGCGGGCCAGGGTGAGGACGACGCGGTGGTGCGGCCCTACCGGCAGGGCGACGACCTGCGGAAGGTGCACTGGCGCTCGACCGCCCGGCGCGACGAGCTGATGGTGCGGGTCGAGGAACGCCCGTGGCGCGGCGGCACGACCGTGCTGCTGGACCACCGCGTCCACGCGCACCGCGGCAGCGGCCCGACGGCGTCGCTGGAGTGGTCGATCTCGTTCGCGGCGTCGATCTGCCTGCACCTGCACCACTTCGGCCACCAGGTGCGCCTGGTCTCCGAGGACGGCCGGGTGCTCGCGGGCGGAGCGTCCGACGGCGGGCACAGCGACCACGTGGTGCTCGACGCGCTGGCGGCGTTGCAGGCCTCGCACCGCAAGGAGCTCTCCGCCGGCATCGACCCCGGTGCCGGCCAGGAGGTCATCGCCGTGCTCGGCGGGGTGTCGCCGTCCTCGGTCGAGGAGCTGATCAGGTACCGGCCGCGGGGCACGCGCAGCCTCGCGGTGCTGCTGGACGTCACCGCGTGGGCGGGCGGGTCGGACGCGACCGCACCCGACCCCGAGGACGCCCGGCGGCTGCTGACCGGAGCCGGCTGGGGCGTGGCGATAGCGCGGCCCTCGTCGTCGATGCAGCAGGTGTGGCAGGAGCTGTGCGCGAGCGCGAGCAACCGCGGACCGGCCGTGCGTTCGGAGGTGGGCTGAGCTATGGCGACGACGACGTCTTCCCGCGGCGAGACCGCGGAGTGGTTCAGCTCCGCGACGCCGTGGATCGCGGCGCTGGCGGTGCTGTGCGCGTCGACGGCGTTGTCCGGGGTGATCGAGGGCGACCTGTGGCTGGTCCGCATCGCCGTGGTGATCCTGGCGATCACGGTGACCGGTGCGTTCCTGCGGGCCACCCGGCTGCCCCCGCCGCTGGTGGCGCTGGCCCAGGTGTTCGTGCTGCTGTGCCTGCTCACGGCCCTGCACACGCGGTCGGGCGTGCTGCTGTTCCTGCCGGGTCCCGACGCGCTGAGCGAGCTCGGTGGCGTCCTCGCGGAGTCGGTGTCGCAGGTGCAGACCGGGGTGCCGCCGGTGCACGCGTCACCGGCGATCCAGGCGCTCGTGGTGCTGGCGATCGGCCTGGTCGCGGTGCTGGTGGACACGCTCGCGGTCGCCGCGGCGGCCCCGGCGGCGTCCGGCCTGGTGCTGCTGTGCGTGTTCGCGGTGCCGGCGTCGCTGGCCGACGAGATGCTGCCGTTCTGGACGTTCGTGCTGGGTGCGGCGGCGTTCGCGATGCTGCTCGCGGTGGACGGCCAGCACCGGCACGAGGCGTGGCGCGGGCGGCTCGGGTCCGGGTCGGCCGGTGGCACCGGCGGTTCGGCGACCACGGTGGCGAGCATCGCGATGGTGATCGCGCTGGTGGTCGGCGCGGGCGTGACGATCGTCGGCACGGTCGGGCGGCTGCCGTTGAGCGGCAGCGGTGCCGGCGGGCGCGGCGGCATCGGCCTGAACGAGATGACGTCGCTGCGCGGCATGCTGAACCGCGGCAAGACCACCGAGGTGTTCCAGGTGCGCGGCCTGCCGGAGAGCACGTACATGCGGGCCTCCACGCTCGCCAGGTACGTGCCGAACAAGGGCTGGGAACGCGGCAGCGACCCCGGCGGTCAGCCCGCGCGCGGTGAGCTGCCGCTGCAGCCGGGCGACCGCGGCGACGGCAAGGTGGCCAAGATCGGGATCGAACCGCGAGGCTGGACGAGCTTCTGGCTGCCGACCTACGGCGCGGTCCGCCGGATCGACACCCCGGACGACGACTACCGCTTCGACCCCGCCAAGGGCGTGATCTTCACCCAGCGCGAGCGGGAGCCGGAACCCTACGAGCTCGAGACCGTGCTCGCGACGCCGACGAAGAACCAGCTGCGCATCGCGTCCGGCCAGCGCAACCTGGTCGACCCGGAGTACTACAAGTTCGACGGGGTCGAGCAGGAGATCATCGACCTCGCGAAGCAGATCACGGGGAACGCGACCAACGACTTCGACAGGGCCGCCGCGCTCACCGAGTTCTTCAACGGCCCGACCAGCGGTTTCACCTACGACCTGAAGACCCAGGGCGACGTCACCAAGGACGCGCTGACCGACTTCGTGCTCCGGGGCAAGCGCGGCTACTGCGAGCAGTACGCCTCCGCGATGGCCGTCATGGCCCGCACGGTCGGCCTGGCCTCGCGCGTGGCCATCGGCTTCACCGCCGGTGTCCCGTCGCCGGACAACGCCTACCGCACGATCAGCACCGACGACGCCCACGCCTGGGTGGAGATCTTCTTCCCGAACCACGGCTGGATGACGTTCGACCCGACGCCGATGACCGACGGCCGCGCGGTCGTGCCCCCGTACCTGCGCGAACAGTCGCCGGGTGCGGAGGAGGAGCCGACGGCGAACACGCAGACGTCGACGACCGCGCAGCCCAGCCAGGGCTCGGCCGCCCCGTCCACCGCCGCCGACGGCGAGGAGGAGGCCGGTGTCACCGGTGACGCCACGCAGCAGGACACCTCGAAGGACTGGGTGCCGTGGGCGGTGTTCACCGCCCTCGTGCTGGCGACCGCGGTCTCGATGGTGCGCAACGTGCTGCTGAAGGACGACGGTGCCGCGGTCATGCCGCAGCACCGTGAACGCCGGCGCCGGCTGCGGCGCTGGGCGGCGGTGGCGGCCGCGGTGCTGTGGTCGGTCACACTGCTGTTCGCGGCGGCATGGCTGTCGTACGTGCTGGCCGCCGTCGTGCTCGTGCTGCTGGCCGCGGGCACACCGGCCGCCCTGCGGTACCTGCGGCAGCGGTCGCGGCTGCGGGTGGTCGGCCGCCTCGGGCCGGACGCGGCGACGGCGGCGTGGGCCGAGCTGATGGCGGAGTCGGTCGACCGAGGCGCCCCGGTGCCGTCGGCGGAGACGGTCAGGACGGCGGCCCGCCGGCTCGCGCGGGAGCACAACCTGGACGAGGCAGGCCGCGACGGGCTGCGGACGATGATCGGCGCGATCGAGCGGGCCTGGTACAGCCCGAACCCGGCGGCGGACCCGGCGCTGCCCGCGGCGCTCACGGCCGTGCGGCAGTCGTTGCGGCAGAACGCGCCGTTGTCGCTGCGGGCGAAGCTGTTCCCGCGGTCGGTGCTGCGGCCCTCGCCCGCGCCGCTGGCCGACGTCCCGGACCAGGAGCCGGTGCCGGCGTAGTCCCCCGCACAACGGATCGGGCCCGTCCCCCTGGTGGGGGCGGGCCCGAGTGGTGTCTGAAGGGTGTGCGCTTACTGCTCCTCGTCGAAGCGACGACGGAAGCGCTCCTCCATCCGTTCGGAGAACGAGCTGCGGCTGCGCGTCGGCTTGCCCTCTTCCTGCGCACCTTCGGCGACCTGGTCACCGCGACGCAACGTCGTCAGGGTGATGAGCACGCCGAAGAACATGAGCAGGAAACCGAAAACGCTCACGACCGGAATGCCCGCGACTGCGAGCTGCGAGAAAATCACCCCGGCGATGAGGGCCGCAACACCGGCCACGAACAGCACGATGCCCTGTACACGACGCCGCTTGGACGGCCGCCGCAACTTGGCGCCTCGTACGGTGGATGCGAACTTCGGGTCTTCGGCGTAGAGCGCGCGCTCGATCTGGTCGAGCAGTCGCTGCTCGTGCTCGGAGAGTGGCATCGTTCCTCCTCCGGCACAGCGGTCGCGGGCGCCGGGTGTTCGCGGTTGCCGCCGATCCCGGCGGACGGCCCACCCTGGGGACGTCACCCTCCAGGATACGATCCGCGCGCCCCGGCGACTACCCAGTCGGCCCTCTCATACGGTCGGTTCTGTCACCATCATCCTCCTGGGGCAGTGGTGAGGCCTTCGTGAGGCTTGCCGCGGAGCCAGGAGGAGGCCTTGTGGCCTGCCGTTCACACCCCGTTCGGCCACGCGCTCCGCGGGCGCCACGACCGGTTGGTCGGATCGGAACCATGACCGAACTCATCGTCAACGGTGGCGCCGAGCAGGGCCTGAGCGGCTGGCACACCCTCGCGGGCACGCCGGTGGTGCTGCGCTACGACACCGGGCAGGGGTATCCGGGACCCGGTGATCCCGGGCCCGCGCAGCGCGGTGCGGCGTTCTTCGGCGGCGGCGGGACACCGTTGTCCGCGTTGCGACAGAGGGTGACGCTGCCAGGCCGCCCGTCGGAGTTCTCGATCTCCGCGTGGCTCGGCGGCTACGCATCGCAGCAGGACGGCGCCCGCCTGTCGGTGGAGTTCCTCGACGGCGCGGGCACCCCGCGCGGTCTCGTGGTGCTCGGCCCGCTCACGGCGGAGGAACGCGGTGGCCGCACCGGTCTGTTCGAGCGCACCGCGAGCGGCACCGTCCCGCCCGGCAGCCGCACCGCCGTGGTGACGCTGCAGCTGACCCGCTCCGGCGGCGGGACGTCCAACGACGGCTACGCCGACAACATCTCGTTCACGATCGGAGCCCGCTGATGTTGAACAGGCGTGACCTCCTGCGCGCCGCCGCGGCCGCCGGCGCCCTCGGCACGGCGTGGCCGCTGGCGCAGGGCCTCTCCTCCGCCCAGGCCCGCGCGGCCGCCGAACAGCTCGGCGCCTCCTGGGACGCGGCCCCGTTCACCCTGGGCGTCGGGTCCGGCGACCCGTTGCCCGACAGCGTGCTCCTGTGGACGCGGCTCGCCCCCGAACCGCTCGCGTTCGAGCAGCCGCTGCCCGAGGTCGTCGAGGTCGAGTGGACCGTGGCCACCGACCCAGCGCTGCGCCGGCGCGTCGCGAGCGGCACCGTGGCGGCCTCGAACCTGTTGGGGCACAGCGTGCACGTGCCCGTGCACGGTCTCCGCCCCGGCCAGACCCACTACTACCGGTTCCGCGCTCTCGGCAGGAGCAGCCGCGTCGGCCGCACCCGCACCGCGCCGGTCGGGCCCGTCTCCCGCGTCCGCTTCGCCACCGCGAACTGCCAGGCGTTCCACGACGGCTTCTACGCCGCCCACCGCAGCATCGCCCGCGAGGACGTCGACTTCGTCGTGCACCTCGGCGACTACATCTACGAGCACGGCCAGGTCGGCGGTCAGCACGTCCGCGACCACGAGGGCCCCGCCGTCCTCTCGCTGGCCGACTACCGCCGCCGCCACGCGCTCTACAAGGGCGACCCGTCCCTGCGCGACGCCCACGCCGCACATCCCTTCTACCTGACCTGGGATGATCATGAAGTTGCGAACGACTACAGCGGCTCCGAGGGCGCGGCCCCGTTCGTGAAGCGCCGTGCCGCCGCCTACCAGGCCTGGTACGAACACCTGCCGATCCGCGCGGGCAGCGCACTGGAGCCGCGTATCCACCGGCGCCGCCAGTGGGGCGACCTGCTCGACCTGACGGTGCTCGACCTGCGCCAGTACCGGTCCGCGCAGAACCTCCCCGCGGGCACGATCCTGGGCGCCGAGCAGAAGCAGTGGCTGCTCGACGGCATCTCCGGCGCCCGCGAGGCGTGGCAGGTGTGGATCAACTCGATCATGCTCTCGCAGCTCGCGCGCACCGGCGGCGGCTACTACTTCACCGACCAGTGGGACGGCTTCCGCGCGGAGCGGCGCGAGGTCCTCGGCCACGTCGCGGCCACCGGCATGGAGGACCTGGTGGTGCTCACCGGCGACTGGCACTCGGCGTTCGTCGACGACATCCGCCCCGACTTCGACGACGTGACCTCGCCGGTGATCGGCACCGAGTTCACCGCGCACTCGGTGACCTCCGGGGCGTACTCGCCGGAGTGGAACGCCGTGAACGGGCCGGTGATGGGAGCGGCCAACCCGCACCTGAAGTACTTCGAGGGCAACAGGTACGGCTACGACGTGTACGAGGTGACCCCGCGGCGGTTCAGCACGCACATGCGCGTCATCGCCGACCGCCGCGACGCCGCGTCACCCGTGTCGACGCTGACGACGTTCCACGTCGACCGCGGGATGGCGGGCAGCTACGAGGACCCGGCGACGGCCGGATCACCGGCGCAGTACCGCAGGCCCTGACCGGAGGGAGCGCGTCCGGGCGGTAGGCCTGGATGATCGTCACCTCCCGTGCCGCTCGCCGCGTCCATTGTCTTGGCGCGCAGCGAGGCCGTCTTCGCCCAACGCGGAAAGCGCTGTCCCGCCCCGACAGCGCGCCTGCCGCCGGCCGCACGATCACCGGCACCCGGTCACCGGCGACGGCGTGACCACGTGGTCACGCTCTCCCCGTGATACGGCGTTGAGTTCGCTCCCGCCCGTGCTGCACACTTCACTCCTGCTGCCCGCGCAGGCAGCTCCTGGGGGAAGGTCGCTCTACTCATGCGTGCTTCGTTGCGTGCTGCCGGCGCAGTCGCATTGCTCGTCAACTACTACGTGCTGACCATCGGGCTGGTCTGCGCGATCCTCTTCGTCGAGGTCTACGCGTTGATCAACCGCCCGGTCGCCGCGGTCCAGCTCGCGTTCCTCGCACTGCCCGTCGCCTACGCCCTGGTGCACCTCCTCGTCTCACTGGAACGGCGCGGCCACGACGAGGTGCCCGGCGTCCCCGTCACCGCGGCCGAGCAACCCGCGCTGTGGGAGCTCGTCCAGCGCCTGTCCGCCGACCTCGGCACCCGCCCGCCCGACGAGCTCCGCGTCGTCGCCGTGGTGAACTCCGGCATCTCCGAGGACACCCGCTTCCTCGGCCTGAGCGTGCGGCACCGCCGGCTCTTCATCGGTGCCCCGCTGCTCACCACGCTGACCGAGAAGCAGCTCCTCGCCGTGCTCGCCACCGAGCTCGGCTACTACGCCCAGAAGTACAGCCGCCTGGCCGCAGTCGTCATCTCCGCCCGCGGCGCCGTGCTGCGCGCCGGTTCCGCGCTCGCCACCGACAGGTGGTTCAAGCGCCTGGCCACCAAGCTGTTCCGCGGCTACGCCACGCTGTTCCTCCGCTTCTCCCAGCCCGTCGCCCGCGCCCGCCAGCGCGCCGCCGACGCCCACGCCGCCCGCCTGGCCGGTTCCTCCGCCGCGTCCAGCGCACTGCGCGAGCTGCCGGTGATCGACGCCGCCTGGGACCTTTTCACCAACCGCCACCTCACCGTCGCGTGGGACAACGGCTACCTGCCCACGACGTTCTTCGAGGGCTTCGCCCACCTGCGCACCTCCCCCGAGCTGCACGCCGAGCTGGAGGAGCTCCGCCAGCACCCGACCGACCCCGACCGCGGCCCGCACGACCCGTACCCGCCGCTGCCGGACCGCATCGCCGCCATCGACGCCCTGCACGCAGAACCCGAGTCCTGGGGCGACCGCCCGGCACTGGAGCTGCTCGACGACCCGATGCCGCTGCTGGACGCCTCCGTCCTCGACGCCCTGGTCGACGACGCCGGCACCAAGGAACGCGTCGACTGGGCCACCCTCGGCCACATCGGTGCCCGCGCCCGCGTCGTCCGCGGCACCGAACGCCTCCTGACCGCGGCCGCCACCGCCACCGGCGGACCCCCGTCGCTCACCACCGTCCTCGACGCGCTGGACGCCGGTCTGCTCGCCGAGATCGGCCCCGACTCGTCGGTCCCCGGCAGCCCCACCGCCGGCCCCCGCGCCCGCCGCGCGATGGCCCGCACCGAGGTGCACGCGGAGCTCTCCGCCCTGCTCGCCCTAGCCTTCTCCGACGCGGGCCTGGCCCACTGGCAGGTCGACTGGCTCGGCCGCACCACCTTCGTCACCGCGGCGGACGACTTCGACCTGGCCGACCACCTCGACGAGGCCGTCGCCGACCAGGCCGACACCCAGCCCCTGCGCCACGCCCTCGCCTCCGCCGGCATCGCCCTCGACTACCGCCCCACCCGCTGACTGGAGCCCTCCCTCCCGTGGTGTTCTCACTGCTGTTCAAGCCCAAGCAAGCCCTCTCCGTCATCCGCCTGATGCGCGAGGCGAAACGCCGCGGCGTCGAGGTGGAGGAACTGCCCACCGAGCTCGTCGCCGCCTTCCTGCTGCCCAAGACCCGCCCGGAACGCTTCGGCCTCGTCCCCGACGCGGACGTCACCGCCGACCCACCGGTCGAGGACCCCGCACTGGAGGCCGTGCGCGCCGACGTCCGCGCCGGCCACTGGGAGAACGCCGCCGACCTCACCGCCGCCTCCTACGGCACGTGGGACCGCCGCCAACGCATCGCCTGGGCCCTCGCCGACCTCGCCGCCAAGGACGACGCCTGGCTCACCACCTGGCACACCGCCCGCCCGAACGACCCCCACCGGTCCGTCGTCCACGCCCTGTCCCTGGTGTCCCTCGCCTGGGACATCCGCGGCAGCGCCAGGGCCACCGACACCACCCACGCCCAGTTCGAGGGCTTCCACCGCACCCTCGCCGAGGCCCGCGACGCCGCCCGCGCCGCAGCCGCCGTCCTCCCCGACGACCCGACCCCGTGGAGCACCCTCATCACCACGGCCCGCGGCCTCGGCGCGAGCCACGACGACTTCCGCACCCTGTGGTCCGAACTCGTCGCCCGCGACCCCCTGCACCACGACGGGCACCAGCAGGCCCTGCAGTACTGGTGCGCGAAGTGGCGCGGCTCCAACGAAATGGCCCTCGGCTTCGCCCTGGACGCCGCGGACACCTCGCCGCGCTTCGCCGCACTGCCGCTGCAGGCGGCGCTGGAGGCCGAGGACACCGACCCCTCCCTGTGGAAGACGCCCGAGGTCGGCCGGGCGCTGGAGGTCCTGCTGGAGCGGCTGGCGGACGAAGGTGCCGACACGGTCGCGGTGCGGGACGACCGGGGGTACGCGATCCTCGCGCTGTTGCGGCTGCGGCGGTTCGACGAGGCCGTGGCGCAGTTCCGGGTTTTGGGCGGGTACGCGGATGCTGCGCCGTGGAACTACTTCGAGATGCCGGTGCTCTCCTTTCTGAGTTTGCGCGGGGATGCCATGAAAGGGGCCTCGCGGGCGGCTCGGGTTGGGCGGAGTGGGCGGTAGGGCCGTTCAGGCGGGGTGGACGGACGGTAGGGCGGGCGGGAGTAGGGCTGGGCGGGAGTAGGGCTGGGCGAGGGTAGAGCTGGGCGGCGGTAGGGCCGTTCAGGCGGTGTGGCCGGGAGGTGGTCTCGGACCGCGCCGCGCGTTGAGGCCGGGCGGGGATGGGGCCTGGCTAGGTGGGCGTGGTGGCGGTCGGCGGTGGCGGTCGGCGGTGGCGGGAGCGAGCCGCTGTGTGGTGGCGGGCTGCGGCGGTGGGTCGGCGTTGCGACCACGGCGACAGCAGGCCGGGTTGGCAGCGGGCTGTGCGAGTAACCGGGGCGTGCGCGGATGTCGGGGGCAGCGGCACGCGGATGTCCGGGGCGCGGCGGTGGGCGATGCGCGGGATGCCGGGTGCGGCGGCGCGCGGTTCGAGGGTGACGTCGCAGGCTCCTTTCAGCGGGCGGGTGGCGCGCACGGGTGGCGGCGGTGTGGATGGGCGGCGCGCGCACGGGTGGCGGCTGCGGGTGAGCGACGGCGCGCGTGGGTGGGCGGCGGCGCGGGTAGGCGGCGCGCGTGCGACGGCGGCGCAGGTAGGCGACACGTGCACGGGTGGGCGACGACGCGCGTGGGTGAGTGGCGTCGCGGGTGGGCGGTGCGCGGGAGCGGTGGTCAGGTCAGCTGGCGGGGTGGTTCTTCGGCTGTGTGGCAAGGGATTCGGCGGATCGTGGCCGGTGCGCGGGACGGAGCCGAGCGGGGCCAGGGTGCCGGGTCGGGGCAGCGGGGCGCGGCGGGCAGCGCTGCCGGGGGTGGAACAGCGGGGGTGAGGGGGCGGCGGCGAGGGGCTGTGGGTGAGGGGCGGGACAGGACTGCGTGTTCGAGTTGGCGGATCGGGGAGTCGCCGAGGAGTTTGCGGGCCAGGGCGGTGCCCTTGCGCGGGGCGAAGGCGAGTTCGGTGCGCAGGGCGTGCAGGCCCACCAGGTGGGTGGCCTCGTCGAGGATGGCTCGGGTGTCGGCGATGGACTTGGTGCAGCGGACCGCGTCGATCGTGGCGCGGGGCAGTGGGGCGGTGTGGAAGCCGCGGCGGAGCACCGGTGTGGGGATGTGGTCGGTGCGCATCAGGTTCAGCGGGCCGAAGCTGACTGCGCGGGAGCAGCGCGGGGTCAGCAGGTGGACCGAGGACGGGACCGGGGCGGACTTCAGGCCGTGCAGGTGCAGGGCGTCGAAGCCGGTGACCATGCCGCGGTCGCCGACGTAGAGCAGGGCGGCCTGCAGCCACTGCTCACGGGTGGGTTTCGCGGCGCCCAGCAACAGGACGCCGGGCAGGAGGCGCTGCCAGGGGGTGCCGTGCCGGCACCGCTGGTCGATGACGGCGCCTGTCAGTCCGATGTGGACCAGGGCGGCCACCGGCGCGATGCGGTGGCGGAACAGGATGTGCAGCGATTCCAGGTCTACGGGGTGGCGCATGGGGTCCAGGTTGCACCGGGGGACCGGGGGTGTGCCACGGGGAAACGGGGGGCTGTGGGTTACTCGCGGGTTGTGGACAGGTCGCGATCACTCGGGCTTCGGGCCGAACTCGGCGGTCCTCTGTGGACCCTTGCCGAGGAGGGAGGCCGGGCGGACGGCGAGTGAGCCGAAGCGGGAACGGGCCTGGTCAGCGGCCTGGTCAGCTTCGCGCCAGCCGTTCTCGGGGGCGTCGAAGATCAGCTGGTGGGCGGAGTCGGAGTTGTCAAGTCCCTCGATCCGGACACCGATGAGGCGGACCGCGCCCGGCGGCACCTGGGTGGTGAGCAGCTCCACGGCGGTGCGGTAGATCTCCTGCGTCACGTCCGTCGACGTGGGCAGCGTGCGCGAGCGGGTGATCGTCGTGAAGTCCGAGAACCTGACCTTGATGGACACTGTCCGGCCGTGCAAACCCTTGGCGCGCAACGAGCTCGCCGTCCGCTCGGACAGGCGCAGCAGCTCGCGGCGGAGCACGCCGCGGTCGAGGTGGTCGACCTCGAAGGTCTCCTCCGCGCCGATCGACTTCTCCCGCGACTCCGGCACCACGGCACGGTCGTCCACGCCCCGCGACAACGCGAAGAGGTGCTCCGCCAGCGCCACGCCGATCTTGCGCCGCAACGTCGCCAGCGGTATCGCGGCGACGTCGCCGACGGTTTCCAGGCCGAGTTGCGACAGGCGCGCGGCGGTCTTCTCCCCCACGCCCCACAGCGCGCCGACCGGCAGCGGGTGCAGGAACTCCAGGACCGAGTCCGCCGGGATCACCATCATCCCGTCCGGCTTGCACATGCCGGACGACAGCTTCGCCAGGAACTTCGTCGGCGCCACCCCGACCGAGCACGTCACGCCGTACGCCTCGAACACCCGCGACCGGACCAGCTCGCCGATCCCGCCGGGCGTGGTGCCCATCCGCCGCAGCGCCCCGCCGACGTCGAGGAACGCCTCGTCCAACGACAGCGGCTCCACCAGCGGCGTGATGTCGCGGAAGATCGCCATGACCCCGCGCGACACCTCCTGGTAGAGGTCGAACTGCGGCGGCAGGTACACCGCGTGCGGCGCGAGCCGGCGGGCGTGCGCGGTGGGCATCGCGGACCGCACGCCGAACTCGCGTGCGAGGTAGTTGGCCGAGCACACGACACCGCGCCCACCGACGCCACCGACGACGACGGGCACGGAAGCGAGCTCGGGGCGTTCGCGGATCTCGACGGACGCGTAGAAGGCGTCCATGTCCACGTGCAACATCCGGCAGCCCGTGTCATCAGGCCACACGCCGTCGCGCGCACGGAAGCGGTCACGCAGGCCGCGCGGCAGGTTCGCACTGCGACCCATGACAACCCCTCTCGAACCCTTGTTCGACATCCTACAACCGGTACACGCGGGCAGCGTTCTCCGACGCGATGAGCTACGGGTAGTTGTGCAACAACAGCACGGGCACGCCAAGTGACGCCGTTGCGCGCAGGAACGGCGTCAACAACAACGGTCGCCCTTGGACAGATCCGCGTCCGAATCGCCGTGTCTGACGTGGGACTGCAACGGCAGCCCCGCGTCCAACGCCTCCCACACCAGAAACACGATCACCAACCGGGTCGGCCAACCGCCCCGAGCACCCCCGCACGACATCGGCGTCCGCTGGTCGTTGTGCCGACAGCCCGAGCCCGATCCGGTACGCCGCAACGGACTTCACCCCGACGGCGGTCGTGGAGGCGAGCGCCGACCGCACCGCGGCCACGAAACGCGCTGGCGTCACTGACGGGCGGCCGAGCGCAGCGCCTCCTGGGCCGCGATCTCCCTGCGCAACCGGCTCAGGGCGCGGTGCTGCGCGACGCGCACCGCACCCGGCGTCGAGTCGACCGCCTCCGCCGTCTCCTCCGCCGACAACCCCACCACCACGCGCAGCACGAGGATCTCCCGCTGCTTGCCCGGCAGCAACCGCAGGAGTGCGCCCATGCGTTCGGACAGCTCGCCCTGCAGGGCCTGTTGCTCGGGCCCGGCGCCGAGGTCGGTCGCCTCCGGCAGCTCGGCCACGGGTTCCGACCGCAGCCGCGCCGCCGCGCGGTGGGCGTCGGCGACCTTGTGCGCCGCGATGCCGTAGACGAACGCGAGGAACGGCCGCCCCTGGTCCCGGTAGGCCGGCAGCGCGGTGAGCACGGCCAGGCAGACCTCCTGCGCGACGTCGTCCGCCGAGGTGGACGACCGGTCCTGCCCGCCGACCCGCGCACGGCAGTACCGCACGATCAACGGCCGCAGCGTGGCGAGCAGCCTCTCCGCCGCTCCCCGGTCACCGGCGGCGGCCCTGGTCACGTAGGTGTCCGCGGTGTCCGGCCTCCGGGCCAGGTAGGAGGCCGAGGGCGCCTCGACCGGTTCGGCCGGCCCGACCGCCTTCGCGCGTTCGAGCAGCGCGTCGAACCGCGGGCCGTGCGCCCGGTTCGCCAGCTGTCCGGACGTGGCGTCGCCGACCGAGGTGTTCGCCACGGCGGCTTCTGGAACCGTCCGGTGCAGGCCGGTGGAGAACTCCATGGCGGTCACCGATTTCCCTTCGACGCCTCGCGGGCGGCCTCTTTCGCGCGCCGCAGCTTCCCCTCGACCGCCCGCGGGGTGATCCGCATGAACTCGGCGATCTCGGCGTGCGAGTAGTTCTGGTCCTTCAGGAACAGCAGCGTGCGCCGGTCCTCGCTGAGCTCGGCGAACACGTCGTCCACCGCCTCGCGGGTCACGACCGCGTCTTCGAGGTCCCCGCCGGCCGCGACGTGCTCCAGGCGCGCCCACGCGTCCAGCAGGTGCCGTTCGTGCCAGGCGTTGTTGCTGGTCCGCCACCTGCGGTAGACGTTGGGGAAGGCCAGCACGCACGCGTTCACGAAGTACTCCTTCAGCGGTCCGTGCTCCTCCGACCACTTGCCGCCGAGCACGCCCTCCTCGCGGAACAGGTTGAACCCGGCCCACACGGCCTCGCTGGCGAGCTCCTCCGCCTCGTGGAAGAACACCTCCTGGCGCGCCACGGACCACCTGCGCCGGTCGACCCGCGCGAACATGGCCCCGGACTTCACGAGGTTCCTGACGATCTCGAAGCCGTACCCGACGACCTTGCCGAGGAAGGCCGACCACAGCGGGTCGGCGCACCCGGTCTCGCGGAAGTGCTGGACGAACACGCGGTCCATGTGCAGCTGGTCGGCCTCGGCGGAGCTGAAGTGGTGCACGACGTCCGCCACGGAGAGCAGCGGTCTGCCCGGTCCGCGCTCATCGGCTGCATCCGGGGTTCGCCCCATGCACTCGGGTCCCTACGTCGGCGGCGGGTTGGTGCCTTTGCCAATGGAGATGTCGTTCGGCCGCACGCACCCCCCGCGATCGGCCCAACTAGTTCCGAAAGCAAATACCGGTCACTCGCCGAGCGAGTCGACCTCCTTGCGCAGCCGGACCAGGGCGCGGTGCTGCGCCACCCGCACGGCACCGGGCGTCGAGCCGACCGCCTCCGCCGTCTCCTCGGCCGACAAGCCCACGACGACGCGCAGCCGCACGATCTCGCGCTGCTTGTCCGGCAGCACCTCCAGCAGCCGCGCCATCCGCCGGGACAGGTCGCCGTCCACCGCACGCTGCTCCGGTCCCGCCGCCCGGTCGGCCGACTCGGGCAGGTCGGAGGTCGGTTCGGAACGGTTGCGCGCGGCGGCGCGGTGGGCGTCGGCCACCTTGTGGGAGGCGATGCCGTAGACGAACGCCAGGAACGGGCGGCCCTGGTCGCGGTACGAGGGCAGCGAGGTCAGGACGGCCAGGCACACCTCCTGGGCGACGTCGTCGGCCGACGTGGTGCCCCGGACGCGGGACCGGCAGTAGCGGACGATCATCGGGCGGATCGCCTCCAGCAGCTTCGCCACGGCGCCGCGGTCGCCGGCCAGTGCGCCGGCGACGTGCTCGTCGGCTGTCTCCTGCCTCCCCATCAGATCAGGACGCTGGCCTCGGCGACCTCCCTGCGCAGCCGGCCCAGGGCACGGTGCTGCGCCACGCGCACGGCGCCGGGGGTCGACCCGACCGCGTCGGCCGTCTCCTCGGCCGACAGACCCACGACCACGCGCAGCAGGAGGATCTCGCGTTGCTTCTCGGGCAGCACGCGCAGCAGCTTCGCCAGCGCGCCGTTCAGCTCGCCCTGGAGGGCGAAGTCCTCGGGACCGGCGCCGCGCGAGACCTGGTCCGGCACCTCCGCCGTGGGCTCCGCCCGGTTGCGGGCGAGCGCGCGGTGGGCGTCGGCCACCTTGTGCGCCGCGATGCCGTAGACGAAGGCCAGGAAGGGGCGACCTTGGTCACGGTAGTTCGGCAGCGCTGTCAGCACGGCCAGGCACACGTCCTGCGCGACGTCGTCCGCCGTCGTGGCCGAGCGGCCCACGCGCGCGCGGCAGTACTTGACCACCAGCGGTCGCAAGTAGCGAAGCAGCAGGTCAGTGGCCCTGCGATCCCCGTTCACCGCTGCACTGACCACCTCAGCGGGTAATGCCGAACTTTCCATCCGAGCGTCCCCTCGTCCTCGTCCCGCAGAGGAGACGTGCGGATCGTCACTCCTTATGCGGAAAGTAGGGGCAACTTCTGAACGTCACTCGTTTGGAGCAATGAACAACGACTCGTGGAACGCGGAGAGGAACGACTGAAGGCAACCGGAACCTTCCGGTTCCGCCGTTCCAGTGAGTTCGTCACGAGCAATCACCCGATGCCGTGCCTTGCCCACGACGGTCCGCCACGGCTCTCGCGTAACGCGATGAGCACGTCCCCGCGATCAGCAGAGGAGCAGCGCCCGGTCAGATGAGCTCCTCGACCCCCACCGACGACCGCAGCTTCGCGAGCGCGCGGTGCTGCGCCACCCGCACCGCACCCGGCGTCGACCCGACCGCCTCCGCCGTCTCCTCGGCCGACAGGCCCACGACCACGCGCAGCACCAGGATCTCGCGCTGCTTGTCCGGCAGCGCCGCCAGCAGCTGGCCCAGCCGCACCGACAGCGACCCGAGCAGCGCGTGCTGCTCAGGGCCGGGCACGGTGGACGGCCCGTCCGGGACCTCGGCGACCGGCTCCGCGCGGTTGCGGGCAGCGGCGCGGTGGGCGTCCGCGACCTTGTGGGCGGCGATGCCGTAGACGAACGCCAGGAACGGCCGGCCCTGCTCGCGGTAGGTCGGCAGCGCCGTCAGCACGGCCAGGCAGACCTCCTGGGCCACGTCGTCGGCCGACGTCTGCGCCCGTTCGCCGTGCCCGACGCGCGCCCGGCAGTACCGGGTCACGAGCGGGCGGACGGAGGCCAGCAGCCGCTCGACGGCAGGCCGGTCACCCGCGACGGCCTCGTTGACCAACGAGGCCAGCAGGTCGGAACTCTCCATGGCGCGGGTCCCTACGTCGACTGGCGAAGACTACATCTTTCGCCGCAGAGTCGTTTGGGGCCACTCCCCGGGACTGCATTCGTCCCGAAAGCAAAGGCTCAGTGCGTGCGGCGGGCGAGCACGTGCAGCCGGGCCGCCACGTCTCGCAGGGGAGACCGCCGCGCGGCGGCCAGCTCGAGCTCCGCCAGTGCGTCGGCCGCACCCGGATTCGCATCCAGCACGACGCCGGGCACCAGGTCGGACACCACGCCGTGGCCCTGCAGCAACTCGACCGACAACCCGGCTTCGAGGACGAGCTTCTCGAGGCCCGCCACGTCGAACCGGCGCTGCAGCGGGTCGCGCGTGCCCGCCAGCTGACCGGCGTCGTCGTCCAGCAACCGGCGCGCGTCGACGATCCGCCCGGCGATCGCGCGGTGCAGGATCGCCGCGAACCGGTTCGCCACCAGCACCGACACCGCGCCGCCCGGCGTCACCGCGGCGGCCAGCGCCGTGAGCGCGGCGGACGCGTCGTCCACGACCTCCAGCACCCCGTGCGCGAGCACCACGTCAGCCTCACCGGCGGGAACGCCCAGCGCGTCGGTGTCGCCCTGCACCGCGTTGATCTTCACGCCGGCCTCACGCGCACGGGTGTGCAGGGTGGCCAGTGCGTTCGGCGAGGGCTCCACGACCGTGACGGCACAGCCCGCGGCGGCGAGGGGCACGGCCCACACGCCGCTGCCGCCGCCGACGTCGAGGACGCGGGGCGGTTCGCCGCCCCTGCGCTCCCGTGCGGCGGTCAGTTCGGCGTCGAGCACCCTGTGTACGGCGTCCGGTCGCATGGCACACAGCGTAGGAGACCCTAGAGTAGGTCTGTGCATACGGTGTCCGTGCTCAGCCTCAAGGGAGGCGTCGGCAAGACGACGGTGGTGCTCGGCCTGGCCTCTGCCGCCCTCCGCCGTGGTGTCCGCACTCTGGTGATCGACCTCGATCCGCAGTGCAACGCCACGTCGACGCTGGAGCCCGAGGATCCGAAGGCCAGCATCTACGACGTCCTGAAGGACCCGTCGGAGGAGAACCTGGAACAGGCGATCCGCCCCAGCAGGTGGGGTGACGGCATCGACGTCCTGTCCGGGTCGGAGGACGCCGAGCTGCTCAACCACCCCGACCCCAACGAGTCGCGCCTGCACCGGCTCAAGACCGCGCTGCGCACGTTGCGCGACATGTACGACGAGTTCCCCTACCAGCTCGTGCTGCTCGACTGCCCGCCCTCACTGGGCCAGCTGACCCGTTCCGCGCTGGTCGCGGCCGATCGCGCACTGCTGGTGACCGAGCCCACCATGTTCGCCGTGGCGGGCGTGCAGCGCGCGTTCGAGGCGGTGCAGAACGAACGTGAGAAGAACAACACCGACCTGCAGCCGCTGGGCGTGGTGGTGAACCGGGTGCGGCCGCGCTCGCACGAGCACCAGTTCCGCATCGACGAGCTGCGCGACATCTTCGGCCCGCTGGTGATGCCGGTGGCGCTGCCGGACCGGCTCGCGGTGCAGCAGGCGCAGGGCGCGTGCATGCCGATCCACGAGTGGGGTACTCCGGGCGCACGTGAGGTGGCGCTGGCGTTCAACCTGCTGCTGGCCCGGATTCAGCGCATCTCCCGCAGCCGCCGCCGCGCGGTGCACCACGACTTCGACGACGACGAGATCCAAGAGGCAGTGGATGCCTGAAGGCGACACCGTCTTCCTGGCCGGCCATCGGATGAACGATGCGCTCGCCGGGAAGACGCTGGTGCGCGGCGAGCTGCGGCACCCGAGGCTGGCCGCGGTGGACCTGGCCGGGCTCGACGTGCTCGGTGTGCGCACGTACGGCAAGCACATGTTCACCCGGTTCTCCGACGGCAACAGCCTGCGCAGCCACTTCCGCATGGACGGCGCGTGGCACCTGTACCGGCCGGGCGAGCGCTGGAAGCGGCCGGGGCACCAGGCGCGGGCGGTGCTGGAGGTCGACGACCGGCAGGCCATCGGGTTCGCGTTGCACGACATGGAGCTCCTGCCGACGGCACGCGAGGACGAGCTCATCTCCCACCTCGGGCCCGATCTGCTCTCCCCCGGCTTCGACGCCGCCGAGGCGGTGCGGCGGTTGACCGCGGACCCCGACCGGGCCATCGGCATCGCGTTGCTGGACCAGCGCGTGATGGCCGGTGTCGGCAACCTCTACCGCGCGGAGGTCTGCTTCCTGCTGCGCATCCTCCCGACGGCGCCGGTGTCCGCGGTGGACCCGGCCCGAGCGGTCGCGCTGTCGCGGAAGCTGTTGCAGGCCAACCAGTGGCGGCCGGAGCAGTCCACGACGGGCGACCTGCGCGTGCAGCACTACGTCTTCGAACGCACCGGCAGACCGTGCCTGCGGTGCCGCACCAGGGTCCGGTCGGGCGAGTTCGACGGCAGGTTCGTCTACTTCTGCCCAAAATGCCAGTCCGGTTGAACCGAAGGGCTCGTCCGGCCGTGTCCTTCGACATGGCGGTAAATCTGGATGCGCTGCGCCCGGGCTTCACCGACGACCCGTACCCGGTGCTGACGAGCCTGCGCGAAGCGGGTCCCGTGCACCGGGTCGAGAACTTCGGCGCGCCGATGTGGCTCGTGACCCGCTACCCCGACGTGCGGGCCGCACTGGACCACCCGCTGCTGTCCTCGCACGGCTCCGCGCTCGCCGAGCCCCTGCGCGGGCACCCGCACTTCGCGTCGTGGTGGTTCGGCGACCTGTCGGACCACATGATGAACAGCGACGCCCCCGACCACACCCGCCTGCGCCGCGCGGTGTCGAGCGAGCTGACCCCGCGCCGCATCGCCGCGCTGCGCCCGCATGCCGAGCAGCTCGCGACGACGCTGGTCGAGGGGTTCCTCGACGCCGGGCGCTGCGACCTGGTCGCGGACTTCGCGGCGCCGCTGCCGATCACGCTGCTGATGGAACTGCTCGGCGTGCCCGCGGTGGACCAGGAGAACTTCCGGTACTGGGCGGACGTGGTCACCGGGCTCGCCGACGGTGACGCCGCCTCCGCCCGCGAGGAGGCCTCGGGCTACCTGCTCGACCTGGTGGCGCACAAGCGGACCTCCGGCGACGACGACCTGATCGGCGGGCTGGCCCGTGCGAGCGGCGAGGCCGCGCTGTCCGACCGCGAGCTCGCCTCGCTGGCGTTCCTGCTGCTCGTAGCGGGGTACACGACCGCGGTCGACCTCGTCGGCAACGGCGCGCTGGCGTTGCTGCGCCACCCGGAACAGCTGGAGCTGCTGCAACGCTCGTCGTCGCTGCTGCCGGGCGCGATCGAGGAGTTCCTGCGGTTCGACGGCCCTGCCTCGCACCTGCTGCGGTTCGCGAGCGGGGACCTGACGATCGGCGGCGTGCGAATCCCCGCCGGTGACGTGGTGCTGCTGTCGCTGGCCTCCGCCGACCGCGACACCACGCGCTACCCGCGGGCCGACCAGCTCAACATCGAGCGGGCGGACCGGCAGCACCTGGCGTTCGGGCACGGCATGCACTTCTGCCTCGGTGCGCCGATGGCCCGGCTGGAGGGCGACGTGGCGTTCCGCGCGCTGCTGGGCCGCTGCACGGGGCTCGCCCTGGACACCGCACGACCGCTGGGCTGGCGGGTGTCGCTGGGCAGCCGGGGGCTGCGGTCGCTGCCGGTGCGGTTCCTGGCCAGGCCGGCCGTGCCGCTCGACGAGCAGGCGACGGTGAAGGTGCCCAGGCCGTCCTGACCGGCGCTGGCGGACGAGAGCCGGTGCGCCCGTTCTGAACTGGCGTTATAGGGTGGGCGCGTGGTCTACAAGCAGGTGGTTCGCAAGGCGTTGTTCTCGATGCACGGTGGCGACGCGGAGCGGGTCCACGAGACCACGCTCGCCGCCATGGCCCGGCTCAGCCCGCTGGCCAGGTTCGCGCGGGGCCAGAACAACCCGCGCACCGTGTTCGGCGTCCGGTTCCCCAACCCGGTCGGGCTCGCCGCCGGTCTCGACAAGGACGGCAGGGCGCTGCCGGCGTGGGCCGCGCTGGGCTTCGGGTTCGTCGAGGTCGGCACGGTCACGTGGCACCCGCAGCCGGGCAACCCCAAGCCGCGGCTGTTCCGCCTGCGCGAGGACGAGGCGATCATCAACCGGATGGGCTTCAACAACGCCGGAGCGCGCGCGCTCGCGCAGAAGCTCGACAAGACCACCCTCAGGGCGCCGCTGGGCATCAGCCTGGGCAAGTCGAAGGTCACCCCGGTCGAGCACGCCGTCGAGGACTACCTGAACTCGCTGAGCGCCCTTCAGGACCACGGTGACTACTACGCGATCAACGTCAGCTCGCCCAACACCCCCGGCCTGCGCAGCCTGCAGGACAAGGGCGCGCTCACCGAGCTCGTCGCGGCGATGACGCGGGCCACCGAGAAGCCGATGCTCGTCAAGATCGCGCCCGACCTCACCGACGACGCCATCGCCGAGGTCATCCAGGTGTGCGTGGACCACGGCATCAAGGGCCTCATCGCCACGAACACCACCCTCGGCCGCGAGGGCCTCAGGAGCCCCCACAGGGACGAGACGGGCGGTCTGAGCGGCAGGCCGCTCACCCAGCGGGCGAACGACGTCGTCCGGTTCATCACGAAGAACAGCGACCTGCCGGTGATCGGCGTCGGCGGCATCGCGACGCCCGACGACGCCCTGCGCATGATCGACGCGGGCGCGAGCCTGGTGCAGCTCTACACCGGGTTCATCTACGAGGGTCCCGGCCTGGTGAGCCGGATCAACGAGGCGCTACGCGGGGTGCCGGGCGGCGCGTAGCCAGCGCATCACCGGGTGCAGGATCACGACCAGCAGCGACCCCCACACCAGGCCGCCCATCTTCAGCGAGCCGATCTCGATGGTCAGGTCGCCGACGCCGGCGACCAGCGCCGCCCCGCCGACCATGGCGTTGACCGGGTTGGTGAGGTCGACGCCGCGGTCCATCCAGATCCGCACGCCGATGAGCACGATCAGGCCGTAGAGCACCAGCGTGCACCCGCCCAGCACACCGGGCGGGATGGTGCCGAACAGCGCGATGGCCTTCGGGGAGAACGCGAGCAGCACGGAGAGCACCCCGGTGACCGCGAACGCCGCCGTGGTGTAGATCCGGGTCACGGCCATGACGCCGATGTTCTCGGAGTACGTCGTCGTGCCCACGCCCCCGCCCAGGCCCGAGAGCGCCGTGGACAGGCCGTTGGCGATGATCGCGTCGCCCGCGCTGCCGTCGAGGTTGCGGCCGGTCAGCGCGGCCACCGCCTTGACGTGGCCGACGACCTCCGCGACCAGGACGATCACCACCGGCAGCATCAGCAGCACGACGGACGGGCGCAGCTCCGGCTGGTGCAGCTGTGGCAGCCCCACCCAGGACGCCTCGCGCAACGCCGTGAACCGCGCCGGCGGCACGGCACCGGCCAGCACCCCGCCGGCCCAGACGCCGACGAACCCGACCAGCACCGAGAACCGGACCAGCAGCCCGCGGCCGAGGACACCGGCCAGCAGGACCACGCCGGTCGTGATCGCGGCCAGCGCCGGCTGCTCCGCGAAGTGCGAGGTGGCCTGGTGCGAGAGGTTCAGGCCGATGATGACCACGACGGCACCGGTGACGACCGGCGGCATGACCGACTCCAGCAGCCGCACGCCGAGCGCCTTGACGGCGATGCCGACGACGATCACGAGCAGACCGGCGGCGACCACCCCGCCGAGCTGCGCGGCGATGCCCTGTTCACGGGCGGCCACCAGCGGCGCGACGAACGCGAAGGACGAGCCGAGGTAGCTGGGGACCCGGTTCTTGGTGATCAGCAGGAACAGCAGCGTGCCGAGGCCGGAGAACAGCAGCGTCGTGGCGACCGGCAGGCCGGTCGCGGTGGGGACCAGCACCGTCGCGCCGAACATGGCGACCAGGTGCTGCACGCCGAACCCGATGGTGAGCGGCCAGCTCGCCCGCTCCTGCGGTGCGACGGCCTCACCGTCGGTGACCCGACCGTCCCCGTGCACGGTCCACAACGCCAACGCACTGCCTCCCGGCAACCCACCCGGACTTCCCGCTGCCCGGCCCCGGAATCCTGCCACGCCTGGTAGTGGCCACGGCTAGATAACGGTCTGATAATCACACGATTGCCGTAAATATCTCCAGCAATCCACGCCGATAGACGCACGTGATTACCCAGGGTGACGATTAATACGCTGAATAGCCTGTCACGTCCCGCATTGCGGACGCGAGACCGGCCATGTGGTCGGTGGCGTCGTCCAGCACCATGCGCGGGTCCTGGAACGCGGTGCTCGCCGCGAGCGCCTGGCCCGCCGCAGCCACCAGCGCACAGTAGCGGTCCACGCCGTCGGCCAGCTGGATCCGCAGCACCCGCACACCCTCGACGAGCGAGCCGCGCTCCAGGTGCGGCGCGGTGTCGCGGGCCCGTTCGACGGCTTGGAGCTGCGCGGACACCGAACGGATGGCGGCCGACGCCTCCTGGGCGGTCTGCCGGGCGTGCTGGATCGACTCCGTCGGCAACGAGGTGAGCGCCGGCGAGTCGAGCTGCTTCAGCAGCTCGGTCATCGTGTCCTCGGCGCTGTGCAGCTTCTCCATCGGCACCCGTGCCGCGGAGATGTGCGCGGGCAGCGGCGGCCGGGGCGGTGGCGGCGGGCTGAGCGCGAGCCGCTGCCGGGCCGCGCCGATCTCGCGCAGCTTGAAGCCGCTGCGCACGGCGAGGACCGCGGGCACTGCCGCGCCGACCGTGCCGGCGACGGCGGCCCAGGTGCCCAGCACGCCGGTGAAGCCGAAGACGGCCAGCGTGCCGAGCATCGTGATCAGGATCGCCCAGAACGTGAGCACGGCGTTGGTGCGCTTGCGCCTGCGTTCGAGCTTCGCGACCGGGTCGTTCCACCTCTGGAGGCGGTAGCGCGCCTGCTCGGCCAGCGGGTGGCCCTGGAGCGACGCACCCAACTCGCCGACGACCTTGCGGACGATCTCGTTGTTGGGACGGTTTCTCCAGGGCTCCATGATCACCTGCTGACTCCTCCTGCCCCGCTCAGTTCTGAGCCGGCGGGACCTGCTGCTGCGTGGTCTTCTGCTCGTGCTGCACGCGCTGCGCGATCTCGGCCTGGATCTGCGCCGCCGCGCTGTTGCCCTGGGTGACCTGCTGCGGCGTGTTCGCCTGGCCACCGTGCATGGACGCGCGGATCTGCTCCAGCCGCGACGAACCGGCGAGCTGGGTGGTCGAGGCCTGCACCTCGAGCATCCGGCCCTGCACCGAGTTCTGGGCGAGCTCGGCGGACCCGAGCGCGGTGGAGTAGCGCTTCTCGATCTTGTCGCGGACCTCTTCCAGCGACGGCACGTTGCCGGGCGCGGCGAGCTCGCTCATCTGGTTCAGCGACGCGGAGACCTGCTCCTGCATCTTCGCCTGCTCCAGCTGGCTGAGCAGCTTCGTGCGCTCGGCGAGCTTCTGCTGCAACATCATCGAGTTGCGCTCGACGGCCTGCTTGGCCTGTGCGGCGGCCTGCAGCGACTGGTCGTGCAGCGTCTTGAGGTCCTCGATGCCCTGCTCCGCGGTCACGAGCTGGGTGGCGAAGCCCTGCGCCGCGTTCTCGAACTGCTGCGCCTTCTGCTCGTCGCCCTTCGCGCGCGCCTCGTCGGCGAGCACGAGCGCCTGGCGCGCGGAGGCCTGCAGCTTCTCCACGTCGCCGAGCTGGCGGTTGAGCTTCATCTCCAACTGCCGCTGGTTGCCGATGACGGCCGCGGCCTGCTGAGAGAGCGCCTGGTGCTGACGCTGCGCCTCCTCGATGGCCTGCTGGATCTGCACCTTCGGGTCAGCGTGCTCGTCGATCTTGGACGAGAACGATGCCATCAGGTACTTCCAGAACTTCACGAACGGACTGGCCATCTCCTACGCCTGCCTTCTCGGTGCCGGTGTTGGATCCATCGTCTCAATTGTGCGTCGGCGTATCCACCGACACGGGGAGATATCCGGGAACACCCTGACCCCACCCCGGGACTGAGGAGAACACGCCTGACGACGTGCAATCCTGCCCGCACCCGCGTCCTGGGACGCGGTGACCCCACCCGCTGTGGCCAAGCCGTTGTCTCCCGTTCAGCCGACGGGGGTCGTTGTCAGTTGAACGCACGAGCGCACGATGTTGTTGCAGCGAGTCACGTGGCGGCGGCCACAGCGGCTCTCAGCGCCCTCTCAGCTCACCAGAACGCCAGCGGCCCCGCTCACCAGGGGGCGAACGGGGCCGAGAACGACATGGGTAGTTATGCGGCGGCCACTGCCTTGGGCGGCTCGCCGATCTTGCTGGTGAGCCGGTGGCTGAGCATCGGCTGCAACCGCAGGTCGGACAGGTCGTCCGAGAGCGTCTTGGGCAGCACGCGGCCACCCTCCAGCTTGCCGCGCCCGTGGTCCGCACGACCGCTCTGAACGGTGTCCGGCACCGTGTCCGGCGTCTGCTGGACGGCGCCGATGTCGGAGGCGACGTGGTGCAGGAGCTCGGACAGCGGCAGTTCCAGTGCCTCGCAGATGGCCGCGAGGAGCTCGCTGGACGCCTCTTTGCGGCCGCGCTCCACCTCGGACAGGTACCCCAGGCTCACGCGGGCGGTCCGAGAGACCTCGCGCAGCGTGCGGCGTTGGTTGGTGCGGGCATGGCGAAGCCGATCACCGATCGCCTCGCGCAGCAGCACGGTCATCGCGCGCCTCCTTCCGGCCGGCCGTGTCCCTACGTTACCGATCGACACCGACAACGGGCAGTGACTTCCGAACACGTCCGCCCAGGGCGAACGAACGGTTGGTCGTCATTTGTTCCCGTCCGCGGTGCCCAGCAGCTCGTCCGAGAGCAGGACCAGGGCTTTTTCCACCGCTGTGAGACGGACCGCTTTTCGGTCGCCACTCACGGTGATGGTCCGCACCGTGGACACTCCAGGCCCGCTCAAGCCGATGTGGACCGTGCCTGGAGCGACGCCGTCCTGCGGGTCCGGTCCGGCGACCCCGGTGAGCCCGATCCCCCAGTCCGCCCCGCACCTGGTCCGGGCACCGTCGGCCAGCTGGAGGGCCACCTCGGGGTGCACGGCACCGTGCTCGTCGAGCAGCTGCTGGTCCACGCCTGCGAGCTCGTGCTTGAGCTCGGTGGCGTAGACGATCAACCCACCGCGGACCACGGCACTCGCCCCCGGTGTGTCGACGATCGTCGCGCACAGCAGACCCGCGGTGAGCGACTCGGCCGTGGCGACGGTCTGGTTCCTCGCCTTGAGCAGATCGACCACGTTCGTCATGCGACGGCCCGATCTGCCCTTGCTTTCATCTTGAACGCCCTGATGACGTAATCGATTCCCGTCACCACGGTGAGCACCAGCGCCAGTGCCATGATCGCCCACGCGACCAGCTCCAGCACGTCGTTCCCCGGCAGCACGAACAACCCGATCGCGATGACCTGCGCGAGCGTCTTGGCCTTGCCGCCGCGGCTGGCCGGGATGACGCCGTAGCGGATCACCCAGAACCGCAGCAGCGTGATGCCGACCTCGCGCACGGCGATGGTGATCGTGATCCACCACGGCAGCACGTCGAGGATGCTCAGCCCGACCAGCGCGGACCCGGTGAGCGCCTTGTCCGCGATCGGGTCGGCGATCTTGCCGAAGTCGGTGATCAGGCCGTGCTTGCGGGCGAGCGTGCCGTCGATGTGGTCGGTGAAGCTCGCGACGGCGAACACGCCGAACGCGATCAGCCGCCAGGTCGTGTCGAAACCGCCAGCTTCGAACAGGGAGAACAGGAAGACCGGAACGAGGACCAGCCGCGTCATCGTCAGGATGTTCGCGACGTTGAACAGCGGGACCTTCCGGGCCTCGGTCATGTGCCCACTACCCCGATCGGCTCGACCACGAGGTCGACGCCCTCGGAGTCGACGACCCGGCAGCGGACGAGGTCACCGCGCTTGAGGTCCTCGGCTTCGAGCACGATGCACTCGCCGTCGACCTCGGGCGCCTGGTGCTCGGCGCGCCCGACGCAGTCGCTCTCCTCGTCCTCCTCGTGCTCGATGAGCACGACGACCTCGGTGCCCACCCGGTCCTCGGCGCGCTGGCTGGTGAGCTCCTCGACGAGGTTGCCGATCCGGGTGACCCGCTCGGCGATGGTGTCGGCGTCGAGCTTGCCGTCGAGGTCCTCGGCCTCGGTGCCGTCCTCGTCGGAGTAGCCGAAGATGCCGACCGCGTCCAGGCGCGCCTCGGTGAGGAACCGCTCCAGCTCGGCCAGGTCCTCCTCGGTCTCACCGGGGAAGCCGACGATGAAGTTGCTGCGGATGCCCGCCTCGGGCGCGTGCTCGCGGATCTGCCACACGAGCTTGAGGAAGCTGTCGGTGTCGCCGAACCGGCGCATGCGCCGCAGCACGTTCTCGCTGGAGTGCTGGAACGACATGTCGAAGTAGTTCGCGACCTTGTCGGTCTTCGCGATGGCGGCCACCAGGCTCGGCTTGGTCTCGGCCGGCTGCAGGTAGCTCACCCGCACCCGCTCGACGCCCGGGATGCCCGCGAGACGCGGCAGGAGCTGTTCGAGCGCACCCTGCTCCCGCGGCAGGTCCTTGCCGTAGCTCGTGGAGTTCTCGCTGACGAGGAAGAGCTCCTTGACGCCGTTCTCGGCGAGCCACATGGCCTCGGACACGACCTCGTCGGGGTGCCGCGACACGAACGCGCCGCGGAAGCTCGGGATGGCGCAGAAGCTGCACCGCCGGTCACACCCGGACGCGATCTTCAACGGCGCCACGGGCGCGTCGTCGAGCCGCTTGCGCTGGACCTTCGTCGGCCCCCAGCCGTGGCCGGGCACCTGCACCGCGTCCTTGGCCTCCTGGCGCTTGACCGGCGTGATCGGCAGCAGCGTGCGCCGGTCCACCGGCACGTGCGACTCGACCGGCTTGCCGTGCAGCACGTCCTGCAGCCGCTCGGCCAGGTCGTTGTACTGGTCGAACCCCAGGACCGCGGCCGCCTCGGGGAGGCTGTCCGCGAGCTCCTTGCCGTACCGCTCGGCCATGCACCCGACCGCGACGACCTTGGCGCCGGTGTCGGACGCGGCGAGCAACGTGTCGACCGAGTCCTTCTTGGCCTGCTCGACGAAGCCGCACGTGTTGACGACGACGACGTCCGCGCCCTCGTCCACCAGCTCCCAGCCGCCCTCGCCGAGCCGTCCGGCGAGCTCTTCGGAGTCGACCTCGTTGCGGGCGCAGCCCAGGGTTAGCAGCGACACGCGTCGCGGAGTGGTGGGAGAAGACACGGCGCTCAGCGTAACCGCCCCGGGTGCCGACGCTTGAACTCAGTGCTGCAGGAGCACCTCGACGAGGCGCCACACACCGGTCGAGGGGTTGCCCGGCCCCAGTTCCCTCGCCCGTGTGACCGCCATCTCAACCCCGTGGTCGAACGCCGCGTAGTCGAGCTTCTTGTCGTAACCCGGCACGTGTTTTTGCACCAGCCGGCACGCCGCTGACCCGTCGTCGATGTGCGCACGGTGGTCGCGGAAGTGGAGCAGGAGCCACAGCTCGAAGCACGGCTCGGAGACCGCGAGCTCGACGTCAGCCCGTTCCGCCGCCCGGCGTGCGGCTTCCACGTCGAACTCGTCGACGTCGACCACGCACCACACACCGTCGTACTCATCGGCGGTGAAGATGCTCTTGGCGTACCGGACGAGGTTCTCCGGTGACTCGACCTTGGTCCTGACCTTCAGCCGAACGCCGCGCGTCCTCGCCATGCCCTTGAAGTAGTCGGGTTCGGTGCGCTGACCTCCGCACACGACCAACAGGTGCCCTGGCCGCAGCGCGCGGTCGCGTCCTCTGCGGTGCTGCGTGTTCTCACGCCTCGCCACGGTCACCTCGAACCGCCTCGGCGAACCGGTCCTGGAACAGTTCCGGCACCGCTCCGTACCGCCCGGCCAGATAGCGGCGTTCGAGGTTGTCCTCGGCCCTGGGCTTGAAGTCGGTGAGCGGGTACAGCGTGCTGGCGCCGGTCTCCCGGTCCTTTTCGACGAACCAGATCTCGTCGCGCCGGAGCACCTCCTCCCCCAGGGGCGGGTGCAGCAGCGTCGCGTCGTGGGTGGTGAAGATCAGCTGAGCCCCGGCCTGGTTGACCTCGCCGTCGTGGAAGAGGGCGACCAACCGGGCGGCGAGCAGGGGGTGCAGGCTCGCGTCGATCTCGTCGATCACCAGCGTGCCGCCGGTGCGCAAGGTCGTCAGCACTGTCGGCAGCAAGCCCAGCCACGACCTGGTTCCTGCCGACTCGTCGCCCAGGAACAGCCCGAAGCCTCCGTGAGCCACGATCAGGGTTGGCCTGAGCTCGCCGTCCGGACGCCGCACGTTGGCGACGACCAGATCCGTGATCCCGAAGTCGGCGGCTCGAACCAGTTCGACGGCCCGGCTGTGCTCAGAGGGCTGGTTGCTGAGGAACTCGGCCATGGGGTCTTCGCCGGCCGAGGCGCTCACGCCGAGCCGGAAGTGGAGCTGATGCGTGAACCACCCCCGCACCGGCAGGACGTGGGCCACCGCCGACTGCGCCGCCAGGCTGAGGAACAACGCGTTGGGCCTGAGCAGACCTCCCAGCAGCTCCAGTCTTGCGCGATCGTCGACGGTGCTCCCGAACCTCAGCCCCTTCTCGTCCCGCTCGAACAGCACGCGCTTGCGCGCTTCCGGGTAGGAGTACAGCCACTCCTCATGAACGGAGTCGTCGTCGACCTCGAAGCCGTAGGTGTACCGAACTCCGTCGAGCACGAGCTCGACCACGAAGGTGGACGTCTCACCGTCCCCGTTCAGCGCGAAACGCCGGCGTGGGACACCTGCGTCCGGAGTCCACGAGGAGAACGAGTCCCGAACGGCGCGCTGCATGAACGCCAACCCGTCGAGCAGGTTCGACTTGCCGGAGGCGTTGGCCCCGTAGATCCCCGCCACCGGCAGGGCTTCGCGGTCTTTCGAGTAGGCGGGCATGAGCAACAACTCGTGCTCGTCGCGGAACGAGCGGTGGTTGTCCAGCCGAAAGCTGCGCAGCACCGCAACCCACCTCCCGAGAACCTACAAGCCGATCTGTGCAAGTAAACCGCACAGAACAAGCTGTGGCTCTCCACCCATCCGGTTTTCATGTTCGTAGCTACCGCCAGCGGCCCATGTGACACGGCGGCCCATACTTGACGGTTGTGACCAGTGGGGTAGTCGTGCGGCGCGCCCGCACCAGCGACGTGCGCGCCATGAAGGCGTTGATCGACGGGTATGCCGGCAAGGTCCTGCTCTCCAAACCCCTGGTCACGCTGTACGAGGCGGTCCAGGAGTTCTGGGTGGCCGAGGAGGACGGTGAGCTGCTCGGGTGCGGCGCCCTGCACGTGATGTGGGAGGACCTGGCCGAGATCCGCTCCGTCGCCGTGTCCCCCGTCGCGCTGGGCCGCGGGGTCGGGCACCGGATCGTCGCCCAGCTCATCGCCACCGCGAAGGAGCTGCAGCTGGCCCGGATCTTCGTGCTCACGTTCGAGACGCGGTTCTTCGGCAAGCACGGGTTCGTGGAGATCGAGGGCACGCCGGTGAGCCCGGAGGTCTACGAGGAGATCATGCGGTCGGTGGACGAGGGTGTCGCCGAGTTCCTCGACCTGAGCTACGTGAAGCCGAACACGTTGGGCAACAGCCGGATGCTCCTGGAGCTGTAACTCTTCGAGTACCCACTCGAAGAGTGTTGACTCGACTAACTTGAGCCCGCCAAGCTCGTACTCGTGCCCGAATCGCTCACCATCGACGAGCTCGCCGCCCGTGTCGCGCTGCCCAGCAGCACCATTCGGATGTACCAGACGAAAGGTGTGCTGCACGCGCCGAGACGGCAGGGGCGCGTGGCGTACTACGACGCCTCGCACGTCGAGCGGCTGACGTTGGTGCAGCGGTTGCAGCAGCGGGGGTTCTCGCTGCCCGCGATCGCCGAGCTCATCGCCGCGCGCGAGAAGGGTGAAAGCGTCGCCACGGTCCTCGGCATGGGTGAAACCGAGGGGCCGGACGACTGGGTGCGGATCAAGGTGCGCGACATCAAGCACCTCGTGCCCATGGGTGAGGTCCAGCCGCGTCTCCTCCTCCGGGCAATGCGGCTGGGTCTCGTCCGCTGGAAGTACGGCTGGCCGCACGCGCGCAGGTGGGCCCTCGAGGCCGGTGGGCGGCTCGCGGGGCTGAGGGTGCCCAGCGACGACGTGATGGACAGCTTCACCCGGCTCCGCGCGGCCACGGACTCCATTGCGGCGGACTTCGTGCGGTTGTTCGAGCAGCGGTTCTGGCCGGAGCTGGCCCGCAAGGCCGGTGACGACAACCAGTTGGAGAACGTCCGCTCGCTGCTCGTCGAGCTGACCTTCACGGCGGAGACCGCGGTGGTCGGCACGCTGCGGGAGTCCATCCGGGACGCGGCGGAGGAGTTCGCGGCGCGGCACGGGTTGTTGCCCAGCGACGACTTCCAGCCCGCGTGGGCCGAGCAGCCGTTGCCGCCGATCGCCGAGAACATCGTCGACCCGGCCGGTGACCTGCCGAGCGAACAGGAGATCGAGAACTTCCTGCGCAGAGGGGACGAGGACGAGCCTGGTCGCTGACCCGGCCTGGTGCTCGTCGTGCGCACCACGCAGTCTGTCCGATGTGGACCCCGAGAGCTGAGCGGCGGTTCAGCAGTGGCGGCACGAACCGCGGTGCGGTCACCTGACGTTCACCGGATCGTGTCTACCGGCACCTGTGGATCACCGGCTACAACGGAACGAGACCCCGCTCACACACAGAGGAGCCCGTCATGTCGAAGACCGTGCGCTCGGCATTCGTGGGTGTCGCCGCGTCCGTGGCCCTGATCTTCACCGGCGCGCCCGCCCAGGCCGTGGACATCGTCGCGGTCACCGACGACTACGTGTTCACGAAGACCGTCGGCCAGTTCACAACATTGCGTGCCGAGCAGCCCTACGCGGGCCAGCTCGACTGGTCGTCCGACGGCTGCTCGTACTCGCCGGACAGCCCCTTCGGCTTCAAGTTCCTGCCCGCCTGCCACCGCCACGACTTCGGCTACCGCAACTTCAAGCGGCAGTCGCGCTTCACCGAGGCGAACCGGCTGCGCATCGACAACCGCTTCAAGACCGACATGTACGGCATCTGCGCCGGCAACTGGGCGTGCAACCGCACGGCCGACGTGTACTACGCGGCCGTGCGCCAGTTCGGTGGCAGCGGCTCGTCGACGGCGGCCACGTTGCAGCAGGCCGGGCTGCGGTAGGTCGCCCGGCACTGTCAGACCCGCTGAGTACGTTGAAACGCAGGGGTCCCCGATCAGGGGGTACCCCTGCGTCAGCGTTCGACGGGAGAGGAACGGGCGCGGCCGGACCTCGCCGAGCCGGACCTCGCCAGGCCAAATCTCGCCAGGCCAGACTTCGCCGAGCCGGACCCAGCCAAGCCGGACTTCACGCCCGCAAGCCCGCCCGATCACACCGGGCCCGTCAGCCCACCCGAGCCCCGAACGGCCCCAGACGCCCTAGTCCTCGTCACCCGGCCCGCCACCGCGCATCAGGTAGATCACCGACTCCAGCTCGTCCGGCTTGATCAGCACCTCCCGCGCCTTCGACCCCTCCGACGGCCCGACCACGCCCCGCGTCTCCAGCAGGTCCATCAACCGGCCGGCCTTCGCGAAGCCCACCCGCAGCTTGCGCTGCAGCATCGAGGTCGAGCCGAACTGCGAGGTCACGATCAGCTCGGTGGCCTGGACGAGCAGTTCGAGGTCGTCGCCGATGTCGGCGTCGATCTCCTTCTTCTCGCCGGCCTTGGCCGCGGTGACGCCGTCGGTGTACTCGGGCTGTGCCTGGTTCTTGGTGAAGTCGACGATCTGGGCGATCTCCTCGTCGCCCACGAACGCGCCCTGGATGCGCACCGGCTTGCCCGCGCCCATCGGCAGGTACAGGCCGTCGCCCATGCCGATCAGCTTCTCGGCGCCGGGCTGGTCGAGGATGACCCGCGAGTCGGTCAGCGAGGAGGTCGCGAACGCCAGCCGTGACGGCACGTTCGTCTTGATCAGGCCGGTCACGACGTCGACCGACGGGCGCTGCGTCGCCAGCACCAGGTGGATGCCCGCGGCACGCGCCTTCTGCGTGATGCGGACGATGGCGTCCTCCACGTCGCGCGGCGCGGTCATCATCAGGTCGGCGAGCTCGTCGACGATCGCCATGATGTACGGGTACGGGCGGTACACGCGTTCGGAACCGGGGGGTGCGCTGATCTCGCCGGACTTCACCTTGCGGTTGAAGTCGTCGATGTGGCGCACCCGGTTGACCTGCATGTCCTGGTAGCGCTGCTCCATCTCCTCGACGAGCCACGCCAGTGCCGCCGCGGCCTTCTTCGGCTGCGTGATGATCGGCGTGATCAGGTGCGGGATGCCCTCGTACGGCGTCAGCTCGACCATCTTCGGGTCGATGAGGATCATCCTGACCTCGTCGGGCGTCGCGCGGGCCAGCAGCGAGACCAGCATCGAGTTCACGAACGACGACTTGCCGGAACCCGTGGAGCCCGCGACCAGCAGGTGCGGCATCTTCGTCAGGTTCGCGGTGACCATGTGGCCCTCGATGTCCTTGCCGAGGCCGATCACCATCGGGTGCGTGTCCTTGACCGTCGAGCCGGCGCGCAGCACGTCGCCGAGGCGCACCATCTCGCGGTCGCTGTTCGGGACCTCGATGCCGACCGCGGACTTGCCGGGGATCGGCGCGAGCAGCCGGACGTTGTCGGTCGCGACCGCGTAGGCGATGTTCTTGGTCAGCGCGGTGATCTTCTCGACCTTCACACCGGGGCCGAGCTCGACCTCGTAGCGCGTGACCGTCGGGCCGCGGGTGAAGCCGGTGACCTGGGCGTCGATCGAGAACTGGTCGAGGACGCCGGTGATGGCCTCGATCATCTGGTCGTTGGCCTTGCTGCGGGCCTTGGGCGCGTCGCCGTCCTTGAGGATGGTCGGCGGCGGCAGCTGGTAGTCGCCCTCGACGGCCCGCACGGCCATCGCCGGGGCGGGTGCCTTCTTCGCGGACTCCTTCGGCGCGGGCTTCGGCGCCGGTTCCGGTTCCTCCAGCGGCAGCTCGATCTCCGGTTCCGGCTCCACCGGCGCCACGGCCTGGCGGCGGCGCGACGGACGCCGCAGCTTGACCGGCTTCGGTTCCTCCTCCGGCAGCTCGTCGTCCTCGTCCGCGAACACGTCGGTCTTCTGCCGCGGGTGCAGCAGGGACCGGATCCGCTCGGGCGCCTGGCGGATCGGCGTGTGCGTCACGACCAGCAGGCCGTAGGAGAAGATCAGGAACAGCAACGGTCCCGCGACCCAGGACGTGAGGCCCTGCGCCAGGAACCCGCCGGCCAGGTAGCCGAGGGCGCCACCGGCGTCGCGGCGGGCGACGGGGTCCATCGGCAGGCCGCCGATGAGGTGGAACATGCCGAGCACGCCGATCATCATCAGCAGCGAGCCGATGATCAGCCGCGGCCGCGCGTCGGGCACGGCGTCGGTGCGCATCAACGTGATGCCGATGCCCAGCAACACCACCGGCACGATCACCGCGGGGAACCCGACGGAGCTGCGCACGGCGACGTCCACCCATTGGCCGACGGGACCGCCCGCCTGCCACCACACACCGGCACCGGTGATGAACGCCAGCGCGATCAGCAGCAGCCCGAGCCCGTCACGGCGGTGCTCGGGATCGAGGTCCTTGGTGCGGCTCACCGTGCGCACCACACTGCCGACGCCACGTCCCACGCCGCCCCACACAGCGCTGACGGCGCCGCCGCTCTTGCGCGCGGGGGGCTTTCTGGACGCGGTGGACCGCGCCCGTGGCTTCGCTGGTGCTTTGCCGCGTGACGTGGTCTTTCTCGAAGTCCCTGTGCGCCCGGCCATGTGTACAAGGTAGTCCCTTGCGCCTCACCAGCCTCGTTCGCAACTGGGACGCGCGCGAAACCCCATCGTTCACCCGTTCGTGCACGAAGACGATCCGACACGCCGTACGCTGCCCCGCGTGTCCACACCGCTCTTCTGGCGCGTGCTCATGGTGGTCGACCGCGGCCTCGTCGCGCTGACCGGCAAGCTCGAGGTTTCCGGTGACGTGCCACCGGATCTGCTCGGCAAGCCGTTGCTGCTCGCCTCGAACCACATCGGCAACCTCGACCCGTTCGTGCTGATCGCCGCGTGCCGCAAGGTCGGGATCAACCCGCGGTTCATGCTCGCCGGCGGTCTGCTCGACGCCCCGGTCATGGGCCCGGCCCTGAAGGCGTGCGGTCACCTGCGCGTCGACCGCGCATCGGCGAACGCCGGTGAGGCCATGCACCGCGCCGTCGCGGCGCTCCGCAACGGCGGCGACTCGATCGCCGTCTACCCCGAGGGCAAGATCACCCTCGACCCCGGCATGTGGCCCGAGCGCGGCAAGACCGGCGTCGCCCGCATGGCGCTGGGCGGCGACATCCCGGTGATCCCCATCAGCCAGTGGGGCGCGCACGAGGCGGTGTACTGGGGCAACCTGCACGTCAACGGGTGGCGGGACCTCCTGCCGTACCTGACGTCGTGGTTCTCCGCGGTCCGCAAGCGCCCGACCTTCAAGGTGCACTTCGGCAAGCCGGTCGAGCTCGGTGACCTGTCCGCGGACACGATGGGCGACGCCCGCCGCGCGCACGAGCGCATCATGCGCGCCATCACCGAGAACCTGGTGCCGCTGCGCCTGGACGAGCCCGACCTGCCGCGCTTCCAGGACCCGACCCGCCCGACCACCGGCGTCTCCCCCTGGCGGCCCGCCTGACCGCGTAGGCGATCACCGTGACCAGCATGAGGAACGGCGCCGGGCTGCCCGTCCAGAGTCCGATCGCCAGGTCCGCCGCGGGCACGACCAGCGCCAGCGCGAACGCCTTCGCGCTCGCCGCGGGCAGCTTGACCCCCGGGTCCGCCCACGGCGTGCGCCCCCAGGGCTTCGCGACGCTGAGCCACGTCTGGAACGAGAACGCGCTGATCATGCACGCCGTCCCGACCGGCAGCCACGGCGTGACGTGCCCCTGGGCCGCCGCTTCGAGGTTGTCGCTCAGGATGAAGATCCCCGCGTAGAGCTGCACGACGGTGATCGCGAACTTCGCGGTCACCCACCAGTGCCGGAAGAACCCCCACGGCGTCGTGGCGCTGAGCATCATGCCGGTGAACGCACTGGCCGCCCCCATGAACGCCAGCACCCGGTGGTCCAGCACCCGCGCCATGCGAAAAGCGCTGCCGTCACTGGTCTTCAGGCCGTAGAGCACCAACGCCAGCAACGCGACGGCCTGACTGAGCCAGCCCACCGACGTCACGACGTGCAGCCACACCACCAACGTCCTCAACCGCTTCGCCATGACGTGTAGTGTGCCTACACATCGGCTCGCTACGCATCAGGGATCTCCCCCAGGTGCTCCTAGGCCAGCTCGTGCAACCGGGCCCGGACCTCCGCCGTCAACGGGTGGTCGTAGTCCTCGTAGATCGTCAGCGCTTCCAGCAGGTGCGTGCGCGCCACCTCGGGTTGCCCGGAGCTGGTCTCCCCCAGGCCGTGCAGCGCCTCCGCCAGGCTCTTGCGGTCCCCCAGCACCCGCAGGGCCTCGACGGCGGTGCGGAACGAGTCGCGGGCCTCGGCGCGTGCGCCGAGGCGGAGCTGGGCGCGGCCGATGCTCACCAGCGCCATCGCCTTGCCGTGCACGGCGCCGTGGGAGTCCATCAGGTCGTAGGCCATCCGCGCGGACGCGAGCGACGCTTCGAACTGGCAGGCGGACCGCAGGATGTCGCTCAGGAACAGCCGCGTGCCGCCCTCGCCGAACCACGAGCCGACCGCGGCGTGCTGGTCGAGGGCGAGGCGGAAGCGGTCGACGGCGAGGTCGAACTGGCGCAGGCCGCCGTAGGCCATGCCGAGGCCCGTCAGGCTCCAGGCGGCGCCGACGCGGTCGTCGATGTCGCGGCGGAGTGCGAGGGCCCGGTCGAAGAGCTCCAGCGCGTCGGCGAAGCGCTGGCCGCGGCAGGCGGCGAGGCCCAGGCCGTGCACCGCCCAGGCGCGGGCGGCCTGGTTGCCGTCGACGGCGGCGGCGCGTTCGGCGACGCGGTAGGTGCGGGTCCACTCGTCGAGCGCGCTGGAGACGATGAAGTAGTTCCACAGCGCGACGGGGATCTGCCAGGCGGTGGAGGAGTGCGCGTCCTCGGCGAGGCGGGTCACGGCGAGCAGGTTCGCGGACTCCGCGCGGCACCAGCCGAAGGCGTCGTCGTGCGACGTGAAGTCCTGAGTGGACAGCGGCGGCAACAGGAACGCCGGGTGGTCGGGCGGGGAGATGGCGAGACCCGCGGCGTTCGCGGTGTCGGCGTACCACCGCAGCAGGCGGGTCACGGCCTCGGAGCGGCCGGGGCCGGACTCCTCGGTGGCGCTGAGCTCGGTGGCGTACAGGCGCAGCAGGTCGTGCAGGCGGAAACGGCCGCGGGCGACCTCCTCCAGCATGTGGCCGCCGGCCAGCACGTCGAGCAGGGTCCGCGCGCGCGACGAGGGGACTCCGGCCAGCGCGGCGGCCGCGGCGAGGCTGATCTCGGCACCGGGGTGCAGGCCGATGAGCCGGAACATCCGCGCGGCGTCGGGTTTGAGGGCCAGGTAGGACCACGAGAACGCGGCGCGCACGGCGGTGTCCTCGTCGTCGCCGGTCGCGAGGACGTTGAGGCGGTCGCGTTCGTCGGCGAGGTCGCCGGCCAGGTCGGCCAGGGTCAGGTGCGGGCGGGTGACGACGCGCTCGGCCGCGATCCGCACCGCCAGCGGCAGGTGACCGCACAGCTCGACGAGCCGCGCGGCCGCCTCGGGCTCGGCGGCGACGCGGTCGGGGCCGACGGCGGAGGTCAGCAGCGCCAGCGCCTCGTCGCGGGTCAGCGTCGACAGCGTCACCGGGTGCGCGCCGTCGCGGGCGACGAGACCGCCGAGGTGGTTGCGGGAGGTCACCAGCACCATCGACGACGACCGGCCCGGCAGCAGCGGGCGGACCTGCTCGGCCAGCCGCGCGTTGTCGAGGAGCACCAGCACGCGCTTGCCCGCCAGCACGCTGCGGTACAGCGCGGACTTCGCGGGCAGGTCCTCCGGAATGCGCTCGGGCGGCACGCCGAGGCTCTGCAGCAGCTGGTGCAGCGCGGCGGCGGGCTGCACCGGCGGCGACGAGGCGTCGAACCCGCGCAGGTCGACGTGCAGCTGCCCGTCCGGGAACCGCTCGGCGACCTGGTGCGCGAACCGCACGGCCAGCGCGGTCTTGCCGACACCGCCGGTGCCGGTGATGGCGACGAGCGCCGGGTTGTGGTCGTGCGGCACGACCTCGGCGAGCTTCGCGAGCTCCTTCGCACGGCCGGTGAAGTCGCGGATCTCGTGCGGCAGCTGGACCGGCACCAGCGCGGGGGCGACCGGTTCCGGCTGCGGCTCGTGCCGGCCGACCAGCAGCTGCTCGTGCAGCTGCCGCAGCTCGGGACCGGGCTCGATGCCGAGCTCCTCGACCAGCAGCCGGCGCAGGTCCGCGAAGACCGCCAGCGCCTCGGCCTGCCGGCCACCGCGGTACAGCGCGGACATCAGCAGGCCGTGCAGCCTCTCCCGCAGCGGGTGTGCGTTGATCAACGTCGTCAGCTCCGCCGCCACCTCCGCCTCACGCCCGACGGACAGCATCAGCGCCGCACGCTGTTCCACGGCCGTGAGCCGCAGTTCGGTCAGGCGCGCGCGTTCGACGGCGGCGAACGGTCCCGGCACGCCCTCCAGGGCAACGCCGCGCCACAGCCCCAGGGCGGCGTCGAACGCTCTGATGGCGGCCGCCGGCTCACGGCGCAACCGCCCGGCCTCGTCCAGGTGGGCGCGGAACATCGCGACGTCGTTCGCGTCGGCGGGCAGCCTCAGCAGGTACCCGGTGTCCGTGGAGAGCAGCACCGAGCTCGGCGCGCGCGAGGCCCTGCCCGGTTCGAAGAGGCGCCGCAGACCGGCGACGTAGGTGTGGATGCCGTTGTCGGCGCTGGCCGGCGGCTCGTCACCCCAGACCGCGTCGATCAGCTCACTGCGGGACACGACGTGGTTGGCGCGCAACGCGAGCACCGCCAGCACGGCGCGCTGCCTGGGCGGCCCGAGGGTGAGCTCCTGGCCGGCCACGGTCGCCGCGAGCGCGCCCAGCAGACTGACGCGCAACTCGTTCTGCACCCTTTGTCCCACTTCGTCGCTGTCCGCAGTCAGCTAGCAACCTACCGTCAGGGTTCGTCCAGAAGCCATCCAGAGTCCGTGCAGAGCCCTTCTCCACACTTCACATCAGGTGGATTGGGCCGAAATGAGGGGGGCGGGGATGAACGCGGCCGAGGTGTTCGACACGCTGGGGCTGGAGTACCAACGAGCATGGTCGCACCAGCCGGCCCTGCACGGCACCCTCGCCTGGTTCGCGGCGACCCAGCCGGCCGGCTCGCGCGTGCTCGACATCGGGTGCGGCACCGGCGTTCCGGTCGCCCGCACGCTCGCCAAGGCGGGCATGAGGGTCACCGGTCTGGACGTCTCGCCCGTCATGGTCGACCTCGCCACCGAGCAGGTCCCCGACGCGACGTTCCACAAGATCGACATCCGCGACTTCGAGTCGCCGCCCGGTTCCTGGGACGTCATCTGCGCCGTCTTCTCGCTGCTGCAGATGACGCAGGCGGAGATCATCGACACCCTCGGCCGCGTCTCGACCTGGTTGCGGCCCGGCGGCCACTTCTTCCTGGCCACCGTGGCGATCGACGTCGAACAGGTCCGGCTGCCCTGGATGGGGCAGGAGATCGAGGTGTCCTCGTTCTCCGAGGAGAACTTCGAGGCGCACCTCGGCGAGGTCGGCCTGCGGGTCGTGCGCCGGAGCCGGCCGGTGTTCACCCCGTCCTACCCCGGCGCCATGCCCGAGGAGTCGCTGCACCTGGTGTGCCAGCGCCCCTAGCGGCTCAGTGGTGCGCGGCGAGCGCGCGGCCGATGTAGTGCGCCGACAGCGTGGCGAAGATGTACGCCTGGAGCACCTGGATCAACGCTTCCAGGAACACGATCGCGATGGCGAGCGCGAACCCGAGCAATGACACCGGCTTGAGCCACACGTTGGTTTGCAGCAACAGGAACTCGCTGCCGAGGGTGAACACGAGCACCAGCAGGTGGCCCGCGAACATCGCCGCGAACACCCGGATCGCGAGGTTCACCGGGTCGAAGAAGAACTTGAGGATGACCTCGGTCGGGATCAGCAGGCCCCACAGCACCGGCTTCGGCACGCCCTCGATGACGAACTGGTTGCGCAGGTAGCCGCGCAGCCCGAACTTCCTGATGCCCACGAAGTGGTAGAGCGGGAAGACGATGAGCAGCGCCACCGCCACCGGGAACCCGAAGTGCGTCATCGTCGGGAACTGGACCAGCGGCACCAGCCCGTAGAGGTTGTTCACCAGCACGAAGCAGAAGATGCTGACGATCAACGGCACGTACGGCGCGAACTCCTTCGCACCGATCTGCTCCCGTGCGATGTTGTTGCGCCCGAAGTCGTAGATCGACTCGGCGGCGAACTGCCAGCGGCCGGGCACGACCGTCAACTTCCTCGTCGTGGCCAGGAAGAAGACCGTGATGATCACGATCGACAGCGCCAGCAGCACCATCGGCTTGGTGATCTCAAGGGCGAACGGCAGCCCGAACGGGTCGTGCCAGGTGAAGATCGGCGGTAGGTAGATGTCCGGCTTGCCGGGTGGGTTGAAGACGATGTCTGCGGCCATGGGCGTCCCCCTCGTCCAAGGTCTGGGACCAAACTTTATCGGACGAGGGGGACGCAGGTCACAGCAGGGTCACGGAAATCGGACCGATGATCAGACGGGGATGACGGTCGGCACGATCATCGGCCGGCGCCGGTAGGCCTCCGCGACCCAGCGCCCGACCACGCGGCGCACGGCCTGCGCGATCCGGTGGGTGTCGGTGATGCCCTCGGCCTCGGTGCGCGCCAGCTCCATCTCCACCAGCGGGACGACCGCCTCCAGCGCCTTCGGGTCGTCGGAGAACCCGCGCCCGGAGATCGTCGGCGCCGTGACGGCCCTGCCGGTCGTCCGGTCGATCGCGACGGAGATCGAGATGAACCCGCCCTCGCCCAGCACCAGCCGGTCCGACAGCGTCGACTCGCCCACATCGCCCACGGACAGGCCGTCGACGTACACGTGACCGACGACGACACGTCCGCTCACGGCGGCCTTGCCATCCACGAGGTCGACGACGACGCCGTCCTCGGCGATCACGACGTGGTCCTCGGCCACACCGGTCGCCACGGCCAGAGCGGCGTTCGCGCGCAGGTGGCGCCACTCGCCGTGCACCGGCATGACGTTCGACGGGCGCACCGCGTTGTAGAGGAACAGCAGCTCGCCCGCGGGCGAGTGGCCGGAGACGTGGACCTTGGCGTTGCCCTGGTGCACCACGGTGGCGCCGAGCTTCGCGAGGCCGTTGACGACGTTGAAGACCGCGTTCTCGTTGCCGGGGATCAACGACGACGCGAGGATCACCGTGTCGCCCTCGCGGATCGAGATCTGCCGGTGCTCACCGCGGGCCATGCGCGACAGCGCCGACAGCGGCTCGCCCTGCGACCCGGTGGAGACGAAGAGGACCTCGTCCTCCTCCATCCGCATGGCCACGTCGAGGTCGACGAACAGGCCGTCCGGCACGTTCAGGAAGCCCAGCTCGGACGCGATGCCCATGTTGCGGACCATCGACCGGCCCACGAAGGCGACCTTGCGCTTGTACTGCACGGCCACGTCGAGGACCTGCTGGACGCGGTGCACGTGCGAGGCGAAGCAGGCGACGATGACCCGCTGGTCCGCCTTGCGGATCACGTTCTCGAGCACCGGGCCGATCTCGCGCTCGGGCACCACGAAACCGGGCACCTCGGCGTTCGTCGAGTCGACGAGGAACAGGTCCACGCCCTCGTCGCCCAGCCGCGAGAACCCGGCGAGGTCGGTCAGCCTGCCGTCGAGCGGCAGCTGGTCGAGCTTGATGTCACCGGTGTGCAGCACCAGGCCCGCGGCGGTGCGGATGGCGACGGCCAGCGCGTCCGGGATCGAGTGGTTGACGGCGAAGAACTCCAGCTCGAACGGGCCGAAGGGGTGGCGTTCGCCCTCCTTCACCTCGACGAGCCGCGGGTTCTGGCGGTGCTCCTTGCACTTGGCGGCGAGCAGCGCCAGCGTGAAGCGCGAGCCGACCACGGGCACGTCGGGGCGCAGCTTCAGCAGGAACGGCACGGCACCGATGTGGTCCTCGTGACCGTGCGTCAGGACGATCGCGTCGATGTCGTCGAGCCGGTCCTCGATGGCGCGGAAGTCGGGCAGGATCAGGTCCACGCCCGGCTGGTCGTCCTCGGGGAACAGAACGCCGCAGTCGACCACGAGCAGCCGGCCGGCGTGCTCGAAGACGGTCATGTTGCGGCCGACCTCGCCAATTCCGCCGAGTGCGACGACGCGGAGGCCGCCTTCCGGCAGTGCGGGTGGCAGTTCGGTCGAGTGGGTCACGCGTTGACTCCCAGTTCGGCCGCGATGGCCTCGATGTCCTCGGCGGCGGCCGGCACGAGCGGAAGACGCGGGTCACCCACGTCGAGTCCGCGCAGGCGCAGCGCCGCCTTCGTGTACGTAACGCCGGGAACCCGGCGGAAGGGTCGCAGCAGCGGCAGCAGCGACTCGTGGAGCTCCCTCGCCCTGACCACGTCCCCGCTCTCGTAGGCGTCGGCCATGTCGCGGAGGCGGTCTGCGGCGAGGTGGCCGATGACGCTCACGAACCCGACCGCGCCCACGGCGAGCCACGGCAGGTTCAGCGGGTCATCGCCCGAGTAGTAGGCGAGGTCGGTGCCCGCGATCACCCGGCTGCCCGCGTGCAGGTCGCCCTTGGCGTCCTTCACGGCGAGGATCCGCGGGTGCTCGGCGAGCCGCAGGATCGTGTCGACCTCGATCGGCACCACCGCACGCGGCGGGATGTCGTAGAGCATGACCGGCAGCCCGGCCGCGTCCGCCACGGCCGTGAAGTGGGCCAGCAGCCCCTCCTGCGGCGGCCGCGAGTAGTACGGCGTCACCACCAGTGCCCCGTGCGCGCCCGCCTTCTCGGCCTGCTGCACGAGGTGGATGCTGTGCGCCGTGTCATAAGTACCCGCACCCGCCACCACGGTCGCCCGGTCGCCGACGGCCTCGACGACCGCCGTGATCAGCGCGGCCTTCTCCCGGTCGGTGGTCGTCGGGCTCTCCCCCGTGGTCCCGTTGACGACCAGACCGTCGTTGCCGGAGTCCACCAGGTGTTTCGCCAGCTCCTGCGCCTTGGCGAGGTCGACCTCGCCACGCGTGTCGAAGGGCGTGACCATGGCGGTGAGAACGCGGCCGAACGGGCGGTTCGGCCCAGCGTACGGGCTTCCGGACATGCGCGGAACGTTACCCGAGGTCACACACTTCGGTTCACCGACCGCACGCGTGCCACGGCGGCGGCGTCACCGCTGTACTCGACGCGCGCCTGGTCGCGCCCGAACGCCAGCAGGACCAGCTCGGCCACCTCACCGGTGATCACCACGCCGTTCGCGCCCGGCTTGGCCACGACGTGCTCGCCGTCGGGCCGCACCAAAGTCACCCCGTCGGGCGACGAGCGGTAGGTCATGCGCGCGGTGAGCGGCAGCAGCTTCCACAGCGCGCGTTCGCGAGAGGCGTCGTACGGGCGTGGCTCCCAGTCGGGCTGTGCGCGGCGCACGTCCTCGTGGTGCACGAAGTACTCGCCGGCGTTGATCAGCTCGTCGACCGGCTGGATCCAGAACGGCGGTGTGCGCACGAGGTCGAGCAGCTCGCTCCACGCCTTGTGCGCGTACTCGCCCTGGACCTTCTCCGTCCACTTGGCGAACGCGGGCACGAGGATGCCCGGCGCGGTGTCCGGGCGCCGCTCGCGGATCGCCAGGTGGGCGGCGAGGTCCCTGGTCAGCCAGGGGCTGCACAGGGTCGGCGCGTCCGGGCCGAGCTCGGTCATCAGGTCGACGAGCGCCTTGCGTTCGTCGCGGGCTAGACCCACGTCATGTCCTCCTGGCCGGGCTCAGCGCAACGCAACGCCTCCATTGCACCACAGCCGGGTCAGGGCTCGTTCGGCCTGTAGCAGCCGGTGAAGCCCGCGGGCTTGGCCGAGCCGCCGGCCAGCAGCGAGACGGTCTGGTCGCGGGTGAGGTTCTCCGGGTAGTTCGGCCAGTCCGGTTCCTGGCCGTTGACGTGCAGCTCGTCCAGCCAGTAGCCGGACTGGCCGGAGGTCTTGGCGAACTCCAGGTCGCAGCCCTTCACCCGGACGACGACCTCGATGGTCTTCTCCGAGGACTTGACCGTGCGCTTGCCGATCTTCTTGGACTTCTTCTCCTTCTCCGTGCTGGGTTCGCCGGGGTTGGTGAAGCCGGCGGCCTTGAGCTCGGAGACGAACCTGTCCTCGTTGTTCGCGCACGCGGGCAACGTGGCCGCGCAGCCGAGGACCAGCAACAATGAGATGACCCGTCTTTTCACCGTCAGTTGTCCTTCTTCGCGCTGATGCTGCCGTCGAGCTTGCTGCCGTCCTTGGCGCCGGCGACGCAGAAGACCTTGCGCTGGGCGCTGCCGCTCTTGTCCTTCTCCCACGCCGACTGCGAGGGCACCAGGACGGACATCTTCAGCTTCGAGCCGTCCTTGATCCACTGCGAGTCCAGCATCAACTGGCAGCGCGGGATGCCGACGTCCTTCAGCGCCTCGACGCCAGGGTAGGCCGCGTCCGGGAGGCTCGACGACACCGGCAGCAGGTCGATCGCGTCGAACACCTCGAAGTCGTGCGGCTTGTCGCACTCCTCGCGGGCGTCGGAGTCGAGCTGCTTGGTGGGCGCGACCTCACCGACGCCGCAGTAGTTCTCGTACAGGGCGAACACCGGCACCTCGCCGCCCTCGCCGTAGGTCATGGCGCTGGTGCCGCCGCTCGTGGGCGAGGTGAACCAGCTGTGCGTGTAGATGCCGCCGACGAACGCCGCGACGGCGATGGCCGCGGCCGCCACCGACGCGATGATGCGGGTTCGCTTCTTCTTCGCCGGGTCCACGGCCGCGGTGTTCTGCTGGTACTGCTGCGTCGCGACCGGCGGGATGCCGGTGGGCGGCGTGGGCTGGTTGCCGATGCTGGAGAGCATGGCGCGGGCCTGCGGGCCGGACAGGCGGGCGTTCGGGTCGGCGATCAGCAGACCGGTGATCACCGCGCCGAGCACGCCGGTGGCCCTGGTCAGGCGCGGGGTCTCGCTCATGATCGCGTGCAGCGTGGAGGCCGTGGAGGAGCGCTCGAACGGGCTCCAGCCCTCGACGGCGTAGCAGAGCGTCGCGCCCAGCGCCCACAGGTCGGACGCGGGGCCGGCCTCGTGGCCGTGGATGCGTTCCGGTGCCATGTAGGCGGGCGAGCCGATGAGACTGCCGCTGGTGGTGAGGCGCGGGTCGTCGACGGCCTGGGCGATGCCGAAGTCGGTGAGCTTGAGCTTGCCGTCCGGGCGGACCATCAGGTTGCCGGGCTTGACGTCGCGGTGCACGATCTTCGCCTGGTGCGCGGTCTCCAGCGCGGACAACGCCTGCAGCGCGATCGACACGACCTGGTTCGGCGGCATCGGGCCGTGCGTGCTGATCAACGTCGAGAGCGTGGCCGCCTCGACCAGCTCCATGACGATGTACGTCGTGCCGTTCTCGTTGATCGCGTCGTAGACGGTCACGATGCCGGGGTCGTTCAACTTGCCGGCCGTGCGCGCTTCACGCAGAGCGCGCTCTTCGAGCACACGGCGTTCTTCGTGCGCGAGGCCGTCCGGCAGGTGCAGTTCCTTGATGGCGACGAAACGCCCGATGTGACGGTCCTGTGCGCGCCACACGATGCCCATGCCACCGCGGCCGAGCTCGGCCACCAGGGCGTACCTGCCCGCGATGACGCGCGGTTCGACAGCCTGTCCGTGCAACGTGCGCTCCTACGACCTCGGAACCGGGGGGCGTTGACGGTACTTCAGACCCGCCGACTGGAGGATCGGTTCCTACGCTTCCGGCGCTACAACCAGTTCGTGACCTGCGGCACGCAGCGCGACGACAGCGCGGTCGAGGTCGCTCTGCTTCACCAGCAGGTGGTCGGTGTCGTAAGTGGACAGCGCGAACAACGGGACGCCCGCCGCCGCCAGCTCACCGGCCAGCGCGGCCATGATGCCGGTCAGGGTGAACTCCAGCGGCCCGCGCACGGTGAGCAGCCGCCAGCCCTCCTCGGCGGTGCCGGCGGGCAGCTCGAACGACGACGGCGCGATGACCGACACCTCGTCCGGGGTCCTGGTCACGGACACCAGGACGCCGGTCAGGTCCAGCAGCCCTGCGGGCAGCGGGGTGCCGGGTGCCAGGCGCGTGACGGTGTACCCGCCGGGGCGGACGTCCACGATGAGCCGCTTCATGACCGTCAGCCTTCAACGACCAGCGGGCTGGAGGCAACTTCGGTGCCGTCCGGCAGTGTCGAGACGACGAAGTCGGCGAACGCGTTCGGCGCGGCCTTCGTCAGCTCGCGCAGGCACGCCACGGCCAGTTCGCGCAGCTCCACGTTGATGTGCTCGGTGGCGCGCATCGCGATGAAGTGCCGCCACGAGCGGTAGTTGCCCGTGACGACGATCTCGGTGCCGGTCGCGTTCGGCAGCACGGACCGGGCGATCTGCCGCGCGCGCCGGCCGTTGACGGTCTTCTCCAGGCTGTGCACCAGGTCCTCGTAGGCGCGCAGGCTGGCGTCGGTGGCCGCGACGAACCGCGCGTGCAGCTCGGGGTCCGCCGCGATCAGCGCGGGCTCGACGACGTCGGTCGGGTCGGTGCGCTGGGAGAGCTGCGAGTACGAGAAGTGCCGGTGCCGGATCAGCTCGTGGGTGAGCGAGCGGGGCAGCTCGGTCAGGTAGAGGGTGGCGCTGCTGTGCTCGAACGCGGCCAGGTGCCCGACGTCGAGCAGGTGGTGCAGGAACGTCGCGTTCGTGTTCGTCATGGGGTTGGACCGGTCCCAGGACTGGTAGCAGGCCCGTCCGGCGAACTCGACGAGCGCCGCGCCGCCGTCCGCGTCGGTCGTCCACGGCACGTCGTCCGGCGGGATGAACTCGGTTTTCGCCACCAAACGCACTCTCGGCATGGTGCCGACACTAGCCGGTGCTTGCGCGACACCACGAGTGACGTCATAGTGGTGTCATGGATCTGTCGCCCTACATCGCGTCACTGCGCGAGGACCTGGCGACGGCCGCATCTGCGGGGGACGAAAGCACCCGTCGAACGGCCGCCGCGTTGTCCGCAGCGCTCGAGCCAGCCGCGCGACTGGCGATCATGAACGCACTGTCGGACCTGGCAGCCGAGGTCACCGCCTCGCTGGACGGCCAGGTCGTGGAGGTCAGGCTGGCCGGCCGCGACGTCCAGGTGGTCGTCACCGGTTCGGCCCCCGAGCAGGACAGCGGGCCGCAGCAGGACGTGCCACCACCGTACGTCGCCGGTGACGCCACCGGTGACATCAGCCGCATCACGCTGCGGATGATCAACGAGCTGAAGGCGAAGGCCGAGCAGGCCGCAGCCGCCCAGGGCGTGTCGCTGAACTCGTTCATCCAGCAGGCCGTCGGCGGTGCCATCCAGGGCAAGCACCGCGAGCACTGGAAGCAGCAGCACAAGGGGCCGAGCGGACAGGGCGGCTCCGGCTCGCGCGTCCGCGGATGGGTGCAGGGGTGAGCGGGATGACCGATCCGTCGAGTGGGCCGACCGCCGTCGTGCGGCAGCAGAGCTTCGAGTTCGCGGGTGTCGCGGAGATCGACATCTCGCTGCTCAGCGGCCGGGTGCAGGTGCACCTGGTCAACGAACCGGGCGTGCACGTCGAGGTGCGCCACGACCCGGCGGCGGGCAACACCTGGACCGAGGGCCTGTCGAGCGTGCTCAGCTGGGTCAGCGGCCAGTTCGGCTCCGACCGGGGCACCCCGGTCGCCGGGCCGGAGGAGGCCGTGCGGGACGCCCGCGTGGAGTTGCTGGGCAACCGGCTGCGCATCGAGTCGTCGAAGGCGCTGCCGTTGCGCGCGGTGCCGCTGTCGGTCGTCGTGACGGCACCGGCGGGCTCGCACGTGCAGTCCAAGACCGGTGCCGCCGACGTGTCGGTGACCGGTGAGGCCGGCCGGGTCGACCTGAACACCGGCACCGGCGCGGTGAACGTCGACCGCGCGACCGGCGAGGCGAAGATCAACTCGGGGTCGGGCACGGTCCGCCTCGGCACGATGCTCGCCCGCCTCAAGGCCAAGACCGGCAGCGGTGACGTCGAGGTGTCGTCCGTGGGCGACAACGCCGTGCTCATCACCGGTACCGGCGACGTGTGGCTGGGCGCGGTGCAGGGTGACGTCATGGTGCGCACCGGCAGCGGTGACCTGACCGTGGCCGACGCCGCCGCGGGCGACATCCAGCTCGGCACCGGCTCGGGCAACATCCGCGTCGGCATCCGCTCCGGCACGCTGGCCAAGATCGACCTGGTGTCCACGTCCGGTGCGGCGCGCAGCGACCTCGACGTCTCCGCGGAGCCGCTGGGCGAGGCCGCGCTGTCCGTCACCGGCCGCACCGGCAGCGGCACCGCCCTGGTAACCGCCGCAACAAGCTGACCCCAGGGGAACGCAGGGGCCCCGCGTTCCCTCAGGGGGAACGCGGGACTCCCGCGTGACTTCCGCTTCGGCGGACCGCACGCGGGGACCTCCCGTGCTCCAGTGGAGTACGAAAGCTCCCCGCGTGCACTTCGGGCTAGGGCTCCTGGAACGGTTTTGAGCCGCCGGGGACGTCGTCCGGGAAGATCGGGCAGCGGATCTCCCCGGTCAGGAACTTCCGCACGAACGACGAGAAGGTGCCGTCGTAGGACCAGCTCTGCCGCAGGTCGGTGATCACGACGGTCCACTCGTCCGGCTCGCCGGCGGTGTACCAGAGGCAGTGGTCGCCGCCCAGCGTCGTGCCCCACGGCAGCAGCCCCGGCTGCTCCGGGTGGGCCCGCAGCCCCGGCTGGCGCCGCACCGCCCGCAGGACCTTGGGCGCCTGCGACATCCAGTTCATGAACCCCGCACGTGCCGTGGGGTGCAGGATGCGGACGTAGCCGCCCACGATGAGCGGCGGGTACGCCTCCGCGAGGTGCACGTAGTCGGTCGGCAGGGGTGTGCCCAGCCGTGCCCGGACCGCGTCCCAGTCAACCGGGTCCGGACGCCGCTCGGGCGCTCCCAGCAGGTCGATCCACTCGTCAGGCGGCACCGCTCACCTCCGTGACCCTCAAGCATCGCCTGCGGAACTCGGACCTCGGTTGTACCGCAGTCCAGCGATCACCAGGGAGACGACGGCGTCGAACGCGGCCTGAATGTGAGGATCCCCCCACTCGGGCGCGTGGCTCGGGTGGTGGAACCGGTCCGTCGCGTCCCACACCGCCTGTGCCGTCACAGCGACGTCGTCCGCCATGAACTCCTGGGTTTCCACTCCCGCGCGGATGATGCGCGCGAGCAGCTCCACCATGTGCCCGACGTGGTACTCCGGGATGCTGTCGCTCTCCTTGACCAGCACCTGGAACGTCTCGAACAGCTCGGGTTCCTCCAGGTGCGCGCGCCGCTTGCGGTCGAACAGCTCCTGCAACCACGCGCGCAGCCGGTCGGACGCGCTGCCCCCGTGGGCCGACATCGCGGCGAACTCCCGGTGGGTGTGGTCGAGCCACCGGCGCGTCACGGCCTCCCGCAGCGCCGCCTTGGTCGGGAAGTGGCGGTAGACGCTGCCGTGGCTCACCCCGAGCGCCTTGGCGACGTCGACCACCGTCGCCTTGGCCGGCCCGTACCTGCGCAGGACCTCTTCGGTCGCCACGAGGATCGCCTCCCCGGTCAACGCCTCCGCCACGTCCTCACCTCTCGCTGTCCAGCATCGCCATCTGCTCGGCGGCGTACCGCGTGCCCGCGGCCGCCCCGACCGGGACGACGGTGTCGATCTCCCGCAGCTCCTGCTCGGTGAGCTCGACGTCGAGCGCGCCGATCGCCTCGCCCAGCCTCGCACGCTTCGTCGTGCCGATCAGCGGCACCACGGTGTCGCCCTTCGCCAGCACCCACGCGATGGCCAGCTGGGCCACCGTGACGCCCTTGTCGGCGGCGATCCCGGCGAGCTTCTCGACCAGGCCGAGGTTGTGGGTGAGGTTGTCGCCCTGGAACCGCGGCGTGTGGCTGCGCCAGTCGTTCGCCGCGAACTCCTTGCTCGGCGTGGCCGAGATGAGCCCGCGCGACAGCACCCCGTACGCGGTGATGCCGATGCCCAGCTCCCGGGCCGTGGGCAGGATCTCCGCCTCGATGCCCCTGCTGAGCACGCCGTACTCGATCTGCAGGTCCGTGATCGGGTGCACGGCGTGCGCCCGGCGCAGCGTCTCCGCGCCCACCTCCGACAACCCGATGTGCCGCACCCAGCCCTTCTCGATCTGCTCGGCGATCGCGCCGACCGTCTCCTCGATCGGCACGGCCGGGTCGAGCCGCGCCGGCCGGTAGACGTCCACGTAGTCCGTGCCGAGCCGCTCCAGCGAGTAGGCCAGGAAGTTGGCCACCGCCGCGGGCCGGGTGTCGAACCCGATGAACGCCCCCGCGCGGTCCCGCATGCCACCGAACTTGACGCTGAGCTGCACCTCGTCGCGGCGGCCCTTGATCGCCTCGCGGATCAGCAGCTCGTTGTGGCCCTGACCGTAGAAGTCACCGGTGTCGAGCAGCGTGACCTCGGCGTCCAGGGCGGCGTGGATCGTGGCAATGCTCTCGTCCCGATCGGCCGGTCCGTACGCGTTGGACATGCCCATGCAGCCCAACCCGAGCGCGGACACGACCGGGCCGGTGCTGCCGAGCTGACGCTTCTGCATGACGAACTCCTCCTCTGTGGCTGAGGTCGACTATGCACCTTGGGATGACAGATTTCAACATCTGTCAGCCGTTATTTGTACGCTCCGCGCTTCACGCCTGCGCGGCCGCCAGTTCGCCTGCCAGATCTCCCTTCGGCACGACCAGTACGTCTTCCAAGCCCAGCCACTCCGCCATGTGCGCGAGCTCGGCCGCCAGCTCCGCCGCCACGCGCGGCCGGTCCACCTCCGGTTCCGCGAACGCCGACTGCACCCGCAGCACCCCCGCCGCCCGGTCCGCCTTGAGGTCGACCCGCGCCACCAGCCGGCCGTCCAGCAGGAACGGGAACACGTAGTAGCCGTGCACCCGCCGCGGCTCCGGCACGTAGATCTCGATGCGGTACCGGAAGCCGAAGATCCGCTCGGTGCGGGCCCGTTCCCAGATCAGCGGGTCGAACGGGCACAGCAGCGCCCGCCCGGTCACCCGGCGCGGCGCCTTCGCCTCGACGTGCCGGTAGGCAGGACCGCGCCAGCCGTCGACCGCCACCGGCTCCAGCACGCCCTCCTGCGCCAGCTCGGCCACCGCCGCCTGCGAGCGCCGCGGGTCGAGCCGGTAGTAGTCGCGCAGGTCCGGTTCCGTGGCAACGCCCAGCGCCACCGCCGCCCGCGTGACCAGCTCACGCGCGCCCTCCTCCGGACTCAGCCGCCGCGCCAGCACGTCCGGCGGGATGACCCGCTCGGTGAGGTCGTAGAGCCGTTCGAAGCCGCGGCGCGTGCCCGTCGTCAGCACGCCGACGCCGAACAGCACCTCGCAGATCCGCTTGACCTCCGACCAGTCCCACCACGGACCCTTCGCCCGGCCCGTGTCACCCATCAGCGCCTTCTCCAGCGCGCCCGCGCCGATCGGGCCGAGCTCCTTGACCGCCGCCAGCACCTCGTCCACGAGCTGGGGCGAACGGTCCACGATCGTCTGGTAGTTCTGCCACCAGCCGCGCTTCTTCGCCCCGGAGTGGAACAGCGGCCAGTCGGCCACCGGCACCAGCGACGCCTCGTGCGCCCACGTCTCCACCAGCATCCGCGGCCTGCGCGCCGAATGCGTCCACGCCGCGTCGTCCAGCAGCACCGGTTCGTACGCACCCAGCCGCGAGAACAACGGCATGTAGTGCGCGCGCACCGCCACGTTCACCGAGTCGATCTGCAACAGCTGCACCCGCGACAGCACGCGCTGCAGGTGCCTGCGCGTGGCCGCTGACGGCCGCCCGTCCGTGAAACCCTGCGCCCCCAGGGCGATCCGCCGGGCGACGTCCGCACTCATCCTCTGCACCCCGTCGATGCTGCCACGCACCCCTGACAATTCTCCGGGGGACGGCCGATAAGGTGCGGCAATGGCCGACGCCGGCGTGCACACCGCCACCGCGAACGACGTTCCGGAGATCATCCGCATCCACCGCGAGACCTGGCGCCTCGCCTACGCGCAACTGCTGCCGGAAGACGTGCTGAGCACGCTCGACACGGACGAGGCGTGGTCGCTGGCCGTGCAGAACGGCGCCGTGCTCGTGGCGACCGAGGGCGAGTGGACCGTCGGTTTCGCCGTGGCGACCAAGGCCCCGGACGAAGAGGTCGCCAGGGCGGACGGGTCGCTGCCCGAGGACGCCGCGACGACCGCGTTGCTGAGCGTGCTCACCGAACCCCGCTGGGGCCGCCGCGGCCACGGCACCCGGCTCGTCGCCGAAGCGTGCCGCGAGCTTGCGAAAGCAGGCGCCACCAGGGGGATCGCGTGGGTCCCCGAGGCCGACAAGGCGTCGCGGAACTTCTACGAGCGACTGGGCTGGACGGGTGACGGCACGGTGCGCACCCTGGACGCGGGCGGTCGTCCGTTGCGCGAGGTGCGGCTGTCCGGTCCGCTCGAGGTCCGACTCGGCGACTGAGAACTGTGTAGCCTCGGGCGGGTGTTCGGCTTGGTGGGCCTCACCTTCGGCATCGCTCTCGGCTCCGCGCTCCTCCCCTTCATCAGCATCGAAGCGTGGGTGGTGGGGCTTGGCGCGCGCTGGCCGGGCCTCCCGTTCTGGGTGGTCGGGCTCGTCGTCGCCGTCGGCCAGGTGCTGGGCAAGCTGGTGTACTTCTACGCGGCGCGCGGTGACATCCAGCTGCCGAAGTGGTTGCACCGCAAGAAGAAAGAGCGCACGAAGCCAACGCTGGCGCAGCGCTGGTTCGGCGAGGGCACCCGCATGCACCGGTGGGGCGACTGGATCCACGTGAAGTGCCGGGCGCACCCGAACTGGATGGCCGGCACCCACGCTGTCAGCTCGCTGGTGGGTCTGCCGCCGTTCATGGCGACGAGCGTCCTCGCCGGCCTCGCCGGGATGTCCACGCTGGTCTTCGTGGTCACCGGGCTGGTCGGCCGGTTCGCCAGGTTCAGCCTCCTGTGCGCCTCACCCGGCCTGATCATGGCGTGGCTCTAGCCGAACACGATCGACACCGCCACCGAGAACGCGATCACGAGCGCGGCGAACACAACACGGGTCTCCTTCAGCACGTGCCTCAAACTAGCGAGCCCGCACCGGACAAAGCCACGTGCAAACGGGTGAGAGCCGGATGATCCAGCTCTCACCCGCCGTTTCACGCCCGATCATTCGAGCACGAGCACGCCATCCGGCAGCCCCGGCACCTCCACGGAGTGCCACATCGGCTTCCAGTCCGGGATCTCCAGCATCCGCCGCAGGTCCGCGAACCCGCTGAGCCAGCCCATCCACGACCCGTACGGCGGCCGCTCCGGATCGAACCCGCTCTGCACGAACGTCAGGTGCGTCTTCCCGCCCGACTCGGCGAGCTCCCACGACGACACCATCCCGTCCGGGAACTCGATCGCGAACCGGTTCTCGTCGAGCGCGAGGACCTTGCCGGGGTTCGGTTCGTCGTCGAAGCTCCCCATGGCCCACCGGCCGCCGACGTGCGGCTCGATGGACGCCCGCGCCCCGAACCACCGCTGGAACTTCTCCATGTCGGTCAACGCGTCGATGATCCGCGCGGCCGGCGCCGCGATGTCGACCTCGAACCGCTGCTCGGACGTCGAGAAGTCGCAGAACCCGAACACCTCGCGTCCTTCGACGTGCTCGACGAGGTTCGCGAGCATGAACGACCAGAACGTCTGCTCGACCCCGGCGTGCACCTCGTCCACGATCGCCTCGCCCCACTCCGGGTACGGCGACTGCGCGGCGGCGACAACGGTCTCCCCGTCCCGTTCCTCGACGGACAGCTCCACCGTGTGCTCCTCGCCGTGCAGGAACCACGAAAACCGCACCGACCGCTCGTCGAACCCGAGCAGCTTCTGCCGCCCCCGCTCCCCCTCCGGCGTGAACCGCCCCCAGAACTCGAAGACGCCGCGCTCCAGGCCCACCTCGGCGTGCTCCGCCAGCCACACGCGCAGCTCGCCGGCCCTCGTCAACGCCTCCCGCACGCGCTCGACCGAAGCCCGTGCCCGAACGCGCACCACTCCCGTGCTCATCGGTTGTCTCCCTTCGGATAGCAGGCGAGGGCAACGCGGAACGCATCACCCTCGTCCCCGCCATAACGGGTGAACAGCTCCTGCAACGTCGTCTGCAGCTCGGCCAGGAACCGCTGCCGGTCCTCCGGCCGCACGCGGATCTCCCCCGACACCCCGACCGACGGCAGCTCCCCGTCCCGGTCGAGCGCCGCGATGTCCGACTGCACCTGCTCGGCCAGGTCCACGAGGTGCCCCAGCGCCAGCTCGTCCCTGGTCCCGATCCGCCCCACCAGCGCGGGCGACAGCCAGTACGACCGCGCCACCGCCTGGTAGAGCCCCTCGTGCACCCCGCGCACCTTGCGTTCGGCGACCTGAACGGCCAGCCCGGCCTTGACCAGCTGCTTCACGTGGTAGTGCACCCGCTGCGGCGTCTGCTCCAGCACCTCGGCGACCTCGGTGCACGACCGCGGCGCGGCGAGCTGCCGCAGCACTTCGATCCGCTGCGGCTTGAGCAGGGTCTCGGCCTGCTCCATCCGGTCCAGGTAGATGACGTCTCTCATCGCAAAAACAACTTTGAACGTTCAAAGCTTTTTTGTCAATTGTGCACGTGCCTGCTCGCCGGTCGAGGGCCGCTTTCACCCGCACAAACGAACGCAGGGGTCCCCGTTGCGGGAACCCCTGCGTCTCACCGTGTCCAGCACCCCGACGAGGTCAGGAGTGCAGCTGGATCGCCTTCTTCATCGTCTCCCGGGCCCGGCCGCGGTCCCCGGCGACGTCGTACGCGTACGCCAGCCGGAACCAGGCGCGCCAGTCGTCGGGCGAGGTCTCGACCTCACCGCGCCGCTCCTCGAACCACGCGTCCGCGGCATCCCGGTCGACCCGCCCGGACGGACGGCGCGGCAGGTGCGAGACGTCCGGCAGCAGCCCGTCCGCGTCGAGCTCGCGGGCCATCCTCTCGGTCTCCCACCCGAACCGCAGGTTCGAGTACACGAGCCACACACCGAGCAGCGGCAGGATCAGCACGCCGACGCCGAGCAGCACCGCCACCACGTCACCGGTGCGCAGCAACGCCACGGCACGGCCGGCCAGCAGCACGAAGTACACCGCGAGGGCCGCGATCAGCAGCCCCACGGTGATCCGGGTCTTCACAGGTCCAGGTACTTGTCGAGACCGACCGCGAGCCCCGGCCGCGAGACGATCTCCCGCACCCCGAGCACCACCCCCGGCATGAACGACGTGCGGTGCAACGAGTCCTGGCGCAGCGTCAGCGTCTCGCTCTCGCCGCCGAACACGACCTCCTGGTGCGCGATCATGCCGGAGATGCGCAGCGAGTGGACGCGCACGCCGTCGACGACGGCGCCACGGGCACCCGGCTCCTCCTGCGTGGTCGCGTCCGGCATCGGGTCCATGCCCTCGCGGGCCGCCGCGATCAGCCGGGCGGTGTGCGCGGCCGTGCCCGAAGGCGCGTCGGCCTTGCGCGGGTGGTGCAGCTCGATGATCTCCGCCGACTCGTAGTAGCGGGCCGCGATCTCCGAGAAGCGCATCAGCAGCACCGCGCCGATGCCGAAGTTCGGCGCGATCAGCACACCGACCGACGGCTGGTCGGCGAGCAGTGCCGCCACGGCGTCCAAACGGGACTGGTCGAAGCCGGAAGTGCCGACGACGCAGTGGATTCCGGCGCCGATGCAAAACTCCAGGTTCCCCAGCACGACGTCCGGGTGCGTGAAGTCGACGACGACCTGAGCGCCCGCGTCCACCAGGGCCGGCAACGGGTCGTCGGCGTCGAGTGCCGCCACGACCTCCATGTCCTTCGCCGCCTCGACGGCGCGGACCACCTCGGAGCCCATGCGGCCCCGCGCGCCGAGAACACCGACGCGAATCATGCAATCACCTCGTGTACCTGGTCCGGCAGATCGTCGGCATGATCGTAGGGACCGACCACCGCGGCGGCGACCGGTCGGCGCAGCAGATCACGTGCGAGCAGCGCCACTTCCTCGGCGGTGACCGCGTCGATCCGCGCGAGCGTCGCCTCGACGCTCAGGTGGTCGCCGTAGTTCAGCTCGGACTTGCCGATCCGCGACATGCGCGAGCTCGTGTCCTCCAGGCCCAGCACCAGCCCGCCGCGCAGCTGGCCCTTGCCACGGGCCACCTCGGCGTCGGACAGGCCACCGCGCGCCACGTCCACCAGCACCTCGCGGATCACGCCGGCGACGTCGCCGAGGCGGTCCGGCTGGCAGCCCGCGTACACGGCGAACGTGCCCGTGTCGGCGTACATGCCGACCGACGAGTACACCTGGTAGGCGAGGCCGCGGCGTTCGCGGACCTCCTGGAACAGCCGCGAGCTCATGCCGCCGCCGACCGCCGCGTTCAGCACGTTCAACGCGAACCGGCGCTCGTCGTGGCGGTCGAGGCCCTTCATGCCGAGCATCAGGTGCGCCTGCTCGGTGTCGTCGGTGTGCAGCACCAGCTTGCGGGCGTCGGCGATGCGCGCCCGGCCCGCCCGCGGTGCGACCGCGCTGCCCTCCCGCGACAGCCGGTCACCGATCGCCTTGCGCACCAGGCGCATGACGTGCGCGTGCTCGATGTTGCCCGCGACGGCGAACACCATGCGCGGCAACGTGTAGTTCTTCTTGTAGAACGAGTACAGGTTGTCCCGTTCCATGTCCTGGATGGACTTCTCGGTGCCCAGCACCGGACGGCCCAGCGCGTGCCCGCCGAACAACGCCTCGATGAACGCGTCGTGCAGCAGGTCCTCGGGGTCGTCGTCGCGCATCGCGATCTCTTCGAGCACGACACCGCGTTCGGTCTCGAAGTCCCGCGGCGCGCACAACGCCTCGAACACCACGTCCGCCACCAGGTCCACCGCCAGCGGCAGGTCCTCGTCGAGGACGTGCGCGTAGTAGCAGGTGTGCTCCTTGGCGGTGAACGCGTTCAGCTCGCCACCGACCGCGTCGATCTCCTCCGCGATCGCCGCCGCCGAACGCCGCGCCGTTCCCTTGAACAGCAGGTGTTCCAGGTAGTGCGCCGCGCCCGCGACCGCCGGGCGCTCGTCGCGCGACCCGACCTGCACCCACAGCCCGACCGAGGCGGACCGCACGCCGGGGATGCGTTCGGTGATGACCCGCAGCCCCGAGGGCAGCATGCTGCGCCGCACCTCGGAGCCCGCGGAGGTCTCGAGCACCCGCGTGCTGCCCGGCTTCTGCAGGTGCCCCAGCACTGGAGTACGCGGACGGCCGCGGGTGGATGCACCCGCGGCCGTCACGTTGTTGTCAGTCGTGCTCACTGCGCGGGAGCCGCCTCAGCGGCCTCGGTGGCAGCGGGCGCCTCGGTGGCGTCGGACGCGGGCGCCTCGGTGGCGTCCTCGTTCACGACCACCAGGCTGATCTTGCCGCGCTGGTCGATGTCGGCGATCTCGACGCGGAGCTTGTCGCCGACCTTGACGACGTCCTCCACCTTCGCGATGCGCTTGCCGTTGCCCAGCTTCGAGATGTGGACGAGGCCGTCCTTGCCGGGCAGCAGCGAGACGAACGCGCCGAACGCCGCGGTCTTCACCACGGTGCCCAGGAAGCGCTCGCCGACCTTCGGCAGCTGCGGGTTCGCGATCGCGTTGATCATGTCGATCGCGGCCTCGGCCGAGGGGCCGTCCGCCGCACCGACGTAGATCGTGCCGTCGTCCTCGATGGAGATGTCGGCACCGGTCTGCTCGGTGATCGAGTTGATCATCTTGCCCTTCGGGCCGATGACCTCGCCGATCTTGTCGGTCGGAATCTTGACCGACGTGACGCGCGGAGCGAAGGCGCTCATCTCGTCCGGGTCGGAGATGGCCTCGGCCATGACCTCCAGGATGGTGTAGCGCGCGTCGCGGGCCTGGCCCAGCGCCGCCGCCAGCACCTCGGACGGGATGCCGTCGAGCTTCGTGTCGAGCTGCAGCGCCGTCACGAACTCCTTGGTGCCCGCGACCTTGAAGTCCATGTCGCCGAACGCGTCCTCGGCACCGAGGATGTCGGTCAGCGCCACGTAGCGGGTCTCACCGTCGACCTCGTCGGACACGAGGCCCATCGCGATGCCGGAGACCGGGGCCTTCAGCGGGACACCGGCGTTGAGCAGCGACAGCGTCGAGGCGCAGACCGAGCCCATGGACGTCGAGCCGTTGGAGCCCAGCGCCTCGGACACCTGGCGGATCGCGTAGGGGAACTCGTCCCGCTTCGGCAGCACCGGCATGAGCGCGCGCTCGGCCAGTGCGCCGTGGCCGATCTCGCGGCGCTTCGGCGAGCCCACGCGGCCGGTCTCACCGGTCGAGTAGGGCGGGAAGTTGTAGTGGTGCAGGTAGCGCTTGTGCGTCTCGGGGGACAGCGAGTCGATCTGCTGCTCCATGCGCAGCATGTTCAGCGTGGTGACACCCAGGATCTGGGTCTCGCCGCGCTCGAACAGCGCCGAGCCGTGCGTCCTCGGGATCACGGCGACCTCGGCACCCAGGTCGCGGATGTCGGTGACACCGCGGCCGTCGATGCGCACCTGGTCGCGCAGGATCCGCTGGCGGACCAGCTTCTTGGTGAGCGAGCGGAACGCCGCGCCGATCTCCTTCTCGCGGCCCTCGAACTGCTCGGCCAGCTTGTCCAGCGTGGCGGCCTTGATCTCGTCGAGCTTGTTCTCGCGCTCGGCCTTGCCCGCGATGGTCAGCGCCTGGGCGAGCTCGCCGGAGGCGGCCGACTCGACGGCCTCGAACGCGTCGGCCTGGTAGGCCGGGAACGTCGGGTACTCACCGGTCTCCTTGGCGGCGACCTGCGCGAGCTGCGCCTGCGCCTCGCAGAGGACCTTGATGAACGGCTTCGCGGCCTCGAGGCCAGCGGCCACGACCTCCTCGGTGGGGGCGACGGCGCCCTCGCCGATCAGGTCGATCACGTTCTCGGTGGCCTCCGCCTCGACCATCATGATCGCGACGTCGCCGGAGTCGACCACGCGGCCCGCGACGACCATGTCGAACACGGCCTTCTCGAGCTGCTCGTGGGTCGGGAACGCCACCCACTGGCCCTCGATCAGAGCGACGCGGACGCCACCGATCGGGCCGGAGAACGGCAGGCCGGCGAGCTGCGTCGACGCGGACGCGGCGTTGATCGCCACGACGTCGTACAGGTCGGCCGGGTTGAGGCTCATGACCGTGATGACGACCTGGATCTCGTTGCGCAGACCGTCCACGAAGGACGGGCGCAGCGGACGGTCGATCAGGCGGCAGGTCAGGATGGCGTCCGTGCTCGGACGGCCCTCACGCCGGAAGAACGAGCCGGGGATGCGGCCCGCGGCGTACATGCGCTCCTCGACGTCCACCGTGAGGGGGAAGAAGTCGAAGTGCTCCTTCGGCTGCTTCGACGCCGTGGTGGCGGAGAGCAGCATCGTGTCGTCGTCCAGGTACGCGACCACGCTGCCCGCGGCCTGGCGCGCCAGGCGCCCGGTCTCGAAGCGGATCGTGCGCGAGCCGAACTTGCCGTTGTCGATCACGGCAGTCGCCTCGTGAACTTCGATGTCCGTCATATAAGTGTTTCTCCTCGTCTTTTGGGACACCGCAACACGCGTTCTGACGAGGCCGGTCTTCGATCGAAGTCCTCTGGGGCGTTCCACCAGAGGGCCACTACCGAGGACCGGCGATAACTGCTTCGCGCGATGCGGGCCCTGTTTTGTTCCTCTTTGCAACCAGGGGTCTGTATACACCCGGTTGTGCGCCGAGGGGGAGCGACCGGCCGGTCACTCCCCCTCGGCGGGTATCACCTGCGCAGACCGAGGCGCTGGATCAGCGCGCGGTAGCGGTTGATGTCCACCTTGGTCAGGTAGTTCAGCAGACGGCGGCGACGGCCGACCATCAGCAGAAGACCACGGCGGGAGTGGTGGTCGTGCTTGTGCTGCTTGAGGTGCTCCGTGAGGTCGGCGATGCGCTTGCTCAGGAGCGCGACCTGCGCCTCGGTCGAGCCGGTGTCGCTGTCGTGCAGACCGTACTCACCGAGGATGGTCTTCTTCTGCTCCGTGGACAGTGCCACTGGGTGGTTCTCCTACTTGTTCAGGTCCGTGCGGCCCCACGCCCGCCGAATTGCTGGCCGGGGTAGCCGGTACTGGCCGCCACGGACCGCAGCCAGACCCAACTGCGAAGGTTATCAGGCACACCGCTCAACGGCGCGTTGACGTGCGCAACCCCACCCGTGCCACGGGCGAGTGGACGCCGTCTGCGCTGCTCACGAGCACCGCCTCGGCCGGCGTCCACGGGCTGCTCTCGAAGGCCGGCATCGGCTGGCCCCGATACCCGTAGGCCAACGTCAGGTGCGCTTTCCAATTGTCGTCCGCGCCCGCCGCCCGTGCCAACCCATTTAAGTCGCCGTCGATTCCCGCCCACAGGACCGTGCCGCGGAAGTCGCCGAAGCCCTTCACCCGCAGTTGCGGCACGGGATGTCCCGCGAGTGCCCGGAAACGTTCCTCATCAGCGCTTTCGCCGTGAAAGCAGAGCGTGATGTGCCATTTCCCGGAGTTCGTCCACCCGATGTCGAGCGAACGGTCCAGCACGGCGTCGAGCTCGTCGACCACGTTCCGGGGCGGGAAGAGGGCGGTGAAGAACCTCACCGGGGCCCGGCGGCCCGGATGGCGCGGCGGAACAGCTCGGCGATCGCGGGGAAGTCCTCGTGCAGGAGGTCGGCGGCCTGCTGCAGCTCGACCCGGTCGGCGACGCGGCGCAGCACCGGGTACGCGACGCTCTCGTCGCCGTTGACCGGCAGCGAGTCGCGCGACACGGTCGGCTTGGAGTCGCGCACGTCGTCGAGCGCGCGCTGCAACGCCTCCGGCGCCCCGGTCGCCACGTCCGGCGTGAGCACCTTGCGCTCCAGCATGATCATCCGCGCGAGCACGGCCGGGTTGCCGATCTTGGCCCGCCGCCCGCTCATGACCTGGCTGAGCATGGGCGCGCTGATCCCCAGCACGTCGGCCAGCTGCGCCTGCGACACGTTGAAGGCCACGACCAAGCGCCTCACCCGGTCTCCCAGGGGTTCCCCGTACCACTCCCGCTGGAGGGCGAGGTTGCGCTGAACGATCTTGTGGTCCTCCACCTTGGCCTCTCCCGTAGCCTGCTTCGACCCGCATCCTGCCAGCACGAAGGCCGTCACATGCGCACTTCGTGCCATCTGACGGTCACGACTCGGTGAGCAGTTCCCTCGTTCGGTCTACATCCCGGTGCATCTGCTCCAGGAGCGCCTCGACGGAGTCGTACTTCTCCATCTCGCGGAGCCGTTCCACGAAGTCCACGGCGACCCGCTGGCCGTAGTAGTCCTCGTCCACGTCCAGCACGAACGCCTCGACCCGCCGTTCCCGTCCCGAGAACGTCGGGTTCGTGCCGACCGAGACGGCGGCCTTGAGCGTCCGCCCCTTGGCGTCGGTGAACCAGCAGGCGTAGATCCCGTCCGCGGGCACGGCCGCGAACCGGGGCGTCGACAGGTTCGCGGTGGGGAACCCCAGGTCCTTGCCCCGCCCGTCGCCCTTGACGACGATCCCCTCCAGCCGGTGCGGCCGCCCCAGCGCCTCCGCGGCGGCCTTCACGTCACCGGCGTCGATGCACGCGCGGATGTAGGTCGACGAGTAGGTCACGTCGTCAGCGGACACCAGATCAGCCCCCTCGGTCACAAAGCCGAACCGCTGCCCCAGCTGGCGCAGCATCGCGACGTTACCCGCCGCCCTGTGCCCGAAGGTGAAGTTCTCACCCACCACGACAGCCGCCGCGTGCAGCTTCTCGACCAGCACCTCGTGCACGAACTCGTCCGCCGGCATCCGGCTGGTCTCCAGGCTGAACGGCACCACCACGAAGTGGTCGACCCCGAGCTCCTCGACCAGCTGGGCCCTGCGCCGCAGCGTCGTGAGCTGGGCGGGGTGGCTGCCCGGCCGGACCACTTCGGACGGATGGGGGTCGAACGTCATGAGGACACCCGGCAGCCCCCGCTCCCGCGCGAGCTCGACGGCCCGGCCGATGAGCGCCTGATGCCCCCTGTGGACACCGTCGAACACACCGATGGTGACCACGCAGCGGCCCCAGCCGCCGGGGAGGTGATCCAGTCCGCGCCAGCGTTGCACGGTGATCAGCCTACGACGACGGCCGGTGCCGCTGCCCGCCTACCTCGCCAGGTCCTCCGTCACCACTTCTGCATCGTCCTGACCACCACGGCCTCGACGTCTTCCCCACGCATCGAGGCCGACAGGACCCGGCGCAGCAGTGCGCCCGCCTGTTCGAAGGCGAACGCCGACGAGTTCATCTCGTCGAAGCCTGCCTGGTCGACCACCAGCGTTCCGGCGGGCAGCTCCGCCCCACCGGAGAGAACGCCTTTCAAGGCCCCTTCCGGGAAGTCCTCCGGCAGGCCCACCTCGAACGGGTTCTTCCACAGCCGGGACGCGCAGGTGATCTCGCCGCCGGCCGACGTGGCGGCGCGGGGCACCCGCACCTCCAGCACACCCGCCGACGCCTCTGCACCGAGTGGTGTGTAGGTCGCTCCGAGCAACGCCCTCGGAGCGACGCCGCCGAACCGCCGCAACAGCTCCACTGTCACGACGGTGCTGCCCGCCGCACCGGTGGCGGTCGCGGAGGAACGGTCGATGAGCCAGTCGTCCGCCAGCAGTGGAGCGCTCATCCGGCCGAACTCCACCGCGACCACACCGCGGCCCTGGAGATCTACTTCGATCATGCCGACATCTCACTTCCTCGGCGGCAGGCCGTTCTGCTTGCGCCACCACGGGCCGAACGACGGGTCGTTGTCGATGATGTCAACGTCGTAGTTCTTACCGGGGTCGTGGGTCTTGAGCGCCAGCTCGTGCGCGTCTTCGTACTTCATGCCCTGCTGCATGAGTCCGGACTCCGTGAGCTCGTGCCGCATGAAGTTCGTCTGGCTCTGCGGAAGCGGCCTTCCCGCCTGGAGGTTGCCCCTGATTCGGCCGATCATGAGGTCGTTGCTCGGCGAGTGGTCGAGCTTGCCGAGGTGCGCGGCGACCTCGTCCAGGTCCGTGAGCGTCGGGCTCGCAGCCCGTTCCAGCGGACTCAGCCGCACCACACCGCTGCCGGCGCGTTTGAAGATCTTCCCCCACGGTATGACGGCGAGGACCACACCTGCGGCGGCGAGACCGCATGCCCAGGTGACGCCGGGGTCCTGCACGCAGGCGGCTGTGGCCTCGATCTCACCTCCGAAGAGGTCCCACATCGTGAAGCCGCCTTGCCCGCAAAGCTCCGGCTTGTTGGCCTTGGTGTTCGAGTCGCAGCCGGCGAGCGGGTCCGGCGGCGTCGGCGGCACGGAGCCGGCAGGGCACAGGTCGTTGTGGTTGAGGTAGGTGTCGGGGTCGCACTCCTTGGGCGGCCGCACGCCGTCGGGATCGCGGTCGCGGTCCTGACGCCAGTGCACCGACGTCATCTCGCCTGGGCCGGACGACGCGAGCGACACCGAGCCGATCAGGGCGTTCGAGGGCACCACGAGCAGCATTTCGAGCTTGCGGTAGCTGTCGTTCACGTCGTTGACCGGGTTCGAGTACGTGCTCGCGACCTCGGAACGCCGGTCGGGCGCCGACGACACCGGCGGCTTGCGGTCACCGCTGAACGACGGCTGGGTCATCGCCTCCGGTACCGGCAACGGGTTGCGGCGACCGTAGTCCTGGGCCTGCTTGCGGGCGTTGACCGACGGGTCGGTCTGCTGCTGGGTCCTGCGCTGGTTCGAGTTGTTGTTCTTCCTGTTGTTGCTCGGGTTGCTGCTGCCCTGGTTGCTGCTGGACTGGTTGCTGCCACCGACACCGGGGTCCTCGTGGGTGCCACCGCCGGGGAACCACGAGCACAGCATCGGCATGAGGATGCAGAGACCGCCACTGCTGTCGTCGCCGCACGGGTTGCCGCCGCCGAAGCCCTTGCACGGGTAGTGGCCCGTCGGATCGACGTGGTTCACCGGCGACCCGAGCCCGTAGGAGTAGCGGTTGGCCATGCCGGACGGAGCGGCCGGCAGGGTCCACGAGTCGCGTGACTCGAAGCCGCCGCTGCCCGGGTTGTACCAGCGCGCGGCCATGTTGACCGTGCCGGAGGCCGGGTCGGTCCACTCGCCCTGGAAACCGACCGCGCGCTTGGCGCCGGAGGTGACCACGCCGAACGGGTCGTAGGCGGTCGAGTCGGCCAGCGACGTCATGGTGCCGGCCGGGTCGAGGGTGCCGACGACGTCGCCGTGCCGGTCGGAGACGGCGAGCTTCTTGTCGGTGCCCTGGCCGATGGCGAGGACCGAGCCGGAGGCGTCGCGGCCGTAGACCGCGGTGCCGTCCGACACGACCGCGCTGGACGTGCCGCTGTACTGGAACGACTTGTCGTTGCGCTTGGTCACGCGGTCCAACGCGTCGTACGTGTACGTCTGCGCGCCTTGGCTCACCATGCGGTCGAAGGCGTCGAACGAGGCCGTGACACCCGCACGGGAGGTCACGCCGCCGCGCGCGTTGTGGGAGACCACCGCTCCGTTCTCGGTGCGGAGGCGGTTGCGTTCGTCGTAGGTCGACTGGGCGTCGCCCGCGCGGGTGCGGTTGCCCGCGGCGTCCCAGCCGTACGAGACCGTTCCGGCCGGTGAGGTCCAGGACTTCAGGCGGCCCGAGTGGTCGTAGTCGTAGGTCTGCTGACCGGCGGCCGTCGTGCCGGTCGAGGTCTTCGTGAGCACCCGGTCGGCGCGGTCGTAGGTGTAGGCGACGGACGCGGCGCCGGCGACGGTGTCCTTGGCCAGGCGGCCGCCGTCGTCGTAGTCGTAGGTGCGCGTGCGGCCGTTGCCCAGGTCGAGCGTCTTCAGCAGGCCCGCGGTGTCGTAGCCGAAGGTCTGCGTCAGACCGGTCACGCCGTCCTGCACGGACTGGGTCCGCCCGAGCAGGTAGGTGAACCGGGAGGTGCCCGATGCGTCGGTGCGCGCGGTCAGGTTGCCGTCGTCGTCGTACTCGCGCGACGCGGTGCCGCCCGGTCCGGACGACGTCAGCAGCAGGCCGCGGTCGTTGTAGGTGAACGTGTCGGTGCCGCCCGCGCTGGACGAGCCGACCAGGCGGCCCAGCGCGTCGTAGTCGTAGCCGCGGTCGGTGGTGGCCGCCTCGGCGCCCGAGCCGGTCTCCTTCGTCAGCCGGCCCAGCGGGTCGAACGTGCGGGTGCGGACGACACCGCCCGGCGCGCGTTCGGACACGGGGTCGCCGGCCGCGTTGTAGGTCGTGGTCCACGTGCGGTCGGCCGGAGCGGGGTGCTCCGCCGTCGCCGCCTCGATCGTGGACTCCGGCAGGCCGAGCGTGTTGTAGGTGTAGGCGGTGCGGTTGCCGCGGCCGTCGACGAACCGCGTGCGGTTGCCGGCCGAGTCGTAGCCGGAGGACGTGGTGATCGACTCGGTGTCGGAGACCGGCTCGACCTGGCCGACGGTGCGGTTGAGCGCGTCGTGGGCGTAGGTGGTCTTGCGGCCCAGCGGGTCGGTGGCGGTGGTCAGGTTGCCGGCGGCGTCGTGGACGAACGTCGAACGGCTGACCAGCCCGCCGGACGCACTGAGGCGGCGGACCGACTCGACCCGGCCCGCCTGGTCGTACCCGGTGAACGTGGCGCGGCCGGCGCCGTCGGCCACCTTGATCCGGCGGCCCGCGAGGTCGTAGCCGAAGGAGTTGACGACACCGGCGGGGTCGGTGCTGCGGACGAGCGAGCCGAGCACGTCGTACTCCAGCTTCGACTCGGCGCCCAGCGGCGACCTGACCTTCTCCAGGCGGTTGGCCGCGTTGTAGGAGTAGGTGCTCGTCAGGGTCTTGGCGGGCGACCGCTCCAGCACGGTGCTCGTGGCGAGGCGGCCGAACACGTCGTAGGTCGACTCGGTGCGCGCACCGCTCTCGTCCACGGTGGACAGCAGCTCGCCGGTCCTGGTGTAGGTCCGCACGACGCTGCCGGCCGGGCCGGTGGTCTTCACCACGCGACCCATCTGGTCGTACTCGAACGTCGTCGACGCACCGCGCGCGTCGACGGTCTCCAGCACGTTGCCGTTGCCGTCGTACCGCGCCGTGGAGAAGCCCTCGACCGGCTGCGACGCACCGGGCGGTGTGTAAGAGGGCGCGGAGGACTTGACGGTCCGGCCCAGCCGGTCGACCTCGGAGCGGTGCACGACGCCGTTGGCGTCCTGCGCCTGCTGCGACTCGCCGAACGCGTTGTAGCCGATCTTCGTCACGGGCCGCACGGTCGCGGGGTCGTTCTCGGCGGTCACGACGGAGACGGCGGGCGAGGTCGTGCCGACCAGGCGGCCGGCCTCGTCGTAGGTCAGGTCGGTCGTGAACGCGGCGGCGCTGGCGCCCGGTTCGTTGCCGCGCGGTGGCACGACCTTGCGCACGAGACCGCGCTGGTCGTACTCCCACGTGGTGCGCAGCCGGCCGGTGTTCAGGCGCACGTCCTCCGACGTGCGCCGGCCGAAGGAGTCGTAGCCGTAGTCGACGACCTCCGCGGTGCCGCTCTGCAGCTGCCCCGCGTTGGAGGTGTTGCCGGTGCGGGTGACCTGGGTGATGCCGCCGTTCAGGTTGTAGGCGAACGCGGTGCGCCGGTCCAGGCCGCCGGGGTCGTCCACGGTGGTGAGCGTGCGGCCGACGGCGTCGTAGGTGTACTTCGTGACGAGGTTGCCGGGCTGGCGGCGTTCGACGAGGTTGCCGGCGCCGTCGTAGGAGTTCGTCTCCAGGTCGATCTTCGGCGGTGCGCCGGTCCCCGTGCCCGCTCCCAGCAGCTTGCGGGAGAACAGCAGGTCGTCGCCGTAGTAGTCGCGCACCTCGGTGCGGTTCATGGCGTCGGTGGTGCGGATGAGCCGGCCGGCCCGGTCGTAGCTGTTGCGCTGCACCACGAGGTAGCCGTTGGGCAGCGCCGGCGCGCCCTCGGGGTCGCCGTTCCAGCCGCGCAGCCGCACCTCGGACACCGCGTTGCGGGCGGTGTAGGCGAACTCGGTGCGCACGCCGTCCGCGTTGACGACGAACGTGGTGTTGCCGAAGGAGTCGTACCCCAGCGAGATCTCCCCGCCCTCGGCGTCGACCACCCGCTCGACCCGGCCGCGCGAGTCGTAGTGGGTGAACGTCTCCCGGGTCGGGTCGCCGCCGGTGAGGTCGGCGCGCGACACCCTCGTCTGGTTGCCGTCGGCGTCGTACTCCAGGGACGTCTGCAGGACGTGCGTCTTGCCGGTGAGCACGTTCACGACACCGGGTGCCGTGACGCGCACGAGCCGAGAACGCTCGTCGTACCTGTACGTCGTCAGCAGCCCGTTGGGGTAGGCGTCGGAGATGGTCTTGCCGGTGACCTTGCGGCCCAGCGCGTCGTACGTCGAGACCTGCCGCAGACCGCTCGGCGACCGGACCTCGGCCACGTCACCGTTGCGGTGGTACAGGTACGTCGTGACGGCGCCCATCGGGTCGCGGCTGGTCTTCACCAGTCCGGCCGGTTCGTTGCCGCCGCCGACGGCCGCGGAGCTGCCGTCGGTGTAGGTGTGCTTCACGGACGCGTTGTCCGCGGTCACCTGCTCCAGCAGCCGGCCCTTGGGGTCGTAGGAGTACCGGGTGAGGTAGGTGTTGTCGGTGGCGCCGGCCGACCGCCCGTCGCGGTGCTCAATCACCTTGTCGTTGCGCGGGTCGGTCAGGTCGGCCGGGTTGAGGTAGTAGGTGTAGTGGGCGACCTGGCAGTCCGCGGCACGGCGGCAGGTCTTGCGGGACGTGACGTTGCCGCGGGGGTCGTGCGCCAGGACGACCTGGTTGCCGACCTCGTCGGTGATCGTCGTCTGGAACCCGGCCTCGTCGTAGGAGAAGTTCCGCACGCCCTGGAACTCGACGTTCACGAAACCACCGCCACCGGTGACCGGGACGTCGCAGAAGCTGCCGTCCGGCTGCGGCGCGCAGGTGGGCTCACCGGGTGCCGGTGCCGTGGAGCCCGGCGGGCGGTCCTCCTTGCGGGTCTCCATGCCGAGCGGCGAGAGGTAGCGCAGGATGCGTCCGCGCAGCGGGTCGAAGTCGTAGAAGTGGTGGCGGTTCCCGGGGTCGGTGACCCGGACCGTGCGCACCGGGTTCTGCTCGTTGCCGGTGAACGCGGGCGCGCCGAACCGCCACGAGCCGCCGTTGCGGTCGATCTGCTCGCTGACCCGGTCGCGGACCGTGTCGTAGCGGACCTCGCCCGCGACCCGGCCGCTCGGCAACGTCACCCGCGCCACCTGGGCGCCGGGCATCTTCGCGGCCTGCACGTGGGCGTTGACCTCGTTGAGCCCCAACGGGTGCGCGTAGACGGCGACCTCGTCGACCTCGCCCTGGAAGAACCACTGCGGCGCACCCCACGCGGGGCCGGAGCTGTTGCCCGCGCCGAGCTGGCCGTGCTTCAGCGCCGCCGTCTGCACGTCACCGGCGATCTCGCCGACCTTGGCGCCGTCGAGGTAGAGGACCTGCGTGGCGACGTCCGCGCTGAGCACGACGTGGTGCCACTGGCCGTCGTTGACGGTGCCCGTGGTGGTGATCGGTGCCGGCTGGGTGGCCGCGGTGGTGGTGAACCGGGCGCGCAGCTTGCCGTCCGTGCCGACGTACATGCCGTTGAACGCGGAGTTCTCGGTGAACGGCTTGTCGGCGAACGCGGCGAGCGGACCGGACTTCGTGGTCTTGAACCACAGCTCGACGGCGACGCTGCGGTTCTTGCGGATGGCGTTGTCCGGCAACGTGACCCGCGACTTGGTGCCGTCGAACGACACCGCGCTGTCCGGTGAGCCCTGGGCCACACCGGTCACACCGCGGGTCACGTCGGTGTACGTGGCCGCGTCGTTGCCCAGGTTGAGGCCGATCTGGCTGTGCGCCTTGGCGGAGCCGTCGGTCTCGCCCAGCGTCCAGTAGGACTCGGGCCGGGTGTCGAGGACCGTGCTGCGGTAGTGCGAGCCCCAGCCGTAGGAGTAGGTGGTGCAGCCGCCCTTCGGGTCGCAGACCTCCTCCAGCCGCCGCCCGCGTTCGGGCAGGTCGGTGGAGTAGGTGTAGGCCCACTTCAGCTCGGTGCCGTCGACGGTCGCGCTGACCTGCGTGACGACGTCGCCGGTCCAGGTGAAGGTCAGCGCGCGACCGGAGGCGGGGTTGCCGGCGGAGGTGAGCCGGCCCGTGGTGGCGTCGTAGGTGAAGTCGATGAAGCGACCGCTGTTGTCGGCGATCCTGGCCAGCTTGCCGTCGGGGCGGAAGAAGTAGCCGGTCGAGTTCTTGTCGACGAGCGTCCAGCCGCTGTCGTTGCGGAAGAACGTGGCGTAGCGGCCGGGCGGGGGCGAGTAGGTGCCGCCGCCGTTGTGGCCGAAGCGGACCTGCTGGCCGTCCGGGTAGGTGACCACGGCGTTGCCGGAGCCGTCGGTGTCCTCGACGACCCGCATGTCGAACTGGGTGCTCCAGCCGGCGCCGAACGTCAGGTCCCGGCGCGGGTCGAGGCTGTTGTAGGTGCGGGACACGCCGAGCGCGGGCCCGACACCGCCGACCGACAGGTCCACCGCGCTGGTGCGGTAGTTGCCGACCTGCGCGTCGACCTCACCGGTGCTGCCGCTGTAGGGCGCGTTGCCCAGGTGTGAGGTGATCTCCGGCTGCGGCACGGCGGTGAGCAGCGCGCTGCCCTGGACCGGCTGGCTCTCCGCGCCACCGGAGTCCTTCACGAACGCGTTCCACAGGTAGGTCTTGCTCCACCGCAACGCGCCTGCCGGCACGGTCCACGACTGGTTCGCGCTGTACCCGGAGTCCACACAGGACGACGCGTTGTCCTTGTCGCAGACCTTGAACCGGTACTGCAGGCCGGCACCGCCGTTGTCGATGTCGATGCCGCCGGCCCACAGCGTGGGGCGCAGCGTCGGTGCCGAGTAGCCGTTCGGCGGGTACTGCTCCTGCAACGCCGGCGGCACGTTCTGCATCTCGAGGTTGAGCACCGCGGGCGGGATCTGCTCGTCGACGAAGTACGCGTGTCCCTTGCGGTGCATGGAGAACTCGAACGTGTACTCGCCCCAGTCGGCGGGCGGGAAGATCTTCGCCTCCAGCGCGACCGTCTGCCCGCGGCCGACGTCACCGGTGAGCGTCGCGGAGTCGTTCACCTGCACCATGGGCGCACCGCTGGCGGCGAACTGGCGGTACGACAGCACGTACTCGCCCGGGGTCCACGTGGTGGCGCCCCGGTTCGTCACGCTGATGCCGATCGTGCCGGGCACACCGCCCTTGAGCAGCGCGGGCTTGGGCACCGGGCGGTCGAAGCGGTACTCGGCGTCGTACGGGGTGTGCGTGATCGAGAGCTTCGGCTTGTTCGCCGTCGCGTGACCGTAGAACTTCTTCCAGCCGTAGACGTCGGTCTCGGAGGCGCGGACCGTGAGGCCGTAGTTGGCCTGCTGGCCGGTCACCCAGCGCTGCACGAGGTCGCGACCGGCGGCGCCGAGGTCGATCGCGGCGGTGGCCTGCGGGCAGTTCGACCGCGAGCTGCCCGGCGCGATGTAGCCGTAGGCGAACGACGAGCTCGCCAGCTCACCACCGTAGGCGGGGCCGGGGTAGGGGTACGTGCCGGCGAACGCGTTCCAGCCCTGCGTGACCGGGTGCACCGACACCGGCCGGGCGCCGCAGGAGTACGACCACTCGTTGGTGAGGCCGAGGGTGGCGCCGAAGATCCGGTGGTTGCGCAGGGTGTTCTCGATGCCGGAGAAGTCGAGGTAGGTGGCGGCGTTGATCCGCGTGCCGTTGTCGACCACGGTGCCCGCGCGCAGCTGGGCCCCGTCGGAGTAGCTGGTGTTCGACGAGCTGCCGACGCGCTGCACGTACATGGTGTGGCCGGACTCCGGCGTGGTCACCGTCGGGTCGACCACGACCGGGTACTTGCGCGCCGGGTCTCGGAGCCACGCGTCGTCGAGCGTGACCCGCAGCACCTGTCCGGCCAGCTCGTACCGCACGCCCTTCGACTGGACGCCACCGGCGGGGCCGTCGTGGGCGTCGACCATGAACCCGGCGGGCACGACGGCGGCGACCTTCCCGTCACGGCCGGTGAGCTCCAGGTTGCCGTTGCTGATGCGCGGCGTGAGTCCCTTGAGGTGCAACGGGAAGTCGAACGTCCGCGGCGTGTCCGCGGAGTGCAGGACGATGGACTCCTTGACCGTGCCCGCGCTGACGTCGAACCTGAGGTCGACCCGCGGCTGGACGGCGGGGTAGGTCACCGAGGAGCCGCTCACCTGCCCGGCGGACGCGGCGGACCCGCGCAGGGAGAAGCCGAGCTCGTGGTCGCCGTCGAGGGCGTACCGCACGAGCGGCGTGGCGTCGGCCGCGGCGGCGAGCCTGATGTCGACGCTGTCCGAGGCGTTGCGCCAGCCGCCGCCCGCGGCCACCAGGCTCGGGTCGACCGGTGCCCAGCTGCCGTCCGGCCCGCGGTGGTTGATCGGCTCCTGGCTGACCTCGGTGGTCTCGGTGCCGTCGGCGTTGCCGAACGTGCGGCTCGTCTCGGTTCGCCGGTCGGCGAGCTCCTTGCTCGTGGCGGCGTCGAACCCGCGGACGGCGCCGCGTTCCCTCGTGACGACCTCGGTGGGGTTGTCCTTCGCGGACGGTGTGTCCTGGCCCTTCACGGGCTGGTACTCCGCCTGCAACGACCGGGGGTCTGCCCTGTTCGCCGCCGGGTCGCCGTTCGCGGCGGCCGCGTCACCCCACTGCTGTCCGGGCCCGGACGCCGGGCCCATCACGGCGATGGTGCGCTGCAACGCCTCCGGGAAGACCTCCGCGAGCGCGGGACCGGCGATGGTGAGCACCAACACACCCACGAGTCCGGCCAGACCGGCACGCCGGCCGCGGCTGCCCGGCGCCCGTTTTCCGGGCATGCTGAAGAACCGCGGTTCGGCCACGTCGAATCCCCCCATGTGTCCACCCAGGCCGCCTTGCCCGGCACCTCCCCAGGTCGGACACGACGCAGCGCACAGGATGCGTTCCGGCGCCGCGGAAAGCAAGCCCCTTGCGGTGGGCGGGGTGCGCGCCGCATGCTTCGTGCGCGGTGCACGGGCCAAGGGAGGGGCGCGGGCCATCGCCCAACTTCACACATGCCCTGGGGGGATCGATGCGACCTGAGCTGTCGCGAAGAAGAAGCACGTCCATCGCCGTCGCGCTGGCGGCGGTGCTCGGCACCGTCGTGGCACCGGGCACGTCCGTCGTCGCCCACGCGGCCGACGGCTACCTGAGGTGCAACTCCGAGGCGCTGATCTTCACCGTCTACCCGGACGGCAACCTGTGGCTCTACCCGCACCAGGAACCGGAAACCGGTGCCGCGCAGTGGAACCAGTGGAACCAGGTCGGCTCCGGCTGGGCGTCGCGGGCGTTCGGCGGCCCCGACCGCCGGGTCTACGACGTCAAGGAGAACGGGGAGCTCTGGCGCTTCCGGCTGGACCCGAACACCGGCTGGGAGGACGGCGGCAGCGGGCGCAAGATCGCCGACGACTGGCAGGACCACGCCGACGCGAACTTCAAGAACAGGGTCACGGTCGACCCGCTCGGCCACTTCTACGACGTGGACAAGGCAGGCAACCTGCACTGGCGCTCGTACGACGAGTCGGGCGGCGCCTGGGCGGCCGCGGTCATCGACACCGGCTGGGAGCAGTACGACCTCATCACGGCCGCGGGCAACGGTGTGGTCTACGCCCGCAAGGCCGGTCCCGGCGGTGAGCTGTTCCGCTTCCGCTACCACGCGCCGTCGCAGCGCTGGCTCGAGTACGCGAAGCCGGTCGGCTTCGGCTGGCAGATGTTCAGCCGCGTCTTCTCCCCCGGCGGCGACGTGCTGTACGGCACGCGACCGGACACCGGCCAGCTGCTCTGGTACCGCTACGACGAGACGAACGGCACCTGGCAGGGCGACCCGGTCACCGGCTTCGGCCGGGAGGTCGGCAACGGCTGGCACGACGACCTGTCCGTGTTCGCGCTGACCGACAACTGCGTCCGCACCCCGGAGCCGAACCCGGACCGCCCGGTCGTGCCGCGGAACCGGCTGGCCGCCGCGGCGCTCACCAAGACGTCCAACGGCTACCTGCAGTACGCCTACGTCGCGAAGGACGGCATGCTCGTCCACGCCGAGGTGCGCAGCCTCTCCGGCGGCCCCAACGGCTTCGAGACGTTCCCCGGTGTCACGAACCTCACCGGTGTTCCGTCCATCGTGGACAACCAGGACCAGTCGCTGCGGATCGCGGCGCACACCGAGGACTCCGACGCCCGCGGCGCCTTCCAGGCCCAGCCGGGGGCCTCGTTCGGCGGTCTCGCCGACCTGGGCGGCCGGATGCAGTCGCCGCCGCAGCTCGTGCGCACCAACGGCCTCGTCTCGTACGTGGCCGTGGACAAGGACGGCTTCCTCTGGACGCGGTCGCAGAAGACCGCGAACGGCGACCTGCTCCCGTGGTCGCGGGTGAAGGGCCAGTCGTTCCAGACCGGCGAACCCCGCCCGACCGGTCAGCTCACCGTGCTGGCGGTCGACAACACGATCAAGGTCGTCGCGTTGCGCACCGACGGCACGTACGGCACCACGGCGCTGACGCCGACCACGGAAACCGTTGTGTGGCAGAACAACGGCGGCACGGGCAACACCGGTCCCGCCGCCGCGGTCGCGCTGGACGGCGGCGTCCTGCAACTGTTCGCCCGCACGACCGACGGCAAGGTCTACACCCACAGCTCCGCGGCCAACGGCACGTGGACGCCGATCCTCGGTGAGCTCTCGCCGGGCGTCACGGCGGCGGGCCCGCCCAGTGCTGTCCTGGCGCCCACCTCCGGCACGCTGGAGGTGGCCGTCCGCGGCACCGACGGCTTCACCTACCGCACCGGTCAGCAGGCCCACGCCTCGACCGCGTGGTGGCCGTGGCACGAGATCACCGCCTACGCCGACGAGACGGAGGTGGACCCGACGCTGTCGCTCGCCGAGAACACCTGGGTCATCGCCTACCGGACGCCGGCGGGCCTCCCGAAGCTGCGCTCCTTCGTCCCGGCGCCGTCGACGACGAGTGCCACGGCCCGGTCCGCGGCACCGACGGGCAACGGCTCGTTCGTGGACGTTCCGCTGAGCCGCTGACGAGGTCGTGCTCCAGCGCTGACCACCCGCCGGGAAGGCCGCCTTCCCGGCGCACCGCACTTCACCTTCCACCTCTGGGGAGATCCCATGCGACCACAGCTGTCGCGCAGAAGAACGCTGCCCGCGGTCATGGCCGTCCTCGCCGCGACGGGCGTCCTGACCGCCGCACCGGCGTTGACGGACGCGGTACGACCGGCCGTGGCCGCCGACGAGTTCACCTGCCAGCAGACGGCCCGCCTCTGGGCGGTGCGCGCCACCACCAAGCTGCACCTGCACGAGCACCACGCGCCGGCGACCGGTGCCGACGCGTGGAGCAACGGCTCGGAGGTGAGCTCGGGCTGGCCGGCGGCGAGCTGGGCGGGCCCGGACGGCCGCATGTACTACCTGAACGCGGCCGACGGCACGTTGCAGCGGCACCGCTGGCTCGGCACCGGCTCGCCGTCCTGGGAGAACGGCGGCACCAGCAAGCCCATCCGCGAAGGCATGGGCTACTACGCCGATCCCGCCGGCGCCAGGAAGCTCACGATCGACAGCACCGGCGCGTTCTACATGGTCGACGGCAACGGCGGGCTGTGGCGCCGCACCTACGACGAGGCCACCGGTGTCTGGGACGAGCTGGCGATCGACAGCGGCTGGGACCGGTACGACCTGATCTTCGCGGCCGGTGACGGCGTGCTGTGGGCCCGCCAGCCGAACGGCGCGATGTTCCGCTACCGCTTCCACGCCGGCTCGCAGCGCTGGCTCACGCCCGCGCCCGTCGCGATCCCCGGCATCCCGTGGGAGCAGTACCAGAACCTGACCTCGCCCGGCGCGGACGTCATCTACGGCATCCGCGACAACAAGGTCTACTGGTTCCGCTACTCCGAGACCGCCCACCACATCACCTCCGGCGTGCAGGCGGGCACGTGGTGGACCGACGGCGTCACCGCGCTCGCCGCGCCGGACGCGTGCACCCTCGTCACCGAACCGGGTCCGGCCCGCCCGAGCGTCCCGCCCACGGGGTACGCCAAGCCCGCGCTGCTCAAGACCTCCGACGGCCACCTCCAGTTCGCCTACGTCAACGGCAACAGCGACGTCGTCCACTCGGACATCGCCGACGTGCGGGTCGGGCCCCACCCGTTCAGCGCTCTCCCGGACACCGCCGTCGACTTCCGCGGCACGCCCGCGCTCGCCGAGAACACCGACGGCAGCACCAGGATCTGGGCCCGCGCCACCGACGCCGACGCGCGCGTCTTCGACCGGCAGGCGATCAACTCCTGGAAGGCGCCGGTCAACCACTTCGGCCGGATGCTCACCGCGCCGCAGGCCGTCCGCACCTCGGACGGCAAGGTCGGCTACGTCGCGCTCTCGGCCGACGGCCACGTCTGGGCGAAGCAGTACGGGTCGAACGGCACGCTGTACCCGTGGCGCAGGCTGACCGCGCAGCCGATCAGCGCGACCGGGCACGTCACCGCCGTCACGACGGGCACCTCCATCCACGTGGTCGCCCTGCGCACCGGCGGTGACTACTGCAAGCTCACGGTCACGCCCACCGCGGTCGGCGACTGGTCGTGCGGCGGCTCCGGCGGCACGGACGCGGCGGCCGTGATCCCCTTGGCGGACAACACCCTCCAGCTGTACGCGCGGCGGGCCGACGGCAGGGTCTACACGACCCGCACCACCGCGAGCGACACTCTGACCGGCGCGTGGACCGCGGTGCCGGTCGACCTGCCGGGGGGCGCTCTGGTGGTGGGCGACCCCGCTGCGCTGAGGGCACCCGACGGCACCGTCCAGCTGTCCGTGCGCGGCAGCGACGGCTGGATCTACCGCACCGGTCAGCAGGCCCCCGCCAGCACGGCGTGGTGGCCGTGGACGGAGATCACGAACTACTCCGACGAGGCAGGTTCCGACCCGGCCATGTCGCTCGCCAACGACACCTGGCTGATCGCGTTCCGCACCCCCGACGGCGTGCCGAAGATGCAGTTCTGGGTGCCGAGCACGACCGCGGCGCGCACGGGCGGCGCTCCTGTCGCCGACCAGGGCTCGTTCACGTCCGCCGGCGACTGACACGCCGCTCTTCTGCTCAGAAAGGCTTGAACCGCATGAACTTCCGAAGATTCGCCCTGCCCGCGGTCGTCGCCACCGCGGTGGCGGTGCTGCCCGCCGCGGTCACCGCTCCCACTGCCGCCGCGGTGGACTCGTTCACGTGCAAGACGACCGCGCCGATCTTCGAAGCGCGGACGGGTGGCGGGTTGCACATCCACTACCACGAGGAGCCGGAGACCGGTCAGAACGTCTGGGGCAACAACGCCGGCATCGGCAACGGGTGGCCCGCCTCGACGTACGCCGGGCCCGGCGGCAAGGTGTACTACATCAACTCGGCCGGCGAGGTGCACCAGCAGATCTGGCTGGGCACCGGCTGGGACAAGAACGGCGAGTCGACGAAGATCGACACGTCGGACAGCTGGAAGATCTACAACACGGACCCGGCCTACCGGCAGCGCCTGACCATCGACGCGCGCGGCGACTTCTACTACGTCGACGCCGCCGGAGCGCTGCGGATGAAGCGGTACAACCAGACCTCGAACAGCTGGGCCGAGTGGTACCTCGACGGCGGGTGGAACCAGTACGACGCGATCGTCGCCGCCGGCGAGGGCGTGCTGTGGGCCCGCACCCCGGCCGGTGACGTGTACCGGTTCCGCTACCACGCCCCGTCCCAGCGGTGGGTGTCGCGCAGCGGCAAGCTTGCTACGGGGTGGAACGCGCACAGCACGCTGTTCTCCCCCGGCGGCGACATCGTCTACGGCATCCACGCCCAGTACCGGACCGTGTGGTGGTACCGGTGGATCGACTCCGAGCAGCGCTTCGCCACGGGCAGCGGTGCCCAGCCCGCCGGCACGAACTGGGCGGCGGACAGCGCGACGACGACGGCGGCACCGGACACCTGCGCGGTGACCGGTGTGACGAACCCGGCGATCCCCGCGGCCGCGTCCGAGCCGACGGCCAAGCCGTCGTTGCTGAGGTCCACCACCACGGGCAACCTCCACTACAGCTACGTCGACAACGCGAAGTCGTTGGTGCACGGGGAGATCACCGACCTGTCGGGGACGACCCCCAACGGGTTCGAGACGCGCACCGGCTACTCGTCCTTCACCGGTGCGCTGACGACGGGTGAGAACGAGAACGGCATGATCCGCGTCTACGGGCCGGGTACCGACTCGAACGTGCACGGCTTCCTGCGCAACTCGCCCGGTGTGTGGAACCCGCACGCCGACTTCGGCGGGTACATGGTCAGCGCCCCGCAGTTCGTGCGGACCGCGAACAAGATCCAGACGATGGTGGCGATCGACTCCTCCGGTGCGCTCTGGCTGCGCCAGCAGCGCGTGCTCAACGGCGGTTTCCCGTCGTGGCGCAGGCCGGGTGGCGCGGCACCGGTGGCACCGGGCAGCAAGGACTTCACCGCGTACGCTCAGGGCGACACGATCGTGCTGGTCGTCCGCAACGCCGACGGCCGCCAGTGCAAGGCGGGCATCACCGACCTGGTGCAGACGGCGTGGCAGTGCACCACCACCAACGGGTTCACCAGCGCGGCCGCGGTCGTCGCCCTGCCCAACAACGTCGTGCAGCTGTTCGCGCGCAAGTCGGACGGCACCGTCCACACCGTCCAGACGACGTCGAGCGGCACGATCCCGGACACCTGGACCGCGGTGCCCGGCTCGTTGCCCAGCGGCGTGACGGCGGTCGGCGCTCCGTCCGCGCTCTTGGCTCCGCAGGGGACGGTGCAGCTCGCGGTGCGCGGTGACGACGGGTTCGTCTACCGCACCGGGCAGGTCGCGTCGGCGGGCACGGCGTGGCACCCGTGGACCGAGGTCACGAACTACGCCGACGAGACCGTGGTCGACCCGGCCGTGTCGCCGGCCGGTGACACCTGGGTCATCGCGTTCCGGACCCCCGGCGGTGTGCCGAAGCTGCTGCGCTGGGTGGCGGCTGCCTCGGCGGCGGCCAGGTCCGCCACGGCGACCGACGGCGCCGGCGAGTTCGTGGACGTGCCGTTGCAGGGCTGAGGAAGTGGTGCGGCGCAGGCCTTGCGGGGGCTGCGCCGCACCTCCGGGGTCATCCGGCCGGGCTGAGCACCACCACGGGCTTGGCCTGGCCGTCCTCGTCCTTGGCCAGCGCGATCACGTGGCCGTCGGGTCCGAACACGCCGTAGGTGCCGTCGAACCCGCCGGCGCTCAGGCGCTGGCCGTGGGACAGCGCCGCGGCCTCCAGCGGGTCGATCTCGCGGCGCGGGAACGCCGTGCCGACCGCCGCGTCGAGGTCGAGCGACAGGCCGGGGGTCTCCTCCAGCTGCTGCAGCGTGCGGGCCACGCGCAGGTCGAACGGGCCGACCCTGGTGCGGCGCAGCGCGCCGAGGTGGCCGCCGACGCCCAGTGCGGCGCCGAGGTCGCGGGCCAGGGCGCGGACGTAGGTGCCCGACGAGCACTCGACCATGACGTCGAGCAGCACCTTCTCGTCCTCGCGGCGGCTGAACAGCACGTCGAAGCGGTGCACGGTGACCGGGCGGGCGGGGATGTCGACCTGCTCACCGGCGCGGACCCGTGCGTAGGCGCGCTTGCCGTCGATCTTCACCGCGCTGACCGCGGACGGGACCTGCTGGATGGGGCCGGTGAGCTTCGCGATCTCGGCCGTGATCGCGGCGTCCTCGACGTGGCTCGCGTCCGCGGTGGACAGCACCTCGCCCTCGGCGTCGTCGGTCGTGGTGGCCGCGCCGAGCACGATCGTGGCGAGGTAGGCCTTGCTGTCGAGCGCGAGGTGGCCGAGCAGCTTCGTCGCGCGTTCGATGCCGAGCACGAGGACACCGGTCGCCATCGGGTCGAGCGTGCCGGCGTGCCCGACCTTGCGGGTGCCGAGGATCCTGCGCACCCGTGCCACCACGTCGTGCGAGGTCATGCCGTCCGGCTTGTCGACGACGACCAGGCCAGGTGCAACAGAACTTTTCACGGCCGCTGATCCTAAGCGACGCGCAGAGCGTCCCAACGCCGACGCCGCAACTGCACCGGCACCGTCTCGCCGCGCGCCTCCGCCGCGAACACCGCGGCCCGTGCGCGCCGCCACCAGACCAGCATCCGCCAGGCGCCCAACGCGAGCACCACGACGAGGAAGCCGAACGCGACGCGGAAGGCGTTCTGCGGGCTCAGCACGTTCTCGAGCAGGTCCAGCAGGACACCGACGCCGAGCGCCGCCACCGTGACGGCGAGGAAGCCGCCGACGTTGACCAGGCCGCTGGCCGTGGACTGCCGGTGCGACGGGTTGTAGTCACGCGCCAACGCGAACGCCACGCCCGAGATGGGTCCACCGATCGTGAGCACGAGGAACACGACCGCGATGACCGGCGACGGCACGTGACCGCCCGGCCACAACAAGAGCACGCCCCACCCGATGAACGCGAACGCCAGGAACCAGCCCGCGATCGGCATGCGCCACTCCGGGTTGCGCGAGAACAATGCGCCGATGATCGGACTCGTCACGATCGCGCCGATGACCAGCAGTCCGAGCGTGGACGACGCCGCCTTCGGTGACATGCCCTGCGCCTGCACGAGGTACGGGAAGCCCCACAGCAGGCCGAGCACAGCGGGCGTGGACATGGTGCTGAAGTGCGCCCAGAACCCGAGCCGGGTGCCCGGGACGCTCCACGCCTGCCGGACCTTCGGCCAGATCCTGCGGAACGGCACGACCTCCGGCTTCGGCGTGACGGTTCCCGGCGGCACGTCGCGGACCTTCAGGAACGCCACCGACGCGTACAGGGCGGTCGCGCCACCCGCGATGAGGAACGCCCACGTCCAGCCGATGCTGCCGAGCATGAGCGTGAGGGGCACCGTCGCGACGAGGTTCCCCACGCCCCCAAGCGCGGCCGTGATCGCGACGACCAACGAGTACTTCCGTGGTGAGAAGTGCGCCGCGACGAGCCGGATCACGCTGATGAACGTCATCGCGTCACCCATGCCCAGCACCGCGCGCGCGACAAGCCCGAGGGGATATGACTCGGCTATCGCGAAGAGGAGCTGCCCCGTGCCCATGAGCAACGCGGCGGCGGTGAGGACCTTCCTCGGCCCGTAGCGGTCCACGAGCAGACCGGTGGGAATCTGCATGAGGGCGTACACCCCCACCTGCAGCACGGTGAACACACCGAGCTGCGCGGGCCCGAGCCCGAAGCGCTCACTCGCTTCCAGCCCGGCCACGCCGAGCGTGCTGCGGTGGAAGACGGCGGCGAAGTAGACGAGTACGGCGGTGGTCCAGATCAGCCACGCGGCACGAGCAGCATCTCGATCTTGGCGGACGACCGGCAAGGCGACACTCTCCCCAGGTCGGAGACGGGCAGACATTAGTTACATCGCCTAAACAACCTTCTTGGTAACGATTCCATGCCGTGAACTCGGCCACAGCCCACCCTGCGGGACAGCCGTCACCGGACGGCGCCCTCGACCGCCCACTCCCCGGTCCGCGTCCGCCACACCACCGCGACCAGCCGCAGGACCATGAACGCCGACAACCCGGTCCAGATCCCGGCGAGTCCCCACTCGAACGCGTACGAGGCCCACACCAGCGGCAGGAACCCGACCACCGCCGACCCGAGCGTCGCCGTCCGCATGAACTTCACGTCCCCCGCCCCGAGCAACACCCCGTCGAGCGCGAACACCACGCCCGCGATCGGTTGCAGCGCAACGAAGAACCACCACGCGTTCGGCACCTCCGCGAGCACCTCGGCGTCCGAGGTGAACGCCCTCGGCAACACCGACGCCACCGCGGCGAACACCAGCCCGAGCCCGATCCCGAACACCAGCCCGTACCGCGTCACCTGCCAGGCGAGCCGCTCAGCCCGCCGGCGCCGCGACGCCCCCAGCGCCGCCCCGACAAGCGACTGCGCCGCAATCGCCAACGAGTCCAGCACCAACGCCAGGAACGTCCACAGCTGCAACACGACCTGATGCGCTCCCACAGCCGCAATAGACGTCCGCGCCGCAACTGACGCCGCACTGATGAAGCACGCCTGGAACGCCAAACTCCGCAGCACCAAATCGCGCCCCATGCCGAGCTGCGCGCGCATAGCCGCCCAATGCGGCCGCAACGGCACCCGCTCCGCAACCAACGCCTTGAAGAACAACCCCGCCGACAACACCTGCGCGACGACGTTGGCGATCGCCGACCCCTCCAGCCCCCACCCCGCGCCGTACACGAGCGCAGGGCAGAGCACGGCACTGATCCCGTTGCCGATCAAGATGTACCGCAACGGCCGCCGCGTGTCCTGCACCCCGCGCATCCACCCGTTGCCCGCCATCGTGACCAAGATGAACGGCGCCCCGAACAACGCGATCCGCACCCACTCGACCGCCGCATCCGCAACCGCCCCACCTCCGGCGAGCACCTCCGCCAACGGCCGCGCGAACACCTGCCCCAGCAACACCACGAGCACACCCGCGGCCAACGCCAGCCACGTCGCCTGCACCCCTTCGGCAACGGCATCCCCCCGCCGCCCCGCACCGTGCAACCGCGCCGTGCGCGCAGTCGTGCCGTACGACAGGAACGTCAGCTGCGTCGACACCTGCGTCAGCAGCACACCCCCCAGGGCGAGGCCGGCCAACGGCAACGCACCCAGGTGGCCCACCACGGCGGTGTCGACGAGGACGTACAGCGGTTCCGCGGCCAGGACGCCCAGTGCGGGCACGGCCAGGCCGATGACGCGACGGGCAGGCACGTGGTCGCCGTCGCCGTCGTCGTTGTCGTTGGCCGTGTCGTTGGCCGTGCCGGCGTGGTCGGCACCGGCTGGCGCGCCGGCGCGAACGGCATCCACCCCCGCACCCGCGGCGCCTGCTCCATCCACGGTCCCTGCCGAGGCCGCAGCATCCCGGCCCGCATCACTCCGGCCCGCAGCGCCCCGGTCCACGTCCGAGCCCTGCCCACCGACCCCTAGCCCCTGTTCCTCCACACACCGAACCTAGGCGCTCAAGCCGCACGACCGAACTACTTAGCGATGGAAAGCACTCCCGCCCCACCTCGTTCCCGCACCCGCGCGCGCTTCCTCCCCAGCGAGGGAGCCGAGCGACGAGATCCGGACATCCACCAGCCCACATCCACCCGTTCGAGTGAAGGAGCAGGGATGGGAGCAGGAACCCGCTCAGGCCCGCTGCGGCAGCCCGAACACCTGCTCCCGCGCCACGGCCAGCGCCGAGTGCAGGGCCCCGGACCGGACCGGGTTCGCGGTGATCTGGGCGAGCTGCACCGAGGTGCGGGGGACGACCAGCTTCAGCAGTTCCTCCGACACCAGCTCGCACAGGGTCTCGCCGCCGGCCTGCGCGACTCCGCCGGACAGCAGCACCAGTTCCGGGTCGAGCACGCACACCACGTTCGCCAACCCGTGAGCGATCCTACGGGCGAGGTCCGACAAGAACTCGCGGCCGGAAGCGCCGGCCTCCAACGCGGCGGAAACGGCCTCCACGCCGGAGGTGGCGGTGATGCCGTGCGAGGCGGCGAGGGCCACGATCGCCTCGTTGTCCACCTGGTCGCCGTAGCGGCCGCCGGGGATCTGCATCGAGTCGACCTCGCCGGCGCCGCCGGTCACGCCGCGCAGCAGGGTGCCGTTGACGACGATGGCCGAGCCGATCTCGTCGGCGGGCCAGAAGAGGACGAAGTTGCGGACGCCGACGGCCTTGCCGGTGCTCATCTCCTCCAGGGCGGCGAGGTTGATGTCGTTCTCGATCGACACCGAGGTGCCCAGCAGGGTGCGCAGGGTCGAGGGGAGGTCCACCTCGACGAGGCCGGGGAGGTGCGGGGCGAAGCCGAGGAAGCCGGTGGCCGGGTCGACGGCGCCGGGGGTGCCGACGACGACGTGGGACAGGGCGTCCAGGCGCAGGCCGGCGAGAGCGGCGGCCTTCTGGACCGCGGTGCGGAAGGCCTGGAGGGTGTCGGTGGCGGGCATCGGGGTGCTGTGCTCGGCGAGCAGGGTGCCGGTGATGTCGGCGATCACCACGTCGATCAGCTCGGGCGTCAGCGCCACGGCGGCCACGTGGCCGACGGCGCCGTTCACGGCCCACATCTGGGCGCGCGGGCCGCGGCCGCCGCCGCGCAGGCCGGTGCGGACGACCATGCCGTCCTCTTCGAGGCGTGCGAGGAGCTGCGCGGTCGCCGGTTTGGAGAGGCCGATGACCTCCTCCAGCTCGGCGCGGGTCATGGCGCCGCTGCGCAGCAACGTCTCGATGGCCGCGCGGTCGTTGATCTCCCGCAGCAGGCGCGGGCTTCCGGTTCTCGTCATGACTCCACCCGCTCCAACGCGCCCTTGAGCGCGGCGACGACCTCCGCCGGTGCGCCCTCGAACGTGAACCCGGCGGCCAGGCGGTGGCCGCCGCCACCGAGCACCTGGGCCACCTCGCGCACGTCCACCCGGCTCACCGCGCGCAACGACACCGACCAGCGGTCGGGGCGCAGTTCCTTCAGCACAGCGGCGACCTCGGCCTCGGAGGTCGAGCGCACCACGTCGATCACGCTCTCCACCTCCTCGCTGCGAACGCCCTGCGCGTCGTCCAGCCCGACGACCGCGTGCACCAACCCGAGACCGCCCGCCGCGGCCGGGTCCAGCTCGGCGCGGGCGAGCACGCGCGACAGCATGCCCAGGTACGCGAACGGGTGGGCGTCCATCAACGGCCGCGTCACCCGGTAGGCGTCCACTCCGGTCTCCAGCAGCCGCGCGGCCGTCCGGTGCGCGGCGGGCCCGGCGTTGCGGAAGCCACCGGTGTCGGTCACGAGGCCCGCGTAGATGCAGCGCGCGATCGGCTCGTCGAGCTCGACGTCCATCTCGTCGAGGAGCTTCAACGCGATCAGCACCGTCGCCTCCGCGTGTTCGTCGACGCAGTGAACGGTGCCGTAGCGCGTGTTCGACACGTGGTGGTCGACGACGATCACGGGTCCGCGGGCGCCGGCGACGCGATCTGCCAAGGGCCCCAACCGCTGCAGGCTCGCGGTGTCCAGGACGACCAGCAGCTCGGGGTGGGCGGGCACCTCGTCGCGGTGCACCAGCAGTCCGGCGGTGTCCAACGCCCGCAACGACTCCGGCACGACCTCGGGGTCACCGAACGCCACCCGCACCCGCGCACCGCGCCGGTGCAATGCCAGACCGACCGCCAGCGCGCTGCCCAGCGTGTCCGCGTCGGGGTTGATGTGCGCCAGCAGGGTCACGTCACGGGCATCTGCCAACAACCGTGCGGCCTCGGCGATGGTGGTGCTCAGGTCGTCTGCCACAGGGAGACGTTAACCGCTCGTGGTCCGGCTGTGTGACAAGGCACCCATTCCTGTGCGGCTTTCCGGCGACGGAGCTGGCAGGAGCGGTGCGAAGTGGACGGTCCCCGGCGTGTGCCGGAGACCGTCCCGATTCGTCAGTCCTCGTCCTCGTCGGCCCGCGGCGCCTTGTACGGGTCGGCCTCACCGGCGGGTGAGGCACCCGCGGCGAGACGGGCGACCTCGGCGTCGGCGGCCTGTGCCTGGGCGAGCAGCTCGTCCATCTTCCGCGCCGTGTCGGGCACGGTGTCGGTCATGAACGTCAGCGTCGGCGTGAACCGGACGCCCGTCTGCTGCCCGACCATGGAGCGCAGCACGCCCTTGGCCTTCTCCAGTGCCGCGGCGGCACCGGCGTAGTCGGGCTCGGAGTCGAGACGCTCGCCCAGGACCGTGTAGTAGACGGTCGCGTCGTGCAGGTCGCCGGTCACCTTCGTGTCGGTGATGGTGACGCGGGCCAGGCGCGGGTCCTTGACCTCGTGCTCCAGCGCGGAGGCGACGATCTGCGAGATCCGCTTGGCGAGCTTGCGGGCACGTGCCGTGTCGGCCACGAGCCTCCCCTTCCTAGTCGTCCTCCGGCCCCACGAGTCGTGTGCGGGCGGAGAGCAATTCCAGTTCGGGACGTCCGGCGACGAGCCTTTCACAGCTGTCGAGCACGTCCCTGACGTGCGCAGCGTCGGCAGCAACCACTGCTACGCCGATCAAAGCGCGTCGGTGCAGGTCTTGATGGCCGGCCTCGGCGGCCGCCACCTCGAAGCGCTTGCGCAGCTCCGCCACGACCGGGCGGACCAGCGAGCGCTTCTCCTTCAACGAGTGGACGTCGCCCAGGAGCACGTCCAGTTCCAAAGCCCCCACGTACATGGGCAAGATCCTCCAGAAGAAAGGGGTGCGGAGCCACTGGTTAAAGCGGCTCCGCACCCCCTCATCGGCCGACTAGGCGCGCGGCTTCTCGCGCATCTCGAAGGTCTCGATGATGTCTTCCAGCTTGAGGTCGCTGTAGTTGCCGAGCGTGAGACCACACTCGAAACCTTCGCGGACCTCGGTGGCGTCGTCCTTGAACCGCTTGAGCGAGCTGATCGGGAGGTTCTCCGCGATCACCTTGCCGTCACGGAGCAGGCGAGCACGCGCGTTGCGGCGGATCTCGCCCGACAGGACCATGCAACCCGCGATCGTGCCGACCTTGGAGGACTTGAAGACGTCGCGGATCTCGGCGCGGCCGAGCTGGACCTCTTCGTACTCCGGCTTGAGGAGACCCTTGAGGGCCGCCTCGATCTCGTCGATCGCCTGGTAGATGACCGTGTAGTACCGGACGTCCACGCCTTCGCGGTTCGCGAGCTCGGTCGCCTTGCCCTCGGCCCGGACGTTGAAGCCCAGGACGATGGCGGAACCGGCCACGGCGAGGTTGATGTCGCCTTCGGTGATGCCACCGACACCGCGGTGGATCACGCGCAGCTCGACGTCGTCGCCGACCTCGATCTTCATGAGCGCGTCCTCGAGGGCCTCGACGGTACCCGAGTTGTCACCCTTGATGATCAAGGTGAGAGCGCTGGTTTCCTTGAGCGCGGCGTCCAGGTCCTCCAGGCTGACGCGCTTGCGCTTCGCCGCGTTGGCGGCGTTGCGGGTGCGTGCCTGGCGGCGCTCGGCGATCTGCCGTGCGACCCGGTCTTCCTCCACCACGAGGAACGTGTCGCCGGCGCGGGGCACCGACGTCAGACCGATGACCTGCACCGGACGCGACGGGGTCGCGACGGTGACGTCGTCGCCGTGCTCGTCGACCATGCGGCGGACGCGACCGTACGCGTCACCCGCGACGATCGAGGAGCCGACGCGCAGCGAACCGCGCTGCACGAGCACCGTGGCGACCGGACCGCGACCGCGGTCGAGGTGCGCCTCGATCGCGACACCCTGGGCCTCCATGTCCGGGTTGGCCCGGAGGTCCAGCGAAGCGTCGGCGGTCAACAGGATGGCCTCGAGGAGGCTGTCGATGTTGATGCCCTGCTTCGCGGAGATGTCGACGAACATCGTGTCGCCGCCGTACTCCTCGGCGACCAGTCCGTACTCGGTGAGCTGCTGGCGGATCTTGGAGGGGTTCGCACCCTCCTTGTCGATCTTGTTGACCGCGACCACGATCGGCGCCTGAGCGGCCTGCGCGTGGTTGATCGCCTCCACGGTCTGCGGCATCACGCCGTCGTCAGCGGCGACGACGATGACCGCGATGTCGGTCGCGTTCGCACCACGGGCACGCATGGCGGTGAACGCCTCGTGGCCCGGGGTGTCGATGAAGGTGATGAGCCGCGGGTTGCCCTCGAGCTCGGTCTGCACCTGGTACGCGCCGATGTGCTGGGTGATGCCACCGGCCTCGCCCTCGTGCACCTTCGCCTTGCGGATGGTGTCGAGCAGGCGGGTCTTGCCGTGGTCGACGTGACCCATGACGGTCACGACCGGCGGGCGGACCTGCAGGTCGTCCTCGTCACCGGCGTCCTCGCCGTAGGTGATGTCGAACGTCTCGAGCAGCTCGCGGTCCTCCTCCTCGGGGGACACGACCTGCACGACGTAGTTCATCTCGGAGCCGAGCAGCTCCAGGATCTCGTCGGACACCGACTGGGTCGCCGTGACCATCTCGCCCAGGTGGAAGAGCACCTGCACGAGCGACGCCGGGTTGGCGTTGATCTTGTCGGCGAAGTCGGTCAGCGAGGCACCGCGCGGCAGGCGGATCGTCTCGCCGCTGCCCTTGGGCAGGCGGACGCCACCGACCGAAGGCGCCTGCATGTTGTCCATGTACTCCTGGCGCTTCTGCCGCTTGGACTTGCGTCCACGGCGCGCCGGACCACCCGGACGACCGAAGGCACCAGCGGTTCCACCGCGACCGGCACCGCCACCGCCGCCGGGACGACCGCGGAAACCGCCGCCACCAGCGGGCGCGCCGCCGCCACCACCTGCACCGCCGGGACGGAAACCGCCGCCGCCGCCACCGCCGCCACCGGGACGGAAGCCACCGCCGCCGCCACCGCCGCCACCGGGACGGAAGCCACCGCCACCGCCACCGCCGCCACCGCCGCGGAAGCCGCCACCGCCGCCGCCCCCACCGGGACGACCGCCGCCACCGCCACCGCCACCGGGACGGCCACCGCCGCCACCAGGACCAGGACGGTTACCGGCCGGACGGTTGCCCGGCATCATGCCGGGGTTCGGCCGCGGGGGCATGTTGCCCGGGTTGGGACGGGGACCGCCCTGACCCGGCGCCGGGCGAGGACCGCCCTGACCGGGGCCGGGACGACCGCCACCCTGTGCGGCCGCGGGACGCGGACCGCCCTGACCGGGCGCACCGCTCGGACGGGGGTTCGCCGGACGCGGGTCACCGGGCTTCGGACCACCGGCGGGGCGGTCGCCGCCCTGCTCGGGCCGAGGGCCGGGACGGGGTCCAGGACGCGGCGAGGGAGCGTTGCCGCCACCGACGCCGAAGGGGTTGTTGCCCGGACGCGGGGCGCGCGGGCCGGCAGGCTTGGGAGACTGCGGGCGCGGCGGGACCACGGACGGGGACTGCCCACCAGCCGACGCGGCCGGGGCCTGCGGCTGCTGCTGGGGCTGTTGCTGCTGCTGGGTCTGCTGCGGAGCCGGGCGGGGGCCCGGACGCGGGCCACCCGGCTTGGAGCCGGGAGCCGGGGCAGCCTTGGGGGCGGCCGGAGCCGACGCGGCGGGTGCCGGTGCGGCGGCCGGGGCCTGGGGCTGTGCGGGCGCGGCGGGAGCCGGGGCCTGCGCGGCAGGAGCTGCCGGAGCGGGCTTGGGCGCCGCCGGGCGCGGTGCCGCCGGACGCGGGCCGGGCATGGCCTTCGGCGCGGCGGGCTTGGTGTCGGACGCTGCCGGCCTGGACTCCGCCGGTGCGGCGGGCGCTGCGGCAGCAGCGGGTGCGGGTGCCTTCGGCTTCGGAGCGGACGGCTTGGGAGCCGGCTTCGAGGACTTGGCTTCGTAGGCGTCGCGAAGTCGCCGGGCCACGGGGGCCTCGACGGTCGACGACGCGGACTTCACGTACTCGCCCTGTTCGGCGAGCTTGTTGAGAACTTCCTTGCTCGTAACACCGAGCTCTTTCGCGAGCTCATGCACGCGGGCCTTGCCTGCCACTGCTCTCCTAGGTCGTGAGGCCGGCGGGCAAGTCCCATCGACCTCGTCTTAACGTCGCGCGTTCATGTCTTCAGCTTCACGGCTGACTCATGACGGGTCGACCTGCTTCCTTGTTGCTTGCTGGCCCTGGGGCTGTCCCGAGGCCAAGTTCCCGTGCTGCTCGACGTGCTCGCGCAGCGAAGCGACGTCGAGTGCTCCCTGGACCTTGAAGGCCCGCGAGAACGCTCGTCGCCGCTCGGCGTTGCGGAGACATTCGAGATCGAAATGCAACCAAGCACCCCGACCCGGAAGCCGCCGACGGACGTCCGGGACCACCGAACCGTCCACCGCGACCACTCGCAGCAGCTCAGAGGGCAACGTCCGAACTCGGCACCCGACACACGTGCGAACAGGGCCGATGTGCTGGGAAACCGATCCCGACGTTGATCCGTTGATAATTCTATCCCCTGGAGCTCATTCAGCCGAACTGGATGTGACCGCTCCGGCAGCCGGAGCCTCCGCGTCGCTGCGGATGTCGATGCGCCAGCCGGTCAGGCGGGCGGCCAGACGGGCGTTCTGCCCCTCCTTGCCGATCGCCAGCGAGAGCTGGAAGTCGGGCACCACGACACGGGCCGTCTTGGCCCGTTCGTCGAGCACCCGCACGGACACAACCTTCGCTGGTGACAGGGCATTCCCGACGAAGGTGGCCGAGTCGTCCGAGTGGTCGATGATGTCGATCTTCTCGCCACCGAGCTCGTGCATGACGTTGCGCACACGGGCTCCCATCGGGCCGATGCAGGCGCCCTTGGCGTTCACCCCGGAGACCGTCGACTTCACCGCGATCTTCGAGCGGTGACCTGCCTCACGTGCCACCGCGGCGATCTCCACGGTGCCGTCCGCGATCTCCGGGACCTCGAGGGCGAACAGCCGCCGCACGAGGTTCGGGTGCGTGCGCGAGAGGGCGATCTGCGGGCCGCGGGCGCCACGGGAGACGCTCACGACGTAGCACTTGATCCGCTCGCCGTGGTTGTACTGCTCGCCCGGCACCTGCTCGGCCGGCGGCAGCACGCCCTCGGTGTCCCCCACCTGGACGACGACCATGCCGCGGGCGTTCGCGCGGGCGTCGCGCTGCACGACGCCGGCGATGATCTCGCCCTCCTTGGTGGAGAACTCACCGAAGGTGCGCTCGTGCTCGGCGTCGCGCAGGCGCTGCAGGATGACCTGGCGCGCCGTGGTGGCCGCGATCCGGCCGAAGCCCTCCGGGGTGTCGTCCCACTCCTCCTGGACCACGCCGTCCGGGCCGAGCTCCTGCGCGAGCACGCGCACGACCCCGGTCTTGCGGTCGATCTCCACCCGCGAGTGCGAGTGGTGCCCTTCGGTGTGCTTGTAGGCGGTCAGCAGTGCTGACTCGATCGCCTCCAGGACCGTCTCGAAGGGGATGTCCTTTTCACGTTCGATCGCCCTCAGGGCGGCGATGTCGACGTTCACCTCGGCTCCTCCTCCGGTGCTTTCCGAGTGAGCCGAGCCAGTTCCTCGACCGGCGGCTGCTTGAACTCGATCTCCATTACCGCGCGTTCGACGTCGCGGTACTCCACGCGCTTCAGCTCGCCCTGGTGCAGCAGCTCGACGCCGCTCTCGTCGCACTCGCCGACGCGGCCGAACCACTCGACCCGGTCCGGCTGCTTGACCTTCACGAGGCGCAGGTGCGCGCGCTTCCAGTGGCGCGGGTGCGTGAGGGGCCGGTCGACACCCGGCGAGGTGACCTCGAGGGTGTACGGCCCGTTGATCAGGTGGTCGTGCGCGTCGAGCGCGGCGGACACCACGCGACTCGCCTCGGCGACCTCGTCGAGCCCGATGCCGTCCTCGCCGTCCACGACGACCTTGACCAGACGGCGGCGCCCAGCCTGATTCACGTCGAGTGCGTCGAGGTCGAAGCCGGCGGCTTCGAGCGCTTCCCGCACAACGGGTGCTAGCTGCGCGGCAAGCTCTCCGCGCGGCGGGCTGGACACGTGGTGTCTCCTTCAGTTCGAACGCATGAAAACCCCGACCGACGGTGTTTCGGCGGCCGTGGGCGCCCAGGGTATCTCGTTCGCCCGCCTGCCACCGCCCCACCGTCCGCTGGCAAGATTGGTTCGCGTGATCTCCGAATCGGTCAGCCGCCGCCGCGTGCTGCTCGCGGTGGCCGCCGCACCTCTGGCCGTTGCGTGCACCACAGAACCTCCCCCGCCCCCGCCGCCGGACCCGTTGTCGGCGCTGGCGGCGCAGGCGCGTTCGGACGCGGCGCTGGCGACGTTGCTGACGGCGGTGCCGGCCGCCGCGGAGGTCGCGAAGGCCCGTGCGGCGCACGCGCAGCTGTTGCAGGCGGAGGTGGACCGCGAGCGCCCGCCGCTGTCGTCTGCGGTGCCGCCCGTTCCCCCGACCCCGCCGCAGCCGCCGAACCCGGTCGCGGCGCTGCGCTCGGCGCTGGACGAGTCGGTGCGCGCCGCGTCGGAGGCCGTGGCTGCGTTGCCGTCCTACCGCGCGGGCCTGGTCGGGTCGGTGGCGGCGGGCTGCGCCTCGCTGCGGGAGGTGCTGGCGTGAGCACGGAGGCGGTGCAGACCGCGCTGGGCACCGAGCACGCCGCGGTGTGGACCTATGGGCTCGTATCGGCGTTCCTGGACAACCCGGCGGTCGCCGAGGGCGCGAACGCGCACCGCGCGCGCCGGGACACCACGGAGCGATGGCTGAAGGACCACAACGCGACGCCGAACCCGCCCGCCGCGGCATACCTGCCGCCGTCGCCGGTGTCGGACGGGCTGTCGGCGATCGCGGCCCTCGTCGCGGTCGAGCAGGACGCGTGCGCGGCCTGGCGCGGGGTGCTGGAGCGGACCGACGACGCGGCGCTGCGCACGAGTGCGCTGGACGCGTTGACGACGGCGGCGGTGCGGGCGACGCGGTGGCGCAAGGCCGCGGGGACCACTCCGGCGTCGATCACGATGCCGGGCGTGGCCTCCGGCTAGTTCCCGATGGAGGACGCGAGGCGGAGCGCGTCCTGGGAGACCTTCTTCATCTCCTTGTTGTGCGCGAGCGCGTCCTGGCCCTTCGTCAGCGCGTCCGACTCGACGATCACGACCTCGCGGTCGCGCACCTCGGAGGCGTACCCGCCGTTGGCCAGCGTCGTCAGCGGCGGGACGCTCACGGCCTTGTCGAGCACCAGGTCCTTGATGTTGCCGGTGCCGTTCTGCTCAGTGAGCTCCTTGAGCTTCCTGGCCTCTTCCGCGGTCTTCATCCGCACGACGGACACCGAGGAGTACACGGTGCGCCCGTCGGGCAGCTTGGCCGTGTAGAACGCCCGCGTCAGCTGGACGCACGGGGTCGCCTTCAGGAACTCCTGCGTCTTGGTGGTGGCGTGGGCGGCGCAGTCGCTGTCCTTCACCGGCTCCGGCAGCTGCGGCGAGGTGGTGAACTCGAACTCGCCCGCGGTCTTCTGCGGGGCCGCCGCCGGCTTGTCGACCGGGTCGGTGGGTTGCAGCACCCACCACACGAAGCCGGACACCACCGCCACGCCGACCAGTGCGAGCGCCCTGCCGAACCAGATCCGCTTCGGCGTCTGCGCCGGCCGCTGCTGTTGTTGTTGTTGCTGCTGCTGCGGGGGCAGCTCACCGCGGCGGCTGTCCATGATCGACTGCAGCTTCACGAGCTCGTCGGCCGGGTAGAGCGGAGCGGTGTCGGTCGGCCTCGGTGGGAAGCGAGGCAGGTTCTGGGTCACCTCTTCGGGTGATTCGCGTGGTTCCGACACAAGGACCCACGGTAACGGACGGCGTTCAGCTCAGCGCTGCGAGCACCCGATCAACGTCTTCGGCCGTGTTGTACAGGTGGCACGCATATCGGGTCCTACCTGCGCGAACGGACGAAACGACGCCTTCGGCGGCCGGCTCCCCCACTGAGACGATCGCCGAGCCGGTGGGCGGCAGACCCATTCCGGTGAGGAGCCGATCCGTCAGACCGACACAGTGCGCACGCACGGCCGTGAGGTCCAGCGAGGCCACCCACGGCAACGCGACCGCCGCACCGACGTGCGCGAACCACGTCGGTGACAGGTCGAACCGCCGTGCGTCCGGGCGCAGCAGCAGATCGGTGCCGTAGTTCTCACCCGTGCTGTACCAGTTCGCCGCCACGGGCCGCAGCGACTCGAGCCGGTCCGGCCGCACCGCCAGCCACGCGGCACCGCGGGGTGACATCAGCCACTTGTAGGCCACGCCGACGACGAAGTCGGCCCACTCCAGCGACAGCGGCATCCAGCCGGCCGCCTGCGACACGTCCAGCAGCACCGGTTTGCCCGACGCCCGCAGCGCGCCGAGGTCCGCGACCGCGCCGTCGGCCGACTGCACCACGCTGACCGCGACGAGGTCGCACTCGTCGATGGAGGCGGCGATCCGGTGGCCGGCCGCGACGAACGGCAGCGAGACGCTGGTGAACTCGCCCGGTTCGACGAACACCCTCGACCCGGCCGGCAGTGACTGGGCGACCAGTGACGCGAACTGCGAGACGGTGGCGCCGCACGCGACCGACGTCGCGGGCACGCCCACGAGCTGTCCAAAGGCCGCACGGGAGGTCTCGACCGCGTCGGTGAACGACGAGGACGTGTCCTGCCCGCGCCGCCAGCGTTCGTGGGCGGCGGCCACCGCGTCGGCGACGTGCCGCGGTGGCACGCCGATGGACGCCGTGTTCAGGTACCCCGGCTCGACGTCGAAGACCACCCCGAACGCCTCACGCACGGGCGAGCTGCTTGCCGCGCTTGCGCCGCGCGTACACCTGCTTGCGCACCTTCGCGATCACGGTCCCATCCTGCCCGACCACGTCGGTGTCGAACCAGAGCAACGCCTTCGCGCCGGACGACGTCTGCTCCAGGACCTCGGACACGTGCTCGTCGGTCAGCCGGAACTCGGCGCGCACGGTGCCGCGGCCGGGTGCGACGAACTCGATCTCACCGGCCCGGTCCCACACCACGTGCTCGCCCTTGAGCTGGTTGAACAGCAGCAGCACCCAGAACGGGTCGGTCATCGCGAACAGCGAGCCGCCGAAGTGGGTGCCGAAGAAGTTGCGGTTCCACGGGCGCAGACGCATGCGCACGCGCGCATACCGGTAGTCCGGCGAGATCTCCTCGACGTGGACACCAGCGAACAGGAACGGCGGCCACAGGTTCATCCCGCGGCGCAGGCGGCTTGCCTTCATAAAAAACAGTGTTACACAACGTTCGCCAGACTGTCCGCAACTTCCTCCGGCGACGGCATGTGACGTATCTCCCGGGCGATCTGACCAGCGGCTTCCCGGTACCGGCCGTCCGTCAGCAGCAGCCGCGCGCAGTCCGCGATCGGCCCCGCGCTGAACGCCTGCGGCCGCACCGCAGCACCGGCCGCGACGAGGGCGGTCGCGTTGGCGGACTGGTCGGCGCCCTGCGGCAGCACCACCTGGGGCACCCCGGCGACCAGCGCGCCCAGCATCGTGCCGCTGCCGCCGTGGTGGACGACGACGTCGGCGTACCGGAGCACCTCGGCCTGCGGCAGCCACGGGTGCACCGTCACGTTCGGCGGCACGTCGGTGAGCTCGACCCGCGGCGCGGCGACCACCACCTGGACGTCGGAGAGCTTGCCGAGCCCGACGACCGCCTCGGCGAGCAGCTCGCGCGTGCCGAACGCGGTGCCGAGCGTCAGGTAGACGAGCTTGCCCGCCGTGCGCACCGGGACCTCGCCGGGCGGCGCGAACGGCACCGGCCGCAGCGGGATGCGGTCCTGCTCCAGGAAAGCCGGGTCCTGCAACGAGGGCGGGCAGATGTCGACGTGCCGCCCGCCCTCCGGCCGCACCAGCCCGATGCCGTCCGGGAACATCCGACCGAACCCGTGCCACACGGCGGGGAAACCGCGCCGCCGCGCCTCCGACACCACCTCGGGCACCGCCCAGCCGCCGACCACGAGGTCGGGCAGCAGCCGTTCCAGCTCCTGGGCGATGTCCTCGGCGTAGATCTCCCCGAACACCAGGCCCGGCCGGAACGGCCGCAGCCCGAGCTTGCCCAGCACCGGGTGCATCTCCTCGCCGACGGCGAAGTGCACCTCATGGCCGGCATCGCGCAGTGCGACCGCCAACGGGATCAACGGATAGGTGTGGCCGACGGCGGCCATGCTGGCGAACAGCACACGCATGCCGTGACGATACTGAGTCCCCATGGGAACCAACCGCGACAAGATGATCAACGGCGAGCCGTACCTGCCCGCTGACCCCGAGCTGGACGCGGACCGGCGGCGCGGCTGGCGGGAGATGGCCCGGTTCAACGCGCACGACCCGGAGGACCTCGACGGGATGTACGCGATCCTCAAGGGCTTCGTCGCGGAGATCGGCGAGGGCACGACGTTCATGCAGCGCCTGCAGATCGAGTACGGCTACAACACCCGCGTCGGCGCCAACAGCTTCATGAACTACGGGGGCGTCATCCTCGACTGCGGCCCGGTCACCATCGGCGACCACGTGATGATGGGCCCGAACGTGCAGCTGCTGACCGCGTTGCACCCGATCGAGGACCACGACGCGCGCATCGCGGGGTGGGAGACGACCGCCCCGATCGTCATCGGCGACAAGGTGTGGTTCGGCGGCGGTGTGATCGTGTGCCCGGGAGTGACCATCGGCAACAACACGGTCGTGGGCGCGGGCAGTGTCGTGACGCGTGATTTGCCTGCTCACGTGCTCGCGGTCGGCAACCCCGCGCGGGTGGTTCGTAAGATCTGAGGTCATGCGCAGCGAGGAGATCCAGGTCCGCACCGGTGCCGAGGAGGTCGTGCACGACCTCACCCGCGAGTGCGAGCGGTTCCTCCAGGAGGAGAACGGCGACGGCCTGCTGCACGTGTGGGTGCCGCACGCCACCGCCGGCGTCGCGATCATCGAGACGGGCGCGGGCAGCGACGACGACCTGCTGACGGCGCTGGAGCACGTCCTGCCCCGCGACGTGAGGTGGCGGCACCGGCACGGCACCCCGGGCCACGGCCGTGACCACGTGCTGCCCGCGCTGGTGCCGCCCTACGCGACGATCCCGGTCCTAGGCGGCGTGCTGGCGCTCGGCACCTGGCAGTCGGTCTGCCTGGTCGACACCAACGTCGACAACCCCGTCCGGACGGTCCGGCTGAGCTTCCTGGCCGGCTAGCACCAGCACCAGCCCGGCCAGCGCGATCCCGGCGAACACCCACCACGCCGTGCCCGCCGAGCCGTCGTGCCGCACCGCCCGCAGGCCCTCGGTGGCGAACCGGAACGGCGTCCACGACCACAGCGCCACCCGGTAGACGGGGTTCAGCAGCTCCGGCACCTGGCCGGCCACCGCGGGCGCCATCAGGTAGAGCACGCCGAGGACGCCCATCGCGCGGATGCCGAGGTGCTTGAACAACCCGGCCTGCAGCAGCGCGAACGCACCGGCGACGGCGAAGAGGAACGCCAGCGCGCCACCGGTGAGGCCCGCGCCCCACCACGCGAGCAGACCGGTCACGGACCCGACGGTGAGCACGGCGGCGGTCACCGCGGACAGGAGCCGGAACCGGGTGCCCCTGAGCAGCACGAACAGCACGCCGGCGACCATCCCGCCGATCCACAGGAGACGGCGGGTGCCTCGACCCGCACCGGCAGTCCGGCGCCCTGGGCCACCCCGGTCAGCACCTGCTGCGCGACCTGCGTGCCGGACGGGTTGACCGCGGGGTCGAGCCGGACCACGGCCTGGCCGGGCGTGATCTCCAGGACGCCGTAGACCTCCCGGCCGGCCAGCAGCGCCCGCGCCTCGGCGGCGGTGACCAGCGCGGTGCGCATCGCGACCTCCAGAGTTCATCATGTGTTGAATTCGATGGCCGCGACGGTACGCCGGTCACGATCTGGAAGTCAACGCTTGATGAATTAAGGGCTGTCGGGGTCACGAGGTACGGTTTCCCCGTGACTTACCCAGGTGGCGGCGGCGGGCAGGGCGGCTGGAACGAGCAGCCCGGTTGGGGTCAGCAGCAGGGCGACTACCCGACCGGTGGCTACCAGGGCAGCGGCGCCTACCCCCAGCAGGAGGGCCACGCGCAGCCGGTCGGCTACCCGCAGACCGGTGGCTTCCCGCAGCAGCACCAGGGCTACAACAGCGGGTACGGCGGCCTGGGCGTCTACGGCGGGGGCGGGTTCGACCAGCAACCGCCGAAGAAGAGCAAGACGACGCTGTGGGTGGTGCTCAGCGCGGTCGTCCTCGTGCTGCTGGTGGGCGGCGGTGTCACGACGTACCTGATCATGAACAAGTCCGGCGACCCCGGCGCGCAGCCGACGACGTCGGCCTCGGCGTCGTCGACCCCGCCGACCACGTCCCAGCAGCCCAACGGCGCCGGCACGTGCAAGGACGAGAGCTGGCAGTGCGTCCAGACCACGCTCGGCTACACCTACCAGGTGCCGAAGGACTGGACCCAGGTCGACGACCGGGTCCCGGTCGAGGGCTTCGAGGGCGTTGCGCTGTCCAGCGTGACCTCGTACGGCGACTACAAGTGCGAGGAACGCTCCTACACCAAGGGCACCAACGGCGGCGCGTTGCTGGACAAGGGCGACATCAACGCGGTCGCCACGAACTTCACCAAGGCCGTCGCCACCCAGTACTACTCGTCGGGCGGCGCCCCTCAGGTCGCGCTGACCGAGCCCAAGCCCGTGAAGATCCAGCACACCCAGAAGGACGGCAAGAAGATCGTCGTCGAGGGCGTGCAGGTCGACGCCACGGTCACGCAGACCGCGAACAAGTGCCTGGCGTCCAAGGGCATGGTCAAGGTCCTGCTGCTCAACGGCACCGGCAAGCTGCACGCGCTGGTGGTGAACGGCGACCTCGAAGGCGGGGGTGGCGGCGACAAGCCACCGCTGCTCAAGGAGACCGACCTGCAGAAGATGATCGACTCGCTGCAGCCGAACACCTGACCCCTACTGCTCGCGCGTGAACCCGTGGCTGCGCTCCACCTTCGCGACGTGCAGCGTGTAGCTCTGGTACCAGTCGTCCCGTCCGCGTTGCTGTGCCGCGCGGTGTTCGGCGTTGGTCCGCCACTGCGCGAGCGCTTCGGCGTCGCGGAAGTAGCCGACGGTGATGCCCAGCCCGCCGGGGTTCTGCGCGTGGTCGATGCCGAGGAACCCGGGAACCTCCCTGACCAGTTCCTCCATGCGCGCGTTCGTGTCGCGGTAGCCGCTCTGCTCCTGCGTGCGCACGGTGGTGAAGACCGCCACGTAGTAGGGCGGTTCGAAGGCCTGCACCGGGACCGGCGGCTGATCGCTCATGGCGTCACCGTAGGGCGGGGGCACCCTGCGATCCACCGACTTTTCGCGACGTCCAGAACGCGGGAACGCCGGGCCGCGCGGTGTTCCCGCGCAGACCCGGCGTCCGGTCGTCCGACTAGCCCCTGACGACGGCCACGAGGTGGTCGACGGCCTCGGCCACCGGCACCTCGACGCGCTCGCCGGAGCGGCGGTCCTTGACCTCGACGACCCCGTTCTGCAGGCCGCGGCCGATCACGAGGATCGTCGGGATGCCGATCAGCTCGGCGTCGGCGAACTTCACGCCGGGGCTCGCCTTGCGGTCGTCCAGGAGCACCTTCACGCCCTTGGCGTCGAGCTGCCGCGCGAAGTCCTCGCCGGCCGCGGTCAGCGCCTCGTCCTTGCCGGCGATGACGACGTGCACGTCGGCGGGCGCGACGTTGCGGGGCCAGATCAGGCCGCGGTCGTCGTGCGACTGCTCGGCGATCGCCGCGACCAGGCGCGAGACGCCGACGCCGTACGAGCCCATGGTGATGCGGACGGGCTTCGAGTCCGGGCCCAGCGCGTCCAGCGAGAACGCGTCGGCGTACTTGCGGCCCAGCTGGAAGATGTGGCCGATCTCGATGCCGCGCGCGGCGACCAGCACGCCCTTGCCGTCGGGCGACGGGTCGCCCTCGCGGACCTCGGCGACGTCGATGACGCCGTCGGGGGTGAAGTCGCGGCCCGCGACCAGGTCGACGACGTGGTGGTCGGCCTTGTCCGCACCCGTCACCCAGGCGGTGCCGGTGACGACGCGGGGGTCGGCGAGGTAGCGCACGCCGTTGTCCTGCAGCGCCTTCGGTCCGATGTACCCCTTGACCAGGAAGGCGTTCTTCGCGAAGTCGCCCTCCTCCAGCATCGCGACCTCGGCGGGCTCCAGCGCGGCCTCGAGGCGCTTGAAGTCGACCTCGCGGTCACCGGGGACGGCGACGGCGAGCAGCTCCCACTCCTTCGTGCCCGGCTGGCGGGTCTTGATGAGAACGTTCTTCAACGTGTCCGCCGCGGTGAACTTGCGGTCGGTGCTGGCGTTGAGGAAGTCCACCAGGCTGTCGATGGTGGGCGTGTTCGGCGTGTGGTGCACCTGCGCGGCGGGCTTGTCCTCGACCGGCTGCGCGGGGGGCACGGGCGTCCGCACGGCCTCGACGTTGGCCGCGTACCCCGACTCGGTGGACTTGACGAAGGTGTCCTCACCCGTCTCGGCGACCGCGAGGAACTCCTCCGACGCCGAGCCGCCCATCGCACCGGACGTGGCGGAGACGATCACGTACTCCAGGCCCAGCCGGTCGAAGATGCGGATGTAGGCGTCGCGGTGGTCGCGGTAGGACTGGGTGAGGCCCTCGTCGGTGAGGTCGAACGAGTACGAGTCCTTCATCAGGAACTCGCGCCCGCGCAGGATGCCCGCACGGGGCCGCGCCTCGTCCCGGTACTTCGTCTGGATCTGGTACAGCGTGACCGGGTAGTCCTTGTACGAGCTGTACTCGCCCTTCACGGTGAGCGTGAACAGCTCCTCGTGCGTGGGGCCGAGCAGGAAGTCGGCGCCCTTGCGGTCCTTGAGCCGGAACAGGTTGGGGCCGTACTCCTCCCACCGGTTCGTCGCCTCGTAGGGCTCCTTGGGCAGCAGCGCGGGGAACTGGATCTCCTGCGCTCCGAAGGCGTCCATCTCCTCGCGGACGACGGCCTCGATGTTGCGCAGGACCTTGAGCCCCAGCGGCAGCCAGGAGTACCCGCCCGGCGCGACGCGGCGGACGTAGCCTGCGCGCACCAGCAGCTTGTGGCTGGGCACTTCGGCGTCCGCCGGATCCTCGCGAAGGGTGCGCAGGAACAACGACGACATCCTGGTGATCACGGTGGGTACTCCTCGTTCACGGGCTGTTGGAGCAGCCTACTGGTTGGTGCGCGCACGAACGTGCACGCGGTGCTTCCCACGGGTCCTGAGCTGCACGAACCCGAAACTGTCAGACCCGCTGAGTAGCGTCCCTGCCATGTCCCTGACCATCGCCATGATCACGATCGACACCGGCGACGCGCGCAAGCTCGCCGACTTCTGGACCGCCGCCCTGGGCACCGCGGTGCAGAACGACTGGGGCGAGTTCATCGTCCTCGCCCCGACTGCGGAGGGCGCCCCCGCACTCGCCCTCCAGCAGGTGCCGGACGTCACGCCGGGCAAGAACCGCGTCCACCTCGACTCCCACGTCCCCGACCGCTTGGCCGAGGTCGCACGCCTGGTCTCCCTCGGCGCCACCGAGATCGGGGTGCACAGCGTCCCCGGCCTCGTCTGGTCGGTGCTGACGGACCCGGACGGCAACCAGTTCTGCGTCGGCCAGCCCGGCGAGGAGCTGTAGGCGCCACGGACGTCTCGGCGCCGGTCCGGGCCCTGGAGCTGGCCTGGGTCTGGGGCCGCCCCGGCCAGCGTCACCTCGAACCCGCTGCGCTCGTGCACGCCGAGCGCTCCGGGGTCGAGCCGGCCGCGCACCACCCCGGACCCGTGCGTTCACACGCCGAACGCCCAGGTCCGAACCGGTCGTGTCCCGCCCAGGCAGCCCTGCCGCGTCCAAGCCAGTACTCGGCTCACCCGCGCAGCCCTGCCCGCCCTGGTCCCCCGCTCCAGCCGATCCGGACCCGCCCAGCAGCCCTGCCGCGCCCAAGCCGACACCCGGCCCACCCGCGCCCAGCCCTGCTCACCCGGTCCGACAAGCCGAGCCTGATCCGTCCGACCAGGCCGTCCAGCCCGGCCCGTCCAGCTCGGCTCGGCCAGCCCTTCCCGCTCAGCCCGGCCAGCCCGGCCCGACCCCGTCCGTCAGACGAGCTCGACCGGCACGCCGTAGTCGACCCACGTCCGCGCCACCCGGAACCCGGCCCGCTCGTACACGCCGAGCGCCCCGGTCGAGTTGGCCGTGTCGACCGACAGCCCCGCCCGCTGGTACCCCTGCGTCCGCGCCTGAGTCAACGTCCAGCTCAGCAACGCCGACGCCAGGCCACGACCGCGGTGCGCGCTGAGGGTTCCGACGTCGCCGATCCAGAGTTCGCGGACGCCGGTCTGCTCCTCGACGGCCGGGTAGTGGCGGGCCAGCACGAAACCGACGACCGCACCGGAACCGTTGTCCAGTGCGAGGAAGGAGGTGTCCGGCACGAACCTCTTGCTGTCCGTGAAGGACGCCGCCCACTCCTGCGGCGTGCGCTCGGTCGAGCCCCAGTGCTCGGCGAAGGTCGTGTTCACGACCCGACGGGTCTCTTCGGAGCGGTCGGGGGTGAACGGGACGACCGAGTAGCCCGGCGGGACCGGGAGCTGGGCGAGTGACTCGCCCAGTGCCACCTCCATCTCGTGGAAGTGGCGGTCCGCGGTGAAGCCGAGCGACGCGCACAGTGCGACGTGGCCGGCCGAGCGGCTCTCGACCATCGTGGTCGCCACCAGCGGTACGGCCGGGTGGGTGGCCAGGTGCAGCGTCCGTGCCATGGACACCATGCGCGGCAACAGCTCCCGGCCGATGCCGCGGCGGCGGAACGACGGGTGGACCATCCCGTCGATCCGCAGGCGGTGGACGTCGGCGGGCTTCGCGCGCGGCTCGAGCAGGCCGTAGGCGACGAGCTCGGAGCCGGCCAGCACGGCGAGCGAGGTCGTCGGCAGGTCCGCCTTGGCGAACGACTGGGCGAAGTCCTCTTCGGACAGCAGTTCGCCGGTGTCGTCGGCGGCTTCCGCTGCCGTGCACAGCGCGGTGACCGCGGGGATGTCCGCGGTGGTGAGCGCGCGCCACACGAGTTCCACGACGGTCGAAGCTACGCGGAGGTGATGCCCTCAACAACTGAATAACGCGTTGCCCGGCAGCCGCTGCGGGGCCATGCTGCCCGACGATGACGACTCCAGAGATCACGCCGCTGTACGACGACGTCACGTTCCACGGACCGCTGTCCGCGGACAGGGCCGCGCGCCTGGTCGACTCGCTGCTGCCGCTCGACGGCGGGCACGTGCTCGACCTCGGGTGCGGGTGGGCGGAGCTCCTGCTGCGCACGCTCGAGGCCGCGCCCACCGCCACCGGCACCGGTGTCGACCTCAAGGAGGACGACATCGCGCACGGCCGCGCCAACGCCGAACGGCGCGGGCTGTCCGGGCGGGTGAGCCTGCACGTCGCGGACGTGGCCCGGTGGCAGCCGGACCGCCCGGCCGACGCCGTGATCGTCAACGGCGCCACCCAGGTGTGGGGCGGAGACCCGTTGCAGCACACCGAGAACGCGCTCGTCGCGGCCAAGGGACTGCTGCGCCCTGGCGGGAGGTTGTTGCTGGGCGAGGGTTTCTGGGAGCGGGAACCGACGAGCGCGCAGCTCGCCGCCATGCCGGTTCCGCGCGACCAGTACCGCTCGCTGGCCGGGCTGGTCGACCACGCGCTCGGCCACGGTTACCGGCTGCTCGCGGCGGAGCAGGCGAGCCTCGATGAGTGGGACGTCTTCGAGAACGGCCACGGACTGGCCTGGGAACGCTGGTTGCGCGCCAACCCGGACTCCCCGCACGCCGAGGAGGTCAGGGCCAGGGCCGACCGGCAGCGCACCTACCGGCTGCACGGCTGGCGGGGCGTGCTCGGCCTCGCCTACCTGACGCTGCAGGCACCCTAGGCGGCCGGCGGGCCGACGAAGCCGCGCCGCACGCACCGTGACCAGGCTGGCCGCGTCCCAACGGGCCCGACCGTCCACGCCGTCCGGAGGCGCCACGCAGGTCCGGCGGTTCCACGGCGTTGGCCTAGGCTTGCGAACCGTGCTGGTGCTGCTTCCCCCGTCGGAGACCAAGGCGATCGGCGGCGACGGCGCGCCGCTCGACCTCGACGCGCTGTCGTTCCCCGAGCTCAACCCGGTGCGCGACAAGCTGGTGTCCGCGCTGGCTGATCTCGCGGCGGACGTCCCGGCGAGCCTCAAGGCGCTCGACATCTCCGAGCGGCAGGTCGACGAGGTGCACCGCAACGCGTCCCTGCGCACGTCGGGAACCACGCCCGCACTGCTGCGCTACACCGGCGTGCTCTACGACAACCTCGACTTCCCCTCGCTCCGCAAGGCCGAGAGGGAACGCGCCTATCAGCGGCTCGCGGTCGCGTCCGCGCTGTTCGGGGCGGTGCGCGGCGGTGACCCGGTGCCCGCGTACCGGTTGTCCGGCGGCAGCGCCCTGCCCGACCACGGCAGCCTGCGCACGCTGTGGAAGCCCTCGCTGGAGCCGGTGCTGAGGGAGGCGGACGAGTTCGTCGTCGACCTCCGTTCCGGCGCGTACTCCAGCCTCGCGAAGATCCCGCACGCCGTCGTCGTCCGGGTGGTCACGAGCGAAGGCAAGGTCGTCAGCCACTTCAACAAGGCGCACAAGGGGCTGCTCGCGCGCGCCATCGCGAAGTCCAGCGCGGAGCCGGCGGACCTGAAAGGCCTGGTCAAGCTCGCGCGGAAGGCCGGGTTGACCATGGTGCCGACGGGCGAGAAGACGGCCGACCTGATCACGGCGTAATTCGGTTGCGGGCACCGGGCCCGCACGGCAGACTCTTCCCCGAAGCGTGACAACGGAGCTGGATCGAGGAGGTGCGACATGTCAGAGCCTGTCTTTGGGCGCGGCACCGCACTCGCGACCCGTCCAGCCGCCCTTCGCGCCTGATCAGCACCGTTTGATCGCAGAGCGCCAGTGGGGCGGTCACCTTCAGCTCTTGGGAGACCCCACCGTGCGCGAGCACGATCTCTACGAACGTTACGAGTCTGCTTTCGAAGGCGCCGACGACACCATGCGGCGCAAGGGAAAGCGCACCACCAAGCGCGGCGATGACGCGGAGCCCACCCGTCGCGGCCGCATGACCGAGGCCGAGAAGGTGCGCGTCGCGCGAGTGCGCGAGGACCAGCTCAGCACGGCCGACACCCCCGAGGACGGCGACCGCTGGTCCACGTGGGGCGACGCCGAGCAGGGCCCGAAGCCGCACCCGAGCTGGCTCATCACCGAGCTGGCCGCGGTGGACCGCGAGCTCGGCATCGTGAAGACCGGCAAGGAGGCGGACGTCTTCCTGCTGGAACGCGCGATCGGCGAGCGGTCGAGCCTGCTCGCCGCCAAGCGCTACCGCAGCAACGACCACCGGATGTTCCACCGCGACGCGGGATATCTGGAGGGTCGCCGGATGAAGAAGTCCCGCGAGATGCGGGCGATCCAGAACCGCACCGCGTTCGGGCGCAACCTGATCGCGGAGCAGTGGGCGGTCGCGGAGTTCGCCGCGCTCATCCAGCTGTGGCAGATCGGCGCGCCCGTGCCGTACCCGGTGCAGCGCAGCGGTACCGAGCTGCTGCTGGAGTTCATCGGGGACGCCGAGGGCAACGCCGCGCCGCGGCTCGCCCAGGCGCGCCCGGACGAGGACGAGCTGCTCGACCTGTGGCGGCAGCTGGTCGCGACGCTGATGACGCTCGCGGAGGCGGGCCTGACGCACGGCGACCTGTCCGCGTTCAACCTGATGGTCCACGACGGCCGGTTGATCATGATCGACCTGCCGCAGGTGGTGGACCTGGTCGCGAACCCCCGCGGCGTGGAGTTCCTCGACCGCGACGTCCGCAACATCTGCGGCTGGTTCGCCGCGCGCGGCCTGCCACCGGAGATCGGTGAGCCGTCCGCGCTGGTGGCGACGCTGCTGGACGTGGCGGGTATGGGGTGACTCACCTTGCGCGCCCGGCCGTGTCCAACGACACTGCCGGGCGCGCCGGTCACTCGCACTGATCAGCTAGACTGTAAGAGCACCGATGCAGGCTTGACCGCCGTTGACCGGTGCGTCCACCTACTCATTCAGGCGTGCACACCACGCCGGGCTCGTCCTTGTGAACTGGCACCGCGACAAGCGCGGGGCAGCCTTGAGACGTGCCATGTCTCGGAGGTTTGTTTTGCCATCAATGTCCGAAGGCCGTTCCGAGCGCGCACAGAGCCGCAGGTCACCGCGGCGCCGCTCGGGTCGCCAGGGCAACTCCTCACGCCCGCAGCAGCGGGTCGAGGAACCGATCGTCGCCGAGCACTTCGAGAGCACGCTGCCGGAAGGCCCGCTGCCCTCGTTCGCCGAACTCGGCCTGGCTGACGCGCTGATCAAGTCGCTCGTCGCCAACGACATCACCGCACCGTTCCCCATCCAGGCCGCCACCCTGCCCGACGCGATGTCGGGCCGGGACATCCTCGGCCGTGGCCAGACGGGCTCCGGCAAGACGCTGGCGTTCGGCCTCGCCATGCTGACCCGCCTCGCGGGCGGCCGCTCCACGCCGCACAAGCCGCGTGGGCTGATCCTCGTCCCGACCCGCGAGCTCGCGATGCAGGTGGAGACGGCGCTCATGCCGCACGCCCGCGCGCTCAACATGTGGTGCCGCGTGGTCGTCGGCGGCACGTCGTTCCCGCGCCAGATCGACCACCTGCGCCGCGGCGTCGACCTGCTGATCGCCACGCCGGGCCGGCTGTCCGACCACGTCCGCCAGGGGACCTGCGACCTGTCCCAGGTCGAGATCACCGCGCTGGACGAGGCCGACCAGATGGCCGACATGGGCTTCATGCCCCAGGTCCGCGCGATCATGGACCTGACCCCGCAGGACGGCCAGCGCCTGCTGTTCTCCGCGACGCTCGACGGCGACGTGGACAAGCTGGTCCGCCAGTACCTGCACAACCCGGTGACGCACTCGGTGGCCCCGGCCACCGCGAGCGTCACGACGATGGACCACCACCTGCTGTTCGTGTCCGCCGAGGACAAGCAGAACGTGGTGACCGAGGTGGCCGCGCGCGAGGGCCGCACGATCATGTTCGTGCGCACCAAGCACCACGTCGACCGCCTGGCCAAGAAGCTGCGCTCGGTCGGCGTCCACGCCGGCGCGCTGCACGGCGGCAAGGCCCAGAGCGCCCGCACCCGCGTGCTCGGCGAGTTCCGCGAGGGCACCACGCCGGTCCTGATCGCGACGGACGTGGCCGCCCGCGGCATCCACGTGGACGACGTCTCGCTCGTCGTGCACGTCGACCCGCCGGCCGACCCGAAGGACTACCTGCACCGCGCGGGCCGCACCGCGCGCGCCGGCCAGTCCGGCACGGTCGTCACGCTGGTCACCCACGACCAGCGCCGCGCCGTCCAGGGCATGGCCGCTCGCGCGGGCATCCGCCCGGAGAGCACGAAGGTCCGCCCCGGTGACGAGGACCTGATCCGCATCACCGGTGCCCGCCTCCCCAGCGGCGAGCCGGTCGTCGAACGCGAGAAGCCCGCCCGCCGCTCCGGCGGCAGCGGCCGTCGCTTCGGCGCCCCCGCGGCCGGTGGCCGCGGAGAGTTCCGCGGCGGCTCCGGTCGCCGCTCCGAGGGCGGCGAGTTCCGCAGCGCCCCGCGCCGCCCAGCCGGCGAAGGCGGCGGTCCCCGCCGCGGCGGCAGCACCACCGGGCGCCCGCGCCGGGCGCCGCAGCACTGATCGACTGATCTGACGAGGGCCGCTTCCCCGGGTTGGGGAGGCGGCCTTCGTCGTCGGCGGTCAGCTCGCCCGGGCTGGCTGCCGCGGACGTGGCACCGCAGCTCCGGTCGGAGGGCTGTTCTTGGCGTTGACGGGCAGTCATTCGTGCCGCCCTGCCGACCTGTTGATTTGACGAGGGCCGCCTCTCCGGTCGGGGAGGCGGCCCTCGTCGCGCGCCGAGTTGTCCACAGATCGCCGAGCGGTGGGTTGACACGGCCGGATCTTGGTTAAGTTGAGTGGAGGTGGGTGGTCTGCCCCCAGGGAGGGCGGGGCCCTGCCCTGCGCCGGATTTTGACTCGCGGGACCCGGCTTGCGCCGTCACCGGGCCGCGGGCTCGACTCGCGCCGTCACTGGGCTGCAGGTCCGACTTACGCCGTCACTGGGTTGCGAGCCTGGCTCGCGCGGTCGCTGAGCTGCGGGCCCGACTCGCGCGGTCACCGGGGCTGCGAGCCTGGCTCGCGCCGTCACCAGCCCGCAGGTCCGACTCACGCCGTCACCAGGCTGCAGGCCCGACCTGCGCGGTCGCGCCGCCGGGTCAGCAGTGCGCAGACGCTGGCCACCCAGCCATGTTCAGCCGGTCGGCGCGCTGACGGACGGAGTGGTCGCGAGCGAATTCAAAAGTGACCGGCGCTGTGGGTCATGGCGGCGCAGGAACCGGTGGACCTGCGGGGCCCACCGGTCGAGCGGCGTCGAGCGGCGTCGAGCGAGAACCCGGCTAGGCGGGCGCGATGTCGGCCACCGGGCCGACCACGATGATCGCCGGCGGGCGCACTCCCCAGGCCACGACGTCCGCGCCCAAGGTTTCCAGAGTGGACCGGTACACGCGCTGTGCGGAGGTGCTGCCCTCCTGCACGACGGCGACGGGTGTGCTGCCGGGGCGGCCTTCCATCAGCGCCGTGGCGAACGCACCCGCGCGTTCGACGGCCATCATCAGCACGACTGTGCCCTGCAGCCGTGCGATGGCGGGCCAGTCGACGAGGGAGCGCGGGTCGTCCGGTGCCACGTGACCGGAGACGACGACTACCTCGTGTGCCACCCCTCGGTGCGTCACGGGTACACCGGCCAACGCGGGCACACCGAACGCCGACGTCACGCCAGGTACCACGGTCACCGGGATGCCGGCCTCGGCGCACGCGAGCAGCTCCTCGAAGCCGCGGCCGAAGACGTACGGGTCGCCGCCCTTCAGGCGGACGACGAACTTGCCCTCCTTGGCGCGGTCGACGAGCGTCTGGTTGATGAAGTCCTGCGTCGCCGCGCGACCGTAGGGGATTTTGGCCGCGTCCACGACCTCGACGTGCGAGGGCAGTTCCTCCAGCAGTTCGCGGGGGGCGAGGCGGTCCGCGACCACCACGTCCGCCTGGGCCAGCAAGCGCTTGCCCTGCACCGTGATCAGCTCGGGGTCGCCGGGGCCGCCGCCGACCAGGGCGACGCCGACCGGCGGGGTGGACTGGTCGGCGATCCGGCCGTCGCGCAACGCCGCCACGACGCCGTCGCGCACCGCTGCCGAACGGCGGTGCTCACCGCCGGCGAGCACGCCGAGCACCATGCCGTCGTGCGAGCCCACGGCCGGTGTGACCGCCGTGCCCTCCACGGCGATGTCCGCGCGCACGCAGAACACGCGCTGTGCGAGCGCCTCTTCGCCGATCTGGGCGTTCACCTCGATGTCCGACGTGCACGCCAGCACGTACCAGGCGCCTTCGACGTCCCCCGGCTCGAACAGCCGCTCGTGCCACGTCAGCTCCCCCGCGTCGACCATGCCCTGCACGGCGGGGGTCACGACGGGCGAGACGAGCTCGACGACGGCGCCGGAGGCGATCAGGCGGGGCAGGCGCCGCTGGGCGACGGTGCCTCCGCCGACCACGAGGACGCGCCGGCCCCGGAGATCGAGGCCAACCAGGTAGTGCTGTTCAACGGGCATGCGTAGAAGCATCCACACGAGACCGGCCGTGTCCAGCCGAAGGGAACATGGTCACAGGCGCAACAGCTCGAAAGACGTCGCCAGGACGCCGCCGAACCGCTGGCCGACGGCCTCCGCCATGCCGCGCAGGAACGGTTCCGGCTCGGCCATGTCCCCGCTCAGCGCATCGAGATACGCCTTGTGGGCGCGCAAGGACTCCACGGAAGCGTCGAACGAGCCGGTGATGTCCACGGCGTGCGTGGCCATCGGCGAGGATGCCGCCGCCACGTACCGGACACCGTTCCACGGCTCGATGTCCAGATCCCGGAACACCCACCGGTTGCCCGCGTCGCGCACGGCGTCGACAGCGGCCCGGCCGACCGCGATGTGGTCGGCCATGTTGAGGTTTCCGCTCGGCCACGTTTCGCGGAAGTTACCGGTGATCACGAACTCCGGCCGGTGCCGGCGGATCGCGGCCGCGATGTCGCGCCGCAGCGGCAGCCCGTACTCGATCATGCCGTCCGCGTGGTCGAGGAACTCGACCTCGGTCACGCCGACGGCCGCGCAGGACGCGATCTGCTCCTCGACCCGCAACGGCGCGCACTCCTGCGGTGAGAGCGAGTCGATGCCCGCCTCACCGCGGCACGCGAGCAGGTACGCGACCTTCTTGCCCTGGGCGGTCCACCGCGCGATGGCGCCCGCACCGCCGTACTCCATGTCATCGGGGTGGGCGACGACGACCAGCGCGCTCGCCCAGTCCTCCGGCATTGCTTCCAGATCCGTCACCCGGGCAGCATACGACCGCGCACCCCGGGTCCACTGTGGACGCGGGGTGCGCGGTGGCGAAGTGCTTACAGCTGAGCGGTGATCACCGAGTTGTACGGCGCGATCCGCGCGTACACGCCGGGGTAGCCGGCGCCGGCGCAGCCGCGGCCCCAGGACGTGGCACCGATGAGCTTGCCGCCGTAGACCAGCGGGCCACCGGAGTCGCCCTGGCAGGTGTCGACGCCGCCCTGCGGGAAGCCCGCGCACACCATGGAGGTGTTGCTGTACTGCGAGTAGGCGGTCTTGCAGGTCGAGTCGGACGTCAGCGGCACGTTCGCCTGCAGCAGGTAGCGCGACGCCGAGCCACCGGAGGACGTGGTGCCCCAGCCGAGGATCAGCGCGGAGTTGCCCGCGGCGTACAGCGCGGTGTCGGACGGCGTGGCGAGCGGCAGGGTCGCCGAGCTGATGTTGCGGTCCAGCGTCAGCACGGCCACGTCGTAGCCGGCGGTCGCGGTGGTGTAGCTCGGGTGCGACCAGATGCGGGTCACGTTCGCGACGGTGCCCGCGGTGCTCTGCTTGTCGTCACGGCCGTGCACCACGCGGGTGCTGGAGGCCGAGCGGCCGGCGACGCAGTGGGCGGCGGTGACGACCTTGTTGGCCTTCACCAGGGTTCCGCCGCAGAACTGCGAACCGGTGGTGGAAGCGAGGTAGACGACCCACGGGTAGGTCGCCGTGCTGGCGCGCGTACCACCGACGATCATCGGCGAGACGTCGTCGGCGTTGGCTGCGGGAGCCGTGAAGAAGATGCTCGCGAGAGCGGAGACCACGACAGACAAGATCAGGCGACGCAGGGTTTTCGCCATGTTGCCAGTCCTTCCCGATGACGCTGTGTGTGCAGGGTGTCCAGCGGCGGCACACACAGCGTCACGCCCGGGATCGAAGTGGCACAACCGCCACTAGTCGGACATGTCCGGCTTCACAGTTGACTCACGCGATGCCGCGCGCGGTGAACGCGGCCTGGACGGTGGCGGCGTCCTTGTCGCCGTAGAGCTTCTTCGCCGCGGCGACCGTCGCCTTGGCAGCGGCCGCGAACGTCGTCGAGGGGGCGTAGGAGAACTGGCCCTCCAGCACGATCTTCGCCGCCTTGTCGCGGCCGAACGCCTTGTAGACGTCGAACAGCGCCCGCGACCAGATCTGGCCGTCGAAGTGGACCTCGCCCTTGCGGTCGGCGTACTTCAGCTCGGTGTCGGTGCGGCGCAGGCAATGCGGCGTCTCGGTCGTGTACGCCGTGGCGTCCCAGTCCATGATGCACGCGAGCGGCGTCGTGGCCGTGTCCTTCGCGTCGCGCGAGGACATGATCAACGCCCACCAGTCGCCGAAGCCCTCACCGATCGAGCCCGCCTCCGTGGTGGAACCGAAGCCGGGCACCTGGGCGTCCTGGATCGCGTGGCCGAGCTCGTGCCACACCACCTCGACGTCCTCGGCGTCGTCCACACCGCCGGTGCCGAACGTGATCTGGTCCTTCGACGGGTCGTAGAACGAGTTGTCCTCGGTGAGGCCGATCGTGGTGATCTTCTGCGCCTCGTTGTTGACGTTCGTGAACCCGAGGCCCTGGATGTACTTCTGCGCCTCGGTCACGCCCCAGTACGCGTTGACCTGCTCGAAGAGGTCGTTGGCGCGCGTGTACTCGAACTTGTTCGCCTTGCTGTAGGCCAGCTTGCTCTTCGGCCCGGTCAGCGTCGCGTACTTGCCCCTGAGGTAGCCGGAACCGTCCAGGTGGGACAGCGTCACCGACCGGTAGGCCGCGGCGGGCACGGCGGAGTCCGCGTCGTCGGCGTCGGTCAGGTTCTGGTTCTGCAGCGCGGAGACGGGGTTCGGGCTGAACACCTTGCCGGTGCCGTCCGCGTGCTTGACCAGGCTCTCGGTCCGCACGACCGCGCCGGTCTCCGCGTGCACCAGCGTGCGCTCGGACCCCTTGCCGTTGTCCGAGATCACCTCGTAGACCAGGCCCGTCCCCGGCAGGACGGTCAGCTTCGCCGCCTCGGGCACACCGGCGGACCTCGTCCGCGCGTCCTCGGCGGTGACGGCGGGCGTGAGGTCGACGGCACCCACGGCGATGCGGCCGTCGTCCACGGTCTTCGCGCCGGTCGCCTTGTCGACGTGCTCGACGTAGTAGGCGCCCAGCACCGGTTTGCCGTCGAAGGTCTGCTCGTACCAGGTGTGCGTGGCGGTCAGCGAGTCGCGCACGGCGAGCAGGCGCAGGCCGTCCTTCGGGGCAGCGGCGGCGGCGTTGATCGTGAGCATGGACAGGACGACACCTGTTGTGCAGGCGACCGCGACGAGACGACGGGCTCTCATGTCGCTCTCCAGTGCATCCGGGCCCGGCAGGGTGGGCCGTGTGCATGGCGACGCTAATCCGCAAATCTTCTGGGCAGACCCTACGAAAGAAGGAAAAACGCTACCGTTCCCACACTCCGGGAACAACAACCACGTCGGCTTCGACCGGATTGTCCAGCGTTGGTCCAGTTCCGAACGCGACGTGCGCGACCGCAGCGCCACCCTCCGCGAGCTCCGGCGCACCGTCGGCACGCGTCTGGGTGCCCGGCCGCAGCAGAGCGGCCACCGCGTGCACGGCCTCGGGCGTGCCCACGACGACCGCGGCCCGCCGGATCTCGGCCTCCGCACGCGGCGTGCGCTGCTCGGCGCCGCCGGGACCGAGGCCGACGAGCGCGAGCCGGCCGCGCGGCAGCACCCGTGCCGCGGCCACGGTCACGTTGTCCCGCTTGAACTTCTCCGCTGCGAGCTCGACCGGTGCGCCGTGCGCGACCTGCCGTGCGCCGCACAGCGCCGCCGCCTCCGCCACGCTCGCGGTGCCCAGCGAGTTGCGCACCACCGAGCTCGGGTTCGGCACGCCGACCGCGTTGAGCTCCTCGGCGCTGAACGTGATCAGGTCGGCCGTGTCGCCGTGCCAGAAACCCCAGTCCTCCACCGCGTCCACGATGCCGGGCTCGTCCGCCTTGACGTCGACCGTCGCGAACGCCTTGATGGCGCGCAGGTCCAGGCCGCCCTGCGCGTCCAGCTCGGCCAGCGCGGCACCCACGCTCGTGGCCGACGCACCCCGCGTCGACCCCACGCCCACGACGAGCGTGCGCGGCACGATCCGCAGCACGTTGTCCTTCGGCGCGGCGGCGCGGTCGTCGATGACGATCACCCACGCGGCGTCCTCGCCGGCCGACACCACATTCGCCGACAGCGCGGGCAGCGGGAAGCTCAACGGGTTGCGCAGCACCACCTTCTCGCCCGACTCGATGGCTGCCGCGCACGCGGCGACGTCGCCGTCGGCCGTGGCGTCGAGCTGCTCGACGAGCTCGTCCAGCACCGAGTCGATCGACGGGCCGGTCGTGACGACGGCGGTGCGGTTCAACGCGTCCGCGACGCGCCACGCCAGGTCGTCCGCGGCACCGGCGAGCGCCACCGCGAACCCGGCGTCCACGCACACCACCGCGGGGTCGGTCCGCTTGTCCCGCAACAGGGGCGCGATCAACCGGACAGCGGTTCCCGCGTCGAGGAACAGCACGAGCGCGTCGAGCCGGTCCCACAGCCGGTGCACAGCGGGCCGGATCGGCCCGTCCGGCACCACGGCGTCCGAGCCCAGCACCCCGGCGAGGTCGGCCGCGTCACCGCGCTGGGCCGTCCCCGCGAACACACCGATCACGGCCGGACTCCCCGCACCACGACACCGCCGCCCACCCACGACATCACTTCTTGGTTCCCCACACCACGGTCACCGGCGCCGCGGCGCCGAAGCCGGAGTCGAGCAGGCGGGAGGCGGTCAGCTGCACGCCCTCCACCTCGTACCCGGCCGCCCGCAACGCGTCCCGCGCCGGCACGACCTCGTCCACCCGCTCGGCGACCACGACCACGCGCCGCGCGTTCACCGCCGCGCACGCCCTCACCTCGGGCAGCGACCCGCGGCCGACGAACACCGCCTCCGGGCGCGGTAACGCCGTCGTGTCCAGCCCGGCCTCCTCCACGCGCACGTCCACGCCGTGCGCGGAGGCGTTCGCGATGATCCGCACGCACTCCACCGGGTCCGGTTCCACCGCCACGACCGCGGCACCGAGCCGCGCGCACTCCACGCCGACCGCGCCGGAGCCCGCGAGCACGTCCCACACCAGCACACCGGGCCTGGGCGCGAGCACGGCCAGCACGAACGCGCGGACCTCGGCGCCCAGCACCTGCGTCCTGGTGGAGAACGCGTCCTCGGGCAGCGCCCACCCGGTGCCGCGCAGGAACTCGGTGTCCGCCAGGCACAGCACGGCCTCCGGTGCGATCCAGCGCCGGGTGACCGCATCCTTCGGGTCCACTGTGGACAGCTCACCGACGTCGGCGACCACGAGCGTGCGCCGCCAGCCGGCCAGTCCCGCACCGATCTCGGCCGGACCGGCGCCGGCCGCCACCTTCACGATGACGGCGGACCGGGCGCGGCACAGGTTCAGCGCGGGCCGCAGGCCGTCGGCGGCGTCCACGACCTCGACGCCGGGCCGGCCCGCCGCTTCCCGCAGCTCCTCGACGAGGGCTGACATCAGTTGGCGCGCTTGGGCTTGCGGGCGGTGGACCGGCGCTTGGGCGGGTTCGAGGTCGAGGCCTGCACCGTCGGCGGCTTCGGCGTCGCGGCAGCGACCACGGTCAGCTTCGGCTTGGGCTTCTGCGTGGACTCCTCAGCCTGCTTGCGCACGGACTGCTGGAGCTCCTCCACCGCGTTCCAGGCCGGGTTCGGCTCGGCGGAGGTCGCGGGGGCGACCGGGACGGCGGGAGCGGGCACCGGCTCGTCCGCACGCGTCGCGATGCGCGAGGCGACCCTGCGCGACCAGCGGGTCGGGCGGGCGGTGCGGGCCGGTTCGTCGGCGGCGGCCGCGGTCGCGGACTGGCGGCGGGCCGGTGCGGCCTTCACCGCGGCGCCGACCAGGAAGAGCGTCGGGCGGTACAGCTTGTGCTGCTTCACCACCGCCTCCAGCTCGCCGACCGTGGTGTGCACGACCAGCTCGTCGGCCTGGCTCACCTTGTACGCGACGACGACCGGCGTCTCGGCGGTGTAGCCGCCCTCCAGCAGCTGCTCCACGAACTGGCCGGTGCGCGCACCGGAGACCGTGGCCGCCATCGTGGTCTGCAGTGCGGCGAACTCGCGGACGCCCTCGCTGCCCTCCGGCGCGAGGAACACCGCGGAGGAGGCCTCGGTCAGCGTGATCTCGCGGCCGATCCGCGCGGCAGCGGCGGCGACGACCGACACGCCCGGCACGACCTCGACCTCCAGGCCGAGGCGCTGGCACAGGTCGTGCTGCTCCTGCACTCCGCCACCGGTCGCGGCGTCGCCCGCGTGCAGCCGCACGACCTTCAGCCGCGCGGCGGCGGCACGGCGGTACAGGTCGGTGATCTCCTCCGCGGTGACGCGGGAGAAGTCGACCAGGTCGGCACCCTCGCGCGCGTGCTCGCGGACGCACTCGGCCTCGACCGCGCTGGGGGCCCAGACGACGACGTCGGCCTCGGCGATGCGGCGCGCGCCGCGGAGGGTGATGAGGTCGGCGGCACCCGGACCGGCGCCGACGAAGGAAACCCGACCGGTCGTCGTCACGACAGCTCCACAGGGGTTGGACGAAAGGCTTAGGCGAAGACCGTACCGCCTGCCGAACCCGCCACGAACGGGTGGCAGGCCCGCACGAACCTGGCCACCGCCTCCGGGTCGCCGGCCGGGTGCGTGTGCAGGTACGAGGCGTGCACACCGCCGACGACGAACCCCTCGGCCACCGGCCGGTTCTCGACGCCGCGCCAGTGCCACGCGGGCGGCAGCGAGTGCGGTGTGGACAGCTGGGTGCGGTGGAACTCGTGGCCGGTCACGCGACCGCCCGGCGGGTGCAGCGACGAGCCGGTGGCCGCGACGGCGTCGCGGTAGCCCAGGGTCAGCTTCGGCGTCATGAAGCCCTCCGCGTCGAGCACGCCGCACATCTCGTGCCCGTCGAGCGAGCGCGCGAGGTACAGCAGCCCGCCGCACTCGGCGTGCACCGGCGCGCCCGAGCGGGCGAACCGCGCGACCGCCTCGCGCAGCGGCGCGTTGGCCGACAACGCCTCCGCGTGCTGCTCGGGAAAACCACCCGGCAGCACCAGACCGGCGGTGCCCTCGGGCAACCGGTCGTCGCGCAGCGGGTCGACGACGGCGACAGCGGCACCGGCCGCCGCCAGCACCTCGGCGTGCTCCGCGTAGCCGAACGTGAACGCCGCCCCGCCGGCCACCGCGATCACCGGTTCCCCGCGGACGGCCTCGACCTGCGGTTCCCACGGTGCCACGGCCATCGCCGGCACCGATGACGCCAGCGCGCGCACCGCGTCCAGGTCGACGTGTTTGGCCACCGCGGCGGCGATCGCGTCGACCGCGGAGACCGCCTCGCTGCCGTGCTCGGCCGCCGTCACGAGCCCCAGGTGCCGTGAGGGCAACGAGAACTGCGCGTCGCGCGGCAGCACGCCGAGCACGTCCAGGCCGACCTCGTCGCACGCCGACCGCAGCACCTGCTCGTGGCGCTCCGACCCGACCTGGTTGAGGATCACGCCGCCGAGCCGCACGGTCGGGTCGTAGCCGCGGAAGCCGTGCAGCAGCGCCGCGAGCGACCGGCTCTGCCCCCGCGCGTCGACCACGAACAGCACGGGCGCGCCGATCAGCTTGGCCACGTGCGCGGTCGAGCCGATGCCCGCGGTGTCGACGCGGCCGTCGAACAGGCCCATCACGCCCTCGACCACGGCGAGGTCGCAGCCCCTCGACCCGTGCGCGAACAGGCCGGCGATGCGGTGCTCGCCGACCAGCACGGGGTCGAGGTTGCGGCCGGGCCGCCCGGTCGCGAGCCCGTGGTAGCCGGGGTCGATGTAGTCGGGTCCCACCTTGAACGGCGCGACCCGCGACCCGGCCCTGCGCAGTGCGGCCATCAGGCCCGTCGCCACCGTGGTCTTGCCACTGCCCGACGCGGGTGCGGCGACGACCAGCCGGTTCACCACTCGATCCCCCGCTGGCCCTTCTGCCCCGCGTCCATCGGGTGCTTGACCTTGGTCATCTCGGTCACCAGGTCGGCGGCGTCCACCAGCTGCTGCGGCGCGTACCGGCCGGTGATCACGACGTGCTGGTGGCCCGGCCGGTTGACCAGCGCCTCCACCACCTCGTCGACGTCGATCCAGCCCCAGTGCAGCGGGTAGGTGAACTCGTCGAGCACGTAGAGGCCGTGGCGTTCGGTCTCCAGCCGGCGGCGGATCTCCTGCCAGCCCTCCAGCGCGGCGGCGGAGTGGTCCTCCTCGGTGCCCTGCTTGCGGGACCACGACCAGCCCTCGCCCATCTTGTGCCACTCGACCGCGCCGCCCTCGCCGGTCTCGTCGTGCAGCCGGCCGAGCGCCTTGAACGCGTTCTCCTCGCCGACCTTCCACTTGGCGGACTTCACGAACTGGAACACGCCGATGTCCCAGCCCTGGTTCCAGCCGCGCAACGCCAGGCCGAACGCCGCCGTCGACTTCCCCTTCATCTCACCGGTGTGCACCATCAGCAACGGCCGGTTGCGCCGCTGTCGCGTGGTGAGGCCGTCCTGCGGCACCGCGGTGGGTTGTCCCTGTGGCACTGGGGTCTCCTCCCTAGGCGGCGCGGACGACGCCGGCGAGGTGGTCGGCGCTGAGCTGGTCGAGGCGGACGCAGGTGCCCCGCAGGGCGTCGGCGACCTTGGCCGCGAGCCCGAGCCTGATGTGGCCCTGTTCGCAGTCCACGACGACGACAGCGGTCTGTTCGAGCAGCGCGGCGGCCTTGAGCGCGTCCTTCGTGGGATCGCCGCCGAGACCGGACGACGTGGCGCGGCCGTCGGTCAGCAGCACCACGAGCGGGCGCTTGCGGGGGTCGCGCAGCCGTTCGATCTCAAGAAGCTTGTGCGCCTTCAGCAGTCCGTCCGCGAGCGGGGTGCGGCCGCCGGTGCGCATCTTCTTGAGACGCGTCGCGGCGGCGTCGACCGAGGTGGTCGGCGGCAGCGCCACCTCGGCCTGGTTGCCGCGGAACGTCACCACGCCGACCTTGTCGCGGCGCTGGTAGGCGTCGCGCAGCAACGAGATCACCGCGCCGCTGACCGCCGACATCCGCTTCTGCGCGGCCATCGAGCCCGAGGCGTCCACGACGAACAGGACGAGGTTCGACTCCTTGCCCTCGCGGACGGCCTTGCGCAGGTCGCCCGGCACCAGCTTGAGGCCGGCACCGGTGCGCCCGCGGTCGTGCTGGTGCGGTGCCGCGGTGGCGAGGGTGTCGACGAGGTGCAGCCCGCTTCCGTCCACTGTGGAGGAACGCACGACCCGGCCGGTGCGCGCGCGTGCCCGCGACCGCTTGCCAGGAGCGCCTTCGCCGACGCCGGGCACCTCCAGCAGCCGGGCCTTGAACGCGGGCGACGGCTCGGGTGCGGGCCGGTCGCCCTGCGCGTTCCCGTTCCCCTTGGGGCCGTCCTGCGGTTCGGGCAGCTCGCCGCCGCCGGGGCCGTCGTCGTCGGGGCCGTCGGTGGGATCGGGTTCCTGGTCCTCTGGCTCTCGGGCGTGCTCGGCCGCCTGCCGCATGGCGTCCTCGAGCTGCTGCTCCTCGATGCCCGGCTCGTCGAACGGGTCGCGCCGGCGCCGGTGCGGCAGCGCGAGCCGCACGGCGACCTCGACGTCGGTCTCCTCGACCTCGGCGGCACCGCGCCAGGCCGCGTGGGCGGTGGCGGTGCGGGCGACCACGAGGTCCGCGCGCATGCCGTCCACCTCGAACGCCGCGCAGACGGCGGCGATCCGGCGCAGCTCGCCGTCGGGGAGGGACACGGTTTTCAGGGCGGCGCGGGCGTTGGTGATCTGCTGCTTGAGCCGGGCGTCCTCGTCGGCCCAGCGACCGGCGAACGTCTCCGGGTCGGCCTCGTAGGCGAGCCGGCGCCGGATCACCTCGGTGCGCACGGCCACGTCCCGCGCGGCCTTCACCGACACCGTGAGCCCGAACCGGTCGAGCAGCTGCGGACGCAGCTCGCCCTCCTCCGGGTTCATCGTGCCCACCAGCAGGAACTGCGACGGGTGCGCCACCGACACGCCCTCGCGCTCCACGTGCGCCCGCCCCATCGCCGCCGCGTCGAGCAGCAGGTCGACCAGGTGGTCGTGCAGCAGGTTGACCTCGTCGACGTAGAGCACGCCCCGGTGCGCCGCTGCGAGCAGGCCGGGCTGGAACGCCCGCACGCCCTCGGTCAGCGCCTTCTCCAGGTCGAGCGAGCCGATCAGGCGGTCCTCGGTGGCGCCCACGGGCAGCTCGACCAGCCGGGCGGGCCTGCGCTCGCTCCCGGCGTGCGGTGCGTCCGGGCAGTCCGTGCTGCCGGGCACGCAGCCGAACCGGCAGTCGCGCGACACGTCGAGCTCGGGCAGCAGGGCGGCGAGGGCCCGCACGACGGTCGACTTCGCGGTCCCCTTCTCGCCGCGCACGAGCACGCCGCCGATGCCGGGGTGCACCGCGTTCAGCAACAGGGCGAGCCGGAGGTCGTCGTGTCCGACGACGGCCGAAAACGGGAACATGCTCCAGCGAGTCCTTCCTCGGGTGTCCACGCCCGGGTCCGGTCGGGTAAGAGGGGGACGAGTTCCTGACTCCCGACGCGCGTCGGTCACAGTCGCGGGACGGCGCCGGATTCGCACCGGCTTCCTCGCGCTCCCCTCACAGCCCCGAGATCGTCGCACCTCGCACCGGCAGGACCAACCCCGCGGTCAGGTGGCCTTCACGACAGGGCGCTCCCCCACCGCGCTCACCACGACGACCACCAGCGTGATACCGACGCCGACGAGGACCGCCGCGGAAGCGCTGAACGCCTCCATCGCCACCGCCGAGATGCCCGCCGACGCGCTGTACCCCACCCCGGCCGCGGCGTACATCACCGAGTAGGCGGGTGCGTGCGCGTAGGACGGCAGGCGTTCGCGCAGGGCCAGGCTGCGCGACACCATCGCACCGGACTGGAACAGGCCGGCCACCAGCAACCCGGCGGCGATGCCTGCCACCCCCGGCAACACGGCCACCAGCGCGATCGACCCGGACATGGCCACCAGCAGCACCAGGCACTGCACCCGCAGCGAGCCCGGCCACGTGCGCAGCCCGTACAGCACCGCGCCCCCGGCGCAGGCCAGCGCGAACCAGGCGAGCAACGGCCCGGCCCAGCCCACCGCGATCCCGCGCTGCTCCAGCAACGCCGGCAGCATCAGCTCGGTGGCCGCGAACACCGCGTTCGAGGCGGTGCCGGTGAGGTAGATCGGCCAGGCCCGCCACAGCGACCGGCTGATCGGCGCTGTGACCGGTTCCGGGGCGGGCAGCCAGCGCAGCCCCAGCGCGCCGACCAGGAAGAACGCCGCCGCGAGCACCAGCGGCACACCGGGGTGGACCTGCAGCGCGAGGAACACCACCAGCGCGGGTGCCGCCGCCCAGACGACCTGCGACAACACGGCCTCGCCGCTCAGCGCCCGCGCCGCCCGCGACTCGGGCACCAGCGAGGTGAGGATCGCGCGGGTGCCACCCGGAGCCGCGGCGGGTGCCGCGCCTGCCACGAACACGACCGCGAGCAGCACCGGCCCGTCGACGAACGGCAGCACCGCGAACGCCAGCGCACCGACGACCATCCCCGCCGGCAGCTGCCCGCGCGACCGGCCGAGCCGCGCGCCGAGCACCGCCGACCCGGCGATCTCGCCGACCACGTACAGCGCCGCCGCCCCTGCGCCGAGCGCGTAACCGCCGGAGGTCGACCGCCCCAGGAACACCAGCGCGAGCGGCGCCATCGCCACCGGCAACCGGCTGCCGGCCGCGACGAGCCCCCACAGCAGGAGCGGACGGCTCACAGCGACTCGCGGAACTGCCGCCACGCCTCCCTGACCTCGTCCGCCGTCCACTCCAGCGCCGGCTCGGCGACGGTGACCTCGGTCTTCGCCAGCTGCCCCGACCGCCAGAACCGGCCGAGGAACTTCCCGCTCAGCTCGGTCAGCCGCGCCGGATCACCCGGCAGGTGCAGCGCGAACTGGTGCGTGTCCGGTTCCGGCAGGTCCATCGCCGCCGCCACGACCTTGGCGTGCTCGACGTAGCGGCCCAGCCGCGGCAGCACGGTGTCGAGGCCGTGCAACGCCGACAGCGCCGCCGGCCACTGCTGGAACAGCATCCCGCCGTACCGGTGCCGCCACACCCGCGCCTGCTCCACGAAGTCGGCGGACCCGGCGAGCGCCGCGCCGGAGATGCCCTCCAGCGACTTGTAGAACGACACGTAGACCGAGTCGAAGAGGCCGGCGACCTCGTCCAGCGGCTTGCCCAGCCCGTGCACGGCCTCCCACAGCCGCGCGCCGTCGAGGTGCACCACCGCGTCCCGCTCGCGGGCGGCGTCCACGGTCGCCACGAGCTCGTCCCAGGTGGGCAGCACGAACCCGGCTTCGCGGTCGGGCACCTCGACCAGCAGCGTGCCGAACGGTTCCGGGCACGCCGCCACCTCGTCGTTCGCCACGCGGACCGGGCGCAGGCCGGACAGCGCGGTCAGCGCGTCGTCCTCGTGGTGCAGCGGGTGGGCCTGCGGGTGCATCGCGACGATCGGGTTGTGCGTGCGGTCGGCCCAGCAGCGCAACGCGATCTGCTGCGCCATCGTCCCGGTCGGCACGAACAGCGCCGCCTCGGTGCCCAGCAGCCGGGCGACCCGCGTCTCCAGCTCCTCGACCGGGCCGCCGTCGCCGTAGCGGTCCGGGGCGGCGTCCGGCACCGGGCCGAGCGACTCCAGCAGCGTCTTCTTGCGGACTCCCGAGAGCTGGCGGTTCATCACCCCGGCATCAAACACCGGCCGCGAGCGACTCCGCGAGCGGGATGTCCCCGTCCCGCAGCTGTTCACCGAGCACCAGCGGCGAGATCGCCGGGCTCATCGCGCGACCGTGACGGACCGAGGCGCGCGGAACGACAGGAGGTTCAGCCACTCCGGCTCGTCACCGGCGAGCCGGAGCGAGGGCTCGTGCTCGGCCACGGTCCGCAGCACCACCGCGGCCTCCAGCCGGGCCAGCCCCGCGCCCAGGCAGAAGTGCCGCCCGTACCCGAACGCCAGGTGCCTGGGGTCGTCCTCCTCACCGCTCAGCACCAGCACGAGCTCCGCACCGGCCGGGACGCGCACACCGGACAGCACGACCTCCCGTGCGGTGAGCCGCCGCCACGTCACCACGGGCGTCTCGGTGCGCAGCACGTCCTCCACGAACGCCTCCGCGACACCGGGCAACGGCAGCCGTTCCCACACCGAGCGGTCCCGCAACGCCCGCCGCAACGCCGTGGACAGCAGCTGCGTCGTCGTCTCCTGACCGGCGATCAGCAGGAAGTAGCAGAGCCCGGCGGAGTCCTCCGCGGACACACCGGCGTCGGCCAGCGCGCAGAACAACGCCCCGTCCCGGGCCTCGTACCGCTTGACCAGCCACTGGTGGAACGCGCCGACGTCGTCGACCAGCTCCAGCTGCCGGTCACGCGTGATGTCGCCCCAGAAGAACTCCAGCGACGCCGTGCTCCACCGCTTGAGCGTCGGGATGTCCACGTCGTCGAGCCCGAGGAGGTCCATCAGCACGATCGCCGGCAGGTCCCACGCCAGCGACCGGACGAGGTCTGAGCCACCAAGCCGTTCCACGGCGAGTGCGCGGATGCGGGGCTCCGCGGCGGCGACCCGTGCCGGGGTGAAGAACGACGCGACCAGCCGCCGCAACCCGGCGTGCGAGTCAGACCCGTTGTTCGCGAGCGTCGGCGGCAACGAGAACCGGGCCCTGACCAGGGACCGGAGCGCTGCCGGCGCCACCGGCGTGACCGCGGTCAGCGCGTTGTCCGGCAGGTAGGTCACCGGGTCGGCGAGCACCGCGCGCACGTCGGCGCAGGACGACACCACCCAGCGGCCGTCGCAGAACTGGACCGGCGAGGTCAGCTCGGCGCGCGTGAAGGTGAACAGGTCCACGAGCGGCACGCTAGTCGGCGGATGGGAGACTCAGTCGGTGAGCGTGAGCACAACTGAGGCGTCGTCCAGCGGTGGTGAGGCGACGTTCGACTGGATCGACGTCAGGGCCCAGGCGCGCGCCAAGGCGGGTCTGTCCCGGCGCCTGCGGCCGCGCCAGGCCGACTCGGCGGACCTCGACCTCGCCAGCAACGACTACCTGGGGCTCGCGCGGGACAAGCGGGTCGCCGGGGCGGCTGCCGCGGCCACGCTCAAGTGGGGTGCGGGGTCGACGGGATCGCGCCTGGTCTCGGGGTCGACGGAGCTGCACGCCGAGCTGGAGTACGAGCTCGCGAACTTCTGCGGCAGCCAGTCGGCGCTGGTGTTCTCCTCCGGCTACGCGGCGAACCTCGGCGCGGTCACCGCGCTCACCGGCCCCGGCACGGCGATCGTCGCCGACCAGCACATCCACGCCTCGCTGATCGACGGCACGCGGCTGTCCAAGGCCGACGTCGTGGTCGCGGAGCACTGCAACGTGGGCAAGGTCCGGCACGCGCTGGAGACCCGCGGCAAGCGGCGCGCGATCGTGGTGACCGACTCGGTGTTCTCCGTGGACGGCGACATCGCCCCGCTCGCCGAGCTGCACGAGGCCTGCCGCGCGAACGGTGCCGGGCTCGTGGTCGACGACGCGCACGGCCTCGGCGTCGTGGGCCCCGGCGGGCGCGGCGCGGTCGCGGAGGCCGGGCTCGTGCGGGCACCGGACGTGGTCACGACGCTGACGCTCAGCAAGTCGCTGGGCGCCCAGGGCGGTGCGGTGCTCGGACCGAGCCGGGTGATCAAGCACCTCGTCGACACCGCGCGCACGTTCATCTTCGACACCGGTCTCGCCCCGGCCAGCGCCGCCGCCGCACTGGCCGCCATCAAGATCCTGCGCGAGGAGCCGGACCGCCCCGAGCGCGCGCTGACCGTGGCGCACGACCTGAGCTTCCGCCTGAAGGAGGCCGGGTTCCAGGTCAGCACGCCGACCGCGGCGGTGGTGAGCGTGCGGGCCCCTTCGCCGGATCAGGCGTTCCGGTGGGCCGAGGCGTGCCGCACCAACGGCGTGGTCGTCGGCTGCTTCCGCCCGCCGTCGGTGCCGGACCAGATCTCGCGCCTGCGGCTCACCGCGCGCGCCGACCTGACCGAGGCCGACATCGAGCGCGCGGTGCGCGTGATCACGGAGTGCGCCGCATCCGCAGGTGTGGAATCCCGTCCTCGATGAACTCGGCGCCCTCGGGCACGAAGCCGAACGAGGCGTAGAAGTCGGTGACGTAGGTCTGCGCGTCCAGCACGCACGGCGCGGTACCGACGTCGACCAGCGCCGCCTGCACGAGCCGGCGGCTGAACCCGCGGCCGCGGGCCATCCGGCCGGTCACGACGCGGCCGATGCGGAACGTGCCGCCGGGTTCCTCGGTGAGCCGCAGGTACGCCAGCGGCTCGTGCGTCGCGTCCGCCTCCAGCCAGAAGTGCCGGGTGCCCTGCTCCAGGTCGCGGCCGTCCACGTCGGCGTAGACGCAGTTCTGCTCGACGACGAACACGTCCTGGCGCAGCCGCAGGATCGCGTAGAGCTGGGCGGGGCTCAGGTCGAGCCCCCACTGCCGGCGCAGGGTGGCCGGGAACGGTGTGGTTCGCACCGGACCTTGGATATCAGAAGCCGACCGTGGACCGGTAGTGAGCCAGCCGCGTGTAGACGCCCGGCTCGTCCGGCCGCGCACACCCGCGCCCGTACGACACGACACCGGCGAGCCTGCCCTTGACGACCAGCGGCCCGCCCGAGTCGCCGGTGCACGCGTCCTTGCCGCCGCGCCCGGCGCACAGCATCGCCCCCAGCCGGTAGTCCGGCTCCTTCGCCGCGCACTCGCCGTCCGGCAGGATCGGCACCGTCACCTTGCGCAGCGACATCGCGGGTTTGTCGAGCTCCGCGGTGCGGCCCCAGCCGAGCACGACACCGCTCTCGCCCGCGTCGCCCAGCGCGATCGTCCGGTACGGCAGCTCCCGGTCCAGCGTCAGCACCGCCACGTCGTCGCCCTGCGTGACGTCCTTGAAGTCGGGGTGGCGCCACACGTTCGTCACCGCCGCCTCGGCACCCTCGGTCGTGCGCAGGTCCGTGCGGCCCGCGATCACCCGCATGTGCTCGACCGGGCGCTGAGTGCGGCCCGCGAGGCCCTTCACCGTGGCGCAGTGGGCCGCCGTCACGACCTTGTCCGGGGCGACGAGCGCGCCACCGCAGATCAGCTGCCCGTCCGGGGTGGTGATCGCCACAACCCAGGGCGTGTCGGCCGCCCGCGCGGGTGTCCCCCCGACGATCGCGTTCGCCGTCGCTGCCCCGCTGACCAGCGGGACAACGGCGGCGAGCACGGCAAACCGCTTACCCCTCACGGGTCACTCCTCGTTGCGCCAGGTGGACGATTGGTCACCAACGGTAGCGAGCACGTTAGGACGGCGTCAAAACCGGAGAATTTGGTGTTAATGTTTCACTTGGCCGGAGATTTTACGGTCAGTGTCGTAGATAACGGGGGTATGTGCGGTGTTGTTCGACTTCGGCCAGGTTCCGGCCTTCCTCATCGCGTGTGCGGTCGTCATCGTGACCCCCGGTGTCGACGCGTTCCTGCTGCTGCGCACGTCGCTGCGGTCGGGAGTGCGGTCGGGGCTGCTCGCGCTGGCCGGCATCCACACGGCCGCCGCGGTCCAGGTGGCGCTGGTGATCTCGGGCCTGGGAGTGGTGCTCGCCCGGTACCCGGCGGTGCTCGTCGCGTTGCGCTGGATCGGTGCCGGGTACCTGCTCTACCTCGCGGTTTCCATCGCGCGCGGGCTGCTGAAGCGCGGTGTGCGGGAGCCGGAGGAGGTCGTCGGCGACCGGCCGTTCCGGCAGGGCTTCCTGACCAACATCACGAACCCGAAGATGATCCTGTTCGCGCTGGCGTTCCTGCCGCAGTTCATCGGATCGGGTGAACCGGAAGCGCAGCTCACGATGCTCGCGGCGGTGTTCCTCGGCCTGGCCGCGGTGTGGGAGCTGATGATCGTGCTGGCGGCGAGCAGCGTCGCAGGACGGCTGCGCCGGCCCGGGGTCACGAAGGCGCTGGACGTGGTGTGCGCGACCGTGTTCTTCACGATGTCCGTCGGCCTCGTGGTCTGAGACGGCTCACCGCGGCGGCCGGTCCGGGGACGGGCCGTCAGGACGTCCGCACGCGCAGCCGGGGCAGCACCCGGCCGGGGATGGAGCCCGACGGCGACTCACCGATGCGTTCGGCGCCCATCCGCAGGTAGAACCCCTCGGCGTACGGGTCGGCGTCGATGTCGAGGTGGTCGTAGCCGGCGGCGGACGCCACGGCGTGGTCCCACAGCGCACGACCGAGCCCGGTGCCGATCGCGGCCGGCTCCACCCACAGGTCGGTGAGCTCACCCGCCGGCGGCGTCCCGCCGATGCCGTACCAGCCCAGCACGACGCCGTCCCGTTCGGCGACCACGTGCAGCCGCCGCTCCACGTCCTCCGGCCGGACGGTGAGCTCGGCGCGCACGGCCTCCAGGAACGCCGCGTCGTAGGGCCAGTGCGCCTTGGCCGCCACCGCCAGCTCGGTCAGCACGCCCGCCTCGTCCGGCCGGGCCCGTCGCAGCACCACCACGGGCCCAGGCTGGCACAGCGCCGGGCCCGCGGCGACCGGGTTTCACGGCCGGACCGGGCGGGTCCTCATGCCGGGGGCTCCTCCGCGGGAGGCTCCTCCGCCGGGGGTTCCACGACGCCCACGACCGGCTGGAGGTCCTTCGCGTACCGGGCGACCCGGACGTACACGCCGGGCTTGCCCCTGCGCGCGCAGCCCTCGCCCCACGACGTGACGCCGACGAGCCTGCCCGCCGCCACGACCGGGCCGCCGGAGTCGCCCTGGCAGGTGTCGACCTTGCCCTCGGGGTAGCCGGCGCAGAACATGTCCGCCCGCACGAACTGCGGGTAGGAGCCCGCGCAGTCGGCGTCGGGCAGCACCGGCACCGTCGCCCCCATCAGGTAGCGGGAGGTCCTGCCGTTCTCGCTGGTGCGGCCCCAGCCGAGCGCCCGCAGCGGGGTGCCGGGCCGGTAGAGGTCGGTGTCGGCCTGCCCGGCGATCGGCAGCGGGGTGAACGGCAGCGGCGTGGCCATGGTCAGCACGGCGAGGTCCTCGCCCCGGTCGGCGGCCACGTACTGCCGGTGGACCCAGACCTCGACCGGCGTGGCGACCACGCCCTCCGAGCTCTTCTTGTCCTCGCGGCCCGCGACGACGCGGAACTGGGAGGCGGGCCGGCCGACCGCGCAGTGCGCCGCCGTCAGGACCTTCGTCGGGGCGACGATCGTGCCGCCGCAGAACTGGTAGCCGTTCGGGTCGGTCAGGTAGACGACCCACGGGGTCGTGGCGATGGGGACCCGTTCACCGCCGACGACCTGTTCGTCGGCGGCAGCGGTGCCCGCCGTCAGGAGCAGAGCCAGGACCACAACAGCGAGTCGTCTCATGACTCCAGATGGTAGCTACTCCGCTGGTCCATTTGGAGCAACTTTGCCCCACATCTTTCCCGCGGCACCCATCACGGTCTCGCCGATGTCGTTGATCGTCTTGATCAGCGGGTCCGCTGAGCTGCTCGCCGACTCCCGGTAGGACCGCGCCGCGCTCTTGACGTCGTCGGTGAGGTTGCTCGTCGGGTGGTCGTCCTCGCGGCGCGGGTAGACGCCGGTGAGGATCTCCCGGTACTCCTCGCCCGCGGCCCAGCGCTGCAGCTGCGCGGCCCTGACCACGGCCAGCGGGTGCGAGCGGCGCTCGTTGTCCATCAGCTTCAGGATGCTGTCGCGGATGTCCTCGCCCTCGTACTCCTTCGCCTGTTCGAGGAACGCCGCGATGTCGACCTGGCCGCCGATGTCGCCCGCGAACGCGAGGTGCACGCGCAGCGCGGCCTGCGGGTCCTGGCAGGCGAGCAGCCCGGCCCGGTCGCAGGACAGCTCGGTCTTGCGCTGCCACTCGTAGAGGGCGGCGATGACCGCGCGCAGGGCGAACGCGCCCGCCGGCATCCAGCCGAACGCGTACTGCAGGTTGAGCAGGCGTTCCAGGATGGTGTTGTAGAGCCCGTGGCCGGACATCGCGTGGCCGGTCTCGTGCCCGAGGACGAACCGCAGCTCCTCGCGGTCGAACCGCTCGACCAGCGCGGAGTTCAGCACGATGAACGGCTTGTCGATGCCCCGCGTGAACGCGTTGACCTCCGGAGAGTGCCGGACGAAGACCTCCGGCGCCTCCTCCAGGTCGAACGCGGCGGCGACCTCGTTCTGGATGCGGTGCAGGTCCGGGTACTGCTTCGGGCCCACCCGCACCGAGGAGGCGACCTGGACCAGGCGTTCCCCGCGTCCGGAGAACGCCGCCGCGACCGCCTTGACGATCGGTGCCACGGCCGGCACGGCGCGGAGCACGGCGAGCGCGCCCCGGTCGGCTGGGTGTTCGTAGGCGCGCGAGCTGATCCCCGGGAAGCGCACCCTCGACGACTGTTCGATGTCCCCCGTCATCGGTCCAGGTTAGACACGATCCGGACAAGGGTGCGCGGAATCGCCGGTTTTCGGGAGCAGACTGGCGCCGTGAGCGACGAAGACACCACGGTCCTGCCGTTGCGCGGCGGGGCCACCGCGACCCTGGTCCGCAGGCGGGCCGCGCAGGCCGACCGCGGCGCGATCCTCTACGTGCACGGGTTCGCCGACTACTTCTTCCAAGAGCACGTCGCCGAGCACTACAACGCTCAGGGCTACGACTTCTACGCCGTGGACCTGCGCGGCTACGGGCGGTCGTTGCGCGACGGCGAGGTGCCGAACTACACGACCGACATGGCCGTGTACTTCGAGGAGATCGACGCGGCCGTCGCCGTCGTCCGCGCCGAGCACTCGCGGGTCGTGCTGATGGGCCACTCGACCGGGGGGCTCACGACGTCGCTGTGGGCGCACGAACGGCGCTCGGAGGACCTGATCGACGCCCTCGTGCTCAACAGCCCGTGGCTGGACGTCGTCGAACCGCCGCTCCTGCGGCGGGTGGTGAAGCTGCTCGGGAAGGTCGCGCCCTCGGTGAAGGTCCGCGGCGGGCTGGGCGACGCGTACGGCGCCTCGATCCACTCCTCGCGCAACGGCGAGTGGGACTTCGACCTGAGGTGGAAGCCGCTCGACGGGTTCCCGGTGCTGGCCGGGTGGATCCGCGCGGTGCTCGTGGCGCAGGAGAAGGTGCACGCCGGGCTCGACGTGCGCGTGCCCGTGCTGGTGCTGCACTCCGACCGCAGCACGCTCGGCGCCCGCGAGTGGAACGAGGACGTGGCGAAGGCCGACGCGGTGCTCGACGTCGAGGGCATGCGCAGGTGGGGACCGAAGCTCGGCACGTCCGTGAAGGTCGTGGAGATCAAGGCCGGCCTGCACGACCTGTTCCTGTCGCCGGAACCGGTGCGCGCGGCGGCGCTGGCGGAGGTCGACGCGTTCTTGAAAACGGCTTGACCTCGACTCAGCTGGAGGTCGCAGACTGGGCGTCGTGAACATCGACTTCAACGCCTGGTACGCGCTCGAAAGCGCGATGCAGGACAAGGAGAACCGCCGCGTCAGCCGGGCGACGTTGAAGCGCGTCGCCCGGTTCGCCCGCCCGCAGCGGCCTGCGGTGCTGGCCCTGCTCGCCACCAGCGCGGTGGCCGCGGTGCTGGCGGTGGCGAGCCCGGTCCTGGCCGGCCGCGTGGTCGACACGATCATCGGCGGCCGCGACCTGGACCTGGTGGTGTGGCTGGCACTCGCGATCGCCGGCGTCGCCGTGCTGGAGGCCGGTTTCTCGCTGGCCGAGCGCTGGCAGTCCGCCCGCGTCGGCGAGGACCTGATCCTGCGGCTGCGGCAGTCCGTCTTCGACCACGTGCAGCGCATGCCGATCGCGTTCTTCACCCGCACCCGCACCGGCGCCCTGGTCTCCCGGCTCAACAACGACGTGATCGCCGCGCAGCGGGCGTTCTCCGAGACGATCTCCGGTGTCGTCACGAACCTGATCGCGCTGGTGCTCACGCTGGTCGTGATGCTGACGCTGTCGTGGCAGGTCACCGTTCTCGCGATGGCGCTGCTGCCGGTGTTCCTGATCCCGGCGCGGCGCATGGGCAGGCGCCTGGCGTCCATGCACCGCGAGGCCGCGAACCTCGACTCGGCCATGACGACCCAGATGACCGAGCGGTTCTCCGCTCCCGGCGCGACCCTGATCAAGCTCTTCGGCCGCCCCGCCCTGGAAAGCGCGGAGTTCGGTGCGCGCGCTCGTCGTGTGCGTGACATCGGTGTGCGCACGGCCGTTGCGCAGTGGCTGTTCCTGGTGGCGTTGACGTTGGTGTCGTCGCTGGCCCTTGCGTTGGTCTACGGCCTCGGCGGCTACTTCGCGTTCATGGGTCAGATGGCACCCGGCACGATCGTGACGCTGGCGCTGCTGCTGACGCGCCTCTACGCCCCGTTGACCGCCTTGGCCGGTGCGCGTGTGGACGTGATGACGGCGCTGGTGTCGTTCGAGCGCGTCTTCGAGGTGCTCGACCTGCCGCCGCTGATCAAGGAGGAGCCCGACGCGGTCTCCGTGCCCGACGGCCCGGTCTCGGTGGAGTTCGACGACGTCCACTTCGCCTACCCGGCCGCGGACAAGGTCTCCCTGGCCTCGCTGGAGGAGGTCGCCACCCTCGACACCCGCGGCGGTGACGCGGTCCTGCGCGGCATCTCCTTCACGGCCGCGCCGGGCTCGCTGATCGCACTGGTCGGCGCCTCGGGTGCGGGCAAGTCGACGATCGCATCCCTGCTCCCCCGCCTGTACGACGCCGACTCCGGCGCCGTCCGGCTGTCCGGTGTGGACGTCCGCACGCTGTCGTTCGACTCGTTGCGCGAGACCGTCGGCATGGTGACGCAGGACGGCCACCTGTTCCACGAGTCGATCGGCGCCAACCTGCGCCTCGCCGCACCGGCCGCCACCGACGAGGAGCTGTGGGACGCCCTGCGCCGCGCCCGCCTCGCCGACCTGGTGTCGTCGTTGCCCGACCAGCTCGACACGGTCGTCGGCGAACGCGGCTACCGCCTGTCCGGCGGCGAGCGCCAGCGCCTCACCATCGCCCGCCTGCTGCTCGCCAAGCCCCGCGTCGTGATCCTGGACGAGGCCACCGCGCACCTGGACTCCCGCTCCGAGGCGGCCGTGCAGGAGGCACTGGTGGAAGCCCTCGCCGGCCGCACCTCGCTGGTGATCGCCCACCGCCTGTCCACCGTCCGCGCCGCCGACCAGATCCTCGTCGTCGACGCCGGCCAGGTCGTCGAACGCGGCACCCACGAGTCCCTGCTGGCCCTCGGCGGCCACTACGCCAAGCTGTACCGCACCCAGTTCAGCGAAGAGCCGATCGGAGCGCCGTGACCATCCCCTCGCCCGACAACCTCTACCCGTTGCCGGACATGCCCCGCACCGTGCTCCTCAAGCCGTTGGTCAAGAACCCGCAGATCGAGATCGGCGAGTACACCTACTACGACGACCCGCACCACGCCATGGAGTTCGAGCACCGCAACGTGCTCTACAACTTCGGCCCCGAGAAGCTGGTCATCGGCCGCTACTGCGCACTGGCAGAAGGGGTGCGGTTCATCATGTCCGGCGCCAACCACGGCATGTCCGGCGTGTCGGCGTTCCCGTTCACGATCTTCGGCGGGGCCTGGGCGGAGAAGACGCTGGACATCGCGCTGGGGGCGCCGTCGCGCGGGGACACGGTGGTGGGCAACGACGTGTGGCTCGGGTACCGGTCGGTGGTCATGCCCGGCGTGCGGATCGGTGACGGGGCGATCGTGGCCGCCGGGTCGGTGGTGGTCGGGGACGTGCCCGCGTACGGGATCGTCGGCGGCAACCCGGCCCGGCTGCTGCGGACGCGGTACAGCGACGAGGAGGTCGCCGTGCTGCAACGGGTCGCGTGGTGGGAGTGGCCCGTGGAGAAGGTGACGGAGCACGTGCGGGTGATCATGGCGGGGACACCGGCCGAGCTGGCCGCGGTCGCGGCGGCGGAAGGCTTGCAGGACCCGCCGGCAGCACGGGACGGGACCGGTTCGGTGGCGTCTGAGTGAACATCGCTGACGGACCGTGATGATCGCGCGACCATGGGCACATGGAGTACGACCGCTACTGCGACCTGACGATGCGCGGCGGCACGACCAGCGGAGTCGTGTACCCGCTGGCTGTCGCGTCGCTGGCACGCCACTACGAGTTCCGGCAGATCGGCGGCGCGTCGGCGGGGGCGATCGCCGCGGCGTTCGCCGCCGCCGCCGAGAAGGGGCGCGGCAGCGGCGGGTTCGAGAAGCTCGCGGGGCTGGTCGACTGGTTCGCCGGCGGCACCGGGGCGGACCGGTGGCGGCTGGCGCAGCTGTTCCAGCCGAACGCCAAGACGCGCGCGCTGTACCGGATCGTCGTCGCCACCATGCAGCAGCGGGCGACGACCGGGCGCAGTGCGGTGTCGTGCCTGTTCTTCGCGTTGCTCGGCGCGGTCGGGTTGCGGGCGAAGGCCGTGCTCGGGCTGATGGCGCTGCTGTGGCTGACCGGGCCGGTGCTGTGGTCGGCGTGGCTGGCGCCGCGGGAGTACCTGCCGTGGCTCGCGATAGCGCTCACGGTCGTGGCGGTGGCATGTGTGCCGTTGGTGTTGTGGCCGTTGCGGAACAGCTTGCCTTGGCAGGCATGGGTGTTCATGGCGGTGCCGCTGGTGCTCGGCATGGTGTTCGCCCGGCACTGCGGCACGGCGGCGGTCGTGTTGCTGGTGTGGCTGGTGTTGACGCTGGCGATGGTCAGCGCGTTGATCGCCACGTACGCGTATGCGATGCAGCGGTACATGAAGAACAACGCGCGCGCCGTCCACTTCGGACTCGTGCCGGGCACGGGTGACTTCCGGCCGTCGTGGCTCGACCGGTTGGCGGGGGTGCCGAAGTCGACCGGGGTGCCGCCGCTCGCGGACTGGCTGGCGGACCGGCTCGACGAGCTCGCGGGCACCGAGCGCGCGTTGACGTTCGGGGATCTGGGCGAGGTCAACCTCGTGCTGATGACCACCGACCTGTCCGAGGGGCGGCCGTACCGGTTGCCGCTCAGCGAGGAGTGGCAGTACTGCGAGGAGTGCCTGGGGTACGTGCTGCCGCGACGGGTCGTGGAGCAGCTGGACGGCGTACCGGCGGACGGCCGGTGCCCGCTGCACGAGCACATGCCGTTGCGGCAGCTGCCGGGCCGGGAGCGGTTGCCGGTGGTGGTGGCGGTGCGGATGAGCCTGTCGTTCCCCGGCCTGATCGCGGCGGTGCCGCTGTGCCGCGGCGGGAAGGTGCACTGGTTCTCCGACGGCGGGATCACCAGCAACTTCCCGATCCACTTCTTCGACGCGCTGCTGCCGCGGTGGCCCACGTTCGGGCTGAGCCTGCAGTCCTACCCCGACGGCGACACGGCTGAGGTGTGGCTGCCCGAGCAGGACGCGTCGGACAGCGGGACGCCCTACCGGCAGCTCACGTCGATGCCGGGGTTCCTGATGTCCATCCTGGACACGTTCCTCGACTGGCGGGACACGATGCAGTCGGCGCTGCCCGGCTACCGCGGCCGCATCGCGCACGTGCGCCAGGCGGAGGACGAGGGCGGCACGAACCTGTTCATGACGCCCGAGACCATCCGCACGCTGGCGTTGCGCGGGCAGAAGGCCGGCGATCTGCTGCGCGAGCGGTTCACGCAGCAGCAGAACACCGACCGCTACCGCTGGATCCGGCTGCGCATGGCGTTGCGCGAGTACCAGGAGCTCGGCGTGCAGGCCGAGGACCGTGAGGCGCTCTACGACGACGTGCTCGCCCGGTTCGAGATCCCCGAGGCGCTGCACGAGTGGTTCCGCACCCCACCGGCGGACGGCGACCCGTACCGCGACGCGATCGAGGTCGCGCTGGACGACGTGGGCCGGCTCGCGGAGGGCGGTCCGTTCGACGGGGTACCGCCGGTGGACCCGGATCTGCGGCTGACACCGCCCGAGTGAGCGCGCTACCCTCGTGGACATGACGCGCCGATTCAGCCACCCCCGACCCGCGGCGGTGGCGCGCGCCTGAACCACCTTCCCGTCGGTCGGGGGACCTCGCACCAGCACCCCACGCCGAGAACGGGAAGAACCCATGTACCGCACCGATGAACTCGTGCGCGCCCTGAACGTCCGCGATCTCACCGATCCCGCGCAGGGCCCGCACGCGATGCAGCTGCTGATCGCCGACCTCAAGGCAGCGTTGCCGGACACGAGAGAAGTGCGCCACCATCCGCTCGTACCGGTGGAGCACAACTACGAGCACCTCGGCTATCCCGCCGACGCCATCACGCGCGATGCCCGCTACACGAGGTACGTCAGCGAGACGTGCATGTTGCGCAGCCACACGACGGCGATGATCCCGCCCGCTCTCAAGGACGCGCGGCCCGACGTCACGCTCCTGTGCCCCGGTCTGGTCTACCGCCGTGACACGGTCGACAGGCTGCACACGGGCACACCGCACCAGCTCGACCTCTGGCGCATAACGCACGGAGCCGAACCGCTCGAAGACCTGATCCACGTGGTCGTGAGCACGGTTCTCCCGGGCAAGCGCTACCGCACGATCGACGCCGAACACCCGTACACCACGCACGGCAAGCAGATCGACGTGTGGCACGACGGCCAGTGGGTGGAGATCGGCGAGTGCGGGTACGCGGCGCGGCACGTCCTCAAGGACCACCCGCACGGGCTTGCGATGGGGCTGGGCCTCGACCGGTTGGTGATGCTGCGCAAGGGCGTTCCCGACATCCGCCTGCTGCGCAACGGGGACGCGCGCATCGCGGAGCAGATGCGGGACCTGGCCGAGTACCGCCCGATCTCCCGGCACCCGGCCGCGACCAGGGACATCTCGATCGTGGCCGACGGGCACGAGGACGCCGAGACGCTCGGTGACCGGATTCGCGCGCTGGACCCGCAGGACCTGGTCGAGGAGATCGCGGTTCTCAGCGAGACACCGGCCGAGGAGCTGCCCGCGCACGTCCGGGAGCGCCTCGGTGCCCAGCTGGGGCAGAAGAACGTGCTCATCCGCGTGACGATGAGGGCGCCGGAGCGCACCCTCACCGACCGCGAGACGAACGAGCTGAGGGACCGGCTGCTTCAGCGCTTGCGGGCGACCGCGCCGTAGATGCTGATGCGGTCCTCGTAGGAGTCCGGGCGCCACTCGTTCACCGGGACGACGCCCGGCTCCAGCACGTCCATGCCGTCGAAGAAGCGGACGACCTCGGCGTGCGAGCGGACGCTGATCGCGTTGTCGGTGCTGCGGTACACCGCCATGACCTGCGCGGCCTCCTCCTGTTCCTGCGGCGTGAGGCCGTCGTGGGTGGCGTGCGTGATCGCCAGGTACGAGCCGGAGGGGAACGCGGCCATGTACTCGGCGGCGGCGCCGTACGGGTCGTCGGAGTCGGGCACGAAGTGCAGGGCCGCGATGATCAGCACCGCGACCGGCCGGTCGAAGTCGAGGACGTCGCGGGCGGCGTGCAGCACCTTCGCGGGCGCGCGCAGGTCGGCCTGCAACGCCGTGGCGTGCGGGTTGTCGGCGAGCAGCGCGGTGCTGTGGGCCACGGCGACGGGCTCGAAGTCCACGTAGACCACGCGTGCCGACGGGTTGTCCTGCTGGGCGATCTCGTGGACGTTGCCCACGGTCGGGATGCCGGAGCCCAGGTCGAGGAACTGGTCGACGCCCTCCGCGACCAGGTGGCGCACGGCCCTGCGCAGGAACGAGCGGTTGGCCCCCGCGCTGTGGGCGATGCCGGGGAAGATCTTCTCCACCTGCTTGGCGGCGGCGCGGTCGGCTTCGAAGTTGTGCGAGCCGCCCAGGTAGTAGTCGTACATCCGCGCGACGCTCGGACGCGTGACGTCGACCGTGGACGGGACCCACTTCAGCTCTTCCTTCACGCGAAGATCCTCGCTAATCGCCGCACGGGTGTCCACCGCCACACGCCCGGTCGCCCGCCGTGTCACCCGCTTCCCCGCTCGCTCACAGCGAACGGACCGGGGGAACACCACCCCGCTGAAGTTGGTTGAGCGGTACAGACTCAACTTTGGAGGGTGATGGAGATGGGCGAGACGTTGGCCCTGCCGGTGCTGCCGCTGGACGACGTTGTGGTGCTGCCCGGCATGGTGGTGCCGATCCGCATCTCCGGTGCGGACGCCAGCGCGGAGGCCCGTGCCGCCGTGGACGCCGCCACGACGGCGGCGAACCACCAGGTTCTGCTGGTACCACGGCTGGACGGGAAGTACGCGGCGGTCGGCACACTGGCCGAGATCGAGCAGGTGGGACGTCTGCCGGGCGGTGAGCGCGCGGCGGTCGTGCGCGGTACCAAGCGCGTGCGGATCGGGACGGGGACCACGGGACCGGGTGCGGCGCTGTGGGTGAACGCGACCGTCACCGACGAGTCGCCGGTCACCGACCGGACGCGGGAGCTGGCCCGCGAGTACCGGGCCATCGTCACGAACGTCCTGCAGACGCGGGGTGCGTGGCAGATGGTCGACTCGGTGCAGCAGATCACCGACCCGTCCGCGCTCGCCGACCTCGCCGGCTACGCGCCCTACCTCGACGAGAAGCAGAAGATCTGGCTGCTGGAGACGAGCGACGTCACCGCGCGGCTGGAGAAGCTGGTCGAGTGGGGACAGGCGCACCTGACCGAGCTCGACGTCAACGAGACGATCGCGAAGGACGTCAAGGAAGGCGTCGAGAAGCAGCAGCGGGAGTTCTTGCTGCGCCAGCAGATGGCCGCGATCCGCAAGGAGCTGGCCGAGCTCGACGGCAAGCCGGCGTCCGAGGAGGCCGACTACCGGGCCCGCGTCGAGGCCGCGAGCCTGCCGGAGAAGGTCGAGAAGGCGGCGCTCGCCGAGGTCGAGAAGATGGAGCGCACCTCGGAGCAGTCGCCGGAGGTGGGCTGGATCCGGACGTGGCTCGACACCGTCCTCGAACTGCCGTGGAACGAGCGGACCGAGGACTCGTACGACATCAAGGCCGCGCGTGAGGTGCTCGACGCCGATCACGCGGGTCTGGACGACGTGAAGCAGCGCATCACCGAGTACCTGGCCGTGCGCAAGCGCCGGGCCGATCGCGGTCTTGGTGTCGTGGGCGGTCGTCGTTCCGGTGCGGTGCTCGCGCTCGTCGGTCCCCCCGGTGTCGGCAAGACGTCGCTGGGCGAGTCCGTGGCGCGCGCCATGGGGCGGAAGTTCGTGCGGGTCGCACTGGGCGGCGTGCGCGACGAGGCCGAGATCCGCGGTCACCGCCGCACGTACGTCGGCGCGTTGCCGGGCCGGATCGTCCGCGCGATCAGCGAGGCCGGTTCGATGAACCCGGTCGTGCTGCTCGACGAGATCGACAAGGTCGGCTCCGACTACCGCGGCGACCCGACGGCGGCGTTGCTGGAGGTGCTGGACCCGGCGCAGAACCACACGTTCCGCGACCACTACCTGGAGGTCGAGCTCGACCTCTCGGACGTGGTGTTCCTCGCGACCGCGAACGTGCTGGAGTCGATCCCGGCGCCGCTGCTCGACCGCATGGAGCTCGTGCAGCTCGACGGCTACACCGAGGACGAGAAGGTCACGATCGCCCGCGACCACCTGCTGCCGCGCCAGCTCGACCGGGCCGGTCTCACGGCGGAGGACGTCGCGATCGACGAAGCCGCCCTGCACCAGCTCGCGAGCGAGTACACGCGGGAAGCCGGTGTGCGGCAGCTGGAACGGTCCCTCGCGCGGATTCTGCGCAAGGTGACCGCGAAGGTCGCGCTGGGCGAGCGGGAGCTGCCGATCGAGGTCGACCGGCCGTCGCTCAAGTCGTACCTGGGCAGCCCGAAGAACACGCCCGAGTCGGCGGAGCGGACCTCGGTGCCCGGTGTGGCAACGGGTCTGGCCGTCACGGGCGTCGGCGGTGACGTGCTGTTCATCGAGGCCTCGCTGGCCCCGAAGGACACCGGGTCGACCGGCGTCACGCTCACCGGCCAGCTCGGCGACGTGATGAAGGAGTCGGCGCAGATCGCGTTGTCCTACCTGCGTTCGCACGACGACAAGGCCGCGGCGCTGGCCGACCGGGGTGTGCACGTCCACGTCCCGGCGGGTGCGGTGCCGAAGGACGGGCCGTCCGCGGGCGTGACGATGACGACGGCGCTGGCCTCGCTGCTGTCCGGCCGCCCGGTGCGCTCGGACGTGGCGATGACCGGTGAGATCTCGCTGACCGGCCGGGTGCTGCCGATCGGCGGCGTGAAGCAGAAGCTGCTCGCCGCCCACCGCGCCGGCATCACGACCGTGCTGCTGCCCCAGCGCAACGAGCCGGACCTGGACGACGTGCCGGAGTCGGTGCGCGAGCAGCTGACCGTGCACTTCGTCTCGGACGTGTCCGAGGTGCTGCGGCACGCGCTGTCGGCGGAGACGGCCCAGGAGACCGTTGCGGCGTAACGGTCTCCGGTAGCCCCCCGCGGGGGCAGCAGCGGCGACTGCTGCCCCCGCGGGGCTTTTCAGTGACCGATGTCGATGACGAGCCGGTTCGGACCCGTCAGCGTGAACACCCGGTGCCACGACGCGGCGTCGCCGTACCCGACGGCGATGCCCAGCGTGGCCTCGAAGTCACAGGTGAGCGCGACCCCGCGGACGTTCTCCAGACCGGGCGTCGGGAAGTTGCGCGACCCGGTGTAGGTCGGGTTCCCGGCGTCGTCGTGCGCGGCCGCACCGATCAGCGTGACCTCCAGGACCTCGTTCCCGGGAACGGCGACCGGCAGCCCCGACCCGCAGTTCGAAACAGCGGTGACCTCGCGGACCCGGTGCTCGGCCGGCAGGCCGGACAGGTCCAGCACCACCCGGTCGAACCCGGTGTTGCGGCCGGTCCTGATGTCGGACAGCGTCGGTGTGCTCTGCGCCGACGCCGTCGGGACGACTGTGCCGACCGCGAGCACCGCCACCAGCACCGCGGTGAGACGTGTGTTCATCTTCGGCCCCCTCTCAAGGCTCGTTCGATGACCTGAAGACGTGTGAGCCGGGCCACAGTTGCGTCGCCGCCGCGGGTGGATGTCGATGACGACCGCGGGTGCGCGGTCAGGCGAGGAAGTCCTCCAGCGGCACCGGCGTCAGCCCGTCGTGCTTCGCCCGCTCCAGGAACGCGGTGAAGTCCTCCACGAACGTGGTGCGGAAGTGCATGAGCACGATGTCCCCCGGCCGCAGCCGGTCGCCCACCTGGAACTGCACCCGGCCGTCGTTGACCGCGGCGGTCCAGTTGACCAGCGCCTTGAACCCGCAGCCGGCAGCCGCCCTGCGGGTGTTCGCGTCGTAGTTGCCGAACGGCGGGCGGAACAACGTGGGCCGCTTGCCGTACTCGGCCGCGAGGAAGTCGGCGTTGCCGCAGATCTCCTGCCGCTGGAACTCGTAGCCCTTGCCCTGCAGGTTCGGGTGGTTCGTGGTGTGGCTGTGGACCGTGACGGGCATGTGCTTGAAGTAGTCCTTGTGCCCCTCGGCGTACTTGGTGTTGAGGAACAGCGACGGCCACACGCCCGCGTTCTCCATCAGCTCGCGCGCCTTCGGGTGCTGCACCGCGCCGTCGTCGATCGTGATGAACACGTACGGCTTGGCGGTTTCGATGCGCGTGACGACGGGCACCATGCCGTCGTGGACCGCCGGCGCGTGCGCCTGCACCGTGCCGTACGTGTACGGCGGCTCGAACATCCGCTTCGGCTGCTCGGTCGTGGCGGTGGTCGTCTGCGGCGCCGTCGTGAGCACCGGCCCACCCGGCTGCGCGTCGGGTTGCCGCGCACATGCGACCAACACCACGACCAGCACAAAGGCAGCACAAAGCCGCAACTTGGACATCATTTCCCCCTCCACGCGGAAGACGCCGCGCAGGCACTCATGGTTGCACGGGGATAAGGTCGAAATGATCACAAAGAGGAGGAGTTCCGATGAGCCTTGAGCGTCCAGTCGCTCCCGACCCCTACGCCCTGCTCCCCGCGGTCGGCACGTTCTCCGTCACGTCCGCAGACGTCCGCGACGGCGAACAGCTCCCCGACGCCCAGGTGTTCGAGGGCGGCAACACCTCGCCGCAGCTCTCCTGGTCCGGTTTCCCGGCCGAGACCCGCAGCTTCGTCGTCACCTGCTTCGACCCGGACGCCCCGACCCCGTCGGGTTTCTGGCACTGGGTGGCCGTCAACCTCCCGGCCTCGACCACCTCGCTGGACACCGGCGCCGGCGAGTCCGACGCCACGCTGCCCGGTGACGCGTTCCACGTCCGCTCCGACTACGGCACCCGCGCGTTCGGCGGTGCCGCCCCGCCCAAGGGCGACCACCCGCACCGCTACTTCTTCGTGGTGCACGCGGTCGACGTCGACGCCCTCGACGTGGACTCCGACGCCTCCCCCGCGGTGGTGAGCTTCAACCTCGCGTTCCACACGCTGGCGCGCGCGATCATCACGCCCACCTACCAGCACTGACCTGGTCCGGCCGTGCCCGGTGCGCCCGCGGGCGGGCCGGGCACCGTCGTGCGGCGGGCCCCGTCTCGGGAACACCGGTCCCCGAACAATGGTTGGATCGTCACGTGAGGCACTTCGACCTGGTCATCATCGGCACCGGCTCCGGCAACTCGATCCCGAACGACGCCATGGCGGACTGGCAGATCGCCATCCTCGAAAAGGGCACGTTCGGCGGCACCTGCCTGAACGTCGGCTGCATCCCGACGAAGATGTTCGTCCACACCGCCGACCAGGCCGCGGCGCCTGCCAACGCGAAGAAGCTCGGCGTGGACGCGCACCTGGACGCCGTGCACTGGCCGGAGATCCGCGACCGGATCTTCGGCCGGATCGACCCGATCTCGCAGGGCGGCCGGAACTGGCGGGCCAACGAGAACGCCAACGTCACCGTCTACGAGGGCACGGCGCGGTTCATCGACGCGCACACGATCGACACCGGCACCGGCGAGACCATCACCGCCGACCGGATCGTCATCGCGGCGGGGTCGCGGCCCACCACCCCCGACATCGCGGACCTCGACACGACCGGGTTCCACACCAGCGACACCGTCATGCGGCTGGACGAGCTGCCCGAGAGCCTCATCATCGTGGGCAGCGGGTTCATCGCCTCCGAGTTCGCGCACGTCTTCAGCAGCTTCGGCGTGCGGGTCACGGTGATCGCGCGGAGCAACCTGCTGCTGCGGCACGAGGACCTGGAGGTCGCCGAGCGGTTCACCGAGGTCGCGAAGACCAAGTGGGACGTGCGGTTGCAGCGCAAGACCACGCGCGCCGAGAAGACCGCCACCGGGGTGCGGCTGCACCTCGAAGGACCCGACGGCGAGGAGACCGTGGAGGCGCAGCAGCTCCTCGTCGCGGTCGGCCGGCAGCCCAACACCGACCTGCTCGACGCGGGCAAGGCGGTCGAGCTGCACGAGGACGGCCGGGTCAAGGTCGACGAGTTCCAGCGCACCAGCCAGCCGCACATCCTGGCGCTGGGCGACATCAGCTCGGACTACCAGCTCAAGCACGTCGCCAACCACGAGGCGAAGGTCGTGCAGCACAACCTGCTGCACCCGGACGAGCCGATCGCGAGCGACCACCGGTTCGTGCCGGCCGCGGTGTTCTCCAGCCCGCAGATCGCGAGCGTCGGGCTCACCGAGGAGCAGGCCAAGGCCCAGGGCATCCGGTACGTCACCGCGAGCCAGGCCTACGCGAGCATCGCGTACGGGTGGGCGATGGAGGACCGGACGGGCTTCGCGAAGCTGCTCGCCGACCCGGCCACCGGGCAGTTGCTCGGCGCGCACATCATCGGGCCGCAGGCCTCGACGGTGATCCAGCCGCTCATCCAGGCGATGAGCTTCGGCCTGGACGCGAAGACCATGGCGCGCGGGCAGTACTGGATCCACCCGGCGATGCCGGAGCTCGTGGAAAACGCACTCCTCAACCTGCCTCTGGACTGAAGCAAGCCCTTCCAACGGCGCCACGCCACGCCGACTCCCCTGCTGCTAACGGCATCTGCAAGTACCAGTACTTGCAGATGCCAGCGGAGCAAGGGGTTAGGACTGTTGGACGCGCACGGTGTTGCCGGCCGGGTCGCGGAACACGCAGTCACGGGCGCCCCAGGGCTGCGAGGTCGGTTCCTGCACCACGTCTGCGCCGCCCGCCTGGAGCTTGTCGAACACGCCGTCCAGGTCCGGGGTCGCGAGCGTGATGTACGCGTAGCTCCCCGCCGCCATCATCTCCGCGATCGCGGTGCGGTGGGCGTCGGTGAGGCCGTCGGCCATGGCGGGCGGTTCGAGCACGACCGACGACGCGGAACCGGCGGGTGCGACGGTGATCCAGCGGTGCGCGCCCTGACCGACGTCCAGGCGGACCTCCCAGCCGAGCAGGTCGCGGTAGAACGCGAGCGAGGCGTCCGGGTCGGTGTGCGGCAGGAACGTGGCGTGAATGGTGATGTCCATGCTGGCAACGCTATGAGCAGCGCGAACGCCGTGCTTCTCGATTCCTGACCGAAGCTAGACGTAACGGGGACGGCCGGCGACCCAGCCGAGCGCCGTCAGCGCGGCGAGCAGGACGAGCTGCAGCACCAGCGACACCGTCCACGACCCCGTGGCGTCGCGCAGCAGGCCGAACGCGAACGGCCCGGAGGCCGCGATGAGGTAGCCGAGGCTCTGGGCCATCGCCGACAGCCGCGCGGTGTCCGTCGTTGACTTCGTGCGCAGCGACATCATCAGCAGCGCCAACGGGAACATGCCCATGCCGAACCCGATCAGCACCATCCACAGGCCGGGGGCGGCGGCCGGTGCCACGAGCATCCCGAGGATTCCCGCGAACGACAGCACGCCCAGCACCAGCACCATCGGGCCCTGGCTGGAGAACCGGGCGGCGATCGGCGGCACGAACAGGCTCACCGGCACGCTCAGCAGCATCGAGACCGCGAGCAGCAGGCCGGCGGTGTTCCGGTCCACGCCGGCGTCGACGAGCATCGCGGGCAGCCAGCCCATGACGGTGTAGGCGAACAGCGACTGCAGGCCGAAGAACACGGTGATGACCCACGCGAGCGGGCTGCGCAGCAACGAGCGCTTCTCCGCCGGGGTCGCCGGCTTCACGACCGTGGCGGAGGAACCGTGCCGGGCCGCGGCGGACCAGACGAGCACCGCGCCCAGCGACAGCAGCGCCCACGAGCCGACCGCGAGGCGCCACGAGCCGAGGAGGTCCTCCAGCCGGGGCGTGAGCGCCGCGGCGAGTGCGGCACCCGCGGCGAGCGTTCCGGTGTACACGCCGGTGAGCAGGCCGACGCGGTCCGGGAACGACGCCTTCACCACCACGGGGATCAGCACGTTGGAGACCGCGATGCCCGCGCACGCGATGAAGGTGCCACCCAGCACGACCCACGGGCCGTCGACCACGCGCAGCACCAGGCCGAGCGTGAGCACCCCCAGTGACAGCCCGATCGCGCGGGCCATGCCGAGGCGGCGGCTGAGCCACGGCGCCGCGAACGCCGCGAAGCCGAAGCACAGCGCCGGAACGGCCGTCAGCGCGCTGGTCCACGCGGCGGAAACGCCGAGGGCGGCGCGGACGTCGCCGAGTACCGAGGCCAGACTGGTGACCGCTGGGCGGAGATTCGCCGCCGCGAGGGCGACCCCGACCGCGAGGAGCGTGGACCCGACCAGCGGAACGTGACGATTCTTGACGACCGTCACCCTGCGACCCCGATCGGTGGCAGTCTGTGCGGCACTAGTCGTCTGCTGGATCGTCACGCGCACCACTATCGCAGACATGGGATGTTCGGATGAAAGGATGACGCTGTGCCGTTGGCCACTACCCGACGGACGGGCCTCGTCGACCAGGTGATCGAGCAGATGAGAGGTGCGATCACCAGCGGCGAATGGCCCGTCGGGCAGCGCATCCCGCCCGAGCCCGAGCTGGTCACGGCGCTCGGGGTGGGTCGGAACACGGTTCGCGAGGCCGTGCGGGCGCTGTCGCACGCAGGCCTGCTGGAGGTGCGGCAGGGCGACGGCACGTTCGTCCGCGCCACCAGCGAGATCTCCGGCGCCGTGCGCCGGATGTGCGGAACGGAGCTGAAGGAGGTCCTCCAGGTCCGCAGGACGCTGGAGGTCGAGGGCGCACGACTGGCCGCCAAGCACCGCACCGACGCCGAGCTGGCACAGCTCACCGAGCTGCTGCGCCGGCGCGACGCGGCGATGGAGGCGCAGGAGTGGGCGGAGGTCGTCGAGCACGACACCGCGTTCCACGTGCTGCTCGTGCGGTGCTCGCACAACACGCTTCTAGCCGAGCTCTACCAGGGCTTGACCGAGGCGGTCAAAGCTTCGGTGGCGGCCTCTGTGGACACCAGCCAGCCCGGTCGTGACCAGGTGTCGCACACCGGGCTGCTGCACGCGGTCCGCGACGGTGACCAGGAGAAGGCGGCGATCGAGGCGGGCGGGTTCTTCGAGGAGCTGATCGAGAAGTTCTGCTGAACGCGGACAGCACCTGTCCGCACGAGCTCATAGCGTGGGGGCCATGGAGATCGCGCCGTTCCGACTCGAGATCCCGCAGGCCGAGGTCGACGACCTCCGCTCCCGGCTGGCGAACACCCGCTGGCCGGAGGACGACCTGCCGGGCGTCGGCTGGTCCTACGGCATCCCGCTGAGCTACCTGCGACCGCTCGCCGACTACTGGGCCGACGGGTTCGACTGGCGTGCGCAGGAGGCGCGGATCAACGCCCACCCGCAGTTCACGACGGAGATCAGCGGGCAGCGCATCCACTTCCTGCACGTCCGCTCGCAGAACCCGGACGCGCTGCCGCTGCTGCTGGTGCACGGCTGGCCCGGCTCGTTCGTCGAGTTCCTGGACGTCATCGAGCCGCTCTCGCGGGACTTCCACCTGGTCATCCCCTCCATCCCCGGCTTCGGCTGCTCCGGGCCGGTGAAGAAGCCCGGCTGGAACGTGCTGCGCATCTCGTGGGCGTTCGCGAAGCTCATGGAGGGCCTCGGCTACGACCGCTACGGCACCCAGGGCGGCGACTGGGGCTCCGGCATCGCGCAGGAGATCGGCCGCGTCTTCCCCGAGCAGGTCGTCGGCGTGCACGTGAACATGCTGCAGACCTTCCGGCCGCAGGGCGTCAACGACCTCTCACCGGAGGAGCTCGGGGCGCTGGAGTCGCTCGACCACTACCAGAAGGAGCTTTCCGGCTACATGCACCAGCAGCGCACCCGCCCGCGGACGCTGGCCTACGGCCTGACCGACTCCCCCGTCGGCCAGCTGGCGTGGATCGCCGAGAAGTTCCACGACTGGACCGACAACGACGGCACGCCCGAGAGCGCCGTCGCGCGCGACCACGTCCTCACGAACGTCTCGCTCTACTGGTTCTCCCGCACGGCCGGCAGCTCCGCCGCCCTCTACAAGGAGCAGGCCGCGTCCTGGGGCAACCAGCAACCCACCACGGTGCCGACCGGCGTGGCCGTCTTCCCTCACGACATCAGCCGGCCGGTGCGGTCGCTCGCGGAGAAGATGATCCCGACGATCGTGCACTGGACCGAGTTCGACCGCGGCGGGCACTTCGCCGCGATGGAGGAACCGGACCTGCTGGTCCAAGACATCAGGAAGTTCTTCGGCTCACTGTGACCACTCTTTCGAACCGCACGCTCAACCGGACGCTGCTCCAGCGGCAGCTGCTGCTGGAACGCACCGACATGCCGATCGTGGCCGCCGTCGAGCACCTCGGCGGACTGCAGGCCCAGGCCCCGATCCCGCCCTACCTCGCCCTGTGGACCCGGCTCAAGCCGTACAGGGTCGACGCGCTGAGCAAGCTCATCATCGACCGCTCGCTGGTGCGGATGACGTTGTGGCGCGGCACATTGCACCTGATCTCGGCGGATGACGTCCACCTCATGCGCACGGCGTTGCAGCCGGAGCTGAACAAGTGGGCGAAGATCGTGATGCCGCCCGCCACCCGCGTCGAGATCGACCTCGAGAAGCTGGCCCGCATCACCCGCGAGTACATCGACACCGAACCGCGCACGGTCGCGGAGATCGGTGCCCACCTGGAGGAGCACTTCCCCGAGGCCAGGGCGCGCGAGCTGTCCACCCAGGCGCAGATGCTGGTGCCGATGGTCCAGGTGCCCCCGCGCGGCATCTGGGGCGTCGGCGGGGTGCCGCAGAACGTCGCGATGGCCACCTGGCTCGGCCGGGAGCTGCCCTCGTCGGCCAACGTGCCCGAGCTGATCAAGCGCTACCTGCGCGCGTTCGGCCCGGCGACGCTCGCGGACGTGCAGGCGTGGTCGCGGCTGATCGGGCTCAAGGCGCACGCCGCCGGCCTCGACCTCGTGGAGTACGAGAACGAGGACGGCAAGGTCCTCTACGACGTGCCGGACGGCGTGATCGTCCCCGCGGACACCCCCGCACCCGCCCGGCTGCTGCCCGCGTTCGACAACGTCCTGCTGGGCCACGCCGACCGCACCCGGATCATGAGCGAGGAGGCCCGCTCCCGCTGGGGCGCGGTGCGCAACGGGGTGTTCCCGCCGACGTTCCTGGTCGACGGGTTCCTGCGCGGCACGTGGAACGTGGTGGAGACCAGGGACACCGCGACGCTGACGATCGAGCCGTACTTCAGGACCACCAAGAAGGACCTGGCCGGCGTGGAGCGGGAGGCGAAGGCGGTGCTGAAGGTGATGGCGCCAGGGAAGGAGCACGTCATCGAGCAGCGGCAACCTGCCTGAGCACGTCGAGCGCCGCGGTGATCGCCGGGCGGCGCGAGGCCTGCGTGCGCCAGATCGCGTAGAGCGTGCGGGTGGGGGCGGGCCGCATCGGGACCGCCCGCACGTTCTCCGGCACGACCCCCCTGCCCAGCCGCGGGATCAGCGCGACCCCGATCCCCTTGCTCAGCAACGCGAACTGCGTCTGGTACTCGCTGACCCGGTAGGCCAGCTCCGGTTCGATGCCCGCGCCGTGGAACGTCCGCACCAGCCAGTCGAAGCAGATCGCCCCCTCCGGCTGGCACATCCACCGCTCGCCCGCCAGGTCGGCGGGCTCCAGGAACTCCTTGTCCGCCAACGGGTTCGACGCCGGCACCAGCACCTCGGCGAGGTCTTCGCACAGCGCCACCCGCGACAACGAGTCCGGCACCGGCAGCGGCGTGTTCTCCCAGTCGTGCACGACCGCCAGGTCGAGCTCTCCGCGTGCCACGGCCTCGGTCGCGAGCGGCGGGTCGATCTCCTTCATCCGCACGTCCAGCGCGGGGTGCTGCTCGGCGAGACCGACCAGGACGTCCGGCAGCACCCCGCGCGCCGCCGTGGCGAACGCGCCGATGCACAGCCGGCCGACCGCGGCACCGCGGTGCTCCTCCAGCGCCACCTCGGCCTCTTCGACGAGCTTCAGCACCTGCCCGGCCGTGTCGGCCAGCAGCAGCGCGGCGTCCGTCAGCGCCACCCCGCGGCCACGCCGTTCGAGCAACGTCGTGCGCGTCTCGCGTTCGAGCTTCGCGATCTGCTGGGAGACCGCGGACGGCGTGTAGCCGAGCACGTCGGCGGCCTCGCCGACGGTCCCGTAGGTCGCGACGGCGTGCAGGGCCCGCAGGCGTCCGAGATCGAGCATGTAGCGATGCTAAACCCAATACCCCACGACTTGGAACTGGTGCTAAACAGTCGTGCGGCGCACGCTGGGCAGCGTGAACCCACGCCACGTCCTGCTCGCCGTGCTGGTCGCCGCCATCTGGGGCTTCAACTTCGTCGTGCTCAAGGTGGGTCTCGACGAGTTCCCGCCGATCCTGTTCTCCGCGCTGCGCTTCCTCGCCGCGGCGGTGCCGGCGATCTTCTTCGTGGGCCGGCCGAGCGTCGCGTGGAAGTGGGTGGTGGCGGTCGGGCTTGTGCTCGGCGTCGCGAAGTTCAGCTTCCTGTTCATCGGCCTGCACGCGGGCATGCCCGGCGGGTTGTCGAGCCTGGTGCTGCAGAGCCAGGTGATCTTCACGGCGGTGTTCGCGGCGGTCGTGCTGCGCGAGCGGCCCAGACCCGTGCAGGTCACCGGCATCGCGCTCGCGGTGGCGGGCATGGGGATCATCGCGTGGGACTACGGGCTGTCGTCACCGCTGCTCGGGTTCGTGCTGGTGATCGCGGCCGCGGCGTGCTGGGGCGTGTCCAACGTGCTGATGCGCTACGCGCGGCCCGCGGACACGTTGCGGTTCATGGTGTGGGTGAGCGCGGTGGCGGTGCTGCCGCTGTTCGCGCTGTCGGCGCTCACCGAGGACATGAGCGCGCTGGGCCGCATGGACTGGGCGGGCGTGGGCGCGATCGGGTACGTCGCGTGGGTCTCGACGCTGCTCGGGTTCGGGATCTGGGGGTTCCTGCTGCGCCGCTACGAGTCGTCCGTCGTCGCGCCGTTCTCGTTGCTGGTGCCGGTGTTCGGGATGTTCTCGGCGTGGGCGTTCCTGGGCGAGGACCTGACGGCCGTCCGCGCGGCGGCCGGTGGGCTGGTGCTGGCGGGGCTCGCTATCCCGCAGCTGGTGGGGCGCCGGGCGGCACGAACGGCAGTCCCGCCGGAACCCCTCGTTCCAGCAGGTCGGTGACGGCCTTCGTGTCGAGGTGGTCGGCGACCAGGTCGCCCAGCAGGTCGAGCTGGGCCTCGCGGGCGGCCTGGAAGCTCACCTCGCCCGGCACGAAGTCGCGCCCGGAGCGTTCCGCCGCCCACCGCAGGAACCGGCGGCGGAACCCGTCGTTCTCCAGCAGGCCGTGCCAGTGCGTGCCCAGGACGCGGTCGGTCTCGGCGCCCTCGTCACCGACGAGCGGGCGTTCCCCGCTGCGCACGACCTGGCCGTGGTGGATCTCGTAGCCCGTGACCAGCTCGCCCCACGCCACGTCCGACGGCCTGGCCAGGGTCTTGCGCGCGGCGAAGCGGACGTCGACGTCGAGCAGGCCGAGCCCGTCGACCGCACCGTCACCGGACTCGACGTCGTCCTCGATGCGCCGGGACAGCATCTGGAACCCGCCGCAGATGCCGAGGACCGGGCCGTCGAACCGCGAGACCGCCTCGGCCAGGCCCGTTTCCCGCAACCAGCGCAGGTCCGACACGGTCGCCTTGGAACCGGGCAGCACCACCAGGTCCGCGTCCGCCAGCCGGGACGGCTCGGTGACGAACCGCACGGACACACCGGGTTCGCAGGCCAGCGCTTCGACGTCGGTGGCGTTCGAGATGCGCGGCAGCCTGACCACCGCGACCCGCAGCCAGTCGCGCACCGGTGGCAGCGGCCGGCCGATCACGCCGTCCGCGGTGTAGGACAGCGAGTCCTCCGCGTCGAGCCACAGCTCCTCCCGCCACGGCAGCACGCCCAGCACCGGCCGCCCGGTGAGGTGGCGGAGCTGGTGCAGCCCGGGTTCGAGCAGGCGCGGGTCGCCGCGGAACTTGTTCACCACGAACCCCGCGACCAGCGCCTGGTCCGCCGCGTCCAGCACCGCCACCGTGCCGAAGAGGTGAGCGAGGACACCACCGCGGTCGATGTCACCGACGACGAGCACGGGCAGCCCGGCGCGGGTGGCCAGGCCCATGTTCGCGATGTCGTTGCGGCGCAGGTTGATCTCGGCCGGTGAGCCCGCGCCCTCGCAGACCACGACCTCGTGGTCGCGCCGCAGTCCGTCCAAAGTGGACAGCACGGTGCCGAGCAGCTCCTGCTTGCGCTCCCGGTAGCTCAGCGCCGAGACCTCGCCCCGCGCCTCGCCGAGCACCACCACCTGGGACGTGCGGTCGCTGCCCGGCTTCAGCAGCACGGGGTTGAAGCGCACGCTCGGCTCCTTGAACGCCGCCCGCGCCTGCACCGCCTGCGCACGGCCGATCTCGCCGCCGTCGAGCGTGACGAACGAGTTGTTGGACATGTTCTGCGCCTTGAACGGCACGACGTCGACCCCCTGCCGCGCCAGGAACCGGCACAGTCCGGCGACCAGGACGCTCTTGCCCGCGTCCGAGGTCGTCCCACAGATCAACATCGCACCCCGCATGGACGCCAATGCTGCCATCATCACGAGCATGGTCACCGTCGTGCTCATGCACAGCCCTTTCCTAGGCCCGTCGAGCATGCGTCCGCTCGCCGACGAACTGGCCTCAGACGGGGTGGCGGTGCTCCTGGTGGACCTGCAGATGACGGTGAACGAGGCCCCGGTGCACCAGCGGCTGATCGGCGCGTTCGCGGACGCGCTGGAGGACTCGGGCGTCGCCGGACCGCTGGTGCTGGTCGGGCACAGCGGCGCAGGGCCGTTGCTGCCGGGGTTCGCCGACGCGCTGGAGACCGAGGTGGCGGGCCTGGTGTTCCTCGACTCCGACCTGCCGACGCCGGGCAGGGCGTGGCGCGACACCGTCGACCCGGCGCTGGTCAGCCAGGTCAAGGCGTCGGTGCGCGACGGCAAGCTGCCCCGCTGGGACCGCTGGTTCGACACCGACCCGCTGACGCTGGTGCCCGCTGAGCTGCGCGGGGAGATGCGTGACGAGGCGCCCGAGGTGGCGTGGGAGTTCCTGAAGGAGCAGCGGCCGGTCGTGGAGTGGGACGGACCGTGCGGGTACGTGCTGCTGTCGGCGGTCTACGAGGACGCGGCGGACGCGGCCGAGAAGCTCGGCTGGCCGGTCGAGCGCGTCGAGTCGCACCACCTGGCGGCCGCGACGTCGCCCTCGGCGGTCGCGGCCGCGCTCAAGGCCGTCCTCAGCAGACTGTGAGGATCTCCGAGCCGGTCTCGGTGACGACGATGGTGTGCTCGAACTGGGCGGTCCAGCTCTTGTCCTGGGTGGTGACGGTCCAGCCGTCGTCCCACATGTCGTGCTCGAAGCCGCCGAGCGTGATCATCGGCTCGATCGTGAACGTCATGCCCGGTTCGAGCACGGTCTTCATCGACGGCTCGTCGTAGTGCAGCACCACGAGGCCGCTGTGGAAGTCGCGGCCGATGCCGTGGCCGGTGAAGTCGCGGACCACGCCGTAGCCGAAGCGGTTCGCGTACGCCTCGATGACGCGGCCGATGACGTTGATCTCCCGGCCCGGCTTCACGGCCTTGATCGCGCGCATGGTCGCCTCGTGCGTGCGCTCGACGAGCAGCTTGGCCTCCTCGGAGACGTCGCCCGCGAGGAAGGTCGCGTTCGTGTCGCCGTGCACGCCGCCGATGAACGCCGTCACGTCGATGTTCACGATGTCGCCGTCCTCGACCACCGTCGAGTCCGGGATGCCGTGGCAGATGACCTCGTTCAGCGAGGTGCAGCACGACTTCGGGAAGCCCCGGTAGCCCAGCGTCGAGGGGTACGCGCCGTTGTCGCACAGGAACTCGTGCGCCACCGCGTCGATCTCGTCCGTCGTGACGCCGGGGACGACGACCTTGCCGGCCTCCTGCAGCGCCTGGGCGGCGAGCCTGCCCGCGACCCGCATGGCCTCGATGATCTCCGGCGTCTGCACCCACGGGTCGTTGCCGCGCGTCGGCGCGGGCTTGTCGACGTACTCGGGGCGCACGATGCGCGACGGCACCGGACGACGTGGAGATTGCACACCGGGTTGCAGCGGAGCACGAACAGCCATGGTCTCCACCCTACTGGGCGACGACGGAACCGCCTCGGACCTGGTCCTGCACGTGCGGCCTCAGCCGTTCCGCGTGGAGCAGGCGTTCCCGCAGCGCGGAGAGGTCGTCAGGGCTCATCACGGCACAGCCTTGAGGAACCGCGCAGCGACGTCCACCGCCGGGGTGGAGGTCTCCCCGCTGAGCACCAGGGTCGCGAACGCGAGATCACCCCGGTATCCCATGAACCACCCGTGTGAGTGCACGCCGTCGCCGAACTGGGCGGTACCGGTCTTGCCCCGCACGTCCCCGTACGGCTTGAGCTGTGGTGCGGTGCCGTAGTCGACGACCTCGCGCATCATCTGCCGCACCGGGTCGAGCGCCGTGGGCGGGGCGGGCTGCTTGTCGGCCTTCGTCTCCTTGCCGCGCACCAGCTGCGGCGTCGGCATGGACCCCTTCACGATGGACGCGGACACCAGCGCCATGCCGAACGGCGAGGCCAGCACCTTGCCCTGGCCGAACGCGTCCTCCGCGCGTTCCACGACGTCCTGCGCCGGCGGCAGCGACCCGGTGATCGTGGTGAGGCCCTGGATGTCGAAGTCGACGCCCAGGCCGAGCGACAGCGCGGTGTTCGTGAGCAGGTCGGCCGGCATGTCGACGGCGAGCTGCGCGAAAGTGGTGTTGCAGGAGAACGCGAACGCCGAGCGCAGCGGGATGGTGCCCTTCTCGAACTCGTTCGAGTTCGGCACGACCCGGCGGCCCGCGATGGTGGTCTTGCCGGGGCACGGCAGCGGGGTGTCGGCGGTGGCCTGACCGGACTGGACAGCGGCGAGCGCCGTCACGGCCTTGAACGTCGACCCCGGCGGGAAGCGGCCGGTCAGCGCCAGCGCCCCCTGCGCGTCGGCGGCCTCGTTCTGCGCGACGGCCAGGACGTCACCGGTGGACGGCTGGAGCGCGACGAGCATCGTGGGCTGCTGCAGCGGCTCGACGGCGTCCTCCGCGGCGGTCTGCACGATCCGCGACAGCGCGGTGCCGATCGCCTTCGCCGGCTCGGGTGCCTGCTGGTGCAGCTCGTCGACCTCGGCGCCCTGCGCGTTGACCGTGGCGACGCGGAAGCCGGTGTGGCCCGCGATCTCGTCCTCGACGGCCTTGCGGATCGCGGGCAGCACCTGCGAACCGAACGTGCGGCTGGGTGCGAGCAGTGAGGTCTGCGAGCTGAACCGCACGCCGGGCAGCTCGTAGATCTTCGGCTTCACGGACTGGTAGTCCGGGTCCCGCAGCGCCGCGACCTGGTAGGCCTGCCCCTCCGGCGTCTTGGCTGCGCCGTCGGTGATGGACTGCTGGGTGATCGCCTTGTCGAGCGGGTTCAGCGCCTCCCCCAGCGCCCTCGCGACGGCGGCGACGTCACCGGCCTCCTTGGGCACCAGCAGCACCGACACGACCCGTTCCGGCGAGAGCAGCGGCGTCCCGTCGCGGTCGAGCACCGGCGCGGGGTCGGGCCTGAGCTCGGTGAGCTTGACGGTCTGCTGTGGAGCGAGCTTGGGATGCGGCACCGACGTGGCCCAGCGCACCTTCCAGGCGTCGCCCTCCCGCCGGACCTCGAACTTCGTCGGGTACGACCAGTGCCGCCCCTTGCCGAGGTCCCAGTCGAGCGAGACCGACGCCTCGGCCGCCGTGTCGCCGTTGTTGCGGATCTGGTCGACCTTGCTGGTCAGCTTCTCCGGCTTGAGCGCACCGCGGAACTTCTCCAGGGTCTCCTTGGCGTCGGCGGGGTTGTCGGTCAGGTTCGCCGCGCCCTGCACGTCACCGGAGGCGAGCTTGCCCAGGAAGTCGCCGGTGATCTCCGGAGCGCCGGGTTCGTCCTCGAACAGCCCGCAGCCGCTCACCGCCACCAGGACCGCCGTGGTCATCGCCAGAAGTCGCACGGCCGCGAGTATGCCCGTTTCAGAAGAGGACCGTGGCGTACTGCCCGACCTGTTCGAACCCGATCCGCCGGTAGGCGGCCTGCGCCACGTGGTTGTAGCCGTTGACGTAGAGGCTCGCCGTGCGGTCCAGGTGGTGCACGAGCCGGCTGGCCACCGCCGCCGTTCCCGCCGTTCCGAGCCCCTCACCCCGCCGTTCCGGTCGCACCCAGACCCCCTGGATCTGCCCGACCCGCTTCGACATGGCCCCGATCTCGGCCTTGAAGACGACCTCGCCGCCCTCGAACCGGGCGAACGCCCTCCCCGCCGCGATCAGCTCGCTCACGCGGGCCCGGTAGCCCGCGCCGCCGTCCTCCGCGCACGGGTCGATGCCGACCTCTTCGATGAACATGGCGATCGCGGCCGGCAGGTACCGGTTGAGCTCGCTGGGCCTGACCTGCCGCACCATCGGGTCCGGCGCGACGTCGGGGGTCCGGCTGAGCGCCATCAGCGGCTGGTCACCGCGCACCTCGCGGGCCGGTCCCCAGTCGCCCTGCAGCTCGTCCCACAGCGTCAGCACCTGCTCGGCCGGTCCGACCAGGCTGGAGCACATGCGGCCCCTCCTGCGCGCCCGGTCCGCGAACATGCGGATGGCGCTGGGGCTGCCCCGCAGCGGGATGAGGTTCGGCCCGGAGAAGCACAGGCCGTCGACCTTGCCGCGCATCGGCCGGGCGTCCGACCCCCACATCTCGCCCCCGAGGCGCCACGGGTCGAGACCGGCGGTCTCCACCCTTGCCGCGACCATGCACGCGGCCACGGGGTCGCTGTCGAGCACCCCGCGCACGTCGATCAGGTCGCGCTCGTCGAGCACGCGCGCTCCGGCCAGCCTCAGCACGTCATCCAGCGTGCCAGATTTGCCGCGCGCGTGGGATCAGCCAACAGTGCGGCCTGATCGTGACTGACCGCACTGCGAGTACCCCCAACTCATGATCATTCCGCTCATGACCACACCCAACTAGTTCGACGATCGCCGAACTGGTTGGGTGCGGTTACGAGCCTGTTGATGTTGAGTTGGGGGTACTCGCAGACGCCGTCAGCCGACCGTGACCGCCGGAGTGCCGCCCTCGACGGGCTCCATCTCCTCGGCGAGGCGCATCGCCTCCTCGATCAGCGTCTCCACGATCGCGTGCTCGGGCACGGTCTTGATGACCTTGCCCTTGACGAAGATCTGGCCCTTGCCGTTGCCCGACGCGACGCCCAGGTCGGCCTCGCGGGCCTCACCGGGGCCGTTCACGACGCAGCCCATGACGGCGACGCGCAGGGGGACCTCCATGCCCTCGAGACCGGCCGTGACCTGCTCGGCGAGGGTGTAGACGTCGACCTGGGCGCGGCCGCAGGACGGGCAGGACACGATCTCCAGCTTGCGCGGGCGCAGGTTGAGCGACTGGAGGATCTGGTGGCCGACCTTGATCTCCTCGACCGGCGGTGCGCTCAGCGACACCCGGATCGTGTCGCCGATGCCCTGCCGCAGCAGCGCGCCGAAGGCCACGGCCGACTTGATGGTGCCCTGGAACGCGGGACCGGCCTCCGTCACGCCGAGGTGCAGGGGGTAGTCGCACTGCTCGGCCAGCAGCTCGTAGGCGCGGATCATGACGACCGGGTCGTTGTGCTTGACCGAGATCTTGATGTCGTGGAAGTCGTGCTCCGCGAAGAGCGAGGCCTCCCACATCGCCGACTCGGCCAGCGCCTCCGGGGTCGCCTTGCCGTACTTCTGCAGCAGCCGCGGGTCGAGCGAACCCGCGTTGACGCCGATGCGGATCGGGGTGCCGTGGTCCTTGGCGGCGGCCGCGATCTCCTTCACCTGGTCGTCGAACTTGCGGATGTTGCCGGGGTTGACGCGCACGGCGGCGCACCCGGCCTCGATGGCGGCGAACACGTACTTCGGCTGGAAGTGGATGTCCGCGATCACCGGGATCTGCGACTTCCTGGCGATGGCGGGCAGCGCGTCCGCGTCGTCCTGAGACGGGCAGGCGACGCGCACGATGTCACAGCCGGCCGCGGTGAGCTCAGCGATCTGCTGGAGCGTCGCGTTCACGTCCGACGTGAGCGTCGTCGTCATCGACTGGACGGAGACGGGGAACTCGCTGCCGACACCGACGTTGCCCACCATCAGCTGCCTGGTCTTGCGACGTTCCGACAGCACCGGCGGCGGCAGTGCCGGCATTCCGAGCATCACGCCGTCACTCATGGGTTGTGCACCTTTCCGTAAGTCACTGCAACCTGATCGGGTTGACGATGTCGGCGGTCACGGTCAGCAGCGTGATGGCGCCGCCGAGGAAGATGACCACGTAGGTGAGCGGCAGCAGGCGCATGTAGTTGACCGGGGCGCCGGCGGGTTTCCCGCGCAGCTTCCTCACCCAGTCTCGCACCCGTTCGTAGAGGTTGACGGCGATGTGACCACCGTCAAGCGGCAGCAGCGGCAGGAGGTTGAACACACCCACGAAGAAGTTCAGGCCCGCGAGCATGAGCACGAAGAACGCCCACAGCCCGCGCTCGGCCGCGTCACCGCCCAGGCGGGAGGCACCGACGACGGAGATGGGGGTGTCCAGGTCGCGTTCGCCGCCGCCGATGGCCTTGACCACGGCCGGGATGCGCTCGGGGAAGCGCATGAGGCCCTTCCAGGTGTTCACGAACATGTCGCCGGTGAACGCCACGGCCGCGGGGACGGCCTCGACCGGCCCGTAGGTGAACGACTCCTTCGGCAGCACGCCGATCGCGCCGATCTCCTTGGTCTCCTTGCCGCCCTTGCCGTCGGTGAGGGTGCGGGTGACCTTGGCCACGTCGACGGTGACCGTCATCTCCTTGCCGTCGCGCAGGATCTTGAACTCGGTCGGGCCGGTGCGCTCGCGGGTGACCCGCTGCATGTCCGGCCACGTCGGCGTCTGCTGGCCGGCGATCGCGACGATCTCGTCACCGGGCTGCAGGCCGGCGTTCCTGGCGGGCGCGGGCGAGCCGGACGGGCACGAGCCGTCGGTGACGTTCGCGACCGGCACGCACGGCGTGACCTCCTGCAGCACCGGGAGGCCCTTGTTGTTCGGCAGGCCCAGCGACATCGCGAGGACCAGCAGGATGATGAAGCCGAGGATGAAGTGCGTGATGGAGCCCGCCGACAGCACGACGACGCGCTTCCACACCTTCTGGTTGTAGAACGCGCGCTTGCGGTCGTCCGGGTGCACCTCCTCCAGCGCCGTCATGCCGGTGATTTCGCAGAAGCCACCGGCCGGGATCGCCTTCAGGCCGTACTCGGTCTCGCCCTTGCGGAACGAGAAGAGCTTCGGGCCGAACCCGATGAAGTAGCGCGTGACCTTCATGCCGAAGGCCTTGGCGGTCAGCAGGTGCCCGAACTCGTGCAGCGCGATCGAGACCGCGATGCCGAACGCGAACAACAGCACCCCGAGGATGTTGATGAATGTGTTCACGGTGACGTTCAGTTCCTTCCGACCAGCTCGCGGGCGCGTGCGCGTGCCCAGTCCTCGGCGGCGAGGACCTCCGCCACATCGGCGGGGTCACTCTGCCAGTCGCCCGCCTCGCCGACGACTTGGCCGATGGTGTCGACGATGGACAGGAACGACGTCGCACCCGCGACGAAAGCTGCGAGGGCCTCCTCGTTCGCTGCGTTGTAGATCGCGGGCAGACACCCGCCCGCACCGCCCGCCTGCCGCGCGAGCTCGACCGCCGGGAACGTGACGTCGTCCAGCGGCTCGAACGTCCACGAGGTGGCGTTGTCAAAGGTACAGGCGGGTGCGGCACCGGCCACGCGGTCGGGCCAACTGAGACCGAGCGAGATGGGAAGCCGCATGTCAGGCGGCGAGGCCTGCGCGAGTGTAGAGCCGTCTGTGAACGTCACCATCGAGTGAATCACCGACTGCGGGTGCACCACCACGTCGATGCGGTCGTAGGGCACCTTGAACAGCAGGTGCGCCTCGATCAGCTCCAGCCCCTTGTTGACGAGGTTCGCCGAGTTGATCGTGACGACCTGGCCCATCGACCATGTCGGGTGCGCCATCGCCTGCCCGACGCTGACGTCCGCGAGCTCGGCGCGGGTCTTCCCGCGGAACGGCCCGCCGGACGCCGTCAGCACCAGCTTGTGCACCTCGTGCGCCGCGCCACCGCGCAGGCACTGGGCCAGGGCCGAGTGCTCGGAGTCGACGGGGACGATCTGGTCCGGCTTGGCCGCCTTCAGCACGAGGGGCCCGCCCGCGATGAGCGACTCCTTGTTCGCGAGCGCCAGCGTCGCGCCGGACTCCAGCGCCTTCAGCGACGGCTCGAGCCCGCGCGACCCGTCCATCCCGTTGAGGACGACGTCCGCGGGGCACGCCTCGATCAGGTCGACCATGCTGGTCAACGTCTTGACACCGGGCACCTGGGCACCGCTGGCCACCGCCACGACGGGCACGCCGAACTCGGCTGCCTGCTCCGCGAGCAGGTCAAGCTGACGTCCACCCGCACCGAGCCCGACCACCCTGAACTGGTCGCGGTTGCGGCGGATGACGTCGAGCGCCTGGGTGCCGACGGAGCCGGTCGAGCCCAGGATCAGGACAGTGCGTGGAGTACTCATCGCCCCTCATTGTTCCGGAGAGTGCCTGAGAGCCCGGCACAGCCCGCTACTTTGATAACGGAGTGGTTTTGGAGGTGTGAAGTCGCCAGTTCGGGGGCATTCCGTCCGCGTCAGGCAGATGGAAGGAGACTTTCCGTGGGCATCCTTGGATGGATCGTGCTCGGCCTGTTGGCCGGAGCCATCGCGAAGGCCGTCATGCCGGGGAAGGACCCCGGCGGAATCATCATCACGATGCTGCTCGGCATCGTGGGCGCGATCCTCGGTGGATTCATCGGATCGGCGCTCTTCGGGACCGACCTCGGTACGTTCTTCGATCTGCGCACGTGGCTGCTCGCCATCGTCGGATCGTTGATCCTGCTCGGCATCTACCGCCTCGTGACGGGGCGACGAAGCCGCGTGTAGGCGCACATGACGTTTGGGGCCGTTCGGGTGACACCCGAACGGCCCCTTCGTGTTGTTTGGCGCTCGCTTCGCTCGCGCGGCGGGTTCGCCGGGAAGCTGGTCGCGAACCCGCAACCAGGCCGGACTCAGCCGCAATCGCTTGCGCCCGCTTGCGCGGCGTGCCGGGAGCGGACTAGCCCGCCAGGCCCGCATCGCGTGCCAGCAGTGCCGCCTGCACCCGGTTCGTCAGCCCCAGCTTGGCCAGCAACCGCGACACGTACGTCTTCACCGTCGCCTCGGACATGTGCAGCTTGGCCCCGACGTCCGCGTTGGACATCCCCTGCCCCAGCAGCGCCAGCACCTCGACCTCGCGCTCGGTCAGCCCCGCGACGGCCTTCTGCGCCTCCTGCCGCTTCGGCTGCCCGGAGGTCGCGACCATGCCGACGACCCGTGACGTGACCATGGGTGACAGATAGGCCTCGCCGTTGTGCACCGCGCGCACGGCGCGCAACAGCTCCTCGGGCGCCGAGTCCTTCAAGAGGAACCCAGCCGCGCCGTCGGACAGCGCGCGCACGATGTTCTCGTCCTCGCCGAAGGTCGTCAGCATGACGACGCGCACGGACGGTGCCACGACGCGCAGTTCGCGCGCGCAGGCAAGGCCGTCCATGCGGGGCATGCGGATGTCGAGCACGGCCACGTCGACGCGGCGTTCGCGCACGATCTGCACGGCCTCGCGGCCGTCGCCGGCCTCCGCCACCAGCTCGATGTCGTCGGCGGTGCCGAGGATGGCCTTGATGCCCGAGCGCATCAACGGCTCGTCGTCGGCGATGAGCACCCGGATCATGGCTCGTTCCTCTGGACGTGGATCTTCTTCTCGACCAGCTTGCCGTCCTTGAAGCAGAAACGCACCACCCGGGTGCCCTTCGCGAGGTACGACTGCTCGTCGGTGATGTGGTAGACGCACCGGGAGCCGGGTGGCTCGGGGGTGGCCTGGGAACGGCGTTCACCGTCGCCGACCAGGGGTTCGTCACCCGCGGGCAGCAGGGCCATCACCTCGGGCTCCGGCTGGCCCACCGAGATGCTGTCGAGGGTCTGCCCCGACACGACCTCGGTGACCGGCTGCGCGCCGAGGTAGGTGAAGCCGCCGATGATGACGGACAGCACCAGGGACGCGCCCGCGATGGAGCCGATGCCGGCCCACTTGCGCAGGCGGCCGGGTGACTGGGTCTCCTCCTGCTCGTCCTCGGGGTCGTCGGGGAGCGGGGCTTCCTCGTACGGCAGCACGGCGGCGATGCGGAAGCCACCGGACGGTAGCGCGCCCACGTGCAAGATGCCGCCGGCAACGCGCACGCGTTCGCTGAGACCGATCAGGCCGACGCCCGGCTCACCGGTCGATGAACCGTTGCGGGACGGGTTGTTGCGCACCTCCACGACGAGTGCGTCCGGCTCGTACTTCACCGTCACCTGCACGGCCGCTCCAGGCGCGTGCTTGGCCGCGTTCGTGAGGCCTTCCTGTGCGACGCGATAGGCGGCGTGAGAGACACGGGACGGCAACGGGTGCGCTTGCCCGCCACGGACCAGGCTGACGAGCACGCCTGCCTTGCGCGCGTCGGCCACCAACGAGTCGATGGACTCCGCTGTGCGTGTCGCGGGGTCGTCGTCGGGGCCGTCTTCCGCGCGCAGCACCCCGATGATCGACCGCAGCTCGCCCATTCCGGTCAACGCCGCCGAGCGCAGCACGCCGATCGCCTCGCGCTGCTTCTCCCCCAGCGACGGGTCCAGCGCCAGCGCGCCGGCGTGCACGGAGATCAGCGACAGGCGGTGGCCGAGGCTGTCGTGCATGTCCTGGGCGATGCGGCTGCGTTCGCGCAGGCGCACCTGCCGCGACAGCAGCCGGTGTTCGCCGCGCATCCGCGCCTCGCGGTCCTGCATGGCCTGCACGAGCGCCTCGCGCTGGGCGAGGTAGCGGCCGACGAGGAACGGCAGCGCCACGGCCACGCCGAAGATCGTGATCAGGATGAGCATGCCGTAGACGGGTTCGATCTCCAGCGGCCGCGCGTCCCAGTCCCACAGCAGCACCACGACGACGAACGTGATCGCCGTCGACACCACCGCCTTGACCCACGACTCGATCCGGCGGCCGGCCGTGTAGCTCAGCACCACCATCAGCGCCGCCCCGATGAACGGGATCGCCGCGGCCGCGATCATCACCGTCGCGGGCAGCGCGTGCCGCAGCGGCAGGAGCACCAGGTAGACGGCGAAGTAGGCGGCGAGCAGCCAGCCCGTCACCCGCTGCTCGGCCCACGGGCCGGGCCAGAGGTCCAGCAGGACGACGGCGACCGCGACGAGCACGTCCCCGGCGACCCGCACGGGCGTCAGCGCCCTGAACCGCGCCAGGTTGTCGGCGACGAACGCCTCGGCCCTGGCCCGCACAGCAGTAGTCACGCGGTCCAAGCTACGAGACGTCCCACCACCGCGCGGCACGCTGGAGTATCGGTTTCCCGCGACGAAAGTTGACCCTCAGACCAGCTGCGCGGTGGACCCGGCCCTCCGCGCCCGCCACGACGCGAGCACCACACCGATGATCAGCAGCAGGGCCGTGGCCGCCACCATCAACGTCGACAGCGCCACGACCTCCGGCGAGATGCCCCGCTTCGAGGCCTGCGCGTAGACGAACACCGGCAGCGTCGTCGACCCGACACCGGTCAGGTACGACGAGATCACCACGTCGTCGAACGACAGCAGGAACGCGAACGCCGCACCCGCCACCACCGCGGGCGCGACCAGCGGCAGCGTCACGGTCCGGAACGCCACGAACGGCGACGCCCCGAGGTCGGCCGCGGCCTCCTCCAGCCGGACGTCCATCCCGGACACCCGCGACCGCACCACGACGACGACGAAGCTGAGCGAGAACGCCACGTGCGCGAGCAGCAACGCCCCGAACCCGAGCGGGATTCCGGCAAGCTTCACGAAGAACCCCAGCATCGCCACACCCATGACGACCTCGGGCACCACGAGCGGCAACGACAGCAAGACCGTCCACAGCCCACGACCGGGGAACGCGCGCCGCAACCCGAAGGCCGCCAACGTGCCGATGACCGTCGAGATCACCGCGGACGCCAACGCCAGCTGGAGCGTCAGCTGCAACGACTCCAACACGCGGGTGTCGCGGAACAGCTCCTCGTACCACCGCGTCGACACGCCGCTGATGCGCGACAACGACCGCGAGGAGTTGAACGACGCGATGGCGAGCCACACGATCGGCGCGTACAGGAACACGAACACGAGCAGAGCGACCGCACCGAGCGCCCACGGCCGACGGTTCACAGCACGTCCTCCCCACGCCGCCCGCGCAACACGAGCACGAGCACCACCAGCACGAGCAGCAGCACCGCCATCGCCGACCCCAGCGGCCAGTTGTTGCCGCCGCGGAACTGGTCGTCGATCACCGACCCGAACGTCGACTGGTCGACCCCGCCGAGCAGCTTCGGCGTGACGAAGTCACCCGCCGAGGGCACCAGGACCAGCAACGACCCGGCCAGCACGCCGGTGAGCACGCCCGGCAGCACGATCCGGAAGAACGTCGACACCCGCCCGTGCCCGAGGTCGTACGACGCCTCCACCAGCCGGAAGTCGAACCGCTCGCACGCCACGTAGAGCGGCAGCACCATGAACGGCAGAAACCCGTACGTGAGCCCGAGGACCACCGCGCCGTGCGTGAGCAGGAAGCCGCCGTCGCGGTCGAGCCCCACCCAGCCGAGCACGGTGTTGACCAAGCCCTCCCCGTCGAGCAGCGCCTTCCACGCGTAGATCCGCGCGAGGTAACTCGACCAGAACGGGATCAGCACCGCCGCCAGCAACGCCGTCCGGTATCGGCCGCCGTGCCGCGCGATGAACCACGCCAGCGGGAACCCGAGCAGCAGGCACGCGACCGTCGTCGCCACCGCGTAGACCAGCGTCCGCCCGAAGATCGGCAGGAACGCCGGGTCCAGCGCCGTCAGGTAGGCCTGCGTCGTCCACGGCAGCACCGCGCGGGCCACGCCGGTGTCCCGCGTCGCGAAGCTGAACTGGACGACGAGCGCGAGCGGTGCGATCAGGAAAATCCCCAGCCACAGCCCGGTGGGCGTGAGCAGGGCGTTGGCCTTCAGCCAGCGTCGGAGCACGAGCGCACATCCTGCCACGTGCCCGCTCCCGTACCGTGGTGGTCAAGGTTGTCGGCAGGACCACATGCCGCAGTCGCTTCCCGGCAAGGGGGTAAGCGGTGCTGGAGCAGCTGAACGGCCATGAAGACCCACATCCGATCTACGAACGGATCCGCGCACGGGGACCGCTGACGCGCGACGGCGGCCTGTGGACCACGACCAGCCACTCGCTGGTGAACAAGATCCTGCGCGACCGCCGCTTCGGCGTGCGATACGCCAACGGCACCTATCCGGGCACGCCGAACGTGCTGTCCGGGTCGTTCCTGGAGCTGGACCCGCCCGACCACACCCGGTTGCGCAGGCTGGCCGCGCCCGCGTTCAGCCCGAAGAAGATCGACGGGTACCGGCCGCGGGTCGAGGAGGTCGCCGGCGCGCTGCTCGACCGGGCCGGTGCCGAGTTCGACCTGATGAGCGACTTCGCGCAACCGCTGCCGATCGCGGTGATCAGCGAGCTGCTCGGCATCCCGGACGCCGACACCGGCGACTTCGCGCACTACGGCCGTCTCGTCGCGGAGTCGTTCGACGGCAGGGTCTCCCCCGAGAAGGACAAGGCCGACGACCGGGTCTTCGCGTTGTTCGAGCGGCTCATCGCCGAACGCAGGACGCGGCCCGGCGACGACGTGATCAGCGCGCTCGTGGCCGCGGAGGCGGAGCAGGAGCTCACCGTGCCGGAGTTGCTGAGCACGCTGGCGCTGTTGCTCATCGCGGGCTTCGAGACGACGGTCAACCTGATCGGCAACGGCGTGCGCGCGTTGCTCGACCACCCGGCGCAGTGGGCGTTCTTCACAGCGCACCCCGGCATCGCGCCCGACGTGGTCGAGGAGACGCTGCGCTGGGCGCCGCCCGTGCAGTTCACCACCCGGCTCGCGCACGAGCCGGTCACGTTGTCGGGTGAGGAGATCGGCGTGGACGAGGGTGTCCACCTGCTCCTCGCCGCCGCGAACCGGGACCCGCGGGTCTACCCGGAGCCGCACCGCTTCGACGTGATGCGGGTGCAGCAGCCGGAGCACCTGGCGTTCTCCAGCGGCCTCCACTACTGCCTGGGCGCGGCGCTCGCGCGGCTGGAGGGCGAGGTCGCGTTCCGCGCGATCGCGCGTGCGGCGCCGGACCTGCGGCTGGCGGGTCCGGCGACGTTCCGCGAGTCGGTGCTGATCAGGGGGATGCTGAGCCAGCCGGTCAGCCGGTCTTGACCTTCGTCCAGGCGTCGGCGTACCGCGCCTCGACGTCACCACCGAGGTCCTTGGTGAACGGCAGCTTCTTCAGCTGCTCCTCCGACGGGTAGACCAGCGGGTCGTCCAGCAGCTCCTTGTCGATCAACGGCTTGGCGGCCGCGTTCGGGCTGCCGTAGCGCACGGCGTTGGACAGCGCGGCGCCGGTCTCGGCACCGAGGATGTAGTCGATGAACCGGTGCGCGTTCTCGGCGTGCGGCGCGTCCTTCGGGATGACCAGCAGGTCCACGTAGGACAGTCCGCCCTCGGACGGGATGGCGTACGCCACGTCCTCGCTGGTCTCACGCGCCTGGAACGCGTCACCGGAGTAGGCCTGCGCCAGCCGCACCTGGCCGGAGGTGAGCGGCTCGATCACGTCGGAGGTGATCTGACCGAGCTTCTTCTTCAACGACAGCAAGAAGTTCGCCGCGTCGTCGATCTGCTTCGCGTCGGTGGTGTTCGGGTCGTGACCGAGCCCCAGCAGGCCCAGCGCCATGCCGTCGCGCGCCTCGTCGAGGATCGTGCTGCGGCCCTGCGCGTTCGGCAGGTCGTAGGCGGAGAACCCGGTGACGTCGCCGCCGATCTGCGACTTCGAGTACGCGAGACCGGTCGTGCCCCACGCCCACGGCACCGAGTACCTGTTGCCGGCGTCGTAGTCGGCCTCGACGAACCGCTTCTCCAGGTTCTTCAGGTTCGGCAGCGACGAGTGGTCCAGCGGCTGCAGCAGGCCCGAGCGCAGGAACCGGCGCAGGAAGTTGTCCGACGGCACCACCAGGTCGTAGCCCGCGGAGCCGGAAGCGATCTTGGCTTCCATCTCGTCGTTGGTGGAGAAGTTGTCGTAGGTGACCTGGATGCCGGTCGCGGTCTGGAAGCCCGGCAGGGTGTCCTTCGCGATGTAGTCGGTCCAGTTGTAGAAGTTGAGCTTGAGCTCGTCCTTCAGGTTCTTGGCCTTCGCCGCGGCCGAGGTGGCACCGCCGGTCGTCGGCGCCTCACCGACACCGCAGGCGGCCAGCGCGAAGAACGTCATCGAGCCCAGCATCGTGCGCCGGGTCACCCGCGCTGAGTCGTTGTCCCACAGACGGGCGATCCGGACGTTCTTGTCAGTCATCAGCCTTCTCCAGCAGCACGGTGAACTCGGGGTCCCACGCCATCCGCACCGGTTGTCCCGGCGCGCCCGCGTCGTCGATGCGCTGGGCGTTCTGCACGAACGCCACCAGCTCTCCCACCGGGGTGTCCACGACGAACTGGGTCGACACGCCCGTGTAGACGACGTCGTGCACCACGCCCTGGAGCACGCACCAGCCCGTGGGCGGTTCCGCGGTCTCGTTGAACAGGTGCACCTTCTCCGGGCGCACGGTCGCGGCGACCTTCTGCCCGTGGGCGGCGCTGCCGGTCAGCCGCGCGCGCAACCGGGTGGCGCCGGGAGCGGTCAGCTCGGCGAAGCCGCCGTCCACTCCGGACACCTCGGCGTCCAGGATGTTGGACGTGCCGATGAACCCGGCGACGAACCGGGTGGCGGGGCGTTCGTAGACGTCCTCGGGGTAGCCGACCTGCTCGATCTTGCCGGCGTTCATCACGGCGATGCGGTGCGAGAGGACCAGCGCCTCCTCCTGGTCGTGCGTGACGTAGAGGAACGTCGTGCCGACCTCGCGCTGGATGCGCATCAGCTCGATCTGCAGCTCCTTGCGCAGCTTCGCGTCGAGCGCGCCGAGCGGTTCGTCGAGCAGGAGCAGCTGCGGACCGGCCGCCAGCGCCCGCGCGATGGCGACGCGCTGCTGCTGGCCGCCGGAGAGCTGGGCGGGCCTGCGCTGCGCGAACTGCGACAGCCGCACGAGCTCCAGGTGCTCGCCGACGCGCTTGCGCAGCTCCTCGCCGCGCAGCTTCTTGCGCTTGAGGCCGTAGGCGACGTTGTCCCACACGGACATGTGCGGGAACAGCGCGTACGACTGGAAGACGGTGTTGACGTCCCGCCGGTACGGGGGGACGCCCACCATGTCGTTGCCGTCGAGCTCGATGCGGCCCTCGTCCGGGTCGACGAATCCGGCGATCATGCGCAGCACCGTGGTCTTGCCGCAGCCGGACGGGCCGAGCACGGAGAAGAACTCGCCCTCGTGGACGTCGAGCGAGATCCCGTCGACCGCCACCTGGTCGGAGAAGCGCTTGCGCACCCCGTGCAGGCCGATCTCGACGGGGGCGGACGTGTCCGGGGTGGAGCCCTCGGCGGGGGAGAAGCCGGTCAAGTCGGTGGCGCCTTCGCAGGGTGGGACGGGTGGGCCGCGCTAACGGTAACGGTGCACGACCCCGCTGATAAGGCGTGCGCGCGCGACCTCACACATCCGCGCGCGTCCCCGTGTGCGACGATGACCAGGTAACCGGATGAGCAGTGGAGGAAACCGTGGCTTCGTCCTCGGAACTGGACAAGCGTCCTGCCGTCGACCCTCACGAGGAGCCGTCGCACGAGTGGGGCTGGCACGGCACGCTGCCCAAGGGCACCCGGATCGCCGGCTGGCTCTCCGCGATCTTCTGCTTCCTGATGCTGATCGGCAACCACCACGGTCGCATCGAGAACATCTACCTCGTCGCCACCGGCGTGGTGATCATCGCCCTGCTGGTGTGGGACATGGCGCGCCGCAAGACGTCCTGGCGGCGCTAGTCCCCCGTCAGACCTCCAGCACGAGCTTGCCCCGGGTGCGACCCTTCTCGCCCAGGGCATGCGCTTGTCCGGCCTCCTCCAGCGGGAACGTCGCGTCGACGTGCACCCGCAGCGCACCGGACTCGACCAGCGCGGTGATCGCCTCCAGGCCCGCGCGGTCCGGCTCGACGAGGATCGGGCTGGTCCTGATGTCGTCGCGGTGGCCGACGGCGACCCCCGACGGCACGCCGACGAAGAGCCCACCGGGCTTGACCGGTGCCGACGAGCTGCCGCCGACCAGGTCGACGAGCACGTCGACGTCGCGGCCCCCGTACTCGGCGACCGTGTAGTCGACCACCTCGTCCACGCCGAGGTCCTTCAGGAACGCGTGCTTCTGCGCCCGTGCCGTCCCGATCACGTGCGCGCCGCGGGCCTTCGCGATCTGCACCGCGAGGTGCCCCACTCCCCCGGCCGCCGCGGTGACCAGCACCTTCTGCCCCGGCTGGACGTCGGCGGTGTCGGCCAGGACCTGCCACGCGGTGAGCGCGGCGAGCGGCAGCGCGGCCGCCTCGACGTGGGTGAGGCCCTGCGGCTTGCGCGCGAAGTGGCGCGACGGGGCGGTGACGTACTCGGCGTAGGCGCTCGCGGCGTGCGGGAAGCGCGGCATGCCGTAGACCTCGTCACCGGGCTTGAGGGTCGTGACGCCGAAGCCGACCTCCTCGACCACGCCGGACACGTCCCAGCCCAGCACGAGCGGGAACGTCTGCAACCCGGCCATGCCACCGCCGGCGCGGGTCTTCCAGTCGACCGGGTTGATGCCGGCCGCGTGCACCCTGACCAGCACCTCCGTCGGAACGGGCGTGGGCTTGGGCAGGTCGATGAGGGTCAGGACCTCTGGTCCGCCGAACTCGGTCTGGCTGATCGCTCGCATGTGCACAAGCTTGCGTGACCTGGTCACCGTTCGCAATCAGGCACTAGTTTGTGCACTGGGTACCTGATAGAAACTAGCCGTGATCAGGAACGTTTACTCGAAGATGTGCCCGTGCCGCGACCTGCTGGACATGGTCGCGTCGAAGTGGACGGCCCTGGCGATCGGCGCGATGGAGAACGGACCGGTGCGCTTCGGCGAGATGAAGCGCGAACTGGAGGGCATCAGCCAGAAGATGCTCACGCAGACGTTGCGCGCGCTCGAACGCGACGGGCTCGTCACGCGCACGGTGTACCCCACGGTGCCGTTGCGCGTGGAGTACGAGCTCACCGAACTGGGCCGCAGCGTGATCGAACCGCTCGCGGCGCTGCGGGTGTGGGCGCAGCAGAACTACGACTCGGTCGCCGAGGCGCGCGAGACGTTCGACAACACCGCGCCCGTCGGCCTGGAGCCCGCCACCACCCGTTGAGGGGTCAGCAGCCGTCGCGTCCGCGAGGTGGTCTGTCCCCGACCTGATCGGTCTCCGCTCTTTCTGCTGCGGAGCCATTCCCAGCCCATGGGCACTGTTGCAGGTATGCGCATGCGGCAGTTGGCTCATCGACATACGTCCAGGTGAAAGGACCAGATCATGTCGGTGACCGACGAGTTGCTCGCCCACAACGCCACCTACGCCGCCCAGTTCTCCGGCCCTCTGCCCCTACCGCCCTCGAAGCAGGTCGCCGTGGTGGCGTGCATGGACGCGCGCCTCGACGTCTACCGCGTGCTCGGGCTGAACGAGGGCGAGGCGCACGTGATCCGCAACGCCGGCGGCGTCGTGACCGAGGACGAGATCCGCTCGCTCGCGATCAGCCAGCGGCTGCTCGGAACCAGGGAGATCATCCTCATCCACCACACCGACTGCGGCATGCTGACGTTCACGGACGACGACTTCAAGCGCTCGATCCAGCAGGACGTCGGCGTGAAGCCGCCCTGGGCCGCCGAGGCGTTCGCCGACCTGGAGGAGGACGTCCGCCAGTCGATCGCGCGCATCACCGGCAATCCGTTCGTGCCGGTCAAGGACTCCGTACGAGGCTTCGTGTTCGACGTGGCCACCGGGGCCTTGACCGAGGTGGAACCGTAGACCTCCGACGCTGCCGGCCAGGCCCTGGCCGAGACCTCGGTCCGGGCCGAGCGGCGTGCGGGCCGCAGGCCGCGGCGATCTCCTGCCCGCGTGTCTCGCACGGTCAGTCGGCGTCGCGCCACGGGTTCAGCAAGGTGATCCCCGTGTCTGCGAAGTCCTTGATGTTGCGGGTGGCCAAGCACGCCGCAAAGCGGCGGCAGATCGCGGCGATCTGCGCATCCGCCATGCTGATCGGGGAGCCTTGTTCCTCGCGTTCCGCTGCGATCTCGCCGTAGTACGTGGCCGCCACGCCGTCGAACGGCAGGATCTGCCCCTGGAAATCCTCAGCCAGGAGTTCTGAGACCTTGACCGCGAGCGCGGATTTACGTTGACCGTCCGGCATTCGCTCAACGCCGTACGCGAGCTCGGCAGCTGTGACGGCGGTGATGAAGACTTCGTCGGCCGGGTACCGATCCACCCAGCGGACCACCTCGTCGTTCGGAACCTGCCGCATGAGTTCGGAAACGACGTTGGTGTCAAGAACGATCACTCGGGAAACTCCGCCGCTCGCGCCGACTCAGCACGCCGGGGCAGTTCGAACGAGACTTCATCGATATCGGTGAAGCGTTGCCGAATCCTCGTTCCCATACCAGGCCCCGAGTCGGACTTGGTCAACACAGCGGCGAGGATCGCACGCACCTCAGCTTCCATCGATCGGCCGTGTTCAGCCGCACGAATTCTCAGCTTCGCCTTCAGGCTCTCGTCGAAGTCACGGATCGTGAGGACCGCCATGACCCACCTCCAATGCTGTCATTGCAGTCAATGCTAGCACTCAAAGGCTCGTAGTTGTGGTCATGCCCGCCCGACAGGTCAGCCTTCAGCGGCGAGCTGACCGCAGGCCGCCGCGATCTCCTGCCCGCGCGTGTCCCGCACGGTGCACTCGACACCCTGCTCCCGCACCCGCCGCACGAACTCCCGCTCCACCGGCTTCGGCGAGGCGTCCCACTTCGAGCCCGGCGTCGGGTTCAGCGGGATCAGGTTCACGTGCACGAGCTGCCCGAGGTGCTTGCGCAGCTTCTTGCCGAGCAGGTCGGCCCGCCAGCCCTGGTCGTTGATGTCGCGGATCAGCGCGTACTCGATGCTGACCCGGCGCCCGGTCTGGTCGGCGTACCCGCGGGCTGCCTCCAGGACCTCGGCCACGTCCCAGCGGGTGTTGACCGGCACCAGCGTGTTGCGCAGCTCGTCGTCCGGCGTGTGCAGCGACACCGCAAGCCTGACCTGCAGCTTCTCCTCGGTCAGCTTCTTGATCGCGGGCACCAGTCCGACCGTCGACACGGTGACGGTGCGCTGCGAGATGCCCAGCCCGTCCGGCGCCGGCGCGGTGATGCGGTGCACGGCCTCGATCACGCGCTTGTAGTTCGCGAGCGGCTCACCCATGCCCATGAACACGATGTTCGACAGCCGGCCGGGCCCACCGGGCAGCTCGCCGTCGCGCATCGCCGCGGCACCCAGGCGCACCTGGTCCACGATCTCCGCGGTCGACAGGTTGCGCTGCAGACCGCCCTGACCGGTCGCGCAGAACGGGCAGGCCATGCCGCAGCCGGCCTGCGAGGAGATGCACAGCGTCGCGCGGTCCGGGTAACGCATGAGGACGCTCTCGATGAGCGTGCCGTCGTGCGCGCGCAGGAGCGTCTTCGCGGTCGTGCCTTCGTCGGTGGTGACCTTGCGCACGACCGTGAACAGCGGCGGCATCAGGTCGGCGACGAGCTTGTCGCGCGTGGCGGCCGGGATGTCGGTCATCTCGGCCGGGTCCACGGTCAGGCGGCTGAAGTAGTGGTTCGACAGCTGCTTGGCGCGGAACGGCTTCTCACCGAGGGCGGACACCGCCTCGGCGCGTTGCGCGGGCGTGAGGTCGACCAGGTGGCGCGGCGGCAGGCCGCGCTTGGGCGCGTCGAAGACGAGGGGAAGCGAGGTCATAGCACATCCAGTGTCCCACGAACTTCGCCAACACAAGACCGTTGCATCGCGATAGCTTCCGATATATCGTTAACGACATGATGATGAGACCACACCACAGGAACCGCGTTCACAGGCACCGCCACGGCCCGTTCGGAGGCGGTGGCAGGGGCGGCCGCCAACGGCGCGGCAACGTCCGTGCGGCTGTGCTGTCCTTGCTGGCAGAACGCCCGATGCACGGCTACGAGATCATCCAGGAGATCGCCCGGCGCACCGGCGGCGGCTGGAGCCCGAGCCCCGGCTCGGTCTACCCGACACTGCAGATGCTGGCCGACGAGGGCCTGATCTCCTCCGCAGAAGAAGGAGGCAAGAAGCTGTTCACCCTCACCGAGCACGGCAGGACGGAGCACACGGCCCCGCCCTGGCGCGACATCAACTTCCAGCTCGACCCGGTCGACGGCGAGCTGCGCACCGCGATCCGGCTGCTCGGCAGCGCGATGGAGCAGATCTCCCACGCGGGCACGCCCGAGCAGAAGGCCCGTGCCGTCGAGCTCTACAACGAGCTGCGGCGCAAGCTCTACGCCATCCTCGCCGAGGAGTGACCTACCACCGGTCGTGCACGTGCGGCCTGATCAGCTCGTCGTACACCGCTTCGACCGCCTTCTGGTCCACTCCGGTCAACTCAGCCGCCGCCGCGTTGGACCGCGCCTGCCCCACGTTGCGCGCACCCGGGATCACCACGGTGACACCGGCCTGGTCCACGATCCACCGCAGCGCGAACTGCGCCATGGACGCGCCCTGGGGCACCAGCGGCCGGAGCCGTTCCACGGCCTCCAGCCCCACCTCGAACGGCACCCCGGAGAAGGTCTCGCCGACGTCGAACGCCTCACCGTTGCGGTTGTAGTTGCGGTGGTCGTCCGCGCCGAACTGCGTGTCCTTGCTGTACTTGCCGGACAACAACCCGGACGCCAGCGGCACCCGCGCGATGATCGCGACCCCCGCCTCGGCCGCCCTGGGCAGCACCTCTTCGAGCGGCTTGAGCCGGAACGCGTTCAGGATGATCTGCACGCTGGCCACGTTCGGCCGCTTGATCGCCTCGAGCGCTTCCTCGACCTTCTCCACCGACACGCCGTAAGCAGCGATCCGCTGCTGCTCCACCATCTCGTCGAGCGTGTCGTACACCTCGTCCCGGCCGTACACCGGCGTCGGCGGGCAGTGCAGCTGCACCAGGTCGAGCGTGTCCACCCCGAGGTTGCGGCGGCTGCGGTCGTTCCACGCGAGGAAGTTCTCGCGGTTGTACCCCTCCGTGGTCTGCGCCGGCAGCCGCCGCCCCATCTTGGTGGCCACGAAGACGCCGTCGTCCTTGCGCTCCTTGAGGAACCGCCCGACGAGCGTCTCGCTGCGCCCGTCGCCGTACACGTCCGCGGTGTCGAAGAAGTCGACCCCCGTGTCGGCGGCGGCGTGCAGCAGCGCGAGCGCCTCGCTCTCGTCCACCTCGCCCCAGTCGGCGCCGAGCTGCCAGCACCCCAGCCCGACGACGCCGACCTGGCGGTTCAACCTGCCTGCGTTTCGCTTCTCCACGAACCGAAGCCTAGTCCGGATCCGGCGGCTGCCTCGTGTACTGCGTCGGCGGAGCGTCTCCCCGGCGCTCCCACCAGACCCACAGTCGACCGCATGTCGGACAGTCGATGACCTGCATGCACCTCCCCAACAAGTCACCCAGCCCGGCAACCGCGTCGTCCTCGTAGTCACGCGACCGGAACATCAGCAAGCCGTGGTCGGGGTCGTCATCCCGAGTGACGGTGCCGCACTTGCACTTGAACTTGGCCATGATCACCTGTCCCAGGGGAGCCACGCTCCCCAGCTCACACGATCAGCCCGGTCGGCTTGCGCCGCACGTGCAGCCGATACCCCACCGGAAAGCTCACCCCCTCAACGGACGCGATCGCCCGCTCGGCGACCCCGGCGGAGAACTCGATGCGCAACACCGACTCCAGGGCCTCGCGCGACTCGAACCGCCATTCGGCGACGACCCGGCGCAACGAGAACCCGTTGTCCGTGAAGAACTTCTCCACGGCGGCCGGGTCGTACCGCGGCTCGTCCGCGCACAACCACGGCCCGTACGGCGCGGCCGACCCGTCGAGGTCGACGATCGCGATTGCGCCACCCGGCCGCAGCACGCGGTCCGCCTCCCGCAGCCCCGGTTCACATCCGGGACCGAAGAAGTACGCCGTCCGCGCGTGCACCAGGTCGGCCGAGGCGTCGTCGAGCGGCAACCGCTGGGCGGGCCCGGACACGACGCGGGCGTTCGGCAGCCCGGCCACCCGTCGGCCAGCCCGCGCGACGAGCGGCGGGTGGGGTTCCACGCCGACGACCGAACGCGCGGACGCGGCGAAGATCGGCAGGTGGAAACCGTCACCGCAGCCGACGTCGACCACGTCGGCCGCGTCGAACGGGCACTCCTCGCGCAACGCGGCCCAGATCGCGCCGTGCACGTCCTGCGCGCGGTTCTCGACCTCGTAGACCTCGGGCCAATGCCAGATGTTCGGGCTCGGCACCACGTCCACCGGGCGCACCGCCGCCAGCGCCGCCCGCACGAATCCCCTCACGCAGCCACTGTAAGACCTCTATTTGCCGGTGACCGTACGAATTCGTCCACTTACGGCGTAGCGTGACCGCATTCCTTCCCTGCAGGAGGCGGCAGTGTCGATCGCGCCCAACACACCCCAGCTCGCGCCTTTACTCGGAGGCAGCCCGTGCTGGGTCGAACGCTCCGTCGACGACCTCCGGGCGACGATCGAGTTCTACACCGGACTGTTCGGCTGGCACTACGCCGACGACAACGGCTGCACGGTGGCGATGGTCGACGGCGTCCCCGTCGCCGGCTTACCGCAGGGTGAACCGGAGCCGTGGCGGTTGTACCTGGTCACGCCGCACGCGCGGGCCACAGCGGAGAAGGCCCTCCTGCTCGGCGGCTCGGTGCTGCGCGACCCCGAGGACGGGGCGGACCACACCCAGAGCGCCGTGATCAGCGACCCGACCGGCGCCGTCGTCGGGTTCCGGCACGTACCGGAGGACTGGCGGTTCGGCATGAACGGGCACGGCGCCTACGCGTGGGCCGAGCTCAACACCCGCGACGGCGCGGCGGCCGACGAGTTCTTCGGCGAGCTGTGCGGCTTCGACATCACGCAGATCGGCGACGGGCAGCGGCTGGACTACGCGTCGTGGTCCATCGAGGGCGTCGAGGTCTTCGGCCGACAGAAGATGGGCCGCGAGTTCCCCTACGGCGAGCGTTCGCACTGGATGGTGTACTTCAACGCCGCGCCGGAGATCGGCACGGACTCCGTGGCCTACCGCGTGCTGGAGCTCGGCGGACGGGTCACCGTGGAGCCTTACGACACGCCGTTCGGGCGCATCACCGTGGTCGAGGACCACGCGGGAATGGCGTTCTCCGTGATCGACCCGTCCCGCGTCGTCGAGGCCGAGCCGCGCACCGCGGTGGACGATCCGTTCGACGACTAGTGGGGCGTCACTGCACGAACAGGTGCAGCAGCAGCCAGGAGGCGACGGCGGACGGCAGCAGCGAGTCCATCCGGTCCATGATGCCGCCGTGGCCGGGCAGCAGCGTGCCCATGTCCTTGATGCCGAGGTCGCGCTTGATCAGCGACTCGACCAGGTCGCCCGCGGTGGACGTGACGACGATCGCGGCACCGAACAGCGCGCCGTGCCACCACTGGCCGTCCAGCAGCGTGGTGACGGTGATCGCGCCACCGACCACGCCGGCGACCAGTGAACCGGCGAAGCCCTCCCAGGACTTCTTCGGGCTGATCGTCGGCGCCATCGGGTGCTTGCCGAGGAACACACCGGCCGCGTACCCGCCCACGTCGGACAGCACCACGCCGATGATGAACGCGAACGCGCGGCCCGCACCGTCGTCGGGGACGACGAGCATGGCCGCGAACGCCGCGAACAGCGGCACGTAGACGACGGTGAACACCGACGCGCTCAGGTCGCGCAGGTAACCGTCGGAACCGCCGCGGAACCGCCAGAACATGCAGACCAGCACGGTGACCACGAGCGTGGTCATCATGCCGTCGCGGCCCAGCGGCCAGGACAGCCAGATGATCGCCTGGCCGCCGATGAGAGCGGGCCACAGGGCGACGTTGATGCCGCCCTTCTTGAAGGCGTTCGCGAGCTCCCACGTCGACACCGCCGCGGCGGCCGCGACGATGCCGATGAAGGTCTCCTTGACGGTCAGCAGCGACGCGATGATCACCGCGCCGAGGCCGACGCCGACCAGGACCGCCGACCTCAGGTCACGTCCCGCCCGCGACGGCTTCGACGCGGGCACGTCCGCGGGACCGCCTGCCACCTGTGCTCCCATCACGACCTCCGCCCGGCCAGGGCAATCACGCCTGCCGCGACTCGGCCGGGCGAACCATCAGGGGGAATCAGACTTCGAGGAGCTCGGCTTCCTTGTGCTTCACGAGCTCGTCGACCTGCGCGGTGTACTTGTGGGTCAGAGCGTCGAGCTCCTTCTCACCACGTGCGCCGTCGTCCTCGCCGACCTCGCCGTCCTTGACGAGCTTGTCGATCTCTTCCTTCGCCTTGCGGCGGACACCGCGGACGGAGACGCGCGCGTCCTCGCCCTTCTGCTTGGCGACCTTCACCATGTCCCGGCGGCGCTCCTCGGAGAGCTGCGGGATGACGATGCGGATGACGGTGCCGTCGTTGCTCGGGTTGACGCCCAGGTCGGAGTCCCGGATCGCCTTCTCGATCGCGTTCAGCTGGCTCGCGTCGTACGGCTTGACGACCGCCATGCGCGCCTCGGGGACCGAGATGCTGGCCATCTGGTTCAGCGGCGTCATCGAGCCGTAGTAGTCGATGTTGATGCGGTTGAACATCGAGGGAGTCGCTCGACCGGTCCGCACGGAGGCGAGGTTCTCCTTCGCCACCGAAACCGCCTTTTCCATCTTCTCCTCGGCGTCGAGGAGGGTCTCGTCGATCACGACTGCTCCTTGCTCTGCGTGTTCGTGCCCTTGTCCCGGTCCAGGTCTGATCCCACCAGGTCTAGAAGGCGGGCCGGCCACCGGGGGTGTTGACCAGGGTGCCGATCTTCTCACCACGGACCGCGCGCGCGATGTTCCCCTCGGTGAGGAGGTTGAAGACGAGGATCGGCATGTTGTTGTCCATGCAGAGGCTGAACGCCGTGGCGTCGGCGACGTTGAGGCCGCGCTCCAGCACCTCGCGGTGGGTGATGTTGTCGAACATCAGCGCGTCCGGGTCGATCTTGGGGTCGGCCGTGTAGACGCCGTCGACGGCCTTGGCCATCAGCACGATCTCGCAGCCGATCTCCAGCGCGCGCTGGGCGGCGGTGGTGTCGGTGGAGAAGTACGGCAGACCCGCGCCGCCACCGAAGATCACGACGCGGCCCTTGTCCAGGTGGCGCATCGCGCGGCGGGGGATGTAGGACTCGGCGACCTGCGTCATCTGGATGGAGGTCTGCACGCGGGTGTCGATGCCGTGCTCGCGCTCGAGGAAGTCCTGCAGCGCCAGGCAGTTCATGACCGTGCCGAGCATGCCCATGTAGTCGGCGCGCGAGCGGTCCATGCCGCGCTGCTGCAGCTCCGCGCCGCGGAAGAAGTTGCCACCACCGATGACGACGGCCACCTGCACGCCGGACCGGACTACCGCAGCGATCTGCCGGGCGACTGTCTGGACGACATCGGGATCAACCCCGACGCCACCACCGCCGAACATCTCGCCACCGAGCTTGAGCATCACCCGGTTGTAGCCGTGGCTACCTTCTTCGCTCACAGGTCAGTCCTCCTCAGCGCCATTGGTCAGGACATAGCAAGGGCGGGGTCGCCGTCTTCTCGCAACCCCGCCCTCACCGTGATCAGCTCTGGCCGACCTCGAACCGAGCGAAACGGGTGACCGTCACGCCGGCCTCGTCCAGCAGGGCCTTGACCGTCTTCTTGCTGTCCGTCACGGAAGCCTGCTCCAGGAGCACGACGTCCTTGAAGAAGCCGTTGACGCGACCCTCGACGATCTTGGGGAGCGCGCCCTCGGGCTTGCCCTCCTCGCGAGCGGTCTCCTCGGCGATGCGGCGCTCGTTGGCGACCAGGTCCTCGGGGACCTCGTCACGGGTGACGAACTTCGGGCGCATCGCGGCGATCTGCATCGCGGCACCCTTGGCGGCCTCGGCGTTGTCGCCGGTGTACTCGACCAGGACGCCCACGGCGGGCGGCAGGTCGGCGGCGCGCTTGTGCAGGTAGGTCGAGACGGCACCGTCGAAGTCGACGGCCTTGGCCAGCTCGAGCTTCTCGCCGATCTTGGCGGAGAACTCCTGGACCAGCGCGTCCACGGTCTTGCCGTCGACCTCGACGGCCTTGAGGGCCTCGACGTCCGCGACCTTGTTGGCCTTGGCGATCGCGACGATCTCGTCCGCCAGCGCGATGAAGTCGGCGTTCTTGGCGACGAAGTCCGTCTCGCAGCGCAGCTCGACCATGGCACCGTCCTTGACGGCGACGAGGCCGTTGGACGTGGTGCGCTCGGCGCGCTTGCCGACGTCCTTGGCGCCCTTGATGCGCAGGATCTCGACGGCCTTCTCGAAGTCGCCGTCAGCCTCGTCCAGGGCCTTCTTGCAGTCCATCATGCCGGCGGCGGTGAGCTCGCGGAGCTTCTTGACGTCCGCGGTGGTGTAGTTCGCCATCGTTTTCCTTCTGCGATGTACGCGCTTGAGTCACGCGGCGCCCGCTGGTGTGCGGGCGCCGCGTGGGAGATCAGGACTGGACGGGCTGCTCTGCCGCGGCCGGGGCCTCGGCGGAGGTGCTGGCCTCGGCAGAAGTGCTGGCCTCGGCGGAGGTGTTGGTGAGGAGCTCCTGCTCCCACTCCGCCAGCGGCTCGTCGACAGCGACCTCGGGCTTGTCCTGGCCCTCGGCGGCGTCGCGACGGGCACCGGAGCGCTGCATGAGACCAGCGGCGGCGGCCTCGGCCACGACCTTGGTCAGCAGGGCGGCGGAACGGATCGCGTCGTCGTTGCCCGGAATCGGGTAGTCGACCTCGTCCGGGTCGCAGTTCGTGTCGAGGATCGCCACGATCGGGATGTTCAGCTTGCGAGCCTCACCGACCGCGATGTGCTCCTTCTTGGTGTCCACGATCCACACGGCGCTGGGCACCTTGGACATGTCGCGGATACCGCCGAGCGTGCGCTCCAGCTTGTCCTTCTCGCGGTTCATCATCAGGATTTCCTTCTTGGTGAAACCCTGGAAACCGCCGGTCTGCTCCATCGACTCGAGCTCCTTGAGGCGCTGGAGCCTCTTGTGGACCGTCGAGAAGTTGGTGAGCATGCCGCCCAGCCAGCGCTGGTTCACGTAGGGCATGCCGACGCGGAGCGCCTCGTTGGCGATGGCCTCCTGCGCCTGCTTCTTGGTGCCGATGAACAGGATCGACCCGCCGTGCGCGACCGTCTCCTTGACGAACTCGAAAGCCCGGTCGATGTAGGTCAGCGTCTGCTGCAGGTCGATGATGTAGATGCCGTTGCGCTCGGTGAAGATGTAGCGCTTCATCTTCGGGTTCCAGCGGCGGGTCTGGTGCCCGAAGTGCACGCCGCTGTCGAGCAGCTGCTTCATGGTTACGACGGCCATGGCCGGTTCGCACCTCATCTGTCGGACGCGCCAGGTCTCACCTTGCGCGTCGGTTCGGTTGACGCCTCCGGCCGGGGTGGCCGTCGGCCCTGGTGCCGTAGCCGTCGCCCGCACCCGCGGAGCATCTCTGCACCGTCAGGACCGTCGGACGTCGTGACTCGACCCAGCTAGCGACAGCAGGTCGGATCTGCGTTGGCACGCGAAGTCGTCCCGCACAGACGGGACGCGCCCGACAGTCTACGCCCCACCCCCGACAAACCTCCAATCGGCAGGTAGCCGGAGGGAGCACTTGTCCACAACCCCCGAGTTGTCCACAGTTCCCAGCTCGCCGGTGGTCCCCGGGACATCCCCCACCCGAAGCTGTCCCCATGCTCCTCCCCACCACCCTGCTCCTGGCGACCCTCCTGACCCCGGCCACCACGCGCTGCTCGTGGCCCCTGCCCCCGCCGCACCCCGTGGTGCGCGCGTTCACCGCCCCCGCCACACCGTTCGGCCCCGGCCACCGCGGCGTCGACCTGGCCGCCCCCGCCGGCACACCGGTGCTGGCAGCCGCCGACGGCACCGTCGCCCACGCGGGCGCGGTCGCCGCCAGGACCCTGGTCTCGCTCCAGCACCGCGGCCCCCTGCGCACGACCTACGAACCGATCACGCCCGCGGTCACCGCCGGGAGCACCGTTCGCCGCGGTGAGGTGATCGGCCACCTCCAGCCCGGCCACTGCCCGGCCGCGTGCCTGCACTGGGGCGCCCGCCGCGGCCACGACTACGTCGACCCGCTCCGCCTGCTCTCCTCCGGCCGCGTCCGCCTGCTCCCCACACCCCCGCCGTCCACGGCCCGCAGCCCGTGATCCGCAGCACGTGACCCGCCCTCCGCTCACCGCCCGCACGGGCCGCTCGCGCACCCCGATTTCACTGCGCAACCGATCGCCACTCGATCGAGTGAATTGCCCCAGACACCCCTCCGGGAGGCTCGATTCACCCTCGTTTCCGAGCCCCACTCACCTCTTCGAGACCTCAAGCCGCCCCTTCGTGGCGCCCTCCGACACGACAGGGGGACCACGACTCGGGCACGTTCCGGGCGAGGGGTGGTGAGCCACGGCCCCGATCGGGCAGCGGCGAGATGCCCCGTTCGGGCGGCGGGTGCGCAGCACGAACCACAGCTCGGTCCGACAGTCCCTGGTGGACCAGCCTGTCCACCAGCCCCGGCCCACCCTGTCCGCAACCCCAGCTCCTCCAGCCCGGTCCAGCGGCTTCGGGTCTACGAGCCTCAGGCCCACCAGGCTCAGTCCACCAGCCCGGTCAGGCGGCCTCAGGCCACCACCCACCCCAATCGATCAACCCTGGTCTAGCGGTCGTGTTCTGGCGGCGAGACCACAGGTGCGCGTCAGCAGCAGCCCGGTGCGGACCAGGTTGCGACGTAAAGGAGGCGGTCTAGGCCTCGGACTGCTCGTTGAGCTTCGTGCGCAGGCGCAGGACGGCGCGGGTGTGCAGCTGGCAGACGCGAGACTCGGTCACGCCGAGGACCTTGCCGATCTCGGCAAGCGTCAGGTTCTCGAAGTAGTACAGGGTGACGACCACGCGGTCGCGTTCGGCGAGCTGGGCGATGGCGTCGGCGAGCTGCCGGCGGCTGTCCTGGTCGACGAGGCTCGCGACCGGGTCCTCCGCGGCGTCGTCGGGCAGCGACTCGGCGAGCGAGGAGCCGCCCTTGTTCGGCGCGATCAGCTCGTCGAGGGCGACGACGCTGGTGAGCTGCAGCTGGCCGTAGAGCTCGCGCAGTTCGGCCAGCCCGATCTTGAGCTCTGCGGCGAGCTCGCGGTCGGTGGGCGTGCGCTGGAGCTTGGCGCCGAGGCGTTCGAGGGCGCGTTCGACGTCGCGGGCGCGGCTGCGGACCGAGCGCGGCACCCAGTCCTGCGAGCGCAGGTCGTCGAGGATCGCACCGCGGATGCGCTGCATGGCGTAGGTCTCGAACTTGAGGCCGCGTTCCGGCTCGAACTTCTCGATGGCGTCGACGAGGCCGAAGATGCCGGACTGGATCAGGTCGGCCACGTCCACGTGCGCGGGCAGGCCGGTTCCGACGCGACCGGCGACGTACTTGACCAGCGGCGCGTAGTGCAGGACGAGGCGGTCGCGCTCGTTCTGGTCGCGCGACCCGCCGTAGCTGCGCCACAGCGCGACGATGCCGGCCTCGACGTCGTCACCGGACCGCACGTCCGCGCGCGTCACCGCGGTCGGAGCGGCCACGGGCGTGCCGTTGACGTGCGTGTCCGCACCGGGTTCTGGGGCCGACCCGGTGCTCACCTCAGTGCGCGGCGCGCCGTTCTGACGGTGACCGTTGCTCGCCTGCTTGATGGCGGTTGCGGGCACGATGGGTTCAGGGGGCACGGTCGCCGTACGCGATCCTCCCCCTGCGGCGTCAGGAACGGGGGTGGGTTCGGTCATGGATCGCCTTCAGCCGTTCGACAGTGACGTGTGTGTAAAGCTGAGTCGTTGCGAGCGTAGCGTGACCGAGCAGTTCTTGGACGGTGCGCAGGTCCGCTCCTCCTTCCAGCAAATGGGTCGCAGCGGAGTGGCGCAACCCGTGCGGCCCGATGTCCGGTGCGTCCGGCACCACGGCGACGACCTCGTGCACCAGCTGGCGAACGGCCCGCTGGTTGAGCCTGCCGCCGCGGGCGCCGAGGAACAGCGCCGGCGGTGAATCGGCTGCTACCAGGGCATTCCGGCCTTGGTCGAGCCAACGCCGCAACGCTCGCTCGGCCGGAACGCCGAACGGTGCGGTGCGCTCGCGTCCACCTTTGCCAAGAACTCGAATCACCCTTAGGGAGTAGTCGACGTCGTCGAGGTCAAGCCCGCAGAGCTCAGCCACGCGGACACCTGTGGCGTACAGCAACTCCACCACGGCCTGATCACGCAGCGCAACCGGATCGCCCTCGGAAGCGCCAGAGGATACGGCCTCCATCGCGTCCTTCGCCTGATCCACCCGCAACACCGCCGGCAACGTGCGGTGCGGCCGCGGCGCGGCGAGCCGCGGACCGGGGTCTGCGGCGAGGTGCCCGGCCCGGTGCGCCCAGGCCGTGAACGTCCGCGCCGCCGCCGCACGCCGCGCGAGGGTCGTGCGACTCGACCCTTCCGCGCGTTGAGCAGCGAGCCACGACCGCAGCCCGGTCAGGTCGATCCGGCCCACGTCGGCGTTCTCCGGCGTGTCCCCCGCGACGTGTCCGAGCAGCGCGACGACATCTCCCATGTACGCGCGCACCGTGTGCGGCGAGAGATCACGCTCCAACGTGAGGTGCCGTTCGTACTGCCGCAACGCCTCCGCGACGTTGGTCGGCAGTTTTTCGCGCAGGCGAACGAGATCGACACGGCGTGTCCGACCATGCGGCGGCGGGGACATAGGCCAAGACGCTGCGCCAGTCGGGGCGTTTGGTCAAGTCTCGCCACACCCCCACGCCGTCTGGGAGCGCTCTCATGATCGTTCAGCCGGTAACGTTCCCACTCCCCGTGACGACAATCGGCACAACAACGGCCACGGATCACCTTTCGGAGTAGCGTTCACGGCCACCACGACCGCCCAATCGGCCGAAGGCCCACCTTCTTCCCTCTCGACGTGGAATGAAGCCCTAACACCAGAACCGCTGACAGATTCATTTTGACTCCACAATGGACAGATGAGAAGCGCAGGTCATCGGTCGCCTGATCACCGCGGCACCTCCACCCGCTGCCAGCCGCCGTCGGCCTGCAGCGCCAACCCGGCCAGCTCCAGCTCGGGCAACAACGCCCGCACCCGTTCCAACGCCACCCCGGACTCGACCGACGCGACCTCGGCACTGACCGCGCTGCGCTTCCCGAGCGCCTCGTACACCCGCATCGCCTCGCCCTGCGGTGCGCCGATCTCGCTCTGCTTCTGCGCGGGCTGGGTGGCGAGATCGTCCCCGAACCGCCCCACCGACTCCACGACCTCCGCAACGGAACTGACCGGTTCCGCCTGCCGGTCCCTGAGCAGCTCGTGGCACCCGGCAGAGCTCGCGGACGTCACCGGCCCCGGCACGACCATGAGCACCCGCCCCAACGCCACCGTGATCGCCGCCGTGTTCTTGGCCCCGCTGCGCCGCCCCGCCTCGACCACGACGGTCCCGACCCCCAACGCCGCGATGAGCCGGTTGCGCGTCAGGAACCGGTGCCGCGCCGGCGTCACCCCCGGCGGGTACTCGCTGATCACCAGTCCTTCCTTCGCGATCTTCCCGAGCAACCCCTGGTGCCCGGCCGGGTAGGCGATGTCCACCCCGCAGGCCAGCACCGCGACCGTCACCCCGCCACCGCCGAGCGCACCCCGGTGAGCCGCACCGTCGATCCCGTACGCCGCACCGGAAACAACGGTCACCCCGGCCTGCGCCAGCCCGTACCCGAACTCGGCGGCAACGTGCTCGCCGTACCCGCTGGCAGCCCGCGACCCGACGACGGCCACCGCTTTCTCGGTGACCTCCCCCAGGTCGTACGGCCCCCGAACCCACAACGCCAACGGCTCACCACCACACCGCAACCGCCGCGCCTGCCCCATCGTCAACGCGATGAACGGCCACCCCGGCCACTCCGCGTCCTCGGGCACCACCAACCGCCCGCCCCGCCCAGCGATGCGCTCGAGGTCTTCATGCGCCCGCTCCTCGGCCCTGCGCGCGGACGTCTGACTGACCACCGACGGCGAAACTTCGCCGCTTCGCACCAACCGCGCCGCCTCCACCGGCCCCACCTCCGACACCAGCCCGGCCAGCGCCCCGGCATGCGGTTCAGCAACACGCGAGAGGTATGCCCTGGCAAGACGAACGTCGTCGGGCGCGGTGCCGCTCACTGGAACCACCACCAGGGAAGCCACCGCTGCCAGGGATGTGGCCACCACGGCGGACTGGTGGCAGGAGTCCGGCCGCGGACCACCGAGGGCAGCCGGAGGGATGGCAGGCCTGCGGTCGGCGAGGCGGCGATGGCCAGGGCGGGCGAGGCGGAGAACAGGTTCACGGTCGGGCTCCTGTCTGAGATGTCTGAGGTGGGTGAGTTGATCGGTTCGGGAGAGGACGGGCTGAGGAGGACTGGAGGCGCGTGGGCGGCGTTGCGGGGAGAGCGGGACGCCCGCCGGGGAGGGGCGGGCGTCCCGCCTGTGGGGCCGGACGCAGAGCCGGGGCTCGAACGCTCTGCGTCCGGCTGTCTGGGGGTTGTGCGGTTTCGGAGGGGCGGGGGGTGGGGCCGGGCGCGGAGTGGGAGTGGGCTCCGCGCCCAGCGGTCTGGTGGTGGCGGAATGCGGCGGGAAGTGGGCAGCGGCCAGCGCCGGGTCGGGTTGGGGCGGGTCGGGGCGGGTTGAACGGGTCGGGCCGAACGGGGCGGGTCGAACGGGGCGGGTCGAACGGCGTAGTTCGGGCCGGGGATGTGTCGGTCCTGGGCGGCGGGCGAGCCCGGTCGGGCTGGGTCGGGGAGGGACTCGGCCGGGCGGGATTCGGCCGGACGGGGTCGGGCGGGACTGAGCTGATTGAGCTGGGCGGATCAGGACAGAGGGCTTGGGCTTGCCGGACGCCGCCTTGGGCCTGGCGGACGCTGCTTTGGCTTCGGCAGGCGCCGCCCTCGATGTGCGGTGATAACCGTGCTGGAGCGGTGGCGGTGGGGCGGTGGCCGTGGGGCGGTGGCCGTGGGGCGGCGGTGGTCGTGTGGTGGGGCAGCGGTGTGGCAGCAGCGGTGTGGCAGCGGTGGCCGTGGGGTGGGAGGTGGGGCGGCGGTCGCCGCAGTGGGGCGGGCGGTGGCGTTGCTGGGGCTGGTTGCCCGCGCGGGCGAGGTGGGTTGTGGACCGTGGGTGGGTTGTGGGCGGGTGGGTCGTGGGCGGGTGGGGTTGGGGGGTGGGTTAGGAGCGGTCGCGGAAGGAGAGGGCTGCGGCCACGTGGTCGGAGGTCGGGCGGGCGGACTCGGAGAGGTCGGCGAGGGTCCAGGCGACGCGGAGGCAGCGGTCGGCGCCGCGGCCGGTCAGGGCGCCGGTGGCCAGGGCGCGGTCCAGGAGGGCGGTCACGGGGCGTGGGAGGGCGAACTCGCGGCGGAGGGAGGGGCCGGGGACGTCGGCGTTGGTCTGCCAGGGGTGGCCGTGGGCGGACCAGCGGGCGGCGGCTCGGGTGCGGGCGGCGAGGACGCGGGCTCGCACTGTGGCGGTGGGTTCGGGTGGGGTGGCGTCGGCGTTCGACATCGCGGTCATCGGGCGCATGCGGACGCGCAGGTCGACGCGGTCGAGCAGGGGGCCGGAGAGGCGCGACCGGTAGCGGCGGCGCACGGCCGGGGTGCAGCAGCAGTCGATCTCCTTCGGCGGGGCGCAGGGGCAGGGGTTCGTGGCGAGCACCAGCTGGAAGCGGGCCGGGTAGCGGGCGGTGCCGTCGCGGCGGGCGATGCGGATCTCGCCGTCCTCCAGGGCGGTGCGCAGGGACTCGATGGCCTTCTGGCCCCATTCGCAGGCCTCGTCGAGGAACAGGACGCCGCGGTGCGCGCGGGAGGCGGCGCCGGGTTTCGCCAGGCCGCTGCCGCCGCCGACCAGGGCGGCGATGGAGGTCGTGTGGTGCAGCGTCACGAACGGCGGGCTGGACACCAGCGGCGCGTTGCTCGACAGCACGCCCGCCACCGAGTGGACGGCGGTGACGGCCAGCGCGTCCTGGCGGCTCAGGGGTGGCAGCAGGCCGGCGAGGCGTTCGGCGAGCATCGTCTTGCCGGTGCCCGGCGGGCCGGTCAGCAGCAGGTGGTGGGCGCCCGCGGCGGCGACCTCCAGGGCCCAGCGCGCCTCGGGCTGGCCCACGACGTCGGTCAGGTCGGGGACCTGCGGCGGTGGCGGGTCGGCCAGCTCGGGGACGGGTGCCAGCGCCGGGACGTCGCCGCGCAGCCACGTGAGCACCTCGCCCAGCGTCTGCGCGCCGTGCACCTCCACGCCGTCGACCAGGGCGGCCTCCGGCAGCGCGTCCACCGGCACCACGGCGGTGCGCAGGCCGGCGCGGCGGGCGGCCAGCAGGGCGGGCAGGACGCCGCGGACCGCGCGGACCCGGCCGTCGAGCGCCAGCTCGCCCAGCAGCACGGTGCTGCCGAGGCGGTCGGGCGGGACCGAGCCGGCGGCCGACAGGGTGGCGCAGGCGATCGCGAGGTCGTAGCTGCTGCCGCCCTTCGGCAGCGCCGCCGGGGACAGGCCCAGCACGATGCGCTGCTTGGGCCACTCCTCCCGCGTGTTGCGGACGGCGGCCTTCACCCGCTCCTTGGACTCGTGCAACGCGGCGTCGGGCAGCCCGAGCAGGTGGGTGCGCGGCTGGCCGACCCCCACGTCCGCCTCGATCTCGACCACGAGGCCGTCGACGCCGTACAGCGACACCGACCACGCCTGCGCGAGGCCCACGTCAGGCCCCTCGCAGGTGCTGCACCTGCGGTTCGCCGCCCGGTGGCCAGAGCACCGAGATCAGGTCCACCCGCACGGGGCACCACCCGACCTGGTGCGCGCCGAGCCAGCGCAGCGCTGTGCGCCGCAAGCGGCTCAGCTTGCGTTCGTCGACCGCCTCGTCCGGACGCCCCCAGGCCGGCGCCGTGCGCGTCTTGACCTCGACGACCACCAGCTGGCCGCTGTCGACCGCGACGACGTCGAGCTCTCCGTCGCGGCACGTCCAGTTCCTCGACAGGACCACCAGGCCCTGCTGCTCCAGGTACCTGCACGCCAGGTCCTCACCCCTGCGGGCCAGGTCCTGCTGCGGCCGCCTGCGGACCAGTACCGGTGCTTCCATCGCCTTCGCCTCCCTGCGGGTCGTTGGGTACGACCTTGCAGGGTGGGGCGGGGCGGGTGGTGGGGCCGAGGGGAATCTGTGGACAACTCGGTGGCTGTGGACAAGTCGGCCGTTGTGGATCTTGAAACGGCGGAGTTGTCGGTGGGGTGTGCTACGTGGGGAACGGCCCGCTCTCCGGCAGGCGCAGGTCCGGCTTGTCCAGCTCCTCCACGTTCACGTCCTTGAAAGTGATGACACGAACGTTCTTGACGAACCTCGCGGGCCGGTACATGTCCCACACCCACGCGTCCGACATGCGCACCTCGAAGTACACCTCGCCGTCGGCGTTGCGCACCTGCACGTCCACCGAGTTGGCCAGGTAGAACCGCCGTTCGGTCTCCACGACGAACGAGAACTGGCTGACGATGTCGCGGTACTCCTTGTACAGCGACAACTCCATCTCGGTCTCGTACTTCTCGAGATCCTCTGCACTCATTACGCCTCCGCGCGGTTCATCTGCTCCGCGCCCTCCCTCGTCGCGAGCTCCCCGATGTTCTCCGGGGAAGCCCCATTCTGGACCACGGCCGTCGCGGCCATGCTGCGCGCCACCCTGTGCGGCGCGGCGAGACCGTGCTTCTGTGCCGCGGCGGCCACGTTCACCCATGACCAGCGGTGCTCCGCGCACGGCCCGTGCTCCATCAACGCAGCCGTGTGCTCGGCCGTGCAGTAGCCCTTGTGCACGTTGAACGCGTACTCCGGACACCGCTCGTGCAGCTCGGCCATGATGCGGTCCCGCGTGACCTTGGCCAGCACCGATGCCGCCGCCACGCACGCTGCCGCCTGGTCGCCCTTGATCACCGCGACGCTCGGCGCGGGCATCCCCGGCACCTTGAAACCGTCGGTGAGCACGTACCCGGGCTGCGTCGACAGCTGCGCCACGGCCCGGCGCATGCCCTCGATGTTCATGACGTGGATGCCGAACGCGTCGATCTCGGCCGGCGACACCACGACGACGGAGTGATCCAAAGCACGCTTGCGCACCAGGTCGTACATCCGGTCGCGCGCCGCCGCGGTCATGAGCTTCGAGTCGTTCAGGCCCTCGAACCGCGCCGCGTCACCCGGCCGCAGCACGCACGCCGCGATCACCAGCGGCCCCGCGCACGACCCGCGCCCCGCCTCGTCGACACCGGCGACCGGACCGAGGCCACGGCGTTCCAGCGTGCTCTGCAGCGCCCAGTTCCCCGACGAGCCGCGTACGACCGCACGGGGCGGCATCAGCATCGTCATCGGCGGAATCGGTCCCGCAGTCGGCGTCCGAGCAACAGAAGCGGCCACGCGGCGACGATACCCAGGCCCATCGGGACGGTTTCCTGCCATCCCGGCGCACCCATCGACACGACCTGCGGGTTGTGGTCCGACACGCCCTGCCACCGCGACGGGGGCAGCACGATCACGCGCGCCTTGCCGATCACGTCGTCCACCGGGACCAGGCCGTTCAGGCCACCCTGCCCCTGGCAGCGCGAGTCGCACGAGTGGTTGCGGTTGTCGCCGAGCACGAACAGCTTGCCCTCGGGGATCTTGAGCTCCTCGAACGACTCCTGCACCGCCTCGGTGCCCTCGTCGAAGTGCTTGTACGGCTCGTCGAGCGGTTTGCCGTCCACGAGCACCCGGTTCTGCTCGTCGCAGCACTTCACCGTCTGCCCGCCCACGGCGATCACGCGCTTGACGAAGTCCTCCTCGTTGGCCGACGGCAGGCCGACCAGCGACCCGAGCCACGACAGGCCCTCCGAGACCGGGTTGCCCGGCTCGTCGACGAGGAAGTCGTTCTGCCAGGCAGGCGGCCCGCGGAACACGATCACGTCGCCGGGCGCTGGCTCGCTGAAGCGGTAGGTGACCTTGTCGACGAGCACCCGGTCGCCGTAGCAGTCGGTGCACCCGTGCAGCGTCGTCTCCATCGACTCCGACGGGATCATGTAGACGCGGCCGAGGAAGACCTGGATGCCGATCGCGAGACCGAACGCGACCAGGATGAGAACCGGCAGTTCCTTCCAGAAGTTGCCCTTTTTCTTCTTCTTCTTCGAGGTTTCGCCCGAAGCGTCCGAAGTCGGCTCGTCACTGGACGGCGTGTGCTCTGGATCGACGTCAACCACGAGATCAGCCTAGGGGCTGAGGGTTGTGGTCGGACACCGCACGCCACCGTTCTTTCGGGAAAACGACGTACCGCGCCTTGCCGATGACGTTCTCGACGGGCACTGTGCCCGCTACGCCCCCGCCGCCCTGTTTGCGCGAATCGGTGGAGTTCATGCGGTTGTCGCCCATTACGAACAGGCGCCCATCCGGAACTCGTATCGGCGCGAACGGTTCGTGGTCGGCCGGCGACGTGCCCGCCTGCCAATGCACATAGGGCTCATCGAGCGGTTTGCCGTCGACCACCACGCGGTGCTGCGCGTCGCAGCACTCCACGGTCTGACCAGGCAACGCGATGACGCGCTTGACGAAGTCGCGTTCGTTCGCGGGCGCGATGCCCACCAGCGAACCGACGTTGCGCACAGCGCGCGCGATCGGGTTCGTCGACGGCGGGGCGCCGCGGAAGTCGTTCGTCCCCCACGCCTCGGGGCCGCGGAACACGATCACCTCGCCCGGCTCGATGTCGCTGAACCGGTAGGTGAGCTTGTCGACCAGCACGCGGTCGTTCTCGCACCCGGAGCAGCCGTGCAGCGTGCGTTCCATCGACGCCGAGGGGATCACGTAGACCCGCGCCACGAACGCCTGGATCAGCACTGTCAGCACGACCGCCGTCACGACGACGTGGAGAACATCCCTCCAGACAAGAGCACGCCCCCGCCCCGGTTCATCCGGTGCGGAGGCGTCCTCGAAGTCTTCTGGGCCTGAAGCCACCGATCAGGAGACCGGACGGGCCTCGCGCTTCTCCTTGATCTTGGCGGCCTTGCCGCGCAGCTCGCGCAGGTAGTACAGCTTGGCGCGCCGCACGTCACCGCGGGTGACGACCTCGATCTCCGAGATGTTCGGGGAGTGCACCGGGAAGGTGCGCTCGACACCGACGCCGAAGGAGACCTTGCGGACGGTGAAGGTCTCGCGGATGCCGCCGCCCTGGCGACGGATCACGACGCCCTGGAAGACCTGGACGCGCTCGCGCTGGCCTTCGATGACGCGGACGTGGACCTTCAGCGTGTCGCCGGCGCGGAAGGCCGGGACGTCGGAGCGCAGCGACTGGGCGTCAAGTGCGTCCAGGATGTTCATCGGTGGTCCTCACGTGTGTCTGTGAACTCCCCAGAGCATGTTCCATGGCTGTGCACGACATGATGGGGGTCGGCTTGGTGCGCACGCCGATGTGACACCGGCTGCGGCAACTGGTCCAGTGTGCCAGACCAGGCACTCCGGGACGAAATCGGGCTACTCCCCGCCCTCGCGCAGGCGTGCGAGCAGGGCCCGGTCGTGCTTGTCGAACGCGTCCGCCGGCAACGCCTCCAGCAGGTCAGGACGCCTTTCGAGGGTCCTGGCGAGCGATTGGTCACGCCGCCAGCGGTGGATCAGCCGGTGGTTGCCGGAGCGCAGCACGTCCGGTACCGCCAGCTCGCGCCACACCTCGGGCCGCGTGTAGCTCGGGCCCTCCAGCAGGCCGTCCTGGAACGAGTCCTCGGCGTGCGACTTCGGGTTGCCGAGCACGCCGGGCAGCAGCCGTGCGACCGCTTCCACGATCGCGAGCACCGCCACCTCACCGCCCACCAGCACGTAGTCCCCGATGGACACCTCATCGACGCGCACGCGCCGTGCGGCGTCATCGACGACACGCTGGTCGATGCCTTCGTAACGGCCGCACGCGAACACGAGGTGCGATTCGCTCGCGTACTCGTGGGCGAGCGCCTGCGTGAACGGGCGTCCGGCCGGCGTCGGGACGATGAGGCGCGTGGAGTCCGTGCACACGTCATCGAGCGCGTGGCCCCAGATGTCCGGCTTCATGACCATGCCGGGCCCACCGCCGTACGGGCTGTCGTCGACAGCCTTGTGCACGTCCTGGGTCCAGTCGCGCAGGTCGTGCACGCCGACGCTGATCAGGCCCTTGTCGATCGCCTTCCCGAGCAACGCGGCACGCAGCGGCGCCAGGTACTCCGGGAAGATCGTGACGACGTCAATCTGCATCGAGCAGGCCCTCTGGCGGGTCGATCACGACACGGCCGCCGCGCACGTCCACGGTGGGCACGATCTCGCGCACGAACGGGATCAGCGCCTCACCGCTGTCGCGGAGCACGACGAGCAGCTCACCGCCGGGTCCGTGCAGGACCTCCTTGACCGTGCCGAGCTTCGTGCCGTCGACGAGCTCCGCCGCGAGCCCTTCGAGCTCGTGGTCGTAGAACTCGTCGGGGTCGTCGTTCGGCGGCAGGTCGTCGGTGCTGCCCAGCAGCAACGTGCCGCGCAACGCCTCGGCGACGTCGCGGGTGACGACCTCGGCGAAACGCACGAGCAGCCGCCCGGCATGAGGCCGGGCGGCTGACACGGTGAGGCTTCGGGACGTGCCGTCACGCAGCTTGGCCTGGAGCGTGGCTCCGAGCGCGAACCGCAGTTCGGGTGAATCAGTGCGCACGTCAACGGCGAGCTCGCCGGTGATCCCGTGCGCCTTGGCCACACGGCCGACAACGACGTCCATTTGCCCTTGAAGTTCGTTCAGCGGTCGGTGTCGACGACGTCGACCCGCACACCACGACCGCCGATGCCGGCCATCACGGTGCGCAGAGCCGTCGCGGTGCGACCGCCGCGACCGATCACCTTGCCGAGGTCGTCCGGGTGGACGTGGACCTCGAGGGTGCGGCCGCGGCGGGTCGTGACGAGGTTCACCCGGACGTCGTCCGGGTGGTCGACGATGCCGCGAACGAGGTGTTCGAGGGCGTCAGCCAACAAACTCACGCCTCGTCCTTGGTGGCCTCGGCGTCAGCCTTGGGGGCCTCGTCGGCCTTCTTGGCCTTCTTCGCCTTCGGCGTGGTGGCCTCGGTCATCGGCTCCTCGTTCGCGGCGGCGAGCGCGGCGGCGAACAGGTCGGCCTTCGACGGCTTCGGCTCCTTGACCTTCAGGGTGCCCTCGGTGCCCGGCAGGCCCTTGAACTTCTGCCAGTCACCGGTGATCTCCAGCAGGCGCTGGACCGACTCGGTCGGCTGCGCGCCGACACCCAGCCAGTACTGCGCGCGCTCGGAGTCGACCGCGATGAACGACGGCTCTTCCTTCGGGTGGTACTTGCCGATCGTCTCGATCGCCTTGCCGTCGCGGCGGGTGCGCGCGTCGGCGACCACGATGCGGTAGTACGGCTGGCGGATCTTGCCGAGACGCTGAAGCTTGATCTTGACGGCCACGGGCCTGGTACTCCTCGAACTCTGTGTTGGTGGTTCGCACAGCCGCGGCCCGGGCAGAGGGGCCGACCGCGGCGGACAGCGGTCAATTGTGCCAGAGGGGAGCCGCCGAACCCGAATCGGGGCGGTCTAGGCGAACGCGGCGACCGTTCCCAGCGCCTCTCGCACCGCCTGCGCGTGGTGCACGGCACCCGGCGTGTCGCCGTGCACGCACAACGACTCGGCCCGCGTCTTGAGCACCGTGCCGTCGACGGCGACGATCTCGCCGTCGAGCAGGCGCTTGGCCCGTTCCACGACCTGTTCGGTGTCCGTGAGCAGGGCGTTCGGCTCCGAGCGCGGCACCAGCGTGCCCTGCGGGGTGTAGCCGCGGTCGGCGAAGGCTTCCTGCACCGCGCGCAGGCCGGCGGCCTCGGCCTTCGTGAGCAGCTGCGAGCCCGGGAGGCCGAGGACGGGCAGGTCCTTGAACGCCTTGATGCCGTCGACCACGGCTTGCGCCTGCCTCTCGTGGTGCACCGTCGCGTTGTAGAGCGCGCCGTGCGGCTTCACGTAGACGACCTCGGTGCCCGCCGCTCGCGCGCACGCGTCGAGCGCGCCGATCTGGTAGAGCACCTCGTCGGCCAGCTCGGCCGGGTCGGCGTCGATGAACCTGCGGCCGAAGCCCGCGAGGTCGCGGTAGGACACCTGGGCGCCGACCCGGACGCCGTTGCGCGCGGCCTGCTCGCACACCCGGCGCATGGTCGACGGGTCGCCCGCGTGGAAGCCGCAGGCGACGTTCGCGCTGGTGATGACGCCCAGCAGCGCCGTGTCGTCGCCCAGCTGCCAGATGCCGAAGCCCTCGCCGAGGTCACTGTTGAGGTCCATCAGATGACACCGACCGAGAGCAGCAGGAGGGACAGACCGGGGAGGAAGTTGTTCATCACGTGCGCAACGATGCTCGCCCCGAGCCTGCGGGTGATCAACCGGGCCACCCCGATCGGGATGGCGATCACCAGCAGCAGCCACGTCCGTTGCGGCTCCAGGTGGCTGACCGCGAAGATCACGGTGGTCAGCACGAACGCGGCCCACCGGCTCCACCCCTGGCGCTCGACGGCACCCCACAGCAGCCCGCGGAAGATGATCTCCTCGCAGATCGGCCCGATGAAGCTCATGTAGAGGAACATCGTGATCGCGGCCGCGAGCGGCAGGTTCGCCTGGCTGAAGAGCTCGGCGATGGCGCTGGTCGCGTTGCCCTCGCCGACGATCTTGGCCCACGCGGTGGCGGCGACGTAGGTGAGGACGAAACCGGCGACACCGATCTTCAGGCCGATCGCCACGTCCTCTTTCGTCATGCTCAGCCTGAGGTCGACCACGGGCCCGTTGCCGCGCACGTAGGTGATCACCACGGCCAGGGTGGCGGCGAGCAGGATCGGCACCAGCGACCCGATCAGCACCAGCGACGTCGAGTTCTCCAGGGTCGCGCCGACGCTGCTGCCGACCGCGGTGATGAACACGGCCGACAGGATGAAGACGGCCTCCACCAGGAGGAACGCACCGAAACCCCAGCGCTGGCCGACCCGCTCCGGCTCCGGGTTGCGGCTGACGTCGCGCACGCTCTGGAGGAAGGTGCGCTTGGGGGACTCCTGCTCGTTCACGCTCTGCAATTTAGTCACGCCGCGGCTGCCAGCGGCTGTACTGCGTGCGGCGTGGTGTGTGGCGTGGTGTGTGGCGCACTCATCGGCTCACCTCGCGATCGACGGCTGCTGAGACACCGGTGCGGGACCGGTGCCTCGCGATACGAGTGGAGTGGGGACAGCGATCAGCGGCCCCGAATCCGAGGTTAGCGTGCTGCACCGGTGGAACCCGGCCAAGCGCCTGGCCAAAAGATGGTCAGATCGAGGTCTTGGCGGGTGTCCTTCTCCTCGTAGTCGAATCGGCGGGCGGAGAGGGGTCCAAACCTCCGCGCCGCGGTCAGCGGGCCAGCGGGTTCTCCCGTTCCATGTGCGAGAGCTTCGCCGGGTTGCGCACCGCGTAGAGCCCGCTGATCCGCCCGTCGTCGATGCGCAGCGCGATGACCGTGTCGAGCTCGCCGGCGAACTTGAGCACGAGCGCCGGGTAGCCGTTGACCTGCGCGGGTTCCATGGACCAGCCGGCCACCCTGGTGAGGCCGCCGAGCAGCATGCGGGCGACCTTCGCGGCGCCGACGACCGGACGGGGGACGGCTTGCTTGACGCCGCCGCCGTCGCCGAGGAACACGACGTCCGGCGCGAGCAGGTCGAGGAGTCCCTGCAGGTCACCGGTCTCGGTGGCGCGCCGGAACGCGGCCAGCGCGGCACGGGTGGCCGCCTGGGTGACGACCTCGCGCGGGCGGCGGGCAGCGACGTGGGAGCGGGCGCGGTGGGCGATCTGGCGGACCGCGGCCGGGGTCTTGTCGACGGCGGCGGCGATCTCGTCGTAGTCCAGGTCGAAGACCTCGCGCAGGACGAAGACGGCGCGTTCGGTCGGGGTCAGGGTCTCCAGGACGAGCAGCACGGCCATCGAGACGCTGTCGGCGAGCTCGACGTCCTCGGCGACGTCCGGGGTGGTGAGCAGGGGTTCCGGCAGCCACGAGCCGACGTAGGTCTCCTTGCGGCGGCCGAGGGTGCGCAGGCGGTCGAGGGAGTGGCGGGTCACGATGCGGACCAGGTAGGCGCGGTGGTTCTCGACGGTGCCGTGGTCGACGCCGGACCACTTCAGCCACGTCTCCTGCAGCACGTCCTCGGCGTCGGCGGCGGAGCCGAGCATCTCGTAGGCGATCGTGAAGAGCAGGTTGCGGTGGCTGACGAAGGTGTCCGTCGCGGTGTCCGGCATCGGTGTCCCCCTTGAACGTGGCCTCCCCACCAGACGCCACCCGATCGGGTCCTGTGACAGTGGCACGGGTCACAACGGCGGCCTGTCACACGGTCTGGAGCGGCGGCGTCCTGTGGGCACCGAGCAAGACCCACGAGGGAGGAACACCATGGAACCCCGCTTCGACCTCTTCGCCACCGAGACCGGCGCCAAGATCGCCAAGCGGTTCGCGGGCCTCGGCCAGGCGGTGCACGGCACGTCGCTGCCGACGCTCACGGCCGAGCTGGTCAGCCTGCGGGCGAGCCAGCTCAACGGCTGCGGCTTCTGCCTCGACATGCACGTCAAGGAAGCCGTCGCCGCCGGTGAGGACCCGCTGCGGCTGCACCTGGTGGCCGGGTGGCGCGAGACCACCGTGTTCACCGAGGCCGAGCAGGCCGCGCTGGCGTTCGCCGAGGAGGGCACGCTGCTCACCAGGGACGGTGTCAGCGACGAGACCTGGGAGAACGTGCGCAAGCACTACGACGACGAGCAGGTGGCCGCGCTGGTGTGCCTGGTGGGGCTCATCAACGCGGCCAACCGGATGGCCGTCATCACGCAGCGGAAGGGCGGCTCGTACCAGGTCGGTGCGCTCGCCCGGGCTCAGTAGACCCGGCCCCGCAGCATGACCAGGCGCGGTGACCGCAGGACGTCGAGGTTCGTGCGCGGGTCCTCGTCGTACACCACGATGTCCGCGGCCGCGCCCTCGGTCAGCGACGGGAAGCCCAGCCACTCGCGGGCGTTCCACGACGCGGCACCGATGGCGTCGGCGGCGCTCATGCCCACGCGGTGCAGCGCGGCGATCTCGTCGACGATGCGGCCGTGCTGGATGCCACCGCCGGCGTCGGTTCCCGCGTAGACGGGGACGCCCGCCTCGACCGCCTTCGCCACCGTGGTGGCGACGCGGGCGTGCAGGTCGCGCATGTGGCTGGCGTAGGCCGGGTACTTGCCCGCCTTGTCCGCGATGCCGGGGAAGGTCTCGATGTTGATCAACGTGGGCACCAGCGCGGTGCCCCGTTCGGCCATCATCGCGATGGTGTCGTCGGTGAGGCCGGTGCCGTGCTCGATGCAGTCGATCCCGGCGCCGATCAGGCCGGGCAGCGCGTCCTCGCCGAACACGTGCGCGGTGACCTTGGCACCGGCGTCGTGGGCGACCTTGATCGCCTGCGCCAGCTCGTCGTCCGTCCACAGCGGGGCCAGGTCGCCGACGCCGCGGTCGATCCAGTCGCCGACGAGCTTCACCCAGCCGTCGCCCTGCGCGGCCTGCTCGGCCACGGCGGAGGCGAGGTCGGTCTCGATCTCCACGCCGATGTGCGGCAGGTACCGCTTCGGCTTGGCGATGTGCCGGCCCGCGCGGATGATCCGGGGCAGGTCGAGGCGCTCCTGCAACGGCGTCGTGTCGACCGGCGACCCGCAGTCGCGGATCAGCAACGTGCCCGCGGCGCGGTCGGTCAGCGCCTGGTCGACGGCCTCGGGCAGCTCGACGCCACCCTGCGGGCCGAGGCCCACGTGGCAGTGCGCGTCGACCAGGCCCGGTACCAGGAAACCGCCGTCGACCACGGTCTGCGCACCCGGAACGGGCCGGGTGCGCACGCGGCCGTTGACCACCCACAGGTCTCGCGGCTCGCCGTCCGGCAGGACGACGCCGCGCAGGTGCATGGTCACTTCTTCTTTTTGTCGTCGCCGTCGAACTTGAACTTCGACGGGTCGAAGCCGGGCGGGAGCTCGTTCAGGCTGCCGCCGAGGTCGGGGAGGCCGCCGGGAGGCATGCCGGGGAGCTGGCCCATGCCGGGGAGACCGCCCATGCCGGGCATCATCCCGGGGAAGCCGCCCTTGATCTTGGGGGGCGTCGGGCCGCGGCCCTTGCCCTTCTTCCCCTTCTTGCCCTTGCCCTTCTTGCCGCCACCGCCGCCGAAGCCCATCCGGCCGGCCATGGAGGCCATCATCTTGCGGGCCTCGAAGAAGCGGTTGACCAGGTCGTTGACGTCGCTGACCTTGACGCCGGAGCCGTTCGCGATGCGCAGCCGGCGGGAGCCGTTGATGATCTTCGGGTCGTCCCGCTCCGCCGGGGTCATGCCGCGGATGATCGCCTGGATGCGGTCGAGGTGCTTCTCGTCCAGCATCCCCAGCTGGTCCTTCATCTGGCCGGCGCCGGGGAGCATGCCGAGCAGGTTCGCGATCGGTCCCATCTTGCGGATCGCGAGCATCTGCTCCAGGAAGTCCTCCAGCGTCAACTGGCCGGAGTGCAGCTTCTGCGCGGCCTTCTCGGCCTGCTCCTGGTCGAAGTGCTGCTCGGCCTGCTCGATGAGGGTGAGCACGTCACCCATGCCGAGGATGCGCGACGCCATCCGGTCCGGGTGGAAGACGTCGAAGTCCTCGAGCTTCTCACCGTTGGACGCGAAGAGGATCGGCTGGCCGGTCACCTCGCGGACCGAGAGCGCGGCACCACCGCGGGCGTCACCGTCGAGCTTGGTGAGCACGACACCGGTGAAGCCGACGCCGTCGCGGAACGCCGTGGCCGTGTTGATCGCGTCCTGGCCGACCATCGCGTCGACGACGAACAGGACCTCGTCCGGGTTGACGGCCGCCCGGATGTCGACGGCCTGCTTCATCATCTCCTCGTCGACACCGAGCCGGCCGGCCGTGTCGACGAGCACGATGTCGTGCTGCTTCGCCTTCGCTTCCTCGATGCCGCGGCGCGACACCGAGACCGGGTCGCCCACGCCGTTGCCGGGCTCGGGTGCGAACACGGGCACGCCCGCGCGCTCACCGACGACCTGCAGCTGCGTGACCGCGTTCGGGCGCTGCAGGTCGGCCGCGACGAGCAGCGGCGTGTGCCCCTGCCCCTTGAGCCACTTGGCGAGCTTGCCCGCGAGCGTCGTCTTGCCGGCACCCTGCAGACCCGCCAGCATGATCACCGACGGCGGGTTCTTCGCGAGGTTGAGCCGGCGCGTCTCACCACCGAGGACGTTGACGAGCTCCTCGTTGACGATCTTCACGACCTGCTGCGCCGGGTTGAGCGCCTGGTGCACCTCCGCGCCCTTGGCGCGTTCCTTCACCTTGGCGATGAAGCCGCGCACCACGGGCAGCGCGACGTCGGCCTCGAGCAGCGCGACCCGAATCTCACGCGCGGTGGCGTCGATGTCGGCGTCGCTGAGCTTGCCCTTGCCGCGAAGGCCCTGGAGGACCGTGGTCAGCCGGTCGGAAAGCGTCGAGAACACGCCTCCCAGACTAGCTGGCCGCCCCGTCACCCGAGGGCAGGCTCCCCATCTGCGTCGATTGCTGCAGGATTCAGCGCATGGGGCGCATCTTCGTCAGCTACCACGGCCACGACGAGGGCGACACCATCGCGCTCTACCTGCGTGAAGCGCTCCTGGCCGCCGGCTACGAGGACGTGCACGCCTACACGGCGCCCGGATCAGGCCCGACGGTGTCGTTGCCGTGGAAGGACAGCCTGCGCCGTGAGCTGCTCGGCGCGGAGGCGTTGATCGTGGTCACGTCGCCCGGCTCCGCCTCCGAATGGTGCATCTGGGAGGTGTCGGTCTTCCGCGAACGCAAGCCCGAGTCGCCGTGCATCGAGTTCTTCAGCGCACGCACTCAAGGCCGGGTGCTCCTCAACGACCTGCAAGCGCAAAGCGTGGACGCGTCTGATCCGGCTTCGTTGGCGGCGGCTGCGGACATGCTGCTCGGCACTCTCTCGCGGGCGGGTGTGAGCACGGCGGCGGGCCCTTCATCACCGTTTCCTGGTTTGAAGGCGTTCGACGAACACCAGGCGTCGCTGTTCTTCGGCCGTGATGACGATGTACGGCGGCTTGCCGAGCCTCTACTCGGCCGGCGTACGTCTGGCGCGATAGCGGTCATCGGACCGTCAGGCGCCGGAAAGTCCTCGCTGGTCCGTGCGGGTTTGATTCCGCTGCTGAGGAAGCACGGGCGAACGATCACGGGCCCCCTCACACCTGCTCGGGACGCAATCGACATCATCACTGCCGGCAGCCATGCCGAACACCACGTCGTAGTGCTCGACCAGGCCGAGGAGCTGTTGCTCGGAGCCGAGGACGGACATCTGGCTCCCGAGCCGTCCGCGCTGGTCAAGGCTTTGATTGAGGCAAGTCGCACCACAGCGTGGGTCGTGTACACCGTGCGGGCGGACTTCCTCGACGCGCTGATGCAGCACGAGGAGTTCACACCTCTGCTGCGCGACAACTTCTTGGTCAACCAACTCACCAGCGCCGACCTGCCGCTCGTCGTGAACGGGCCTCTGCGCTCACGCGGCTGGCACGTCGACGAGGAGGCACTCGGCTCGATCTTGGCGGACACCAGCCGCGGCTCGCTACCACTCCTTGCGTTTGCGTTGGAGAACTTGTGGTGGCACGTCAACCCGGATGGCACCCAGCCGCCGCGAGCGATCACCCGCGCCGAGTACCTGGCGTCGGGCCGAGTCATGGACATCCTCCGGCGGCAAGCCGAAGAAGCGTTCGCGATGGCTCGTGACCTCGTTCGCGACGGCGACGGGTCATGGCCTGATCCCCGAGAGGCCGAGCTCGAGGTGCTGCGCACACTCCACCGGCTGGCCACCGTCGACGCATCCGGCAGGTTCACGAGACGCCCGGTCGCGCTGCGCGGACTGAGCCCGTCGGAACGACAGCTGCTCGACTCGTTCATCGCGAACCGCGTCCTCACCACCGTCCGGCTGAGCGCGGTGGGCGAAGACGGCTGGGCACACTGCGGTCAGGACGCCGTTGAGGTTGCACACGAAAGCTTGTTCGAGCATTGGCCGCGGTTGCGGGAGAGTTTGCAACGCGACCAAGCAGCGCTGCTCGCCCGCCGAGAACTGGAGGGCATTGCCGCAGACTGGACACGACACCCCGACCAGCTCATCGCGCCCTCTCGGCTCACTTCCCTGCTTGCGGCGCTGTGGCCCGTCGCCGAGAACAGATCGTTCCGCGAGTCTCGCAGGCAGTTCGCTGAAGCAGTGGCTGCGTCCGGTCTGTCGGAGGACGCCCGGCAGTTGGTCGAGCTGTCACTGCAGCAACGGCTCGATGAGGTCGTGAAGCGCAAACGTCTGCTGGATCCCGAGGAGGTGTTGCGGTCACTCGCCGGTGACGACACCTCAGCCCGAATTCTGTGGCTCGCGCCTGATGTGGCCAAGTGGAAACAGGCGCTTCTGGAAGCGTTGTCATCCACACCGCTACTGCGGTCGACGCCCAGCCCCGGTGGGGGCATTGCGAACGTGGCTTGGTCACCCGACGACACCATGGTGGCGACCGGCTCCTCCGACGGAAAGATCAACGTCCGCAACGCGGACCGAGATGAACCTCGGTGGACCCTCTCCCACGGAATCGGCACAGCGGACGTCCGGTCGATCGCATGGTCGGTCACCGGCGACATCATCGCGTCAGCCGGGACCGATGAGGTTCTCCGTCTGTGGTCGGTGAGCGAGAAGCGGGAACTCCGGGAACTGCCGTTGCAGGGCAGGCCGGTTTCCGTGCGCTTCAACGCCGAAGGCAGGTTTCTCCTGGTCGCTTGTGCGAACGGAGTGGTCCGGGTCTGGGATCTCTTCGAGGAACTCCCCGACGCGATGTGGCAGTTCCGGACGCCGAACACCGCCGTGCAACCACCGGCGTTGTGGGACGCCGACATCTCAAGCGACGGCAGATGGGTCGCGGTCGCACGGGGTGATGGCGGCATCGTTGTCACGAGCACGGCGAACGGCCCGGTTTCCTCAGAGCACAGACACATCGCGACGGGTTCGGTTGTCCACTCGGTGCGGTTCCACCCGTCGGACAACGAGGTGCTCGCGAGCGGGAGTGAAAACGGCAGCGCCGGGCTGCACCGCATGGACGCAGAACGCCACCTGCTCGGGCACACCGGGGCAGTCGAGGCGGTGGCGTGGTCGCCGGATGGGACGCGACTGGCCACCGGGGCCGTCGACGGCGTGCTGCGGGTCTGGGACGCGGTGACCGGGGAGGAGGTGTTGCGGCTGCACGTCCACCAGCACGCCGTGCGAGCCATCGCGTGGTCGCACCGGGGAGATCGTCTGGCGACGGTGTCAGCCGACGGCGTCGAGCGAACCTGGAAGATCGGTTCGGAACCGGACTACCGGTGGTTCAGCGCGCGCGAACCGGTTCGCGCGCTGGCTTGGAATCCTCTCGGCCTCGAACTGTCGGTCGGTATGTCCGCGAACCTCCACGACGACCGGGCTCCGTCACGCTGGACGTCGGAGGTGAGCCGGCGCGACATCAGGTTCATCCAGTACCCGGCACCGGAGGCGTTGGCCTGGACACCGGACGGTGAGCAGCTCGCGGTCGGAGCCTCCCGCGGCGATGTGCTCGTCTACGACAAGAACTTCCGCATGGTGACGCAGCTCACCGGACAAGCCGACCCCGCACTCGACGTCCACTGGTCGGCAGACGGCTCGCTGCTGGCGGTGGCATCGCTCAGCTACACGGGTGTGCCCAGGATCTACGGTCGCACCGGAGAACTGATCGTGCCGACGAACTGGAGGGACCACGCGGGATCGCTCAGAGCAGTCCGCTGGCATCCATCCCGGAACGTTCTCGCAGTCGCGGACTCGGAGAACCTGATCACCATCAACACCCTGGACCGCACACTGTGCAGTTTCAGGACCAACAAACGGTTCACCTGCCTCGACTGGCATCCGGGTGGAGAACTCCTGTCGGTCGGATGCGCGGACGCAACCGTCCTCGTCCTGCGTCTCACAGATGAGCTGGGCGAGGAGTCCGAGCTGCGTGGACACCGCGATCAGATCAACGTCGTGGCATGGTCTCCGGACGGCGGTTCTCTTCTCACTGCGTCCGACGACCACACCGCTCGCCTGTGGGACACCACCACGGGCGGTCAGCGGACGGCGTTGATCGGGCACAGCTCCGCGGTGACAGCAGCGTTGTGGCTGCCCGATGACGTGATCGTCACCGGCTCGTCCGACCGCACGGTCAGGTTCTGGGACATCGCCGACGGCCGCACCCACCCGATGACGGGTTCGGCCGTCACCGGAGACCCCGATGACCTCATCGCGGAGGCCAGACGCAGGATCAGCCCACGGTGATCCGCAGGCCGCCGGACGTGCCCGCGCGGGTCAGCAGCGTCACCGACCGGAACCCGAACGGCACCCAGCCCGACTCGAAGCGCTCGCGCATCTCCACGCCGCGGCGCACGTGCCGTTCGAACGCGTGGGTGCGCACGATGCGGCGGCGCGCGATCTGGCCGTCCAGGGCCTGGGCGGCGGTGGCGTCGAGCCACAGGAAGTGGCGGGCGCGGCCGGAGAGCAGGCCGGCCAGCACCAGCATGGAACGGGTGCCGGGGCGGGTGGACGGCTCGTGGACGACCAGCAGGCCCGGGCTGAAGAGGGCCGCCCGGAACACGCGCAGGCGGTGGGTGAGGTGGACGACGACGCGCCAGTACCGGTACGGCAGCGGGATGCGGGGTTCGAGGAACGTGCGGACCTGGTCCGAGTCGAGCACCGTGACCGGCTCGTCCGCTTTCAGGCGGGTGAGCAGCGTCGTCTTGCCCGCGCCGGGGATTCCGGCGAGGACGACGAGTGAGCGGCGCTGCACTCGGACGGCGGTGGTCTGCGTGTTCAACACGGCGGTCATGTCCTAGAAGACGTCTGGGCCGGCCCTCTCGTTCAGTTTGGTCCGATTCATCACCGAATGCACGGAAAAATCCGGGTGATCAAGCGCACCGTCTGAGAGGAGGACGGCAACCGCGGCCGGAGCCACCGGCGGTGTCGGTCGCGCGGTGGCCTCCCCCAGCCCCGCCAACGCCCACCGCCGGTCTGCCCCGGCCGGGCCACCTCGTCCGGGAAGCGGTCCACCCCTCGAAGGACGCTTTCCGGACACGACGAAGACTGCCCTGTTCCGCAGCGCCGCAGGAGCGTGAGCACCCCGAGTGGTTGTGCGTAGAGATACTCATCCGCTACCTGGCCGCGTCGAGCACGGCACGTTCGACGCGGCGCCGGTCCAGGTCGGAGCCGGCGATGCTGAACGAGTCGACGACCGTGGCGCCCAGCGTCGAGACGCGCGCCCACCGCACGTCCACGCCGCACTGCTCCAGGGCGCCCGCGATCCGGTGCAGCAGGCCGATGCGGTCCGCCGCGCGGAGCTCCAGCACGACCGCGCCGGTGGCCTCGTCGTCGAACCACAGCACGCGCGCGGGGGGCGGGTCGAGTGGCGGGCCGCCGTAGTCGCGTTCCTTGGCGGCGAGCTTGTCGGCCAGCGGCAGGGAGCCCTCGATGGCCCTGGCGAGCTGTTCGCGCAGCAGTGCGGCGTCGGGGAGTGAGCCGAACCGCGGGGAGACCGTGAACGCGTCGACCGTCGCGCCGCCGCGGGAGCGCAGGGTCGCCGCGTGGACCTCCAGCGAGTTCAGCGCGAGCACGCCCGCCGCCTTCGACAGCATGCCGGGGCGGTCGGGGGCGAGCACCGTCACGACGGCCGCGTGGTCCTGCTTCTCCAGCAGCACGTCGGGTTTTCCGGTCGCCGCGACGCGTTCGGCCATCGCCACGTGGGCCGGGTCGAGGGGTTCCGGCTTGGGCAGCGCCTCCCCCGCCATGGCCGTGCGGCAGCGGGCGACCAGGTCGGCCAGCAGCAACGCCTTCCAGTCCGTCCACACGCCGGGACCGGTGGCCAGGGAGTCCGCCTCCGCCAACGCGTGCAGCAGCTCCAGCAGCACCGCGTCGCCGCCGAGGGTCTCGACCACGCGGTGCACGGTCGCCGGGTCCTCGACGTCGCGGCGGGTCGCTGTGTGCGGCAGCAGCAGGTGGTGGCGGACCAGGGCGGACAGCGTCGCGACGTCCTGTGGCCACAACCCGATCCGCTCGCCGATCGCCGTGGCCAGCGCGGCGCCGACCTCGGAGTGGTCCTGCTGCCGGCCCTTGCCGATGTCGTGGATCAACGCGCCCAGCAGCAGCAGGTCGGGCCGTGACACCGTTGTCGCCAGCCGGGCGGCGTGCGCGACGGTCTGCACGAGGTGCCGGTCGACGGTCCACATGTGCGCGGCGTCGCGCGGCGGGAGGTCCCGCACGGCACCCCACTCGGGGAACAGCCGGCCCCACAGCCCGGTGCGGTCCAGTGCCTCCACCACGTCCACGAGCCCGCTGCCGCTGCCCAGCAACGCCAGCAGCTCCTCGCGGGCCTCGCGCGGCCACGGCTGGCGCAGCTCCGGCGCCGAGTCCGCGAGCCGGGTCAGCGTTCCGGCCGCGATCGGGTGCTTCGAGCGCGCCGCCGCCGTCGCGACGCGCAACAACAGCGCGGGATCACGGCTCGGGATCGCGTCACGGGCCAGGGACACCTCGGACCCGTGCAGCACAACGCCTTCATCGAGCGGCCTGCGCGGCGGCTGCCCCCGCAGGAACGCCCCGAGCCCCCGTTTCGGAACCGCGGCACGGGCCGTTCGTGTGGCCACGTCGAACGCGTACACGACCGTTCGTGCGGCGGAGGAGAGCGATCGGGCCAGCGCGAACCGGTCGGCCAGCCCCAGCGCGGAGGCCACCTCGTCACCGTCCTGCGCGCGCAGCACGTCACGGGGTTTGCGCGCCACCCTGCGGAGCTCGGTGCGCACGTCCAGCAGCAGCTTGCGGGCCTCGTCCACGTCGGCCGACGGCCGGTCGACCAGCTGGGCCACCGACAGGGCGTCGAGGATCGTGATGTCCCGCAGCCCGCCGCGGCCGTGCTTCAGGTCGGGTTCCACGCGGTGCGCGATCTCGCCGCTGCGCGCCCACCGCTTGGTCGAGGACTCGGCGATCTCGTCGAGCCGGTTGCGCACGTTGCCGCGCCACGCCTGCCGCGCGCCGTCGGCGAGCTTGCGGGTGATCTCCTGGTCGCCCGCGACGTGCCGGATGTCCAGCAGCCCCAACGCGGTCCGCAGGTCTCCGGCGGCCACGCGCAGTGCTTCGCCGACCGTGCGGACGGAGTGGTCGAGGCCGATGCCGGAGTTCCACAGCGGGTACCAGAGCTTCTCGGCGATCTCGTCGATGTTCTTGAGACCGCCGTGCACGAGCACGAGGTCCAGGTCGGAGTAGGGCACGAGCTCGCGCCGCCCCAGCCCGCCGACCGCCACCAGCGCGACACCCGGTCCGGATGTCCCAGCTGCGCCCGCGTGTTTGGTCAACCAGAACTCGTGCAGGTCCACGAGTGCCTCGCGCAGCGGTTCGGCGGCCAAGCGACGACGACCTGGCACGAGCAGCCTCTCGCGGGCTCGCACCAGGTCGTCAGCCGTGACGACGGCCGTTTCGTTGTTCTCCACGGGCCGTCTCCCTCAGTCCTTAGAGCGCGTCCGATCCGCGTTCGCCGGTGCGCACCCGCACCACGGCGTCGACCGGGGTGACCCAGACCTTGCCGTCGCCGATCTTGCCGGTGCGGGCGGCCTCGACCACCGCTTCCAGCACCTTGTCGACGGCGGTGTCGTCCACGACGACCTCGATCTTGATCTTGGGCACGAAGTCCACCGAGTACTCGGCGCCGCGGTAGACCTCGGTGTGGCCCTTCTGGCGGCCGTAGCCCTGCACCTCGCTGACGGTCATGCCGAGCACCCCGAGCTGTTCGAGGGCGCCCTTCACGTCGTCGAGCGTGAACGGCTTGATGATCGCGGTGACCAGCTTCATGACTTGTTGCTCCCCTCGAGGACCGCGGTCGCACCCGCGGCCACGCTCGGCTTGCCGGTTCCCCGCGCACTGGTGAGGCTGCCGTACTCGTAGGCGCGCTCAGCGTGCTCGGACTCGTCGATGCTCGCCACCTCGGCCTCCTCGGTGGCGCGGAACCCGACGGTGAACTTCACCAGGTAGCCGAGGAGCAGGCTGATCACGAACGAGTAGCCCAGCACCGCGACCGCGCCGACGGCCTGGCGCCACAGCTGGTCGAAGCCGCCGCCGTAGAACAGGCCGTTGATCTTGGCCGGGGCCGCCTCGCTGGCGAAGAGGCCGATCAGGATCGTGCCGGACAGGCCACCGACGAGGTGCACGCCGACGACGTCGAGCGAGTCGTCGAAGCCCAGGCGGTACTTCAGGGACACGGCCAGTGCGCACAGGACACCGGTGATCGCACCGACCGCGATGGCACCGATCGGCGTGACCGACGAGCAGGCGGGCGTGATGGCGACCAGGCCGGCGATGATGCCCGACGCGGCACCGAGCGTGGTGGCCTTGCCGTCGCGGATGCGCTCGGTGAGCAGCCAGCCCAGCATGGCGGCGCAGGTCGCGACGAGCGTGTTGACGAACGTGACACCGGCGAGGCCGTTGGCGCCCAGCGCGGAACCGGCGTTGAACCCGAACCAGCCGAACCACAGCAGACCGGCGCCGAGCACGACCAGCGGCAGGCTGTGCGGCTTCATCGGCTCCTTCGGCCAGCCGACGCGCTTGCCGAGCACGATCGCGAGCGCGAGACCCGCCGCACCGGCGTTGATGTGGACAGCGGTGCCACCGGCGAAGTCGATCGCGAGCAGCTTGTTGGCGATCCAGCCACCGGGGTCGATGACGTTGCCGTCGGCGTCCTTGCCGTCGAAGTCGAAGACCCAGTGCGCGACCGGGAAGTAGACGACGGTGGCCCACAGGCCCGCGAACAGCAGCCACGGGCCGAAGCGGGCGCGGTCGGCGATCGCACCGGAGATGAGGGCGACCGTGATGATCGCGAACATGGCCTGGAACGCCACGAACGCGGTGCTCGGGATCTTGCCGGCGAGCGAGTCCGCACCCAGCAGCCCGTCGAGGCCGAAGAACTCGAACGGCTTGCCCAGCAGGCCGGCGCCGACGTCCGCGCCGAACGCCGTCGAGTACCCGAAGAGCACCCACAGGACACCGACCACGGCCATCGCGCCGAGGCTCATCATGATCATGTTGAGCACGCTCTTCGAACGGACCATGCCCCCGTAGAAGAAGGCGAGGCCCGGCGTCATCAACAGCACCAGGGCGGCGCTGGTGAGCACCCAGGCGGTGTCCCCTGTATCCACTTCGACCTCCACTGCACGTCGGTTGCAGGGAGCATCGGCATGGCCTGTTTCACGCGCCCGCGCAGAACGTTTCGCCGAGGTGAACTGTCGGGGAGGGGGTGTTACGACCGCGTTTCGCCGCGTTCACGGCTTCGGTTCGGTCACCTCGCGGCGCCGGTCCGGTCACGAGGCGTGTCCCGCCCCGCTCACCCGCCCGTGACGCGAACCGCGCCCCCGGCGTACACACCGGGGGCGCGGTTCACGACGGGTGACGGACTAGAACGGGCCCACCGTGACCTTCGGCTTCGCCGACAGCACGGCCGGCTCGAGCGGCGGCTCGACGGCGGCGCAGGTGGTGCCGTTGCGCGGCAGCTTCAGCGACAGCAGGTACTCGTTGTTGATCTTCAGCGTGCACTCGCTGCGGTCGTAGACGCCGTGGCCCCAGCCCTCGTAGGTGACGAAGACGGTGGTGTCACGGGACTGCCGGTGCGCGTTGACGGCCCACTCGTACACCGTCGCCGTGTCGTAGCGCGAGTTGGTGAGCAGGATCTTCGGCGCGTTCTTGATCTTCAGCGGGCGCTGGGCGTTGGTGGCCTTCGGGAAACCGACGCAGCCCATCATGGCGCCGTGGCCGATCGACGAACCACGGGTGTTCGGCGCGACGCGGTTCTCCAGGGCGTTGAGGGCCTGGTACTCGCCCCACGAGCCGACGCGCAGGTTGTAGTCGTTGCAGAAGATGCCCGCGAACGGGTTCTCCGCGGTCTCCCCCGCGGCGAAGGCCTTGGCGGGCGCCGGCGCACCGGCCACGAGCGTCGCGATCCAGTCGGCGAACGGCTTGAACGACGGGCCGTAGCCCATGCCGACGACGTTGGCGCCGAGGTTCTCCGCGGTGATCTTGCGGCCGCTCTCGTCGACGAGCTCACCGCGGTCGGCCCTGGCGAGCAGGTCCTTCCAGATCTTGCGGAGGTCCTTGCCGTAGAACGGCGAGGCCGGCGTGCGGTCGCTCCACTTGACCCACTCGTTGAACATGTCGTCCGCGCCACGCGCCTCGGTCTCGAGGAACTTCCACGTGCCGAGGCTGTGGTCCATGTTCGAGTCGATGATCATGGCGCGGATGTTGCGGCCGTACTGCTCCGCGTAGTGCTGGCCCATGATCGTGCCGTACGAGACGCCGTAGTAGTTGATCTTCTGCTCGCCCAGCGCGCGCCGGATCGAGTCGATGTCGTGCGCCACGTCCCTGGTGGAGGCGTGGTCGAAGATCGCACCGGACTGCTTGCGGCAGTCCGCGCGCAGCTCCTTGTTGAACGCGACCAGCCGGTCGAACTCGGCCTTCGACTTCGGGTACTCCGACGGCGACTTCTGCAGCAGGTCGAGCGAGCACTTGATCGGCTGGCTGCGTGCGACACCGCGCGGGTCGAACCCGATGACGTCGAACCTGTCGACGATCTCCTTGCTGAAGTACCGGTCGGCGCCGAAGGAGAAGTCGACGCCGGAACCGCCCGGCCCACCGGGGTTGATGACCATGGCGCCGATGCGCTGCGCCGGGTCGTTCGCCTTGCGCCGCGACACGGCGAGCTGGAACTTCTCGCCGTTCGGCTTCGCGTAGTCGATCGGCAGCGTCAGGAACCCGCAGTCGATCGTCGGCACCTCCTCGCAGGGCTTCCAGTCGATCGCGCCGACCTTGAACTCCGGCTGTGCCTGCCCCTGCTCCGCCGCAGTGGCGAGCGGAGCCATGCCCAGAACCAATGCAGAACTCGCGAGCGCGGCCCCGAAGACGCGCATCATCGGTTGCATGGATTTCCTCCCTAGATCCCCGATCTGGCGAGAGGAAACGCTTCCACCGTTCGTGTGATCCGTACAACCGACCGAAGTATGGGGGCGAATCAGACCGTAGTCGGACAACCACCCTCAGTTGGTCGTTTCAGACCACACCGTCCGCAGGTGAGCTAGGCCGTCACTCGTAGGGGTACCGAGCAGACGGAGCCTTGCCATCCCGCCGTCGGGGTGGATGTCGAGCCGCGCGTGGGTCACCTCCGGGGCGTCCACGAGGAACCGGTGCCGGGTGTCGGGTTGCAGCCGGGTCAGCGGCAGCACGTCGAACCACGCGCCCGGGTCCCGGCGCGCGTCGCAGCCGCTGACCGACGCCCAGCCCGGCGCGTTGCCCTTGAAGTGGCTGGTGTCGAGCTCGACCAGCCGCACCACGCCGGCCGCCGCGAGCTGCACGGACACCCAGTCGTTGCCGTCGTCGCGGCGGCGCGCGGTCTCCCAGCCCTCGCCCATCACCGTCGCCTGACCGGGGGCGATGAGGTTGTTGGGCGAGCTGTAGAACATGTTGCTGCACCCCACGACGACCGCGCCGTTCTCCAGTGCCGCCAGGTCAACGCCGCCGACGAGCAGGCGCGGGTCGGCGACCGGCTGACCGTGCACGCGCAACCGGGCGACTCCGCCGTCCGGGTCGATGGTGAGGCGGACGTGCGTGACGCGGCGGTGCTCGGTGACGTCGAAGAAGTGCTTCTCGTCGCCCTGGAGCGGCGAGCGTCCGACCAGCGGGAACCACCCGGTGATCTCGTCGGCCGCCGGGTAGCCGTCGACCTGGGCGCCCTCGACCCAGCAGAACGGCGGGTAGTTGCCCTTGAAGAACGCCGTGTCGACGACGATCCCGCGCACCACGCCGGGCATGCCGAGCCGGACCACGGCCTGGTCGACACCGGGCTCCCGGCGGCGCCGGGTCTCCCAGCCGTCGTAGATCTGGCCTTTGTGGCCGAAGGTGTAGACCTGGTAGACCGGCTCGGCGGGCTTGACCAGGTTCTCCCGCTCTGCGAACAGCTCGTCGTTCGCCCACACCACACCGCCGCCGACCGCGCGCGAGGCGAGATCGGGCAGCCGGGTCCACTCCGTCATGCTTCTCCTCTGCGTAGCAGCTTGCCGGGGATCGTGCCGGTCTCCTTGCCGCGCAACCACGTCTGCCGCACCACGCCGTGCAGCTCGCGCCCGTGGTAGGGCGTGACGGGGTTGCGGTGGTGCAGCGCGTTCCGGTCCACCACGAACGTCTGGTCCGGTGCGAACACCACGAGGTCCGCGTCCTTGCCGACCTCGACGGCGCCCTTGGTCGTGAGCCCGGCCTGCCGCGCCGGGTGCGCCGCCATCCAGCGCACGACGTCGGTGAGCCGGAAACCGCGGTCGCGGGCGCCCGTCCACACCGCCGGCAGGCCGAGCTGCAGCGACGCGATGCCGCCCCACGCCGTGGCGAAGTCGCCGGCCTTCAGCTCGGCGGTGCTCGGCGAGTGGTCGCTCACGACGAGGTCGACCACGCCGTCGCGCAGGCCCTGCCACAACGCCTCGCGGTTGACCTCCTCGCGGATCGGCGGGCAGCACTTGAACTCCGTCTGCCCGTCGCGGATCTCCTCGGCGGTGAACGTGAGGTAGTGCGGGCAGGTCTCCGCGGTGATCGGCAGGCTCTCCCGCTTCGCGGCCCCGAGGATTGCCAACGCGTCCGACGACGACAGGTGCAGGATGTGCGTGCGAGCGCCGGTCTTGCGGGTCAGCTCGACGACGTCGCTGATCGCCTTGTTCTCGGCCTCGCGCGGCCGGGACGCGAGGAACCCCGCGTAGTCCGGCTCGGAGTCGCGGACCGTGTGCGCGTCCTCGGCGTGCACAATGGTCAACGCGTCGAGCGTCGCCAACCGCCGCAACGCCACGTCGAGCTCCGGCACGGTCACCGCGGGGAACTCGTCGACGCCCGAGTGCAGCAGGAAACACTTGAAGCCGAAGACGCCCGCCTCGTGCAACGGCTTCAGGTCGTCGAGGTTGCCGGGGACGATCCCGCCCCAGAAGCCGACGTCCACCGAGACGTTGGCCGCGGCCTTGCGCTTGGTCTCCAGCGCCGCGACGTCGACGGTCGGCGGGATGCTGTTGAGCGGCATGTCGATGATCGTGGTGACGCCACCGGCGGCCGCCGCGCGGGTGGCGGTCTCGAAGCCCTCCCACTCGGTGCGGCCGGGGTCGTTGACGTGCACGTGCGTGTCGACGAGACCGGGCAGCAGCACCTCGTCGTCCGCGAGGCGCACGACGTTCGGCGACTCGATGAACGGTTCGACGGCGACGATCCGGCCGTCGGCGACACCGACGTCGCACGCGATCTCGCCCTGCGGGGTGACCACCCTGCGGGCGCGGAACACCAGGTCCATGTCCCTCACTCTGACACCCAGTCGCGCGCGATGCGACCACCGAGACCCACCAGCAGCTCCTCCGCCCGCGCCAGGCACCGGGTGAGGTCCGGTTCGACGTCCAGCAGCGCGTAGGCGGCCTTCAACCCCAGGTCACCGGGCTCGACCGAGCACTGCCCTGCCACCGCGACCACCGGCACGTCACCGGAGGCCCGCACGACCCCGTACGGCGCCTTCCCGTGCCTGGTCTGGGCGTCCAGCGAGCCCTCGCCGGTGATCACCAGCGACGCGTCCGCGACCGCTCGGGCGAACCCGGCCAGCTCCAGCACCACCTCGATGCCCGGCCGGAACCGGCCGCCCAGGCAGAGCGCCGCGAACCCGATCCCGCCAGCCGCTCCGGCTCCCGGCCGGTCCGCGAGCTCGGGTCCGGTCCGCTGCGCGAACGCCGCCAGCCGTTCTTCGAGGAGCTCCACCTGCTCGGGTGACGCCCCCTTCTGCGGGCCGTAGACGGCGGCCGCACCGGACGGTCCGAGCAGCGGGTTGTCCACGTCCGAAGCGAGCACCAGGTCGACGCCGTCGAACGAGGTGTCCCCGAGCGCTTCGAGCATGCCCGCACCCCCGTCGGTGCAGGCGCTGCCGCCCAGCCCGAGCACGACGGTCGTGCAGCCGACGTCCAGCGCGGCTCTCAGCAGCTCACCGACGCCGTGGCTGGTGGCGTCCAGCGGAGCGGGTTCGGCGAGCAACGCCAGCCCGGCCGCCGAGGCCACCTCCACCACGGCGGTCCGGTCCCGCACCGCGAACGACGCGGGCACCGGCTCGCCGACCGGTCCGGTGACCCAGCGCCCGACCCGGACGAACCCGGCGGCGACGGCCGCGTCGACCGTGCCGTCACCGCCGTCGGCCACCGGCAGACAACGCACGTCCACACCAGGCGCCGCCTCCCTCAGGCCGCGCGCGACGGCGGCGGCAACCCGCGGAGCGGTGAGCGACCCCTTGAACTTGTCCGGCGCAATGAGTACGCGGGGAGCTTTCGTACTCTCCTGGGGTACGAAAGGGCCCCGCGTGTCCCTGAGGGGAACGCGGGACTCCCGCGTGACCTCGAAACCGGTCACGGGAGGGGCTCGTACTCGTGCATCGCGGCGATGGACGTGCCGTTGGCGGTGTTGCCCTCGCGTTCGATCATGATCTCCACGAGCACCGGCCGTGACGTGCGGTCGGCCTCCTTGCGGGCCCACTCCAGCGAGGAGCGGATCTCGCCGGGGTCGGCGACCCGGACGCCGGAGCAGCCGTAGGCCTCCATGATCTTGACGTTGTCCGAGCCCGTGGTGTCGTAGTGGATGTCGACCTCGTACCTCATGTCGTAGCCGCCGTGGTCCTCGGCCACCCGGATCAGGCCCAGGTACTCGTTGTTCAGCATGATCAGCACGAACGGCACGTCGTACTGCGCGCCGACCGCGAGCTCCTCCACGAGGAACTGGAACGAGTAGTCGCCCACGATGCCGACGACCTCGGCATCCGGCCTCGCCTTCTTCACTCCGATGGCCGCCGGGATCTCCCAGCCGAGCGGGCCGGCCTGGCCGCAGACCTGGTAGTGCCGCGGCTTGTGCGCCTTCTGGTGCTGGCCGGACCAGATCTGGTAGAGCCCGATCGCGGTGACGAAGTAGGTGTCCGGGCCGTAGAACTCGTTGATCTCCTTGAACACCCGCGGCGCCTTGACCGGCACGGTGTCGAAGTCCTCGCGCCGCAGCAGCGTCCGCTTGAGCTCCTGGCACCGCTCGACCCAGGCGCCCTTCTCCCGGGGACCGTGCTGCTTCGCCTCGTCCAGCAGGGCCCGCAGGAACAGCTTGGTGTCCGCGACGATCCCGAGGTCCGGCCCGAACACCTTGCCGATCTGGGTCGGCTCGACGTCCACGTGGATGAACCTGCGGTCACCGCGGTAGGTCGCGAGGTCGCCGGTGTGCCGGTCGCCGAACCGCGCGCCCAGCGCCAGCACCAGGTCCGACTCCAGGAACGACGCGTTGCCGTAGCGCTGCGAGGTCTGGATGCCGGTCATGCCCGCGTAGAGCGGGTGGTCCTCGTCGAGCGCGCCCTTGCCCATCAGCGTGGCCTGGACGGGGATCTGCAGGAGCTCGGCCAGTTCCAGCAGCTCAGCGGACGCCTCGCCCAGGACGACACCGCCACCGGCGAGCAGCAGCGGGCGTTCGGCGGCCAGCAGCATCTCCAGCGCGCGCTCGACCCGTGCGGCACTCGGAGCGCTCCGCTGCACCGGCAACGGTTCGTCGATCGTCGAGTCCCACTCGATCTCCTGCTTCTGCACGTCGATCGGCAGGTCGATCAGCACCGGACCCGGACGGCCTGAGCGGGCGATCCGGAACGCCTCGCGGAAGATCCACGGCATCTGCGCGGCTTCCTTGACCTGCACCGCCCACTTCGTGACGGGCGCGGCGATCGAGACGATGTCGACGGCCTGGAAGGCCTCCTGGTGCAGCTTGGAGACCGCGGCCTGGCCGGTGATGCACAGGATCGGCACGGAGTCGGCCTGCGCGGTGTAGAGCCCGGTGATCATGTTCGTGCCGGCCGGGCCCGAGGTGCCGATCGCGACGCCGACGTTGCCGGTCGTGCGCGACCAGCCGTCGGCCATGTGCGTGGCGCCCTCCTCGTGCCGCACGATGAGGTGCTCGATGCCGCCGTCTTCCTCCATCGCCTTGTACAGCGGGAGGATCGCGGCGCCGGGGCAGCCGAACACGACGTCGACGCCCTCGGACCTGAGGACCTCGACGACCGCTTGCATGACGGGGATCTTCGGCATCTGTCAGGCCCTTCCCGCGAAGTTCTCGATGACCTTGAGCAGCGCGGAGTGGTCGAGTGAGCCGTACCCCTGCGCGCGGGCCGCCGCGACCAGTGCGGCGATCTGGTTGGTGACCGGCAGCGCGACGTCGGCGGCCCGTGCCGCGTCCAGTGCGATGCCCATGTCCTTGTGGTGCAGGTCGATCCGGAAGCCGGGCTGGAACTCGCGGGCGATCATCGACTCGCGCTTGAGGTCGAGGATCCGGTTCGCGGCGAGACCGCCGGCGAGCACGTCGAGGCCCGCCTTCGGGTCGACACCGCTCGCCTCCAGCAGCACGATCGACTCGGCGACCAGGGCGTAGATGCCGCCCACCATCAGCTGGTTGGCGGCCTTCACGACCTGCCCGGCGCCGTGCGGCCCGACGTGGACGACCGTCTTGCCGACGACCTCCAGGAACGGCCGCGCGGCCGCGAAGTCCCGCTCCTCACCGCCGACCATGATGCTGAGCGACGCCTGCACCGCGCCGGTCTGACCGCCGGACACGGGCGCGTCGAGCACCCGCACGTGCGCCAGCCTCCGCGCGATGTCGATCGAGGTGGACGGGCGGATCGTGCTCATGTCGACCAGCAACGCGCCGTCGTCGAACGTCACCTCGTCGACGACGGCCTCGACCTGCGGGTGGTTCGGCAGCATCGTGATGACGACCTCAGCGCCGCTCACGGCCTCCTGTGCGGACGACGCGTCCTTGCCGCCGTCCGCGACCAGCTTGTCGAGCGAGGCCGGGCTGAGGTCGAAGCCCGTCACGTCGTGCCCCGCGGCCACCAGGTGGGCCGCCATCGGGCTGCCCATGATGCCGAGGCCGATGAAACCGATCTTCGTCATGCTTGGTCCCTCCACGCGAAGGAGTGGGTGACGGGCTTGTACTCGGCGCCGACGAAGCCGGTGTAGCCGTTGGCGCGGAGCTTCCGCAGGTGCCCGAAGAGGTCGAGCTCACCGGTACCGGGTTCACCGCGTCCGGGAGCGTCGGCGACCTGCACGTGACCGATGCGGTCCACGTGGCCGGCGAGCGCGTCGAGGTCGTCGCCGTTCGTGGCGAGGTGGTAGAGGTCCGCGAGCAGCTTCACGTTGCCGCGGTCGACCTCGTCGATCAGGTCGAACGCCTGCCGGGCGGTCTTGATCGGGTACCGCGGCGCGCCGCTCAGCGGTTCGACCACGACCTGCGCGCCGATCTCCGCCGCGACGTCGGCGGCGAAGCGGTAGTGGGAGATCGTCTGCGCGGTGGTCTCGAAGTTGCCGTGCAGCGCGTTGAGCGTGCGGCAGCCCAGCCGGCCCGCGATGGCCGCGGTGATCTCGACGTTCGCGCGGAACTCCGTCTCGCGGCCCGGCCAGCTCGCCAGTCCCCTGTCCCCCGCGGCCATGTCGCCCGCGTAGAGGTTCAGGCCGACCAGGCGCACCCGCGCGTCCACGATCGCGTTCTCGAACGCCTCGACCTCGCGCGTCTCCGGTACGGCGTCCGCGAACGGCCACCAGATCTCGACCGCGTCGAACCCGGCGGCTCGCGCGGCTGCCGGGCGTTCCAGCAACGGCAGCTCCGTGAAGAGCATGGACAGGTTTGCGTCGAACATCTTCGGCGATTCCTTCCACATGGCGGAAGTTATATTCCGTACAACGGAGACACTAGACATTCCGCGAGCCTCAGGTCAAGAATGTGGAAGTTCAATTCCGCGATGTAGAAACTTGGAGAGCCGTGGAGAGCTTCAACACCGCCCCGGAGTCGGAACTCCGCCCCCTGCTCACCGAGTGCCTCGCGGTACCCCGCTGGGTCGACGCGATCCTGAACGGCCGGCCGTACGCGTCGGTCAATGCGCTCCTCGCGGCTTCTTCGGTTGCCGCACAAGGGCTTTCCGACGAGGAGGTGCTCGGTGCCATCGCCGGGCACCCGCGCATCGGCGAACGACAGCGCGGTGGCGGGGTGTCGGCGAGGTGGTCGCGGTCGGAACAGTCCGGTGTGGACAGCGGTGAGGCTGATCGCCTGGCGGCTGCGAACGCCGCGTACGAAGATCGGTTCGGGCACATCTACCTGGTGTGCGCGACCGGCCTGAGCGGTGCGGAGGTGCTCGACGACCTGTCCTCCCGGATGGACAACCCGCCGGACGTCGAACTCCGCGTCGTCAACGACGAACTCGCGAAGATCGCCGCGCTGCGGCTGCAGAAGCTGATCGGGAGCTGATCGACATGGCCATCGTCCTGGGCCCCAACCAGTACGGCAAGGCGGAGAACCGCCTCGTCACGGTGTCGCGCAACGGTTCGGTGCACACCATCAGGGATCTGACCGTCAGCACCTCGCTGCGCGGCGACCTCGCCGACACGCACCTCACCGGCGACAACGCCAAGGTGCTCGCCACCGACACGCAGAAGAACACCGTCTACGCCTTCGCGAAGGAGGCGCCGGTCGGGGAGGTCGAGGACTTCGCGCTGCGGCTCGGCCGGCACTTCGTCGGCTCGCAGGAACCGATCACCGGTGCGCGGATCCTCGTCGACGAGCACTCGTGGAACCGCATCGACGGGCACGACCACGCGTTCGTGCAGGGCTCGAACGAGAAGCGCACCACGGCCGTGACGATCGAGGGCGCGCAGGCGTGGGTCGTCTCCGGCCTGCGGGACCTGGTGGTGCTGAAGTCGACCGGGTCGGAGTTCCACGGCTACCCGAAGGACCCGTACACCACGTTGAAGGAGACCGACGACCGCATCCTCGCGACGTCGGTGACCGCGCGCTGGCGGTACACCGGCACGGACGTGGACTGGGCGACGTCGTTCACCGAGATCCGCTCGACGATGCTGAGGACGTTCGCGGACAAGCACTCGCTGTCGTTGCAGCAGACCCTCTACGCGATGGGCGAGGCGGTGCTGAACACCCGGCCCGAGGTCGCGGAGGTGCGGCTCTCCATGCCGAACAAGCACCACTTCCCGGTGGACCTCAGCCCGTTCGGCCTGGAGAACGACAACGAGGTCTTCTACGCCGCCGACCGCCCGTACGGCCTCATCGAGGGGTCGGTGCTGCGGGACGACGCCCCCGGCGCCGGTCGAGCCTGGAGTACTTTGCCAGCCTTCTGAACACCACCGGGGTGAACAGGCTCGCGGGCGGCGCGACCATGTGCACGACCCGGAGGAAGCGGCGGAACAGGTCGGGGTCGTGCACGATCCCGGCCTGCCACTTCTTCAGGTACCAGCCGAGCAGGCCGCCGCGCTTGGTCTCCACCCAGCCGCGGTCGGCGTTGCTCGACATCGCCCACGTCCCCCGCGTGGTCCGCGCGACCCGCCGCTGGAAGTCCCGGCAGCCCTTGGCGCTGAAGTCCCCGTGGCTGCGGAACAACAGCGCCTCCATCGCCGCGACGGTGATCCCCTGGCCGTACACGGGGTTGAACGCGCACACCGCGTCGCCCACCGCCACCAGCCCGCCCGGCCACCGCGCGGTGTCCTCGAAGGCGTTGCGGCGGCTGGCCGTGCGGGCGAACAGGTAGACGGGCGTGAGCGGTTCCGCGCCGGCGAGCAGCTCCGTGATGGGCACCCGCAACGAGCCCAGGAACTCCCGGTAGCCCTTGGGGTCGCGCGGCGGGTGGTCACCGGCGGCGCCCTGCGCGGTCACCATGATCCGGCCGCCCTCGACGCGCATCGCCGCGACCCCGCGCCGCAGGTCGGGTGCGGACAGGCTTTCCGCGTACACCACCGGGAAGTCCGCCGGTGCGGTGTAGGTCCGGGTCGCGTACCCGGTGCGGGAGTCGACCACCTCGGGTTCCGGCGTGGTGATCCCCGCGGCGGCGAGCCAGTCCCGCAGCTTCGACGACCGGCCGGACGCGTCGACCACCAGATCGGCGTCCACCCGGCCGGCGCGGGTGAGCACGCCGTCCACGACGCCGTCGCGCATCGACAGCCCGGTGACGTGCACACCGGTCATGAACTGCGCCGTGACCCGGCGGCGGATGCGGGTCTCCAGCAGCGGGCGGCTGAGCGAGAGCAGCGGCATGCCCGTGGGTGCGGCGGCCAGCCAGCCGAGCGGGTTGAGGATTCGCATGTCCCCCGCGTCGGCGAGCTCCGCACCGGCCAGCACCAGCTCCTCGCGCAGACCGGGGAACAGCTCCTCCAGCAGCTCACCGCCGCGCACCAGCAACCCGTGCACGTGCCTGCCCTGCGGCACCCCGGCCCGGTACTCCGGTTCGCCGGACAGCTCGTCGCGTTCCAGGACCACCACGTCGTCGCACGTCTCGGTCAGCACCCTGGCGGCGAGCAAGCCGGCGATTCCCCCACCGATCACCACGGCCTTCATGGAGCCATTGAACCAGCGTTCAGCCGGGCGTCACCGGTTCTCGGACGAGCGCAGCGACATCTGCTGGTCGCGCCAGGAGTGGAACAGGTCGGCCTCGCTGTACCAGTCCACCCCGGTCGGCCGCTTCCCCGTGGTCATGAACTCCACCAGCAGCTGCCGGTACAGGCCGAGCGGAACCCCCACGCCGGGCGGGAAGTCCGTGTACTTCTCGTTCACGTACGGCGCCTCTGGCGAGCCCTTCGGCCAGCCCATGAACTCGTTGTCGACGTAGTACAGGTAGCCCCACCTGCCGCGGACGGCGAGCACGACGTTGTGGTCGGGGTCCCCCTCGGGGGTGAGCGGCCGGCCGAAGTGGTCGAGCGACCCGTCGTTGCACTCCGGCCGCCCCAGCAGCCCGATCAGGGTGTCCACATCCGCTGCGCACGCGACGACCTGGTACCTGTGCTCCGCCGCGTCGAGGTCCGGCAGCCCGGTCCACAGGCCGGCTCGCATGCTCATGGGAGCCACCCTGCACCCATTGCCCACACCCGTCGACACCCGCTGCCAGAACCACCTGAACGGGCGAGCACCGGTCAGTCCGACCGGGCGGCGAGCCCCCGCAGCGCTGTTTCGTCGAGCCCCGTCGCCGCGTGCACCTCGGCCGGGTCGAGCGCCCCGCAGTCCACCGCGCGGAGGAAGAACGCCGACAGCGCCCGAGCGGTCGCGGGTTCGTCCAGCACACCGCCGGCGACGCGCCGCACGTAGTCCTCCAGCCGCCGGGCGTCCGCGGCCAGCCCCTCCCGGTAGAAGGCGTACACGGCCGCGTAGCGCGTGACCAGCTGCGCCGGGTGCAGGTCCCAGCCCTGGTAGAAGCCGTGCTCCAGCGACCGCCTGGTCAGCTCGTAGTGGGTCAGCCAGCCGTGCTGCTTCTGCTCGCCGACCGGCAGCACGTTGGTCGACCCGTCGGACAGCCGCACGCCGGTGCCCGCCGCGGAGACCTGCATGACGTGCCGTGCGAAGTCGCACGCACCGTGCGCCAGGTGTTGTTGCGCCGCCGGCAACCCGCAGTCCGCGGTGTAGTCGTAGGTCCCGAAGTGCAGGCCGCTCACCCGGCCCCGTCCCGCGGCGATGAACCCCGGGATCGCGAGCCGGCCCTGGTCGTCCACGACGGACCGGGCGGTCTCGACCTGGATCTCGAACCGCAGGTCGCCGCCGAAGAGGTCGAGCACGTCCGCGAACACCTCGACCTGCTCGGCGGAGGTGACCTTCGGGAACGTGATCACGAAACCCGGCGGAACCTCTTCCAGCGCGGTCAGGAAGATGTCGAGCGTGCGCAGCCCGCGTTCGCGCGATGCCCTGGTGTCGAAGGACTTGATCCGCACCCCGAACGACGGCGGCGCGGTCCCGTTCTCCAGCCAGCGGGACACGATGTGCGCCGTGCTCTCGGCGTCCATGTCCTCGACGTCGTCCTCGGGCGCGCCGTAGCCGTCCTCGAAGTCGATCCTGAGGTCCTCGACCGGTTCCCGGCGCAGCTTCGCGCGGACCCGGTCGAGCACGCCGTCGGGCAGCTCCGGCAGCAGCTCCTCGTCGATGGACTCCAGTGCCTCGCGGCCCCAGTCGTCGACCGTGGACCCGATGAGGCGGCCGGCGGGCACGTAGCACGTGTGCACGGGCTGACGGCCCACCGGCACCTTGCGCTCCACAGTGGACAACCGCGCCGTGACCCGTGCGACGTCGTCGGGCGACAGGGATGTCTCGTACATCAGATGCGCTCGTAGGCGGGCAGTGTCAGGAAGTCGACGAAGTCGTCGGACAGCGCGACCTGCTCGAACAGCTCGGCCGCCGCGGCGACGTGCTCGCCCTCGACCCCGCCCTTGACCCGGTCCAGCACCTCGCGGACCACGTCGGCGGTCACCGGGGTGCCGTCGTCGAGCACGACGGAGTTGTGGACCCACTGCCAGAGCTGCGACCGGCTGATCTCCGCGGTGGCCGCGTCCTCCATCAGGTTGTGGATCGCCGCCGCGCCGTTGCCGCCCAGCCACGACGCGATGTACCGCACGCCGACGTCCACGGCGCTCTCCAGCCCGGCCCGCGTCGCCGCGCCGCCCGCCGACGTGAAGTCCAGCAGCTGCTCCGCGGTGACGCTGACCTCCGGGCGCTGCTTGTCGACCTGGTTGGGCCGGTCGCCCAGCACCCCGTCGAAGATCTCACGGCAAATCGGCACGAGGTCAGGATGCGCCACCCACGACCCGTCGAAACCATCGTTCGCCTCGCGCGTCTTGTCCTCGCGCACCTTGCGCAGCGCGTTCTCCGTGACCTCCGGGTCGCGCCGGTTGGGGATGAACGCCGCCATGCCACCCATGGCGAACGCACCGCGCTTGTGGCAGGTCTTCACCAGGAGCTCGGTGTACGCGCGCATGAACGGCGCCGTCATCGTGACGCTGTTGCGGTCCGGCAGCACGTAGTCCGCGCCCGCGTCCCGGAAGTACTTGATGACGCTGAACAGGTAGTCCCACCGTCCGGCGTTGAGCCCCGACGCGTGGTCGCGCAGCTCGTAGAGGATCTCCTCCATCTCGAACGCGGCGGGGATCGTCTCGATGAGCACCGTGGCGCGGATCGTGCCGTGCGGGACGCCCAGCAGCTGCTGAGCCGTGGTGAAGACGTCGTTCCACAGCCGCGCTTCGAGGTGCGACTCCATCTTCGGCAGGTAGTAGTAGGGCTTGCCCAGCTCCGCGTTGTGGAAGAAGTGCAGCCCGAAGTCCACGAGCGCGCCGACGGCGTTCTTCCCGCCGAACTGCAGGTTCCGCTCGTCGAGGTGCCACCCGCGCGGCCGCACGACGATCGTGGGGTACGGCCCGCCCTTGAGCCGGTACTCCTTGCCCTCCTGCGAGGTGAACTCGATCGTCTCGCGCGCCGCCTCGTACAGGTTCACCTGCCCCTGCACCACGTTGTCCCAGTGCGGGGTGTTCGCGTCCTCCAGGTCCGCGAGCCACACCTTGGCCCCGGAGTTGAGCGCGTTGATCGTCATCTTGCGCTCGGTGGGCCCGGTGATCTCGACCCGGCGATCCCGCAACGGCTCCGGCGCCGGCGCGACCTGCCACTCGCCCTCGCGGACGTCCCTGGTCTCCTCCAGGAAGCCGAGCGGCCGGCGGTCCTTGCGGCGGGCGAGCAACTCGTCGCGGCGCGCGGCGTGCGCCTCGTGCAGCTTCGCGACGAACTCAAGAGCCTCTGCGGTGAGGACCTGCACCTGGAGCCACCTCTCTCGGTTTTGCTGTGTGGACTATAGTTTCTGCATTGCGGAACGGCAACGGAAGGAGCCGCACGTGTCCACAGGTGGCGTGCAGTCCCTGCAGCGTGCCTTCGACCTGCTCGAACACCTCGCCGACGCCGGCGGTGAGGCGTCGCTGTCCGAGCTGGCCGTGTCCTCCGGCCTGCCGCTGCCGACGATCCACCGTCTCATCCGCACCCTCGTCACGCTCGGCTACGTGCGCCAGAACAGCAACCGCCGCTACACCCTCGGCTCGCGCCTGATCCGCCTCGGCGAGACCGCCTCCCGCCAGTACGGCACCTGGGCCCGCCCGTTCCTCTCGGCCCTGGTCGACTCGGTGGAGGAGACGGCGAACCTCGCCGTGCTGGACGGCGACGAGGTCGTCTACGTGGCGCAGGTGCCGTCGAAGCACTCGATGCGCATGTTCACGGAGGTCGGCAGGAGGCTGCTGCCGCACGGAACGGGCGTGGGCAAGGCGATGCTGTCGCAGCTCCCCCGCGACGACGTGCGCGCGCTGTTGGAACGCACCGGCCTCCCGGCCTACACCCCGAACACGATCACGGACGCCGCGGAGCTGCTGGACTCGCTCGACGAGATCTCCGCGCGGGGGTACGCGCTGGACGAGTCGGAGCAGGAGCTGGGGGTGCGCTGCATCGCGGTGCCGGTGATCGGCGGGCCGACGCTGGCCGCCGTGTCGGTGTCGGGGCCGGAGGGGCGGCTGACGAAGGACGCGGTGAACCGCATCCTGCCGGAGGTGCTGGCGGTGGCGAAGAAGCTGGCGGACCAGACCGCCACCGCCTGAGGGACCTCAGCCCAGCAGCGCGTCCACGAACGCGCCCGGCTCGAACGGGGCCAGGTGGTCCGCGCCTTCCCCGAGCCCGACGAGCTTCACCGGCACGCCCAGCTCCCGCTGCACCTGGAACACGATGCCGCCCTTGGCGGTCCCGTCCAGCTTCGTCAGCACGATCCCGGTGATGGCGACCTGCTCGGCGAACACGCGTGCCTGCGTCAGGCCGTTCTGCCCGGTGGTCGCGTCGAGCACGAGCAGGACCTCGTCGACCACGGCCTGCTTCTCGACGACGCGCTTGACCTTGCCGAGCTCGTCCATCAGGCCCTTCTTGGTGTGCAGGCGGCCCGCGGTGTCGATCAGCACGGTGGACACGCCGGTGTCCACGCCGCGCTTGACCGCCTCGAACGCCACCGAGGCCGGGTCGCCGCCCTCGGGGCCGCGCACGGTCTCCGCGCCGACGCGCTTGCCCCACGTCTCCAGCTGGTCCGCGGCAGCGGCGCGGAACGTGTCCGCGGCACCCAGCAGCACCGTGCGGCCGTCGGCGACCAGCACACGCGCGAGCTTGCCCGTGGTGGTGGTCTTGCCCACGCCGTTGACGCCCACGACGAGCAGCACGGCCGGCTTGCCCGCGTGCGGCAGCGCCTTCAGGGAGCGGTCCATCGACGGGTCCAGCGCCGCGACCAGCACGGAGTGCAGCAGCGCACGTGCCTCGGCCTCGGTGCGCACGCCGGTGGAGGCGATCTTCGTGCGCAGCGTGTCGACGATCTCGGTCGTGGTGGCGGCGCCCAGGTCCGCGATCAGCAGCGTGTCCTCGACGTCCTGCCACGAGTCCTCGTCCAGGTCGCCGGCGCCGAGCAGGCCCAGCAGGGACGAGCCGAAGCCGCTGCGGGACTTCGCGAGCTTGCCGCGCAGGCGCTCCAGGCGCCCGGCGGTCGGCTCGATCTCCTCGATCTCGGAGGCCTCCTCGGGGAGGTCGACCTCGACGAAACCGCGCTTCACCGAGTCGCGCGGCACGGAGGCGTCGTCACCCACACCGGGCTGGCCGTCGACCTCGGTGCGGTCGGCGACCGGGTGGTCGACCGGTGCGACGGGCTCAGGCGCGACGGGCTCGACGGGCTTGGGCGCGACGGGTGGGACGGGCTTGACGGGTGAGACGGGCTTGACGGGCGCGACGGGCTCGGCGACCACCTCCGCCTCGGCGTGGGCGACGGCCTCCGCCTCGGACGCGTCCGGCGCGGCGGGTGCGAGCGAGAAGCCGGACGAGGCCTGGTAGCCGGCCGGGCGCGGCGTCTCCTCCTTCTGGGTCAGGCTGATGCGACGGCGACGCGTCAGCACCACGCCGGTCACCAGCGCGGCGATCAGCACGACCGCGACGACGATGAGGATCAGGATCAGGGAAGACGTCACGGGAGCATCGTTTCACAGCGGTGCATGTGACCTGTCAACGAGATAGTGCTCAATTAGGCGAAGATTTCACCGCAGCTCTTGCGCCTGAACACGGTGTGGAATAGACCACACGTCGTGAGGGTGATCGGACTGATATCCGGCACGTCGATGGACGGCATCGACGTGGCCGTCGCCGACCTGGCGATCAGCGGTGACGTCGTCGAGCTCGTGCCGGTGCAGCACGCCGAGCACCCGTTCCCGAAGGACCTGCTGGAGATACCGCGGGACGCAGCTGAAGTGTGCGCCTTCGACACGTCGCTGGGGCAGGCTTTCGGCGAAGTCGCCGCCGGCTACCTCCCGGCGGACCTGATCTGCTCGCTCGGCCAGACCGTGCACCACGAGGTGCAGGACGGCGACTGCCTGGGCACGTTGCAGCTCGGGCAGCCGGCCTGGATCGCGGAGCGGACCGGCCTGCCGGTCGTCGCCGACCTGCGGGTGCGCGACGTGGCCGCCGGTGGGCACGGGGCGCCGCTGGCGAGCACGCTCGACGCGCTGTGGCTCGCCGGGATGGTCGACACGCCCGCCGTCGCGCTCAACATCGGCGGCATCGCGAACATCACCGTCGTGCGGCCGGGCTCCGCGCCCATCGCCTACGACACCGGGCCGGGCAACGCGCTGCTCGACGCCGTGGTCGAGGTCCTGTCGGACGGCCGGCGCCGCCAGGACACCAACGGGGAGTTCGCCCGCCGCGGCACCGTTCGCGAGGACATCCTCGGCAAGCTGCTCGCCGACCCGTACTACGCCACGCCGTGGCCGAAGTCGACCGGCAAGGAGCTGTTCAACGCCGAGTACCTGCACGGGTTCCCGACGGTCCCGGCCGAGGACATGCTGCGCACCCTGGTGGAGCTCACCGCGCGCACCATCGCGGACGCCTGCCGCGCGCACGACGCCGGCGTGGTCGTCGCCTCCGGTGGCGGGATGCGCAACCCGGTGCTCGTGGAAGCGCTCACCCGTGCGCTGCACCCGATCCCGCTGCGGATCAGCGACGCGCTCGGCCTGCCGCGCGACGGCAAGGAGGCCTACCTGGCCGCGCTGCTCGGTTTCCTGACCTGGCACGGCGTCGCGGGCAACACGCCGTCCGCGACCGGGGCATCCGGGCCGCGCCTGCTCGGCAGCATCACTCCCGGCAACGGGCCGTTGCGCATGCCGCAGCCGCACGGCACCGTCGTGACCAAGCTCAAGATGGGGGACCCGAAGTGCGCGGACTAGACCTCGCGATCATCGCCCTGTTCCTCGTCGGCATGCCGTTGCTCGGCACGTGGATCGGCGGCAGGCAGAAGTCGGCCACCGACTACTTCGTGAGCGAGAAGCGCATCTCGTGGTGGGTGGTGTGCCTGTCGGTGGTGTCGGCGGAGACGTCGACCCTCACGGTGCTCAGCGTGCCCGTGATCGCCTACATGGCGACGCCCGCGCAGGGCGGCATGACGTACCTGACGCTCGCGCTCGGGTACATCGTGGGCCGGATCGTCGTGTCGTTCGTGCTGCTGCCACGCTACGTGAAGGGCGACCTCGTCACCGCGTACGCGTACCTGGGCCAGCGCTACGGCAACGGCATGCGCGCCACGGCGTCCGTCACGTTCCTGTTCACGCGCCTGCTCGCGGACGGCATCCGGCTCTTCGCCACGGCCATCCCGATCAAGGTCGTGCTGGCGCAGTACGGCATCACCGCGTCGTACTGGGTGATCGTGCTGGCGCTGGGCATCGCGATGGTGTTCTACAGCTTCTTCGGCGGCGTGCGCGCGGTCGTGTGGGTCGACGCGATCCAGATGCTCTGGTACGTCCTGGGTGGTCTCGTCGTGATCTGGGTGCTGGCCGGCAAGCTGCCCGACGGCTGGTTCGGGAAAGCCGCCGACGCGGGCAAGTTCCAGCTCTTCGACTTCACCTCGTCACCGCTGACGGGCGCCTACCCGTTCATCGCGGCGTTCTTCGGCGGTGCCCTGCTGTCGATGGCCTCGCACGGCGCCGACCAGCTGATCGTGCAGCGGCTCATGGCGACCAGGGACGTCAAGGCCGCGCAGAAGGCGCTGATCGCGTCCGGGTTCGTGGTGTTCCTGCAGTTCGCGTTCTTCCTGTTCATCGGCGTGATGATGTGGGCGTTCTACAACGGCGTGGACCCGGTGAAGGACCTGGGGCTGAACAACAAGGACGAGCTGTTCGCCCACTTCATCGTCAGCATGCCGAGCGGCCTGTCCGGCTTCGTGATCGCGGGCATCCTGGCCGCGGCGCTGTCGTCGTCGCTGGGCGCGCTGGCGTCGAGCACGGTCACCGACGTCTACGAACGCGTCCGCAAGACCCCGATGACCGACGAGGAACGCCTGCGCCACGGCCGGATCTGGACCCTGGTGTGGGCGGGGCTGCTGATCGTCTGCGCGGGCCTGTTCGCCTCCTCGAACAAGACCACGGCGGACCCGATCGTGGTGCAGGCGCTCGGCATCGCCGGCTACACCTACGGCGCGCTGCTCGGGGCCTTCCTCCTCGGCCTGGTCTTCAAGCGCGTCACGCAGGCGGACGCGGTCATCGCGTTCGTGGCGACGGTCCTCGTCGTCGGGTTCGTGATCCTGGGCGTCAAGTTCGTCGGGAACACCCCGACGATCGACTTCGCGAAGGCGGACGCGACGCGCAAGTCGTTGACCGGCTGGTGGAACACGCCCCTGGGGGTGGCGGTCACGTTGCTGGTCGGCGGGTTGCTGTCACTGCGGCACCCGGCTGGGCGTTCAGGCGGTGTGCCGGTAGGCGACGAGCTCGACGTGCAGCCGAAAGCCTAGGCGGTCGAACATCCGCTGCGAGCTCTCGTTGCCCGCGTGGATCGACGCGGCGGCCTGCGGTCGTGCACCGTGGTCCGCCGCGAGCTTCCACAGCAGTTCGGTGACGAGGGCAGCGCCCACGCCCTGACCGCGGACGTCCGGTTCCACGGCCACGAAGTCGACGTAGTACTCCTCGGGCTGCGCCTTGCCCGCGGCGTAGCCGAGCACGCGCCGGCCGTCCATGGCGACGACGACGGTGCGGTTCTCCGGTTTGGACTCGACGAGCTGCTTGCCGGACAGGTACGTGCGCGGAAAACATCGCTCGTGCAGCACGGCAACGGCCTCGTGCACGTGCGGATCGGTGGGCAGGACGCGCATCTCACGCTCGCTGGGGCACTTCGCGTCCCGCAGCAGCAGCGTGCGCAGATCCCCGTTGTCGAGCACGTGGATGGCACTCGCCTTGCCGGCGCTGAACCCGTGCCGCTCGGCGAACGCCGCGAGCCGCCGGTGGGCGGTGTGCCCGTACAGCTCGAGGTCGGTGATGCCGGTGAGCATCTCGGCGGCCCTCCGGAACATCGCGTCGGCGGTCTGGTCCCAGATCCGGCTGCCCGCCGGGTGGTTGACCGGCACGTCGACGAACGGCCCGTGCAACCAGGCACGGCCCAGCTCGCTGTCGACCTCGACGCTGAACATGCCGGTGATGTTGTCATCGGCGTCGGTGGCGACCACGGTGCAGTCGGCCCAGCTCGGCTCGAACTCGCCGAGCTCGGCGCGGAGCTCGTCGACTGTCTCACCGAGGTAGCCGATGTGGTGCGCGTTGTCGGCCTGGAGCCGGACGAGCAGCGCCATCGTGGCGCTCAGGTCGCCAGGTTCGGCGAAACGGATGTCGTACATGCAGGGAATGGTTGCTCGCACGGCCGTTCGAAGCGAGGGAGTTTTCGCGGGTGTCTCAACTGACGCGGTTATACCGACTCTGACCTGCGCATACTCTCCTTCACAGCAGCCTGACGGTACAATCGCGCCGTGCCCGACGAGGACCGCCCCGCCAACTCGGTGACGGGCGTGGTCCACGGGCCTGTGGTCCAGGTCTCCGGCGACGTGAACGGCGGCGTGCACCTCCACCCACCAACCGCGGAGGTGGCCTTCCCGATCCGCGTGGGCGTGATCCCGCGGCAGGCCGACTGCTACCAGGACCGCCTCACCGACGCGCCGCTCACCACCGGTCTGACGACGCTGACCGGCACGAGCGGGGTGGGCAAGACGCAGACGGCCGCCCACCACGCCCGTGCCAGCGACGCCGACGTGGTCGTCTGGGTCTCCGCCACGACGCGAGAAGCGATCCTGAACACGTACGCCGCGGCCGCCGCGTGCCTCCGGCTCGTGACGTCCGGCACGGACGTCGTTCCGGCCGCCGAGGAGTTCCTGTCCTGGCTCCAGACCGCGAACCGGACCTGGCTGGTCGTGCTCGACGACGTCGTCGACCCGGCGGCCGTGCGGGGCCTGTGGCCACCCGGCTCCGGCCAGACCCTGGTGACCACCCAGCGCCGCGACTCCGCGGTGCGGCGCGCCGACTCCCGCGTCGTCGACGTCCACACCTTCAGCGCGGCGGACTCCTCGTCGTACCTGGCGGCCAAGCTCGCCGCGCACCCGGACCTCCGCACGGGCGCCGAGGACCTGGCCGACGCGCTCGGCCACCTGCCGCTGGCGCTGGCGCAGGCGGTGGCCTACCTCGTCGACCGCGGCCTCACCTGTGCCGAGTACCTCTCCAGGTTCCGGAGCAGGCGGCTCGACGCGCTCGCCCCGGAACCGTCCGCACTGCCGGACGACCACCGGGCGACCGTCGCCGTCACGTGGTCGCTGGCGGTCGAGCTGGCGAACTCCCTCACGCCGCAGGGCTTGGCCGAACCGCTGCTGCAGCTGGCGTCGCTGCTCGACCCGCACGGCATCCCGACGACCGTCCTCACGGGTGAGGCGGCGGTGTTCTGGCTGGAGGAGGCGACCGGCCGGCCGGTCGGCCCCGACGACGCCGCCGACGCACTGCACTGCCTGCACCGGCTCAGCCTGGTGGACCTGAACGCGGCCGACCGGGTGGTGACCCTGCACCCGCTCGTGCAGCGGGTCGCCCGTGACGACGTGCCGCTGCGGACCCGGTCGACGCTTGCGTGGATGGCCGCCCACGCGGTGCACCAGGCACTCCAGCAACAAGGGAACGACCTCTCCCTGGCGTCTCCGTTGCACGCCAACGCCTCCGCGGTGATCCTGGTCGCACTTCCGGCTCTGGTGACGTCGTCCGGATGCCATCCCCTGCTGTTCGACCAAGGGGAAGCCCTGAGGGCAGCCGGGCTCGTGGACGACATGCACGAGTACTACGGACTGCTGCTGGAACTCGCCAGCCGGCGCCTGGGTGCCGGCCACAGGCAGGTCCTCATGATCCGCAACAACAACGCCGGCGGCGAGAACGCGGTGGCGGACCTGACCCGGTTGCTCCAGGACTGCCTCCGCCTGGTCGGTCAGAACGACGAGCTGACCCTCTCCGTGCGGAACAACCTCGCGAGAGCCCGCGCGAGCTCGGGTGAGGTCGGTGCGAGCATCTCGGAGCTGGAGGAGCTGGTGGCCGACTCCCGGCGGACGCTCGGCGAGTCCCACCGGGGCACGATGAGGTCGAGGCACGGTCTCGCGGCGAGCCGTGCGGCAGCGGGCGACCCGGCCGCCGCGATCGCGGAGCTGGAGTCGCTGGCGGCCGATCAGCACCGGGTGCTGGGTGCCGACGACCGCGACACGCTCCTGAGCCGCATCAGCCTGGCCCGCTGCCGCGCTCTCACCGGCGACGGTCCGCGTGCGATCGCCGAGCTCGAAGAACTCGCCGAGCAGTGCGCGAACGCGCTCGGCACCGACCATTCCCGGACGCTGCTGGCGAACGAGGTTCTCGCCAGGTGCCGGACGGAACTGACCTGAGACGGGGCTCACCGTCGCGGTGGGTCGACGGGTGATTCGAGCGGCAACCACCAGATTCGGGCTTGCAGCCCAGGTGAGGGTGGGGGACTCTTCTACGGTGAGTGAGGAAACGATCCAACTCGATCTCAACGAATCCGGGGTGGCCGTCGACCTGCCGCTGCCGACGAACAACCGGGACCAGGTCCAGGGTGTTCCGTACCGGCCGGTCGAATTCCGTGACGATGATCTGCCCACCGCCCTCGAACGTGCCGCCGCGTGGCTGCGGCAGACGCAGGAGTGGCTGGGCGAACCCGTGGACGTCATCGCGGTCCACCTGGACTACGACGACACCAAGGGGAACCCGTACTACGACCTCAAGTTGCTCTGCAACGACGAGGACCTCGCGGGTGTGCCCAGGGTCATCCGGGACAAGGAAGGTACCGCTACCGGCGAGTAGCCGTTCCGGCTACTTTCTGAGGCATGTCGGATCTCGTGTACCCCCCGGTGATCGCCGCGGCCAAGCTCATGTTCCGCGTGCTCGACCTGCGGATCACCGTCAAAGGGGCGCATCACGTGCCGCGTGAGGGCGGGGCGGTGCTGGCGTCGAACCACGTCAGCTACCTCGACTTCATCTTCGGCGGTTACGGGGCGCTCCAGTCGGGGCGGCTCACGCGGTTCATGGCGAAGCACGAGATCTTCGCCAACAAGATCGCAGGCCCGCTCATGCGCGGCATGCACCACATCCCCGTCGACCGGAGCGCGGGTCAGGCCTCCTACCAGCAGGCACTGTCCGCGCTCCGCGGCGGCGAGGTCGTCGGGATCTTCCCCGAGGCGACCATCAGCCAGTCGTTCACCGTCAAGGACATCAAGTCCGGGGCGAACCGGCTCGCGCACGAGGCGGGTGTGCCGCTCGTGCCCGTCGCCCTGTGGGGCACGCAGCGGTTGTGGACCAAGGGGCGCAAGAAGGACCTCACGCAGCGGCACGTGCCCGTCACCATCCTGATCGGCGAGCCGTTCGAGGCCTCCCCCGGCGACTCCGGCGACGAGTTGCTGCGCGAGCGGATGCAGGACCTGCTCGACACCGCCCAGGCCGACTACCCCAACGAGCCGGGTGCGTGGTGGGTGCCGCGGCACCTCGGTGGCACCGCGCCGACACCGGAGGAAGCCGCGCGGCTCGACGCGCGCAGGCCTGAGTAGACCCCGCCGAACCGACTCTGACCTGCGGATGCAAGGTTTCCACAAGCTCGGCCGTGCACAGTTTGTCCTGCGAGCCGGGACGTGGTGCGGTGGAACTGGGGGATCACACCCCGCCCGGAGCGCGAGCTGCGTCAGAGCGGTGGCGAGGGGGCTCCCGGAGGGGGAGGCCATCGCGCTGACGCAGCCGGAAGGCCGCGACCGGAGCCGGTTCACGCCCCCCAGGCGCCCGCTCCGGTCGCCCCTCTCGTCCTAGGCCTCGTTCGCGGGCTCGGGTTCCTCGCCCTTCGTCCGCAGCCGCTGCGAGATCACCTGCGAGATGCCGTCACCGCGCATCGAGACGCCGTACAGGGCGTCCGCGATCTCCATGGTCGGCTTCTGGTGGGTGATGATCAGCAGCTGCGAGTGTTCCCGCAGCTGCTCGAACAGGCTGATCAGGCGGTGCAGGTTCGTGTCGTCCAGCGCCGCCTCGACCTCGTCCATCACGTAGAACGGTGAGGGGCGGGCGCGGAAGATCGCCACCAGCATCGCCACGGCGGCCAGCGACTTCTCGCCGCCGGAGAGCAGCGACAGGCGCTTGACCTTCTTGCCGGGCGGGCGGGCCTCCAGCTCGATGCCGGTGGTCAGCATGTCACCGGGCTCGGTGAGCACCAGCCGGCCCTCACCGCCGGGGAACAGCACCTTGAACACGACCTCGAACTCGCGCGCCACGTCCTCGTAGGCCAGCGTGAAGACCTCCAGGATCTTGTCGTCGACCTCCTTCACGACGGTGAGCAGGTCGCGGCGGGTGTCCTTGATGTCCTCCAGCTGCGTGGAGAGGAACTTGTAGCGCTCCTCCAGCGCCGCGAACTCCTCCAGCGCCAGCGGGTTGACCTTGCCCAGCAACGACAGGTCGCGTTCGGCGCGCTTGGCGCGGCGGGCCTGGGTGTCGCGGTCGTAGGGCGAGGGCTGCGGCTCGGAGACCTGCTCGCCGCGTTCCTTCGCCGCCTGGTACTCGGCGAGCTCGGCGGCGGTGGCGGGCACCACCACGTCCGGGCCGTACTCGTTCACGAGGTCGTCGAGGCCGATGCCGAAGTCCTCGGCGATCTTCGTCTCCAGCTGCTCGATGCGCATGCGCTGCTCGGCGCGCAGCACCTCGTCGCGGTGCACGGCGTCGACGAGCTTCTCCAGCTCCCCGGACATCTCGCGCACGAGGTTGCGCACCTGGGTCAGCAGCAGCTCGTGCTGGGCCCGGCGTTCCTGGGCCTGGTCGCGTTCACGGGCGGCGCGGGCGAGGGAGACCTCGATGCGCTCCAGCGCCTGCTCACCGCCGCGCACCACGGCCTTCGCGACCACGGCGCCACGGGCGCGGTGGGCGGTGGCGCGGGCGTGGCGTTCGCGGGCCTCGCGTTCGGCACGGGCGGCGCGGCGCAGGCTGTCGGCCTTGCCCTGCAACGCACGCGCGCGTTCCTCGGCGGTGCGCTGCACGAGCCGGGCGTCCATCTCGGCCTGGCGCGCGGAGGCGAGCTCGGCGGCCAGCTCGTCGCGCTGGTCGGTGTCCGGCTCGTCGTCCATGGTCTGCTCTTCTTCGGCCATCAGCAGCCGCTCTTCGAGCTCGCCCAGCTTCAGCAGGGCCTCCTCGCGCGACCGCTCGACCTTCGCGCGCTGCTCGGTGATGCGGCCGACCTCGGCCTGCGCCGAGCGCACCGCGGCGGCCATCCGGTTCAGCCGCTCGCCGGAGCGGGCCTGGCGGACCTTGGCCTCCTGCACGGCCTCCTTGACCGCGTCGAGCACCTTGCGGCGGGCCTGCTGCTCGGCACGGGCGCCCTCCAGCGCCGCGGAGGCGTGCTGCAGCGCGCGTTCCGCGGTGGCCAGCTGCTCCTGGGCCTCGTCGACCGCGGCCTGCACCTCGATCACGCTCTGGCCCTGGCCGCCGGAGCCGCCGACGGCCCAGTCCGTGCCGAAGAGGTCACCGTCACGGGTCACCGCGCGCACGTTCAAGCCGGCCGCGGTGTCCAGGTCGTCCACCACGGCGAGGCGGTCGAGCGCGCGGGCCAGTGCGGGACGCAACGCCTCGGGCGCGTGCACGACGTCCACCGCCCACCGCGCACCGTGCGGCAGCGGTCCCCACTGCGCGGCGTCCACAGTGGACCCATGACCGCCGATCAGCACCCCCGCGCGGCCGGCGTCCTTCTCCTTCAACAGCTTCAGCGCCGCGAGCGCGCCGTCACCGGAGGACACCGCCACGGCGTCGGCGATCGGGCCGAGCGCGGCGGCCAGCGCCACCTCGTAGCCGGGGTCGACGGTCAGCAGCGCGGCCACGGACCCCAGCAGGCCAGGCACGTCCGACGCGAGCAGCGCGCCGGCGCCGTCCTTGCGCGTCAGACCGAGCGACAGGGCGTCGACGCGGGCCCGCCACGACGCGATGTCGCGTTCGGCGGTGCGCTCGGCCTTGACCAGCTCCTCGACGCGCTGGCGGCCCGCGTCGTTGGCCTGCACGGCCTGGCGGAGCCGTTCGTCGAGGTCGTTGTCACCCTCGTCCTCGAAGCCGGTGACCGCCTGCGCCTCGGCCAGCTCGACGGACGCGAGCTCGACGCGTTCCGCGGCCTCGGAGAGCGTGCCGGAGAGGCGTTCGATCTCCTCGGCGGTCGCGTTCGTCTTGCTGCGCAACGCCTCCACCTGACCGGACAGGCGCGCGAGGCCCTCCCGGCGGTCGGCGATCGCGCGCACGGCGGCGATGTGCGCCTTCTCGGCCTGGGAGACCATGCGCTCCAGCTCGGCGCGCGTCTCCACGGCCTCCGCCAGCGCGATCCTGGCCTCGGTCACGCCCTCCTGGAGCTCCAGCTCCATCTCGGCGGTCTCCTCGGCCTCGCGGTCGAGGTCGTCCGGGTCACGACCGCGCGACGGCGCGTCCACGTCCGCGGACAGGTGCCGGGCGCGTTCGGCGGCCAGGCGGACGGTGCCGCGCAGGCGTTCCTCCAGGGCGGACAGCCGGTACCAGGTGTCCTGGGCGGCCTGCAGCTTCGGGGTGTCGGCAGCGACCCGCTCCTCCAGCTCGTTCTGCTGGTACTGGGCGGCCTGCAACGACTTCTCGACCTCGGCGCGGCGTTCGCGGGCCCTCGCCTCGTCGTGCTCCTCCTGGGCGATGGCCGCGCGCTGCGTCACGAGGTCGTCGGCGAGCAGGCGGAGCTTCGAGTCCCGCAGCTCGGACTGCACGACCTGGGCGCGGCGGGCGATCTCGGCCTGCTTGCCCAGCGGCTTGAGCTGGCGGCGCAGCTCGGCGGTGAGGTCGGTGAGGCGGGTCAGGTTGGCCTGCATCGCCTCCAGCTTCCGCAGCGCCTTCTCCTTGCGCTTGCGGTGCTTGAGGACGCCGGCCGCCTCCTCGACGAACGCGCGCCGCTCCTCCGGCTTGGACTCCAGGATCGCGGCGAGCTGGCCCTGACCGACGATCACGTGCATCTCGCGGCCGATGCCGGAGTCCGACAGCAGCTCCTGGATGTCCATGAGGCGGCAGGAGCTGCCGTTGATCTCGTACTCGGTGGCGCCCTCGCGGAACATCCGGCGGGTGATCGACACCTCGGTGTACTCGATCGGCAGGACGCCGTCGGAGTTGTCGATCGTCAGCGTCACCTCGGCGCGGCCCAGCGGCGCGCGGCCGGAGGTGCCCGCGAAGATGACGTCCTCCATCTTGCCGCCGCGCAGGTCCTTGGCACCCTGCGTGCCCATCACCCAGCGCAGCGCGTCGAGCACGTTGGACTTGCCGGACCCGTTGGGGCCGACCACACAGGTGATGCCGGGCTCGAAGCGCAGCGTGGTAGCCGAGGCGAAGGACTTGAAGCCCTTCAGCGTCAGGCTCTTGAGGTGCACGCCGCGCAGAGTACCCAAGCGCTTGCGCCGGTTGCGGGAGGCGGGGGCCGACCTGCGCCCCTAAGGGCGGAGGGTGACCAGCAGGCCGCTCTCGTCCGACACCTCCAGCCGGTCGATCTGGTCCACCCGGAACGACGTCGAGCCGGGAATCCGCTCGTCAGCGGTGTGGTCGGACCCCCACCAGCCGCCGATCTCCCGCTGCCCGCGCCGGTCGAACACGATGACCTTGCAGCGCGCGCCCGGTTTGACGTTGCCGAGCTTGAACCGCAGCTCGGTGCCCCAGGTCTTCTGGATCATCGCGACCTCGGCGTTCACGCCGGTGCCGGCGTCCATCGCCGCCCACGTCGGTGCGGGCGGTGGCCGCAGGAACAGGATGCCGCCGGCGAGCGCGAGTGCGACGAGCACGGTCGCGCACACCAGCAGCACACGGCGGCGGCGACGGTGGTCGCGGACCGGTTTCGGCGGCTCGGCGGGCAGCTCGTCGAGGTGCTCGACCTCCCGCAGGCTCAGCCGGCCGAGCAGGCCCGGCAGCGGGGCGAACCGCAGCACCTCGGCCCGGCACGCCGCGCAGCCGGGCAGGTGGCGTTCGAACGCGGAGCGCTCCCTCAGGTCGAGCGATCCGAAGAGGTAGGCGCCGACGTCGACGGTGTGCGCGCAGCTCATGCCTCGGTCACCCCTCTCTCCTCCAGGGCGTCGCGCAGCGCCCGCAACGCGTAGAAGCAGCGCGACTTGACCGTGCCCGGCGGGACGCCGAGCGTCTTGGCGGCCTCCGCGACCGTGCGGCGCCGGTAGTACAGCTCGATGACGACGGCGCGGTGCTCCGGTGTGAGGGCCCGCAGCGCCGAGGCGATCTGCCACGCCTGCAGCACGTGCTCGACCTGGTCGCTGACCGGTGGCAGGTCCACCGGTTCGAGCGGCACCTCGGTCGCGCGTGCGCCGCGGCGCCGGTAGCCGGAGATGACCAGGTTCTTCGCGACCGTGTAGAGCCACGGTGCCGCGTCGTCGGGTTCCAGCTCGTCGTGGTGGCGCCACGCCCTGAGCAACGTCTCCTGCACCACGTCCTCTGCCTGTTGGTAGTCGCCGTCGACCAGTCGCAGCACGTAGTGCAGCAACGGGCCTCGCCAGCGTTCGTACAGCTGGTTGAGGACGTCTTCGCCGGAGTCCACGGTCTCCTCTACGCCACCGGTCGCCGGAAGGTTCAGCGTTCGACGAAGCCGTTCAGGCCGCCGCGGGCGCCGGACCACTGCTCACCCACCGATTCGACATGGCCGGGAGTTTCACCCGAACGGAGAGCCTTCAGGAGTTGTTCACACTTGTCCCGTGATCCCTCCGCGACCACCTCGACCCGGCCGTCCTCCCGGTTCGAAGCACTCCCCACCAGGCCGAGCTCCAGTGCTCGGGCCCGCGTCCACCAGCGGAAACCCACGCCTTGCACTCGTCCGCGCACCCACGCGTTCAGTCGTACGTCCACCTCCGAATGGTCGCGCAGTGACCCGAGGTGACCGAAGACGCACCCTGGGCTTATCACCCATTAGTGGTACGGTCCCCAGCCGTGAGTGCCCGCAGCCTCTTACTCGGCCTGCTGATCGGTGCGACCGGCGTCGGCGGCCTCGCCGTCAGCGGCACCTCTCCCCTCGGCATCGGTGTCACCTCCGCCGCGCGGCAGGAGAGCACCGACGCGGCGAACCAGTTCGGATCGGGCAGCGCCGCCGCACCCGGCAGGCAGACCGCGGGCGGCACCCCCGTCCAGGGCACCGCCACCCCGTCGTCGTCCTCCTCCGCTCCCACCACGTCCACGACGACGGCGACGCCCTCCTCGACCTCCTCGTCGGCGGCTCCCACCACCACGACGACGACCCAGTCCGAGGCGCCCAAGCCGCCGGACCCGCCGAAGCCGCCCACCGGTGACAAGACGCCGGAGCAGGCCGTGCTCGCCCTCGTGAACGACGCCCGCGCCGCGAAGGGCTGCAAGGCGCTCGTGATCGACGACCGCGTCACCACCGCGGCCCAGGCGCACAGCACCGACATGGCGAGCCGCAAGTACTTCAGCCACGACACCCCCGAGGGCGTGGACTTCGCCGAGCGCATGAAGGCGGCCGGGTACCCGAAGCCCGGCGGCGAGAACATCGCGCAGGGCTACCGCACCGCCGAGCAGGTCATGCAGGGCTGGATGAACTCCTCCGGCCACAAGGCGAACATCGAGAACTGCAAGTTCACGACCATGGGCGTCGGCCTGGACACCCGCGGTTTCTACTGGACGCAGAACTTCGGCTTCTGACGGCTCCACAGACGGCTACTGACGGTTCGAGCAGGGGAAACTTCGTGTACGAGAGCCCGGAACCCGACGCGCGTTCACGCTTTCGCGGTGCGCCCCAGATCATCCTCGCCGCCTCCGGCGTGGTGCTGGCCACCGTCTTCGCCGCGGTCGCCTCGCTGGCCGCGGGCTCGGACTCGGCCGCGGAGGCGCCCGTCCAGCAGCCGCCGCGCAAGGAGGCCGTGCGCGACGCGCTGAGCACCACCTCCACCACGGTGCCCACCACCTCGTCGGTCGCGGAGGTGACCTCGACGACGGCGGAGACGACCACGTCGGCCACCACGACCACGACGAAGCGGCCCACGCGGGTCACCACGATCACCCGCCCGGACGGCACCACGACGACGGTGACGACCGAGGAACCGCCGCCGGTGACGACGAACCCGACGACCACCACGACTGTCGTGACGACGACCACCGCGATCACGACGACCACCACCACGACGGCGCCGGCCACAACGACCACGGCGCCGTAGGGTTACGCCCGTCCCCACGACGTGACACAGGGTTACACGAAGGTGTGGCCCTGCTGAGGTCTTGGTGCGTTTCCGCCGATAACTCGAACGCAAAGCCATCCAACCGGGTTTCCCACGAGGAGATGGGTGTGTTCGAGGTAGATCATCCGCAGTCACCCGGCTCGCCGGCCGCACCGCAGAAGAAGCGCGTCGGCACGGCCGTCGTGCTGGCCGCCGGTGGCGTCGTCGTGGCCACGCTGTTCGCCACCGTCGCGGCCATGCTCGCCGGCTCCGGCCAGGAGGCCGCCCCGGAACGCGCGACCGCGGACGTCGTGCAGACGCTCACCTCGGTGGCCCCGGACGGCAGCACCAGCACCGTCGTCGTCACCGTGTCGTCGTCGGTCAAGGGGGCGGGCAAGGCCGGCTCGGACCGCAGGCAGGCCGCGCGTCCCGACGAGCAGCCCCGGCCGCAGGAGCCGGCCGCGCAGCCGCAGGTGACGACGAACCCCGCGGTGCCGACCGAGACGCACAGCAACCCGCCGACGTCGTGGACCGAGCCGGCCACGTCCACCCCGTCCACCGGGTCGTCCACGTCGAGCACGGCGCCGACCACGCCGTCGTCGACCGTCGGCACCTCGCCGGTCCCGCCCCAGCCGTAGGCGCCCTCAGGGCTCGAACCGGTAGCCCATGCCCGGTTCGGTCAGCAGGTGCCGCGGCCGGGCCGGTTCGGGCTCCAGCTTCCGCCGCAGCTGCGCCAGGTACACCCGCAGGTAGTGCGTCTCCTTCTCGTACGCGGGGCCCCAGACGTCCCGCAGCAGCTGCTTCTGGGCGACCAGCTTGCCCGCGTTGCGCGCCAGCACCTCCAGCAGTCCCCACTCGGTGGGCGTGAGGTGCACCTCCGCGCCGTCCCTCAGCACCCGCTTGGCCGCGAGGTCGACGGTGAACGAGGCCGTGTGCACGACCGGCTCGTCCTCAGGGCCGGTCACGGCGGAGCGGCGGACGGCGGCGCGCAACCGGGCGAGCAGCTCGTCCATGCCGAACGGTTTCGTCACGTAGTCGTCGGCGCCGGCGTCCAGCGCGTCGACCTTGTCGTGCGAGTCCGTGCGCGCGGACAGCACGATGATCGGCAACGTCGTCCAGCCGCGCAGGCCGGCGATGACGTCGGTGCCGTCCATGTCCGGCAGGCCCAGGTCCAGGACGACGACGTCGGGCCGGCCGTCGGCGGCGAGCCGCAGCGCCGTCGCGCCGTCGGGTGCGGTGAGCACCTCGTAGCCGCGGGCGGACAGGTTGATCCGCAACGCGCGCACGATCTGCGGCTCGTCGTCGACGACCAGCACCTTCGTCACGGGGTCCCCTCCTCGGCCGGCAGCGCGATCACCACGGTGAGGCCGCCGCCGGGCGTGTCCTCCACCGTGATCGTGCCCGCCATGGCCTCGGTGAAGCCCTTCGCCACGCTCAGACCGAGACCAACGCCACCCGGTGTGCGGTCGCCGAGCCGCTGGAACGGGGCGAAGACCGCCTCCGCCGTCCCGCTGGGCAGGCCGCGGCCGTGGTCGACGACCCGCAGCTCGACGTGGTCGCCGTGGGCGCTGGCCCGCACCGCCACGGCACCGGCGTAACGCAGCGCGTTGCCGACCACGTTCGCGATCACCCGTTCGAGCAGCCCGATGTCGGCGCGCACGAGCGGCAGCGTCTCGGGGACGTCGACCTCGACGTCGCCGTTCAGGCCGCGCAGCGCCAGCGCCACCGCCTCGTCGCAGCCGACCGCGCGCAGCTGCGGCTCGACCGCGCCGGTCGCGAGGCGGGAGGAGTCGAGCAGGTTGTCGACGAGGCCGGTGAGCCGGTCGGCCGACTCCTCGACGGTCTCCAGCAGCTCGGCCGTGTCCTGGTCCGACAGCGTCAGGTCCGGGTCGCGCAGCGCCGAGACGGAGGCCTTGATGGACGTCAGCGGCGTGCGCAGGTCGTGGCCGACGGCGGAGAGCAACGCGGTGCGCAGCTCGGTCCGCGACGCCTGCCGCTGGGCCTCCAGCGCCTGCTCGGCCATCCGCTGCTGGCGCAGCGCGAGCAGGGCCTGACCGGCCGCCGCCTCCAGCACCCGCCGGTCGGAGGCGGGCAGCGACCGGCCGCGGGCCGCCAGGTGCACGTCCGCGGTCACCGCGATGTCGATCTCGGCGTCGTCCGGCTCGTCCGGCGAATGCGCGCCCACGGCCGCCACGCGCCGCCACTCGCCGTCGGCCCGTTCCAGCAGCGCGACCGACGTCAGGCCGAAGTTCTCCCGCACCTTCTCCAGCAGTCGTGCGAGTGGATGGGGGTTCGTCAGCACGGTGCGCGCGTACGAGGCGAGGAGGGTTGCTTCGGTGCGAGCGCGTGCGGCCTGGGTGGCGCGTCGGGCGGCGTAGTCCACCACGAGCGCGGTCGACACGCCCACGATGATCATCGCGATGAACGTGAGCACGTTCTGCTGCGCGTCGATGGTGAACGTGTAGAGCGGCTCGGTGAAGAAGAAGTTCAGCAGCAGCGCGCTCAGCAGGGCCGTCGCGAGCGCCGGTCCGAGGCCGCCTGCGGTCGCGACCACCATCGTCACCAGCAGGTAGCCGATGACGGTCGTGGAGAAGTTCAGGCCCTCGCGCAGGGTCGCGCCCGCCGCCGTGACCGCAGCGGGTCCGGCGACGGCCAGGACCCAGCCCAGCGCGAGCCGTCCCGGCCGCAGCGGACTGGCGGCGAACCGGGCCCGCCAGCCGGAGCCGGTCGCCGCGTGCGTGACCATGTGGACGTCGATCGCACCGGACTCCCGCACGACCGTCGAACCGATGCCCGCGGAGAACACGCGTGCGAGCCGCGACCGGCGCGAGGTGCCGACCACCAGCTGAGTGGCGTTCACCCCGCGCGAGAACTCCAGCAGCGCCGTGGGCACGTCATCGCCCACGACGGTGTGGAACGTGGCCCCGACGTCCTCCGTGAGCGTGCGGTACCTCTGCAACGAGTGCGGATCGGCACCCGCGAGACCGTCACCGCGCAGGACGTGCACGACGAGAAGGTCCGCTCCCGCGCGCGCTGCGATGCGGCGCGCGCGACGGATGAGCGTTTCGCTCTCCGTGCCGCCGGTGATGGCGACGACGACTCGTTCGCGCGTTTCCCATGTGTCCGTTATCTGCTGTTCGGTGCGATAACGCAGCAACGCGACATCGACCTGGTCCGCGACCCACAGCAGTGCGAGCTCCCGCAACGCCGTGAGGTTGCCGACGCGGAAGTAGTTGCCGAGCGCGGCGTCGATCTTCGTGGCCGCGTACACGTCGCCGTGGGCGAGCCGGCGCCGCAAGGCTTCCGGTGTGAGGTCGACCAGCTGGGTCTGCTCGGCTTTGCGCACGACCTCGTCCGGGACGGTTTCCTGTTGCGGCACGCCGGTTATGCGCTGGACGACGTCGTTCAGCGATTCCAGGTGCTGCACGTTGACGGTCGAGAGGACGTCAATGCCGGCGTCCAGCAGTTCTTCGACGTCTTGCCACCTTTTTGCATTACGCGAGCCGGGTGCGTTGGTGTGCGCGAGCTCGTCGACGACGGCGACCTCGGGCGCGCGGGCGAGCACCGCGTCCACGTCCATCTCGGTGAGTTCGACACCGCGGTGCGTGCTCCGCCGCCGCGGCACGATTTCCAGTCCGCTGAGAAGGTCCGCGGTCTTCGCGCGGCCGTGCGTCTCGACGAGGCCGACGACCACGTCCGTGCCGCGTTCCCGGCGGCGGTGCGCCTCGCCGAGCACCGCGAACGTCTTGCCGACGCCCGGAGCGGCACCGAGGTAGATGCGGAGCTCGCCACGCCTGGGTTTCGCACTCACCTCGTCAGTCTGCCCCCGCACCCCCACCGGCCGTTCGGAGGCACGCGCTACGCCACCCGGGCACACCGGCGCTCCTTCGCGGATCTTTGTCACACGTTCTGACCGATCGGAACCACGGTGCCGCACGCCACCCGTTCGCGGGAACCGCAGTGCGCTTTTTACGCCGTTTACCAGCACATTCAAGCGTGCTGGACGCGCGCTGTGACACCTCCGGTCACCACAACGGCCGAATGGGTTATCGGCAATTGGCGGATAGCGCGCGGAGCGTGAATGAGGGAAAGTGCCAGGGTTCGTGTCCGAATTCGGACAATCACATGCGCGCGGAGAAACGATGCCCACCACCGTCACCAACCACGAGGCACTTCAACTCGTGGTGGCCGTGCACCGGCTGGTGCGAAGTCTTCGACAGGCCGCTCCGGCCCGTCGTCTGCAACCCACCCAGTTGTTGGTGCTGTCAGAACTGAGCGCCCACGGCCCGATGCGGATCGGCGAGATCGCGGTGCGCGCGCTGTGTTCGCAGCCGACCGCGACAACGGTCGTGACCAGCCTGGAGTCCACCGGACTGGTCCGCAGGGAGCCCGACGCGGCCGACGGAAGGGCCACGATTGTGGTGCTCACCGAAGTCGGCCGCGAGACGATCCTGTCGCTCGCTCACGGCGAAGCAGAACTATTGAGTGAAAGAATGTCGGAACTTTCGCCGGAAGACCGCGAACACCTGCGGTCCGCCATGCCCGTATTGCGCCACCTGGCCGACCCGCAGGAAAACAAGTAGGAGCGGGACCCCCCGACGGGTCCCGCTCCCGGCATTACTTGCTAGGTGGCACAGAAGTGGGTGTCACCGAGCTCGACGGTGCGCCACTGGAAGGCGGTGGCGCACTCGAACTCACCGAACTCGGCGCCGATGACGGAGTGTCCGCACTCGGTGTCACGGTGTAACAGACACCGTTTTCGTAGTCGATCTTCGGCCGCGGGTACTGGTTCGCCGGAATCATCGGTTCCTCACCGCGGTTCTGGCAGCCGTAGTACCGGTCGGACGCGTTGATCGGCTGGCCGTCCTGGTCGTACAGCAGCACGTTGGTGAGCAGCTTGCCGTTCTCGTCGCGGACGTAGATGTTCTCGTACTCGCGCACGACCGGGGCCGAGTACGACTGCCGCGCCGGGCCGCCGAACCGCAGCTGGTCGGCCGCCACGTCGATGACCGAGAACAGCACGCCCACCGCCAGCGCGCTGACCGGCAGGGTGAACCACAGCCACCGGCGGTCGGTCTTGGCCCGCGGCGCCGCGAACACCGACACGACGGCGACCGCGGCCAGCGCGAGGAACCCGAGCAGGTCACGACCGGCGAGCAGCACGGCACCGAGCCCGAGCAGCCCGGCCCGCACCAGCCACCACGCGGGCTGCAGCGACCGCAGGTAGGTCAGCGCGCGTTCGGCCGGCGTGCCCTCCTGCGGCGTCAGCCACTCCTTGAGCTTGACCGTCTCGCGCAGGTTCATCACCTCGGCCTGCTGCGGACCGCGGTCCTGCACCAGCGCGAGGCTGAGCACCAGGATCACCGCCGGCAGCAGCAGGATCGCCGGCTCCCGCAACGCCGCGGCCCCCGCGAGCAGCGTGATCCCGGTGGCCGCCGCCAACCCCCACGCCGCCGCACGCGGCCGCGTCAGCAGCGCCTGCTTGACCGTGACCGGCACCCGCTCGGTCCGCGGCGGGTACCCGGCGGCCTGCCGCAGCTCCCGCGCGTACTGCTCGGGCGGCCCGAGCCGCCGCTCGATCGTCTCGTCCTCGCCCAGCTCGGTCGACAGCTCCGCGAGGTGCGCCTCGACGTCCTCCATGATCTCGGCGACCTCGTGCGGCGGCAGGTCGTCGAGCGCGGCCCGCATCCCGGCCACGTAGTGCTCGACACCCAGTGCCTGCGTGTTCATGCGACCTCCCCGAGCAGGCCGTCCAGCGTGCTGGCGAACGACCGCCACGTGTCCCTCGACTCGGCCAGGCGCACCCGGCCGGGCTCGTTGATGCTGTAGTACTTGCGGTGCGGGCCCTCTTCGCTGGGCACCACGTACGACGTCAGCATCCCGGCGTTGTAGAGCCGCCGCAGCGTCCCGTACACCGACGCGTCCCCCACGTCGTTCAACCCCCCGGCGCGCAGTCTGCGCACCACGTCGTAGCCGTACCCGTCGTCCTTGCGCAGAACCGCAAGCACGGCCAGGTCCAGCACCCCCTTGAGCAGCTGACTGGTGTCCATGGCCCCTCCGACGCACTGTTGCGTGGTGAACAGTACTACGCATCGCACAGTACTGTCGAACCCGTTGATGCTCCGGCGCGACGAGAACGGCCTCCCCGTCGTAGGACGCGGGAGGCCGGTGCCGGTTGGCGTCGTCAGCTCGGACAGCCGGACCCCCCGGTCGGCTCGCCGACCTTCACCGCCCCGAGCGTGATCTTCACGGTGGCCTCGGGCGTGCTGCCCGCGGCCGCGGACTGGCTGACCACGACCCAGTTCCGGTCGGCCACCTGCCGCCGCCCCTGCCCGGTCGCGTCCTCCGACGACAACACGAAGAACCCGGCCGCCTGCAACGTGTCCTGCGCCTTCTGCAGGTCGAGGCACACGACGTCCGGCACGGTCCCCTTCGCGGGCGGCGGCAAGCTCGTCGACGCGTCCGTGGGCTTGCGGACCTCCAGCACCACCTCCGTCCCGCCCGGTGCGTCGGCGCCGGCCTCCGGCAGCTGGGAGGTGACGACCCAGTTCCGCGGTTCGAGGACTGGCCGCCGCTGCCCGGTCTCGTCCTCCTCGACCACCCGGTATCCCCGTGCCTTCAGCACCTCGCGCGCCTCGGCGAGCCGCAGCTCCACGACCTTCGGCACCTTCTCCTCGGCAACGGTGGGCGTGCTCTGCGCGGCCGGGCCCGGCGGTGGCGTGTTCCCGCACCCGGCGAGCACGAGGACGAGCAGGGCGATGACGATCTTCATCCGGCGTGCTCCTGTCGGGTGGGCGGAACGCTGATCTCGGCAAGCCGCGCGCGCACCCGGTCGACGTGAGCGGGCAGGTCCGCCACGACGGTCCGGCGCTGCCACCGCTGCAACCGGAACGCGAGCTCGAAGGTGACGGAACAGCACAGCAGCGCCACGACGACGGAGCCGGCGAGGAACGCCCCGTAGGACGGAACGGCGCCCTCGGCGATCGCGAGCACCGCGGAGCCGGCCACCGCGGCGAGGACGAGCACGTACGCCGCCGGCAGCAGGCTCCCCGCCTGCCGCAACCACGCCCACCTGCCCAGCCGGGCGAAGTCGTCCATCCGCCGCCGCGCCCACTCGACCTGCCCGAGCACGAACTCGACCTGGTCCCGCTCGGCCCTGGTGAGCAGGTCGCGTTCGGCCACGAACCGGCCGGCGTGCGCGAGCACACCGCGGACGGGCTCGGACCTCGGTTCGAGGTGCGGGTACGGCCACAGCTCACGGCGGCGTTCCTCCACCCACCGGTGGCCTCTCGCGAAGGCGTACGCGGCGACCACCAGCATCACCGCCACGACCGCCCGGTACGACAGCACCGCGCCGAGGAGGAGCAGGAGGAGACCGATGCCCGCGACGAGCAGGCCGTTGGTGATCTTCGAGTTCGGCCCGGCCTCGGCGAACAGCACGTCGTACCGGTCGTACAGGCGCCGGAGCGCGTAGCAGGCCGCGACCACCACAAGCCACACGACCAGCACCACGGTCATCGCGATCGACAGCGCCACCAGGAACTCCTCCGGCTGCCCCTGCCCCGCCGGCGAGTGCGCCAGCACCCACGGCGCCGCCAAGCCGGTCGCCACGGCCGCGCCCATCTCCGCCCGGAAGTGCTTGCGGCGCACAGGCTCCGGTCGTTCCGCCGCCGGCAGGGGCTTGGTGGCGACCCGCACCTCCAGCGCTCGCAGCAGCTCCGCCAGCTCCTTCTTCCAGCTGCCGAAGCCGATCCGCCAGTACTGCCGGGTGCCGAGCTCGGCCAGGCCGGGGAAGTCCTCGGCGAGCAGCTGCTCCTTGCCGGGCAGCCGGGCGTTGTCGAGCAGCACCGGGACGAGGTGCAGGCCCATGGCGAGCGCGGTCTCGACCTCCCAGCGCGCCCAGTCCCACTTCTCACCGCGACGCGCACGGAGGTCGTCCAGCCACTCGCGGTGGATCACCACCAGCACGACCTCGCAGCCCCGCAGCCAGTCGCGGAGCCGGGACGGGTAGTGGACGCCCGGCTCCAGCTCCACGTCGACGAGCACCTTCTCCTCACCGAAGTGGTGCTGGAGGCGTTCGACGATCGCCTCGATGGTCTGGGCGTGCACACGCCGTTCGCCGTCGTGCATCTTGCGGTAGCTGACGAAGATGCCGCCGCTCATCGCGCCGACTCACCTGCTTCCCGGGGCCCGTCGGTCCAATCCGCTCGAACTCTTGTCGCGCACGGTGTCCGTACCGCTACGGTCGCACGCCATGGGAGGCATCTTCCTGAACTACCGGCGCCACGACGAGCGCCTCGCGTTCGTCCGCGGGCTGTACGAGCGGCTCGCCGAACGGTTCGGCGCCGGCACCGTCTTCCTCGACTCCGCCTCGATCGGTCACGGCCGGCGCTACCCGAACCAGCTGCGCCGCCACCTCGACCGGTCCGACGTGGTGGTCGTCGTCGTGCACGACGGCTGGGCGCGGGAGCTGCGGACCGACGGCACGGACTGGGTGCACAACGAGATCCGGTGGGCCCTCGACGCCGGCAAGACGATCATCCCGGTGCTCTTCGGCGGCGCGAGGATGCCGCGGGCGCAGGAACTGCCGCGCACGATCAGGGAGCTGGCCAACTTCCAGGCCCACCGGGCCGACGACGACCCCGGTCACGACCTCCTCGTCGACAAGATCGCCGCGGAACCCCGGCGGCGGGCCGCCATCGCGCAGACGCCGCCGAAGCCGTGGGCAGGACCGGTCGCCGGGGTGGCCGGCGCCGTCGCGTTCGCCGCGCCGGTCGTGCTGGTGCCGGGCGACTGGCAGGAAGCGGCCGTCTACCTTTCCGTGTTCGGGGTAGTGGTGCTGGCGGCGGTGCTGTTCGCGGTGTCGGTGGTCTCGCTGGCGCGCAAGCCGCTCAACACGGCCGAGCGGCTCTCGCAGTACGTCGACCCGACCCGCTACCACCTGGCCGTCGGTGCGCCGCTGCTCATCCTGCTCGAATCGGTGGTCGTGGCGTTCGTGTTCAGCTCGCCGGTCGACCCGCAGCTGCGCCCGTTCCTGGTCGTCGGCGCCGGTGTCGGCGTGCTGTACCTGGTGTTCCTCGTGCTGGGCAACTACCAGACCGAGAAGTTCCGCGAGGACCACTGGCCGGTGCGGCTGCGGCACCCGGTGAAGCCGGCTCCGGTGCGCCGCGAGCTCGAACGCCTGCGGCGCAAGCACGCCACCGCCGACGCGGAACGGGTCCGCTGGCACCTCGTGCACCTGGAGAACGCCGCCGACGTGCTCGCACGGGACGCGAGCCGCGGCCGGTGGCGGTGGCTGACCTCCGACCCGACGGGCTACCTGGTCGCCTACACGGCGTGGGCTGCGGCATCGGTCGGGCTGCTGACGTCGGCGGCACTGCCGGCGATGCGGCTCTGGGTCCCTGCGGTCGCATTCGGCCTCGTCGCGGCGATGGCCTGGGCCACGGTCGAGGCGGCGTTCCGCCGGCAGCGCTGGGTGCGGCGCGAGGTGGCCGACGAGGTGCACGTCCAGGTGCAGCGCATCCAGGACCGGGTCACGCGGCCGTGAGGCGTTAGAGGCGCGGGCGCGGCTGACAGCGCGGGCAGGAGAACGACGACCGGTTCATGAACGGCTCTCGGACCATCATCGCGCCGCACCGCTTGCAGGGCCGGTTCTCCTGGCCGTACGCGTTGAGCGAGCGGTCGAAGTAGCCGGACTGGCCGTTGATGTTGACGTAGAGCGCGTCGAACGACGTGCCGCCCTGGCCGAGGGCCTCGCGCATCACGTCGGTGGCGTGGTCGAGCAGCTCGGCGGCCTTGACCTTGGTGAGCTTGTCCGTCATGCGGGTGCCGTGCAGCTTGGCGCGCCAGAGGGCCTCGTCGGCGTAGATGTTGCCGATGCCGGAGACGAGGGTCTGGTCGAGCAGGGCTCGTTTGACCTCCGTGTGACGCAGGCGCAACGCGCGCACGGCGGCATCACGGGAGAAGAGCGGGTCCATCGGGTCGCGGGCGATGTGCGCGACCGTGTCCGGGACGAGGGTGCCATCGACCTCGACCAGCTCAGCCAAGGCGAGGCCGCCGAAGGTTCTCTGGTCGACGAAGCGCAGCTCCGGGCCGCCGTCGGCGAACCGGAACCGGACGCGAAGGTGTTTCTCGTCCGGTGCCGTGGACGGCTGGACGAGCATTTGGCCGCTCATGCCCAGGTGGGCGAGCATGGCGGCTTTGTCGGCCAGTTCCACCCAGAGGTACTTGCCGCGGCGCCTGGCTGCGGTCATCGGCTGACCGGCCAGGCGCGCGCAGAAGTCCGCGGAGCCCAGGTCGTGCCGGCGGATCGCACGCGGGTGCAGCACCTCGACCGAGGAGATCACCCGGCCGGCGACGTGGGCTTCGAGGCCGAGGCGGACTACCTCGACCTCTGGGAGTTCGGGCACGTCAGGCTTCGGACTTGCCCTCGTCGACGGGCTGCGCCTCGATCACGGCGGCCTGCGGCTTGGTGGGCTTGAGCACCCACACACCGGCCCGGCTCGTGTCCCTGACCAGCACAAGGCCCTGGATTCCTCCGCTGCGGGAGGTGTTCACCGGCCCGCGGACGGTGCGGGTGCGGCGGTTCGTGCGGTTCCTGGTCGCATACATTGCGGTCTCAGTCTTCCTCGGTTGGGGCGGTCCCTGGCGTCACCGAGGCGCCATTCTGTCCGTTCGCGGACGAGGCCGGCTCCTGCTCGGCCTGCACGCGTTCCGACAGAACATGATAGGCCGCTTCCGCGGCCTTCTGCTCGGCTTCCTTCTTGGTGCGCCCATCACCCTTGCCGTAGGGCTGACCACCGACGAGCACCGTGGCGGTGAACTCCTTGCGGTGGTCCGGCCCCTGGTCGTCCACGCGGTACTCCGGGACGCCGAGACTGGCTTGAGCGGTGAGCTCCTGCAGGCTTGTCTTCCAGTCCAGTCCAGCACCCAGAAGCGGAGCTTTGGCCAAGAGTGGATCGAACAGCCGGTGAACGAACGTTCGTGCGGTATCGATACCGAACTGCAGGTACACCGCACCGATGACGGCTTCCAGGCCGTCGGCGAGGATGCTCGCCTTGTCCCTGCCGCCGGTCAGCTCTTCGCCGCGGCCGAGCAGCAGGTGCGCACCGAGTCCGCCCTCACCCAGGTTGCGTGCGACCCCCGCGAGCGCGTGCATGTTGACCACGCTGGCGCGGAGCTTCGCGAGCTGACCCTCCGGGAGGTCGGGGTGGGTGCGGTAGAGGTGGTCGGTGACGACCAGCCCCAGCACGGCGTCCCCCAGGAACTCGAGACGCTCGTTCGGCGGCAACCCGCCGTTCTCGTACGCGTACGACCGGTGGGTGAGCGCGAGCACGAGCAGCTCGGCGTCCAGGTGGACGCCGAGCGCTTCGAGCAAGGTCGCGCGGTCGGCTTGCGGAGCGCGCGGCGGCTTTCCCCCCACTACGTGGCCGAGGAGATCAGGCCGGCTGAGCGACCTGGCGGCCAGCGTACTGACCACAGGCCGGGCAGGCGACGTGCTGCGGCTTCGGCTGGCGGCAAGCCTTGTTGGAGCACGCCACCAGGTGCACGGCAGACGTCTTCCACTGGGAACGGCGCGCACGGGTGTTCGAGCGCGACATCTTCCGCTTCGGGACGGCCACGACTACTTCTCCTCGTTGTTGTCATCGCTGAACCGCTCTTGCAACGCGGCCCAACGAGGGTCGATCGTCTCATGCCCGTGGTCGGGCCCGAGCTCCGCCCACCTGCCACCACACTCGGGGCACAGCCCCTTGCAGTCCGGCTCGCAGAGCGGCGCCTGCGGCAGCGCGAGGACGATGGCGTCCCGCACCACAGGCTCGAGGTCGATCAGATCGTTCTCGATCCGACTGATCTCGTCTTCGTCGGTGGTCTCGTCCGTGGTGCTGTCCGGCCACGCGTAGAGCTCCGTGATCCGGACCTCGACCTCATCGGAGATGGGGTCGAGACACCGCGCGCACTCACCTTCGACCTTGGCGAACGCCGTCCCCGACACGAGCACGCCCTCCACGACCGACTCGGTGAGGAGGTCGAGCTCGACCTCCCCGCCTTCCGGCACCGCGATCACCCCCAGCAGACCCACTCCTGCGGCGGGTACCGACCGGATGAAGGGTCGGCTGGAACCGGCGCGACGGCCGAGGTCCCTGGTGTCGATGACCCAGGGTCCTGATGCTGTGGGACGCGTGGACGCGTGGCGATGCTCAGTCATGATCGGGTTGGGTGCTGGAACGGGGACCTACCACGTCCAGCCGGTCCAGGGTACGGGACGACGCCTCCGCGAGTGAAATCGCCAGGTGATCGCACCTGCCCGACGTAACACGAATCACACGTTCAGGTGCCCTCTCCCCTGTCCCCGGACGGCACGCGGGGACCCCGCGTGCCCTTCTGGGGTACGCAAGTTCCCCGCGTGCCCTCGGGAAACGCGAAGGGGTGAAGGTCAGGAACCGTAGTCGAACGGTGCCGCGGCGCCCGCCACGGCCGGGCCGCGCAGGTGCGAACGGCCCTTGCCGACCGACCGCAGGGTGTGCGCGAGGAGGTCCTCGAAGTCCGCGAGCTTGCCGTCCACGTAGGCGTCGCACTCCGACCGCAGCCGGATCGACTCGTTCTGGGCGGCGTCGAGCAGCCGGGCGGCCTCGGCGTGGGCCGCGCGGACGACCTCCTGCTCGTTGACGAGCCGGGCCTGCTCGGCGCGGCCCTCCTCGGTGGCGCGCTCGTAGTTGGCCCGGCCGGCCTGGATCATCCGCTCCGCCTCGGCGTGCGAACGGCCCACCAGGTCGTCGTACTCCTGCCGGCCGGCGGCGACCGTGCGCTCCGCCTGGTCCTCCGCCTCCGCGACCATCCGCTCGGCGCGGGCGCGGGCGTCGGACAGCATCGCCTCGGCCTCCGCCTGGGCCTCGGCGAGGATGCGGTCGGCGTCCGAACGGGCCTTGGACACGCCGGTCTCTGCCTCGTGCTTGGCCTTGCCGACGAGCTCTTCCTTGTGGTCGAGCACGTCCTGCGCGTCGTCCAGCTCGGCCGGGATGGCGTCGCGCACGTCGTCGAGCAGTTCGAGCACGTCACCACGCGGCACGACGCAGCCGGAGGTCATCGGAACTCCGCGCGCTTCCTCGACGATCGTCACCAGCTCGTCGAGTGCCTCGAACACCCGGTACACGTCTCACTCCCTAACCCCTGTGGCTCCCACCCACAAGTGTGCCCTGCCGGTCTCCCCGAAAGAGGGAGATCGGCAGGGCGTGTCAAGATTCGGTGACACCTTGGGGGGACCGTGGAGATCATCATCAGGCGTGCGACCGCTGCCGATGTGGACCCGATCGTGGCGATGCTCGCCGACGACCCGCTGGGCGCGACCAGGGAGCGGCCGGGCGACCCGGCGTACCTGGCGGCGTTCGCGGTCATCGACGCCGACCCGCATCAGCTCCTGGCGGTCGCCGAGGCCGGCGGGGAGGTGGTGGGCACGCTGCAGCTCACGTTCACCTCCGGCCTGTCCCGCCTGGGCATGACCCGCGCGACGGTGGAGGCCGTCCGGGTGCGCTCCGACCAGCGCGGCAACGGCCTGGGCGAGCGCCTGCTGCGGTGGGCCGCCGACGAGGCGCGCGCACGCGGCTGCGGCATGCTCCAGCTGACGACGGACGCGTCACGGGCGGACGCGCACCGGTTCTACGAGCGGCTCGGCTTCACCGCGTCGCACGTGGGGATGAAGCTGGCCCTCTAACGGGTCTCGGCGAGGCGCTGCTGCAGCCGCTGCTCGACACTGGCCGGCAGCAGCGTCGACACGTCGCCGCCGTAGGTCGCCACTTCCTTGACCAGCGACGACGCCAGGAACGAGTACTGCGGGCTGGCCTGCATGAACAGCGTGTCGACGCCGGTGAGCTGGTGGTTCATCTGCGCCATCTGCAGCTCGTAGTCGTAGTCGCTGACCGCGCGCAGGCCCTTGACGATGGCCTTGATGTGGTTCTCGCGGCAGTAGTCGACCAGCAGCCCGTGCCAGGAGTCCACCCGCACGTTGTCCCACTGCGACGTGACGTCGCGGAGCATGTCCTGCCGCTCCTCGACGTTGAACAGGGTGCGCTTGTTCTTGTTGATGAGCACGGCGACGACGACCTCGTCGAACAGGTGCGCGGCTCTCCCGATGATGTCCAGGTGGCCGTTGGTCACCGGGTCGTAGGAGCCGGGGTACACGGCACGCGTCATGAGCCGGACGTTAGCACCCGATCGGATGCCGCCAGGCGGGTCCGTGGTTCTCGTCACCCATCGGCACGCACTTGCGCCCAGTACACCGCTGTGTCCCCATATCGCTTGGCACGCAAGGGTTCCACCCCGTCAGGCCACGCTGGTTCGACACTTCGCGAAGCACGTTCGACGACCAGGACGGCGTCCCCGGTGAGCCTCGGCGCGATCCCGCGGAGCACCTTGGCGAGCTCGTCGTCCCCCACCGCGTACGGCGGGTCGGCGAACACCACGTCGAACGCCCCGCCCTCGGCGGTGACGTACGCCTCGGCCGTGCGGTTGGCGACGGTCGTGTTCGCGAACCCGAGCTCCCTGGCGTTGCCCTTGAGCACCTCGGCCGCCCGCTTGTCCGACTCCACGAACGTGGCGTGCCCCGCACCCCGGCTGAGCGCCTCGAACCCCAGCGCGCCCGACCCGGCGTAGAGGTCCAGTACCTGGGCGCCGTCGAGGTCCATCATCGCCTCCAGCGAGCTGAAGAGCGCCTCCCGCACCCGCTCGGAGGTGGGCCGCGTGCCCTTGGGCGGCACCTTGAGCCTGCGGCCGCCCGCGATGCCGGCAACGATTCGTGTCACCGGCTCATCGTCCCAGGCGGCCGGAGCGCGAGGCCTGGCCGGGCGGCGGGCCCCGACCGGCGTGGGGCTGGTCGCCCCGAAGCGGGCGGGGCCGACGCCGCTCGGGCCGAAGCCGGAGGCGAGGCGTTCAGCGCTCTGCACGCGGGCTTCGGCGGTGGTGGCTTCCCGGCTTCTTCGGGAGTGGGTCCGGGGCGAGGTCCCGGGAACAGCCGAGCCGGCCTCAGGCCAGCCCCTGCCACCACCCGTCGACCTCGCCCGGTGCGTCCACGTCCACCCGCTCCCCCGGCCGCGGCACGGCCAGCCGCATCCCGCGGGCCTTGACCTCCCGCCACACCCGGTCGATCGGCTCGCCCCACGGGTGCAGCGCCAGGTTGAACGTGGCCCAGTGCACCGGGATGAGCAGCCCGCCGCCGAGGTCGTCGAACGCGCGGACGCCGTCCTCGGGCGTCATGTGGATGTCGGGCCACGCGTCGTTGTACGCGCCGACCTGCATGAGCACCGCGTCGAACGGGCCGTGGGCCTCGCCGATCGCCTTGTAGCCGGCGAAGTAGCCGGTGTCGCCGCTGTAGAACACCGAGCGGTCGCCGCGGGCGATGACCCAGGAGGCCCACAGGGTGTTGTTGCGCTGCACCGAGCGGCCGGAGAAGTGCTGGGCCGCGGTGCAGGTGAGGGTGAAGCCGTCCACGGAGAACGACTCGTCCCAGTCGAGCTCGACGACGCGGTCGGCGGGCACGTCCCAGGCCGCGAGGTGGGCGCCGAGGCCCAGCGGCACGACGAAGACCGCGGTCGTGGTCGTGGTCAGCTCCCGCACGGTCGCCATGTCGAGGTGGTCGTAGTGGTCGTGCGAGATCACGACCGCGCTCACCGCGGGCAGGTCGGACAGCCGGTGCGGAACCGGGTGCAGGCGCTTGGGGCCGAGGTGCGCGGACGGCGAGACGCGGTCGCTCCACACCGGGTCCACGAGGACCGCGGCGCCGTCGACCTCGATCAGCGCGGAGGCGTGGCCGTACCAGGTGACGTGCAGGCCGGAGGCGACCGGCGCGGAGGGGGCCACCAGGGGGACCGGCGCGGACGGCGTGCGGTCGTCGCCGCCGAAGAGGAAGTCGCGCATCGAGAAGGAGTCGCGGTCGGGGACCGAGCTGACCTCCCTGTCGTTGTGGAACCTGCCGTTGCGGTAGCGCGGTGAGCGCGCCATCTCGAACGGGTCCGGCTTGCCCCCCAGCTGCTTCGGCACGTCCCGCAACGCCCACGCCACGCCCGCGAGCCCGAGCAGCCCGGCCAACGCCTTCTTCATGTCCATCCCTCTTCCTGACCCGGTGACCGGTGCAACGCAGGGAATCGTCGTGGAGTTCCACGGTCCGCGCAGCACGAAGGCCCGGCCGGAGCACCGGCCGGGCCTTCTCACGCGAAGATCACTCCAGGACGATCAGGAGGTCGCCGCCCTCCACCTGCTGGGCGCCGCGCACCGCCAGGCGCTGCACCACACCCGCCTTCGGTGCGGTGATCGCGGCCTCCATCTTCATGGCCTCGATCGTCGCGACGGTCTGCCCGGCCTCGACCGAGTCGCCCTCCTCCACGGCGGCCGTCACCACGCCGGCGAACGGGGCCGCCACGTGGTTGGGGTTGCCGCGGTCGGCCTTCTCCGCCGCCGGGACGTCGGCGGCCACCGAGCGGTCGCGCACCTGGATCGGGCGGAGCTGGCCGTTCAGGGTCGCCATGACCGTGCGGATGCCGCGCGCGTCGGCCTCGGAGATCGCCTCCAGGCCGATCAGCAGGCGGACGCCCGGCTCCAGGTCGACGGAGTACTCCTCACCGGGGCGCAGGCCGTAGAAGAAGTCCTTGGAGCGCAGCACCGACGTGTCGCCGTAAGCCTCGCGGTGGGTCAGGAACTCCCGCGTGGGCGCGGGGAACAGCAGCCGGTTCAGCGTGGCACGGCGGTCGTCCGCGAGACCCGCCTCGTCCTCCGGTGAGAGCTCCTCGACCGGCTTCGGGGCTGACCGGCCCTCCAGCGCCTTCGTGCGGAACGGCTCCGGCCAGCCGCCGGGCGGGTCGCCCAGCTCGCCGTGCAGGAAGCCGATCACCGAGGCGGGGATGTCGAACTTGCCGGGGTTCTCCTCGAACTCCTCCGGCTCGACACCGGCGCCCACGAGGTGCAGCGCGAGGTCGCCGACGACCTTCGACGACGGCGTCACCTTCACCAGGTGCCCGAGCATCCGGTCGGCCGCGGCGTACATCGACTCGATCTCCTCGAACTTCTCCCCGAGGCCCAGCGCGACGGCCTGGGTGCGGAGGTTCGAGAGCTGACCACCGGGGATCTCGTGGTGGTAGACGCGACCGGTCGGGCCGGGGATGCCGGACTCGAACGGCGCGTAGATCTTGCGCACCGACTCCCAGTACGGCTCCAGGTCGCAGACGTTCTGCAGGTCGAGGCCGGTGGAGTGCTCGGTGTGGTCGGTCAGCGCCACGATCGACGACAGCGGCGGCTGCGAGGTCGTGCCCGCCATCGACGCGGTGGCGCCGTCGATCGCGTCCACACCGGCCTGGATCGCCGCGAGGTACGTCGCGAGCTGGCCGCCCGCCGTGTCGTGCGTGTGGAGGTGGACCGGGAGGTCGAACTCCTTGCGCAGCGCGGTGATCAGCCGGGACGCGGCCGGCGCCCGCAGCAGGCCCGCCATGTCCTTGACGCACAGCACGTGCGCGCCCGCTCCGACGATCTGCTCGGCCAGCTTGAGGTAGTAGTCCAGCGTGTACAGCCGCTCGTCCGGGTTGGACAGGTCGCTCGTGTAGCAGAGCGCGACCTCGGCCACGGCCGTCCCGGTCTCGCGCACGGCCTCGATCGCCGGGCGCATCTGCTCGACGTCGTTGAGGGCGTCGAAGATCCGGAAGATGTCGATGCCGGTGTTCGTGGCCTCCTGCACGAACGCCTTGGTCACGGCCTCCGGGTACGGCGTGTAGCCGACCGTGTTGCGGCCGCGCAGCAGCATCTGCAGGTTGATGTTCGGCACCGCCTCGCGCAGCGCAGCGAGCCGCTCCCACGGGTCCTCCGCGAGGAACCGCAGCGCCACGTCGTAGGTCGCGCCGCCCCAGCACTCCAGCGACAGCAGCTCCGGCGTCATGCGCGCCACGTGCGGCGCGACGGCGAGCAGGTCCTTGGTGCGCACGCGGGTCGCGAGCAGCGACTGGTGGGCGTCGCGGAACGTCGTGTCGGTGACGCCGACGGCCCTGCTCTCCCGCAGCCACCGCGCGAAGCCCTCGGGGCCGAGCTCGGTGAGCTTCTGCTTGGACCCGGCGGGCGGCTCGGCGCCGAGGTCGACGGCCGGCAGCTTCTCCCGCGGGTCGACCGCCGTGGGGCGGGTGCCGTTGGGGTGGTTGACCGTGACGTCGGCGAGGTAGGTCAGCAGGCGCGTGCCGCGGTCGGCCGAGTGGCGCGCCGTCAGCAGGTGCGGGCGCTTCTCGATGAACGACGTGGTGACGCGGCCCTCGAAGAAGTCCGGCTCGTCCAGCACGGCCTGGATGAACGGGATGTTCGTGGACACGCCGCGGATGCGGAACTCCGCGATCGCGCGGCGCGCGCGGGCGACGGCGAGCGAGAAGGTGCGGCCGCGGCAGGTGAGCTTCACGAGCATCGAGTCGAAGTGCGGGCTGATCGCCATGCCCGCGCCCGCCGTGCCGCCGTCGAGGCGGATGCCGGAACCACCCGGCGAGCGGTAGGCGCTGATCGTGCCGGTGTCCGGGCGGAACCCGTTGGCCGGGTCCTCGGTGGTGATGCGGCACTGCAGCGCGGCGCCGCGCAGCTGGACGGTGTCCTGGGACAGGCCCAGGTCCTCCAGCGTCTCACCGGAGGCGATGCGCATCTGCGACTGCACGAGGTCGACGTCGGTCACCTCCTCGGTGACCGTGTGCTCGACCTGGATGCGCGGGTTCATCTCGATGAAGACGTAGTTGCCCTGGGGGTCGAGCAGGAACTCCACGGTGCCCGCGTTGCGGTAGCCGATGTGCCGCGCGAACTTCACGGCGTCGTTGCAGATGCGGTCGCGCAGCTCGGGCGCCAGGTTCGGCGCGGGCGCGATCTCGATGACCTTCTGGTGGCGCCGCTGCACCGAGCAGTCGCGCTCGAAGAGGTGGATCACGTTGCCCTGGCCGTCGGCGAGGATCTGCACCTCGATGTGGCGCGGCTCGACGACGGCCTGCTCCAGGAACACCGTCGGGTCGCCGAACGCCGACTCGGCCTCGCGGGAGGCGGCCTCCAGTGCCTCGCGCAGCGCCGCCGGGTCGTCGACCTTGCGCATGCCGCGGCCACCGCCACCGGCGACGGCCTTCACGAAGACCGGGAAGCGCATCGTCTTCGACGCTTCGAGCAGCTCGTCGACGTCGGAGGACGGCGCGCTCGACTCCAGCACCGGCAGACCGGCCTCGCGGGCGGCCGCGATGGCGCGCGCCTTGTTGCCGGTCAGCTCCAGGACCTCGGCGACCGGGCCGATGAACGTGAGACCCGCCTCGCGGCAGGCCATCGCGAGCTCGGGGTTCTCCGACAGGAAGCCGTAGCCGGGGTAGATCGCGTCGGCACCCGCCTTGCGCGCGGCCTTGATGACCTCCTCGACCGAGAGGTAGGCGCGCACCGGATGACCGGGCTCACCGATCTCGTACGACTCGTCCGCCTTCAGGCGGTGCAGCGAGTTGCGGTCCTCGTGAGGGAAAACGGCGACCGTTCCCGCGCCCAGTTCGTAGGCGGCTCGGAACGCGCGAATCGCGATCTCGCCGCGGTTGGCGACAAGAACCTTGCGGAACATCCGTTGCCCTCCCGGAGTTGCTCGACGGTCAGTTCAGGCACGTTACCGTGCGACTCTTGCCTGTTGGGAGGACTGTCTCACGTGATGGGTGTCATCCTGATCGGTCTTGCCCCGTGAGGATTCTCGCGGTTTGAGCGTGGCGCGGACACCCGCCACCCGGTCGGACTCCTGCCGGTAGTGGGTTTGACCGGATCGAGTGACGATCATGGTCACAATCTCGGTAGGGTGAGCCATATGGCCGGGGCTGATGGAGCCGGGCAGCCTACTGCCCGCACACCGCATTTCGACGTTGTCCTCCGTGGTTACAACCAGCGACAGGTGAACGAGCGGGTCACCCGCTTGGAGTTCGACCTCAAGAACTCGAACAGGTCGCGCGACGCGGCGGCGGCGCAGGTGGCGGAGCTGACGAAGCTGCTGAACACGCTGCGCGCCGACCTCGACAAGACCAAGATGCAGCTGCACAACCTCGCCAACCGGCCGGTGGACGCCTCCAACGTCACCGAGCGCGTGCGCGTGATGATGACGCTGGCCGAGGAAGAGATCGCGGACATCCGCAAGGGCGCGCTGGACGCGGCGAACGCGACCCGCGCCGAGGCCGACAAGCACGCCGCCGAGCAGCGCGAGCACCACCAGCGCCTGCTCGCCGAGACCGAGGCCCGCCGCAAGCAGCTCGAGGTCGCCCACCAGCAGCGCACGACGGAGCTGGAGAAGCAGTTCGCCGAACGCCGCTCCGAGCTGGAGGCCGAGTTCGAGGCACTGCGCACGAAGCTCACCGCCGAGCACGAGGCGCTGGTCGCCGAGGTCCGCGCCGCCGGCGAGCGCGTGACGGCCGACTTCGACCGCAAGTCCGCCGACCTGGACGCCCGCCGCGTCGAGCTGGACCAGAAGTACAAGGCCTACCACGACGAGCTCGACAAGGAGTACGACGGCCTCAAGGCGAAGCTGACCGCCGAGCACCAGAAGGTCCTCGCCGACGCCCGCGCCGAGGCCGACCGCATCGCCACCGAGGCCGAGACCGCCCGCGTCGAGGCGCTGCGGAAGCTCGACGCGGAGCTCAAGAGCAAGCGGACCGAGACCGAGAAGGCCATCGCCGACCTGGAGGCCGACGCCCTCGCGCGGGTCGAGAAGACCACGTCCGAGGCCACGGCGGCGGCCACCGCGCTGGTAGACGACGCCGAGTCGAAGGCGACGACCCTCGTGGGCGACGCCGAGACCAAGGCGGCGGCCCTGGTCTCCGAAGCAGAATCTCGCGCCGCGACGACCGTGCGCGAGGCCGACGAGAAGGCCGTGGGCCTGGTGAGCGTCGCGCAGGAGAAGGCCACCGGCCTGGTCCGCGAGGCGGAGGAGACGGTGACGCGCCTGAAGGCCGACGCCGACCAGCGCGCCGCTCACGCCGCCGAGCGCGAGGCCGCCCTGCGTGCCGCCCACGACAACCTGACCACCCAGTTCAACGCGGCCCAGGCCGCGGTCGAGGCGGCGATGACGGCGCTGAAGCCCTTGCCGTCCTCCGAGGTCGACTCCGACGCTGCCGCGGAGGCCGCCGCCCCGAAGGCCGCCGCCCCGAAGGCCACCGCTCCGAAGGCCGCCGCCCCGAAGGCCACCGCTCCGAAGGCCGGTGGCTCGAAGGCCGGCGGTTCGCTGGACTCCGAGCCGAAGACCGAGCAGTTCCCCAAGCAGCAGCGCCCGCAGAGCTGAGTCAGCCGGGGGGAACGGGGGCTACGGACCCGTTCCCCGCCGACTGACGCACGTGCGCTCGTTGCCGTGCGCGTCGAGCAGGGCGTCGGCGGTGTGCCGCCGGTCCACGACGACCGCATGGGGCCGCGCGGGGCGAGCAGAAGGCGTCGGCGGCCTGCCGCCCGTCCACGACGACCGCATGGGGCCGCACGAGGCGAGCAGAAGGCGTCGGCGGTCTGCCGCCCGTCCACGACAATCCACGTGAGGCCACGCGACGCGAGCAAAAGGCATCGCCGGTCCGCCGCCGAACCAACGACAACCCACGTGAGGCCGCGCGGGGCGAGCAGAAGGCGTCAGCGGTCCGCCGCCCGTCAGGCCTTCTCCAGGAACTCCGCCCGTTCGTCCGTCAGCAGCGTCGTCACCATCCCCGCCAGCCCCGGATGCGCGGCCAGGTCCGGATCGGCGTCGACCACCACCTGGGCCGCGGCACGGGCGTCGGCGATGACGTCCTCGTCCCGCAGCAGCGACAGCATCTTCAGCCCGGACCGCTTGCCGGACTGCGCCGCGCCGAGGATGTCGCCCTCCCGCCGCAGCTCCAGGTCGAGCTGGGCCAGCTCGAAGCCGTCCAGCGTGGACTCGACCGCCCGCAGGCGTTCCATGGTGGCCGTCATCTCCGGCATCTCGGTCACCAGCAGGCACAGGCCCGGCGCGGAACCGCGGCCCACGCGACCCCGCAGCTGGTGCAGCTGGGAGACGCCGAACCGGTCCGCGTCCATGATCGCCATGACGGTCGCGTTCGGCACGTTCACGCCGACCTCGATGACCGTGGTGGCGACGAGGACGTGGACCTCGTTCGCGGAGAAGGCGCGCATCACGGCGTCCTTCTCGTCCGGGGGCATGCGGCCGTGCAGGATCTCGACGCGCAGGCCCTTCAACGGGCCGGCGACCAGGGTGTTCGCCACGTCCACAACGGACAGTGCCGGGCGCTTGCCCTCGTCGTCGGGGCCCTTGGGCTCGTCGTCGCCGTCACCGATGCGCGGGCAGACGAAGTAGGCCTGGTGGCCCGCCGCCACCTCCTCGCGGACGCGGGCGAAGGCGCGGTCGAGCCACGCCGGCTTCTCGCGGACGGGGACCACGGACGTCTTGATCGGCGAACGGCCGCCGGGCAGCTCGCGCAGCGCCGAGACCTCCAGGTCGCCGTAGACGGTCATGGCGACGGTGCGCGGGATCGGGGTGGCGGTCATGACGAGGACGTGCGGGTTCTCGCGTTCGCCGCGGGCGCTCAGCGCCGCGCGCTGCTCCACGCCGAAGCGGTGCTGCTCGTCGACGACGACCAGGCCCAGCGAGTGGAACTCGACCTTGTCCTGGATGATCGCGTGCGTTCCCACGACGATGCCCGCCTCGCCGGTCACGATGTCCAGCAACGCCTGGCGGCGCTGGGCGGTGTTCATCGAGCCGGTCAGCAGCGTCACGCGGGTCGCGGTCTCGGCGGCGCCGAGCTGGCCCGCCTGGGCGAGGTCGCCGAGCATCTCCGCGAGCGACCGGGCGTGCTGGGCGGCGAGGACCTCGGTCGGGGCGAGCATGGCGGCCTGCCGGCCCGCGTCGACGGCCTGGAGCATCGCCCGCAACGCGACCATGGTCTTTCCTGACCCGACCTCGCCCTGCAGCAGGCGGTTCATCGGCACGACCGAGGCGAGGTCGGACGAGATCTGCTCGCCCACCTCCACCTGGCCCGCCGTCAGCGTGAACGGCAGGCGCGCGTCGAACGCGTCCAGAATGCCGCCGGAGCGGCGGGCGCACGAGGGGGCCGGGCGGGCCGTGGCGGACTTGCGGCGCTGGGCCAGTGCGAGCTGCACGGCCAGGGCCTCGTCCCACTTCAACCGCTGCTGCGCCACGGAGATCTGCGCCCAGCTCTCCGGGCGGTGGATCGCGCGGAGCGCCTCCTCCAGGCCGATCAGGCCGTGCTCGGCGCGGAAGTCGGCGGGCAGCGGGTCCTCCGGCACGCCGTCCCAGACCTCCAGCAGCTGCTTCACGCAGTTGGCGATGTTCCACGTGTTGATGTGCTGCGAGGCCGGGTAGACCGGCAGGAACGCCTGGAGGAACGCGGAGCTGTCCGACTCCGGGGTGAGGACCTCGAACGCCGGGTGCACCAGCTGGAGGTTCTGCCGGTAGCGGCCGACCTTGCCCGCGAACAACGCCTTCGTGCCCGGCAGCAGCTCCTTCTCCGCGACGAACGCCGGCTTGCCGAAGAACACCAGGTGCAGCTCGGAGGTGCCGTCGGTGATGACGGCCTCGGTCATCTGGCCGCGGCGCGCCTTCATCTGCCGCTTCTGGCACTTGCGGACCTCGGCCTGCACGGTGACGTGCTCGTCGATTTCCAGCGATTTGATGTCGGTCAGCTGCCCGCGCTCGTCGTAGCGGCGCGGGTAGTGGCGCAGCAGGTCACCGACCGTCGTGAGGCCGAGGCCGGTCTCCAGCGCGTCGGCGGACTTCTTGCCGAGCAGCGGCTGCAGCTTGTCGTCGAAGGAGATCATCGCGTCCCATTGAACTACTCGACACCGACAAAAATCACCGCGTCCGGCTGGCCGCCGGGGTAGGCGGTCACCTCGACCTCCGGGTGGGTGACGCGGAGGTGGTCCTCCAGCACGTCGACCAGGCCGCCGGGGGCGTCCGCGCCCAGCAGCACGGTCACCAGCTCGCCGCCGCCGGACAGCATGCGGTCGACCAGCCGGCAGGACAGGTCCAGCAACGACTCGGGGGCCGCCGGGCCGGGCTCGATCAGCACGACCTCGCCGTCCAGCATGCCCAGGAGGTCACCGGGCTGGCAGCGGCCCACCCACGTGATGGCCTCGTCGGCGGCGATGGCGAGCTCGCCGCGGCGGGTCGCGGCGGCGGCCTCGGCCATCGCGACAACGTCGTCACCGGCCCGGCGTGAGACGTCGTGCACGGCCAACGCGGCGAGGGCCTGCACCGGCGACAGGGTGGGCACCACCACCACGTCCTGTCCTGCGGCCTGTGCGTACGCCACGGCCTCTTCCAGCGCCTCGCGGATGTCCGGGTCCCCCGGCAGCACGGCGACGTGACGTGCCCGCGTCGACACGATGGCGGACAACAGGTCCGTGGGCGTCGCCGAAGAAGATGCGAGGTCGAACACGGTGGCGCCCTCGGCGCGGAACAGGTCCACGGCTCCGCTGACCACCACCACGATCGCCCGGTCGCGCACGAACCGGGAGGCCTGCGCCGCGATCTGGTCGGCGAAGCGCGCCACCGTGATGCGGTGTGGACGCCCAGCGCGCACACCGGACTCGATGGCCGCGCCGATGTCGTTGCAGTGCACGTGCACGGTCCACAGCGAAGCGCCGTCGCCGACGACGGACACGCAGTCGCCGAGCCCGGTCAACGTGGCCCGCAGCTCTTCCACGGCCTTCTCGGAGGTGTCGTCGAGCAGGTACATGACCTCGTACTCGAACTCCGACGAGCCGCTCTCCCGCTCGGTGGTGAGCGACTCGGGCGTGCGCGGCAGCAGCGGCGCGTCCACGGGCGTCTCGACGGCCTGACCGGTGATCACCGCGGCCAGTGTGTCCAACAACACAACCAGCCCTCGGCCACCGGCGTCGACCACCCCGGCCCTGGCCAGGACGGCGAGCTGGCGGGGGGTGTCGGCCAGTGCGGCGGCACTCGCGCGAGAGGCCGCCACGACCACTTCGTCGAGCTCGTCGGACGGGCAGTCGCGGGCGGCTTCCGCGGCCGCGTGCAGCACCGACAGGACCGTGCCGGGAACGGGCTTGGACACCGCCGCGGTGGCCAGCTCGTCGGACCGCTGCAGGGCCCTGCGCAGCGCGGCCCCGGACACCTCCGAGATGCCCTGCGCGGTCTCCGCCAGGCCCCTGAGCACCTGCGACAGGATCACGCCCGAGTTGCCGCGGGCCCCGGCGAGCGCGCCGCGGGCCAGTGCCGACAGCGCGTCCCCCACGGTCGTCATGGGCGAGCGCAGCAACGCGTCGAGCGCCGACTGCATCGTGTGCAGCAGGTTCGTGCCCGTGTCGCCGTCGGGCACGGGGAAGACGTTGATCTGGTCGATCGACGCCCGGTTGGCGTCCAGCGACCGCACGCACGCGTCCGCCCACCTGCGCACCGCGACCGCATCCATGACCTGCATGGCGGGGAGGGTATCCACCCGGTTTGGTCACCGGTGCGGCCACCGGCTACCCTGACTGGGTTGCCGTGCCCGGTTGAGGCTTGTGCACGCTTGCGCGCCCACCGGGACGCGAGACTTACCGCTTGAGGAACCTGAAGGAGTGGCTGACGTGGCTGCCGTGTGCGACGTCTGTGGCAAGGGGCCGGGCTTCGGCCATTCGGTTTCGCACTCCCAGCGGAAGACGAACCGCCGCTGGAACCCGAACATCCAGTCCGTGCGCGCGAAGGTTTCGGCCTCGCAGCGCCAGCGCATCAACGTGTGCACCTCCTGCCTGAAGGCGGGCAAGGTCGTGCGCGGCTGATACCCCGCCACAGTTCGTGATCTACGAGAAGAGCCCGGCTCCGGCCGGGCTCTTCTCGCGTTCCGGGGTCCTGCGCAACGGCCTGGATCGTCCCCCGCGCGCCGCCATCGGCGCGAAGCGTGCGGGGGACGACGGATTACGGCAGCTTCCAGTCGATCGGCTCTGCGCCCTGCTTCTCCAGCAGCTCGTTGGCGCGGCTGAACGGCTTCGAGCCGAAGAACCCGGAGTGCGCGGACAGCGGTGACGGGTGCGCGGACTCGATGGCGGGCAGCGGTTCGAGCAGCGGGCGCAGGTTGCGCGCGTTGCGGCCCCACAGGATCGAGACCAGCGGCGCCTCACGGGCGGCGAGCGCCTTGATCGCCTGCTCGGTGACGGCCTCCCAGCCCTTGCCCTGGTGGGAGTTCGCCTTGCCGGGCTGGACGGTGAGGGCCCTGTTGAGCAGCAGCACACCCCGCTCCGCCCACGGGGTGAGGTCGCCGTTGGACGGGATCGGGTGTCCCAGGTCCTCCGCGTACTCCTTGTAGATGTTGATGAGCGACTTGGGGATCGGCCGCACGTCGGGTGCCACGGAGAACGACAGGCCGACCGCGTGGCCGGGTGTCGGGTACGGGTCTTGGCCGACGATGAGCACCTTCACCTGGTGGAACGGCTGCTGGAACGCGCGCAGCACGTTCTCGCCCGCGGGCAGGTAGGTGCGGCCGGCGGCGACCTCCGCGCGCAGGAACTCACCCATGGCGGCGATCTGGTCAGCGACGGGGGCGAGAGCTTCAGCCCAACCGGCTTCGACAACTTCGTTGAGGGGACGAGCCACGACTGTGAACCCTATCCCACTCAATCCAGGCGCCGGAGGTTCTCCCGGTACACCGCGATGTTCTGCACGTATTTGTCGACGATGAATGCCCACGCCTGTTCGGGCACCACATAACCGGCCCGTTCTCGTGCGGGAACTCCGAGCACCATCGTGCGTTCGCGGACGTGGCCGTCGAACGAGACCACGGCACCGGCGCCGACGATCGCGCCCTTTTCCACGATGGAACCGTTGAGCACCACCGATCCCGACGCGATCAGGCAGTCGTCGGCGACGGTCGCGCCCTCGATGTGGACGTTGTGCCCGATGACGCACCCCGAGCCGATGTGCACGGGGTGCACCTCGGTGCAATGGATCACCGTGCCGTCCTGGACCGAAGTGCGTTCGTCGATCACGATTCGGCCGTAATCGCCGCGAAGAACGGCCTGGGGCCACACCGACGAATGCGCGCCGATGCGGACGTCACCGATCACCGTGGCATCGGGGTGCACGTACGCGTCCGGGTGGATTTGCGGCGTGTAGTCCCCGAGCGCGTAGATGGCCATGGAGGCGAACCTACAACGGCTTGCCGTAGCAGCGGCTGTCCGGGTGGTCGCGGTAGACGCCGAAGTTCGCGATGCGCTCGTAGCCGGTGGCCAGGTACAGGCCGATGGCCTCGGGCTGGCGGGTACCGGTTTCCAGCACCATCTGCTTGTGGCCGGCCTTGCGCGCGGTGTCCTCCAGGTTCGTGAGGACGAGGCGGGAGAGGCCACGGCCGCGCAGCGCCTCGGCGACGTACATGCGCTTGATCTCGGCGGCGCCGTCGAGCTCCTGGTGCACGCGCCAGCCGCCGCACGCCACGGGCGTGCCGTCGAGGTAGCCGACCACGAAGTAGCCGAGCGGAGCGGCGAACTGGGCCGGGTCGACCGGCGTCACGTCCTCCTCGCCGTAGCGCTCGACGAAGACCTGCTGGAGGTCCTCGATCAGCTTGACCGAGTCTGGATGGTCATACGTGCGCGTGCATAGTTCCACGACCTGCAGTCTACGCGCGCCAGTGCTCCCAGCCAGGGGGTTTCTCGTACGCCCTGCCATCGACCGTGACACCGCTGCCCGCGCGGACCGTGCCGATCGTGGTCCAGCCCTCCGGCACGGACTTGGGACCGGGGAAGGTCGCGGCCAGCGCGTGGTCCTCCCCGCCGGTCAGCGCCCAGTGCCGCGCGTCGCCGCCGAGCGCGGACGCCACGTCCAGCAGGCGCGGGTGCAGCGGCAGCAGCTCGGTGCGGATGTCGATCGCCACGCCCGACGAGTCGGCGATGTGGCCGAGGTCCTGCAGCAGGCCGTCGGAGACGTCGATCATCGCTGTCGCGCCGGCCTCCGCGGCCCTGGGACCCTCCTCGTAGGGCGGTTCCGGGGTGCGCTGGGCGTTGACGATGCCGACCGGGGAGCGGAAACCGCGCCCCAGCACGGCCAGTCCCGCTGCCGCCCAGCCGAGCCGTCCGGTGACCGCCACGACGTCCCCGACGAGCGCTCCCGACCTCGTGACCGGCTCGAGCCCGTTCATGTCGCCCATGGCCGTGATGGAGATCACCAGCGTGGCGGAGCTGACCATGTCGCCGCCGACGACGCCCGCGCCGGCCTTGGCCGCCTCCTCCCACAGGCCCGCCATGATCCCGGTGATCGTCGCCGCGGGGGTGTCCGGCGGGCACGCCACGCCGACGAGCAGACCGGACGGCAACGCCCCCATCGCGACGACGTCCGCGAGGTTCACCGCGGCTGCTTTTCGGCCCACCTGCTCAGGACTGGACCAGTCGAGTCTGAAGTGGACACCCTCGACCAGCACGTCCATCGACGCGACGACACGCCCGTCCGGCACGGCCACCACGGCCGCGTCGTCACCGGGACCGAGGACGGTCGTCTCAGGCTGCGCCCGACCGGTCGTCACCCGGTGGATGAGATCGAACTCACCCACGTCGGCGACCGTCTCCGCGTCGTGCGGCGGCTCCGGACGCAAAGTTGCCTCCCAATCTGAGCATTCGGAACCCCAACTGGGGTACGTTGCGTGACACGTTCCTACCTCGACCCAACCTGTCGCGACGAAGGGGCACGCCGTGGTGCATGCATACATCCTCATCCAGACCGAGGTCGGCAAGGCCGCTGCAGTCGCCTCCGAGATCTCCGGCATCACCGGCGTCGCCACCGCCGAGGACGTCACCGGTCCGTACGACGTCATCGTCCGCGCCGAGGCCGACACCGTCGACCAGCTCGGCCAGCTCGTGGTGGCGCGCATCCAGAACGTCGAGGGGATCACCAGGACGCTCACCTGCCCGGTGGTCCACCTCTAGCCAGCCCGTGTTGTCATAGCCGGGTGACTCAGCAGGAATCCACGTCGGCGCTGTCCCGGCCGCTCGTCCTGGCGGTCGGGCTCGCCGTGCTCCTCGCCATCGGTGTCGCCGGGCTCGGCCTCGTGCTGGGCACGGGGAACCAGGTCGAGGACGTCCCCGGCCGGTCGGGCCCGCTCGCGCTGGTCTCGATCGACGCGCCGGACGCCGGTTCACCGCAGTGCACCTCGCTGGTCGAGAAGCTGCCGGTGGGCCTGCCGTCCGGCAAGGACATGCTGCCGCGCCGGGAGATCGCCACGCCCGCACCCGCCGGCGCCGTCGCGTGGGGTGACGCCCGGCACGACCCGGTGGTGCTGCGCTGCGGCCTGCCGCGGCCGGCCGAGCTGACCCCGTCGGCCCAGCTGCGGGTGATCTCCGACGTGCAGTGGCTGCAACTGCCCGGCTCGGGCACCTCGACGTGGGTGGTCGTCGACCGCGGCGTGCACGTGGCGCTGACGGTGCCCGACGACGCGGGCACCGGACCGTTGCAGGACATCTCCACGACGGTGCGCGACCTGCTGCCGAAGCAGCCGGTCAGGACCTCGCCCTAGCGCAGGCCGGACCCGCGCGCGACCGCCGTCTCCACGAGCGTGGTCAACAGCGTGGCGAAGTCCACACCGGTCGCCGCCCACGCCTTGGGGTACATGGAGATCGGCGTGAAGCCGGGCATGGTGTTCAGCTCGTTGATGATCAGCTGGTCGTCCTCGGTGAGGAAGAAGTCCACCCTGGACAGGCCCTGGCAGTCGAGCGCCTTGAACGCGGTGACGGCCATCTCGCGCAGCCGCGCGGTGATGTCGTCGTCGAGCTTCGCCGGGATGTCGGACTCGTAGGAGTCGTCGACGTACTTGGCGTTGAAGTCGTACCACTCGACGCCCTCGCCCACCGGCCGCAGCTCGGCGGGCAGCGACGCCTCGACCCGGCCGTCGGGGAACTCGAGCACCGCGCACTCGATCTCCCGCGCGTTCGGCACGGCCGACTCGACGATGACCTTCGGGTCGTGCTGACGGGCCTCGAAGACGGCGGCGTCGAGGTCGGCCCAGTCGCTGATCTTCGTGATGCCCACCGACGAGCCGGCGCGCGACGGCTTCACGAACACCGGCAGTCCCAGCAGCTCGCGCTCGTCGAGGGTGAGCGTGGTGGCGGCGCGGTCGAGCGCGACGAACGTGCCGACCGGCAGCCCCTCGGCGTGCAGCAGCTTCTTCGCGAAGACCTTGTCCATGGCGGCGGCGCTGGCGAACACGCCCGGCCCCACGTACGGCAGGCCGCCCAGCTCCAGCAGGCCCTGGATCGTGCCGTCCTCGCCCCACGCGCCGTGCAGCAGCGGGAACACGACGTCGACGCCTTCGAGCGCCTGCCCCGGCTCGACCGCGACGACGGTCCGGTTGCGCAGCGTCGGGAGGTTGCCGGCGCCCGCCTCCAGCGCGCTCGGGTCCGTGCCGAGCGCCCACTGCCCCTGCGGCGTGATGCCGATCGGCACCACCTCGAAGCGGTCGGGGTCCAGGTGCGGCAGCACGCTCTTGGCGGACTGGCAGGAGACCTCGTGCTCGGAGCTGCGGCCGCCGAACACCACGGCCACCCTCGTCTTGCGCTGCGTCATGCGGGCGACCCTACCCGTTTGGGCGATTGCCCCTGATGACACGTTGGTGGCCGTCAGCGTGGCGTCCGTGCTGGAGATCAGACCGCTCGACCTCGACGATCTGGACGGTTGCGTCGCACTGCGGATCGCGGCCCAGACCGTGGACGACCCCGCTGGGCCGGTGCCGGACGGGGAGCGGATCGCGCGCGGGCTGCGGAACCCGCGCGTGGAGCACGGCGAGGTCGTCCACCGCATCGCCGTCCGGGACGGGGTGGTGGTGGCCGCGGCGTCGGTGGCGTTGCCGCCGGACGAGAACGCCAAGATCGCCGCCGGTGGGATCGAGGTGCACCCCCGTCACCGCGGGCAGGGCGTCGGCACCGAGGTGCTGGAGGCGTTGCTGGCCGAGCTGTGCGCCAGGGACAGGGAGACGTTCGAGAACCTGTGGGTGCCCAGGGGCAGCGCGGGCGAGAAGTGGGCGGTCGCACGCGGGTTCACGGTGGGTGCGCACCGGCTGTGGCAGGAGCTGAGGATCGCGGACGTCGACCCCGCGCTGTGGGACGTGCCGGTGCCGGACGGGTACCGCGTGCAGCAGTGGACCAACGCGACGCCGGAGCACCTGCTGGCGTCGGTCGCCACGACCAGGCAGTCGATCGCGGACGCCCCGGCGGAGGGCATCGTGCTCGTCGCTCCCGCCTGGACGCCCGAGCAGGTGCGCGCCAAGGAGGCGCTGTCGAGGGCGGCGGGTGTCGAGCAGCGCATCGTCGTCGCCGTGCACGGTGACGAGGTCGTCGCGCTGACCGAGATGTCGCTCTACCCGTCGAACCTGACCTCGGTGTACCAGGAGGACACGGTGGTGGTGCCCGCCCACCGCGGCCGCGGGCTCGGCCGGGTGGTCAAGGCGCACATGCTGCGGTGGCTGCTCGCCGACCGGCCGGGACTGGAGCTCGTCGAGACGCAGACCAACGCGGACAACGTCCACATGATCCGGGTGAACCACCGGCTCGGGTTCGTCGACGCCCGGGAGGTCGTGACGGTCAGCCGGCCCTGCTGAGCAGTTCGGTCAGCACCGGCAGGGCGCTGATCAGCTGTTCCCGCGAGCAGGCGCTGTACCCGATGGCCAGCCCGTGCCACCGGGCGCGGTTCACGAAGTGGCGGGCCAGGCCGTCCACGCGCAGGCCGCGTTCCAGTGCCCGCTTCATCACCTCGCGCTCGGCGTCCGCGTTCGGCAGCAGGACCACGACGTGCGCGCCCGCGTCGTCGCCGAGGACCGCGATCCCCGCGCCGGCGAAGGTGTCGACGATCAGGGCGCGGCGTTCGGCGAGCTCGCGGCGGAGCTTGCGGAGGTGGCGGCCGAGGTCGCCGGTGCGGGCGAGCTCGACCACCACGCGCTGGCCCGCGGCGGCGGGGCTGGTGCCGGTGAGGTCGCGGTGTTCGAGGACCGCGGTGGCGATGTGCTCGGGGGCGACCATCCAGCCGGCGCCCAGGGTCGGGGTGAGGATCTTGCTGGTGGTGCCGAGGTGGACGACGACGTCCGGGGCCAGCGCCGCGAGTGACGGGAGCGGCGCCACGTCGTAGCGGAGCTCGCCGTCGTAGTCGTCTTCGATGACCAGCCATCCGTCCCGGCGCGCGCGCTCGACCAGTGCCACGCGGCGGCCGGCGGACATGCGGCCGCCGAGCGGGTACTGGTGGGCGGGCGAGCAGTAGACGGCGCGGACGCCCGCGGGCACGGCGCCGGGCAGCAGGCCCTCGGCGTCGACCGCGGCCGGGACGACCTTCAGGCCCGCCGCGCGGAACACGCCGACCGCGCGCTGGTAGCCGGGTTCCTCCACGGCCACGGCGTCGCCCCGGTGCAGCACCGCCACCGCGATCTCGGTGAGCACGGCCGTGGTGCCGCCGGTGGCGAGCACGGGTTCGGCGTTCACGGCCAGGCCGCGGTGGCGCAGCAGGTGCTCGGCGATGGCCTCGCGGTACTCGGGCAGGCCCGCGCGTTCCGGGCGGGACAGCGGGGGTGCGTCCGCGGCGGCCCGCCAGGCGCGGCGCCAGGCCGCGCGGTCGAGGCCACCGGCCCAGGGGGCACCGGTGCCGAGGTCGACGAAGTCGGTGATGGCGGGCACGACGGCCTTGCGCGAACGTTTGCGCATGGGGCCGGGCGGCGTCGTCGTCACGTAGGTGCCGGAACCGTGCCGGCCGGCGATCCAGCCCTCGGCGTGCAGCTGGTCGTAGGCGGCGGCGGTCACCGTGCGGGACACTCCGAGGCGTTCGGCGAGCGCGCGCGTGGACGGCAACCGGTCGCCCGCGCGCAACCGGCCTTCGGACGCCGCGGCGCGCAGGGCGTCGGCCAGCTGCACGGCGAGCGGTTCCGGCGACTCGCGGTCGAGGGCGACGGGCAGTGCGGTCTCCACCAAAGTGGCCTTCTCAGATCGATTGAAAATGGCGCTTCAATGATGCCACTTGGACCGTCAGAGTGGTGCACATGACCACTGACGTGCAGCTCTCCCCCACCCCGCGCAGCACCGTCGTCCGCGGCAAGAAGAGAGCGGTCGAAGACCGCCGGGTGCTCTACGACATCCTCGACGCCGGACTGGTGTGCCACCTCGCCGTGGAGGTCGACGGCGCCCCGTTCCTCATCCCCACCGCGTACGGGCGGGACGGCAACCGGATCTTCCTGCACGGCTCGACGGGCTCACGGTCCATCAGGAGCATGCTGGAGGGCAAGCCGGTGTGCGTGTCGGTCACGCTCGTCGACGGTGTCGTCTACTCGCGCTCGGTGTTCCACCACTCGATGAACTACCGGTCGGCGATCATCCACGGCACCGCGCGCGTCGCCGAGGACCCCGAGCACGCGCTCAAGGTCATCGTCGAGCACGTCACCCCGGGCAGCTGGGACTACGCGCGCCGGCCCAACCGGAAGGAGCTGGCCGCGACGGTCGCGCTGGAGCTCGACCTGACCGAGGCCAGCGTGAAGGTGCGCGACGGCGGACCCGGCGAGGACCCGGAGGACCTGGAGGCGAACCTGGTGTGGGGCGGGCACATGCCGCTCGTCACGACGTGGGGCGCGCCGGTGCCGCACGAGACGGACAAGCCCGTCCCGCCGCACGTCAGCGCACGGGGCCGTTGACCGGGTCGTAGCGGTACGGGGTCATGGCGCGCGAACCGTGCCGGTACACGTGGACCGACACGGCCGGGTCGACGCCGTCGTTGCGCACGTGGTGCACGTAGCCGGGGCCCCACACGCGCGACTGACCGGTGTGCAGCGTGTGCACGACCTGGATCTTCGTCGTCACGACCTCGGTGAGCACGCCGCTGACCACGGTGAACGCACCGGTGGTCACGGCGTGGTCGTGCAGGGAGGCCGTCTGACCGGGGAGCCAGCTCATGAGCCAGATCTCCTGGTCGGCGGTCTTCTCCACCAGCGTCGAGAAGCGCTCCTCCGGGTCGTAGCGCAGCAGGTGGGCCCACCGGGAGCGGTCGGCGGCGACCGCCAGCGCCACCCGGACGGGGTGCAGCAGCGCGGAGCTCTCGGGGAGCACGACGGTGTTCTCGGGAACGGCGAACATGGGAAGAACTGTCCTAACCATGGCGAATGCGCGAAAAGAGGACGCGGGACTATCGCCAGGTACAACACAGAACGCGGGAGGACATGTGGGAGAGGGTCCCGGAGCCGGGACCCCCCGTCAATCCAGTCCCAGCGCGTGGGACACGTCCGCGACCAGGTCCCGCGTGTCCTCACAGCCGGCCGAGAAACGCACGAGACCTGGGGAAACGGGGTCGCCGAACTGGGCGCGCCGGTCGGCCGTGGAGTGCAGGCCGCCGAACGACGTCGCCGCCGACACCACCCGAAGGCGTGACAGGAACTCGTCCACCGCCTCCGCCGACTCCAGCTCGAACGTGAGCACGCCGTTGAACCGCCGCATCTGCCGCGCCGCCACCGGGTGCGCGGGGTCCTCCGGCGCACCCGGCCACCGCAGTCCCCTCACACGGCCCTTCAGCAGTTCGTGGAGCGCCGCCGCGTTCTCCGCCTGCCGCGCGAGCCGCAGGTCGAGCGTCGCCAGGCCGCGCAGCGCGAGCCACGTCTCGAACGGTCCGGGGATGGCACCGTTCGACGTCCGCGCGGTCCGCACCCTCTCGGCCAGCTCGGCGGAGGCGAGCGTCACGTGTCCGAAGAGGACGTCGCTGTGCCCGGACACCGCCTTGGAGTCCGACGCCACCACGACGTCCGCGCCCAGCTCCAGCGGCCGCTGCCCCAGCGGGGTCGCCGTCGTGTTGTCCACGGCCAGCAGCGCGCCCGCCGCGTGCGCCGCGGCGGCCAGCTCCGCGATGTCGCACACGTCGAGACCGGGGTTCGACGGCGTCTCCAGCAGCACGAGCGTGACGCCCTCGAACGACGGGTACGGCCCGGCCGTGGGCACCTCGACGACGTTGACGTCCATTTCGGACACCACGCGCCTGGTGAGGAAGTAGCCGTCCGACGGCACCGCCAGCGTGTCCCCCGCGGACAGCACCGTGCGCAGCAACGTCATGATCGCGGCCATGCCGGACGGGAAGATGACGCACTCCCCGCCCTCCAGCGACCCGAGCGCGTTCTCCAGCGCCCGCCAGGTCGGGTTGCTGACGCGACCGTAGAAGTCGTCGCCACCGAGGTGGTACGCCGACGCGAACACCGGCTGCGCGCCGAACGGTTCGCCGGGGGAACCCTGCACCGCGTGCACGACGCGCGTGCCGTCACCGAAGGTCTCGTTCACTGGCGCTCGTGCTTCCTGTCTCGTCCCAGCAGTGCGGCACCGAGGTCACGCGCGCTCAGCCCGTCGTGGCACACCATGTGCACGCCTTCGGTGATCGGCATGTCGACGCCGTTGGCGCGGGCCAGCTCGCGGATCGACGAGCACGACTTCACGCCCTCGGCGACCTGGCCGTGCGCGGCCTCCTGGGCCTGCTCCAGCGTCTCGCCCTTGCCCAGCCGCTCGCCGAAGGTCCGGTTGCGCGACAACGGCGACGCGCAGGTCGCCACCAGGTCGCCCAGCCCGGCCAGCCCGGCGAAGGTCAGCGGGTCCGCGCCCAGCGCCGCACCGAGCCGCGCGGTCTCGGCGAGCCCGCGGGTGATGATCGACGCCATCGTGTTGTCGCCGTAGCCCAGGCCCGCCGCCATGCCGCACGCCAGCGCGATGACGTTCTTGCACGCCCCGCCGAGCTCGCAGCCGATCACGTCGGTGTTGGTGTACGGGCGGAAGTACGAGTTCGAGCACGCGTGCTGCAGGTCGACCGCGCGGTCGTGGTCGGTGCACGCGATGACGGTCGCGGTCGGCTGCCCGACGGCGATCTCCTTGGCGAGGTTCGGTCCGGACACGACGGCGACCTGCGCGGGGTCGGCACCGGCGACCTCGCTGATCACCTCGCTCATCCGCTTGAGCGTGCCCAGCTCCACGCCCTTGGACAGCGACACGAGCGTCGCGTCCGGCGGCAGCAGCTCCTTCCACGCCGACAGGTTCACCCGCAGCGTCTGCGACGGCGTGGCCAGCACCACCGCGTCGGCACCGTCGAGCGCCTTGGCCGGGTCCGCGGTCGCCGCCAGGTTCGCGGGCAGCGAGATGCCCGGCAGGTACCCGGAGTTCACGCGGGTCTCGGTGATCTCGTCGGCCACCTGCTGCCGGCGCGCCCACAGCACGACCTCGGGACCGGAGTCGGCGACGACCTTCGCGAAGGTCGTGCCCCACGAACCGGCGCCGAGCACCGCGACACGTTCGATTGCCATGTCAGGCCTTCCTCGGTCCGTAGAAGCCCGCCGGCGCCTGCTCCTGGCGGATCTCGGCGAGGCGGTCCTTGACGCTGCCCATCAGCAGGTCGGTGACCTCCCGCAGCAACGGCAGCGTCTCCTCCTTGCCGCGGTAGGCGGACAGGTCGACCGGCTCGCCGACGAGGTGGGTGATCGTCTTGCGCGGGAACGGCCGGAACTTGCGCTGGTAGTGGTTGTAGAGGTCGAGGGTGCCCCAGCGGGCGACCGGGATGACCGGGCCGTCGTGCTGCAGCGCCAGCCGCGCCACGCCGGTGCGCGAGTTCGCGGGCCAGCCGTCGGGGTCCCTTGTGATCGTGCCCTCCGGGTAGATCACCACCACCTGGCCGTTCTCCAGCGCCTCGTGCGCCGCCCGCAGGCTCTGCTGGGCGTCGGAGGTGCCGCGGTAGACCGGGATCTGCTTCGCGCCCTTGAGGATCGAGCCCATGACCGGCACGTTCCACAGGCTGTGCTTGGCGAGGAAGTGCGGCACCCGGTAGCTGCGGTGCACGAACACGGCGTCGTAGCACGGGTCGAGGTGCGAGATGTGGTTCATCACGAGCAGGGCCGCACCTTGGCGCGGGATGCGGTCCTTGTGCAGGATCCGGTGCCTGCCCAGCACGAACGACATCGGGTAGACGATCGCCGCGGCGACACCGACCCAGAAGCCGCCCTTCTCCCGTTTGGCCACGTGGCCTCTCCTCACCTGCGTAGATCTGCGCCCATGCGCACATTAGTCGCCAGATCGTGGACTATGACGAGGTGCGGGATGAAGTCGACCTCGTGGTTCCGGTCAAGACGCTGGACAGGGCCAAGACCAGGCTGAGCAGTGCCACCGGCGGCGATCCGGTGTCGCACGCGGCGCTGGCGCTGGCGCTCGCCCTCGACACCGTGAGCGCCGCTCTGGCCACCCCCGGTGTCCGGCGCGTGGTCACCGTCACATCCGACCCGGCGGTGGCCGCGGAGATGGCCGCGCTCGGCGTCGCGGCGCTGCCGGAGCCGCCCGAGCCCGGTCTCAACGAGGCGCTGCTGCACGGCGCCCGGTCGCTGCGGTCGCACCGGATCGGGGCGCTGCAGGCCGACCTGCCCGCGTTGCGGTCCGGCGAGCTGCAGGCGGCGCTGGTCGCCGCCGACGGCAGGCGCGCGTTCGTCCCCGACCGCCAGGGCACCGGCACGACGCTGCTGCTCGCCGCACCCGGTGGTGAGCTCGACCCGCACTTCGGCGCCGGCTCCGCCGGGCTGCACGAGCGGTCCGGCGCGGTCGCGCTGGCCGGACCGTGGCCGTCGCTGCGCTGCGACGTGGACACGGAGGAGGACCTGCGGCTGGCGCGGACCCTCGGGCTGGGCCGGCACACCGCGAACGCCTTGCCCGCCTGGACAACCTGAGCGGCTCACACGCGTCCTCGGAGGTGATCCACGACCTTGGGGACCAATGCGAACTCTGATCGGACTGGCGGTGCTCACCGCCGTCGCCGGCTGCGCCACGGCACTGCACCTGGACCGGCCGGACGGGTACACCGCACCGAGCAAGCTGCTGTCGTGCCGCGCGGAGCTGCCCGCGGACTGGAAGGACCAGCTGTCCCGCAACGGGACCGAGGTGGGTTCGCACGAACATGTGAGCGTCGTCGCCGCCGACGGCACCGCGGGCACGACGCTGGTGAAGACCAAGCGCAACCGCACCACCGAGCTCGTGCTGCGCGACCGGAGCAAGCGCCAGCAGGTCATGGCGGCGCAGGACGACGCGCAGATCTCGGACGTCGAGTTCGACGGCCGCTGGGTCACGTTCGCGACCGCGCCCGGCCAGGAGAGCCGCGACCTCACGATCTACGCCTGGGACTCCCAGAGGGACGGCGCACCCGTCGAGCTCGCGGGCCGCAGCGCTCCCGTGCTGCACAACGGCAAGGCCGCGTGGTCGGACGCCGGTGAGGTCCACCTGCACGACCTCGCGAAGAAGAAGGACACCGTCGTCGGCAAGGGCAAGTCGCCGGCGTTCTTCGGCGACATGCTCGTCTGGACGCAGGACGGGAGGTTCCGCGCGGTGCGGACCGACCGCGGCGAGGCGGTGGTCCCGGAGCCGCTGGCGACGGCGGCACCCCGCGGTGACGTGGCCTCGGACGGCCGGACCCTCGCGTGGGCGCAGGAGGACGAGCTGTTCGCCTGGCGGGCGGACTGGCCGCGGCCGCGCAGGATCGCCGAGATCGAGGCGGTGCCGAAGACGGAGGGCATCGTGCTCCCGCGCGTCAGCGGCGACTTCGTGTCGTGGCGCTCGGAGTCCTCGTACGTCACGGACGTCCGCAGCGGCACCACCGTGCACACGACCGAGGACGACTACTGGCTGGAGGTCCACGGCGGCGCGCTCACCCGGCGCGGCCGCGACGTGGCGGCCGCCGCTCCCCTGTCGGCGCTGTCCGCACTGCCCGCCTGCTGACACCGTGACGAACGCCACGAATCAGTTACTCCGAGCAACGCAACGGGAACCCTCAGCACCTTTACATCCGTATCCCCCGAAGTAACCCCCCTGGCGACGTGCCCCCGACGTCGTGTTCCCCGACGCGTTCCCGAGGTGTTCTGAGTTGTCTTCGTTGACGCACGCCGACTACCTGGCGTTGCGCCGCTTTCCCGCGCTCGACGGCCTGCGCGCCATCGCCGCCGTGCTCGTCGTGTTCTTCCACTACGGCGGCCCCGACTGGTTGCAGGGCTGGGCCGGTGTCCAGATGTTCTTCGTCCTCAGCGGTTTCCTCATCACCACGCTGATGCTGCGCGAGGAACGCAGGACCGGCCGGATCTCGCTCAAGGAGTTCTACCTGCGCCGGGCCTTCCGGATCATGCCGGTGTACCTGGTGGTGCTGGCGGTCGCCGCGGTCAGCTCGGCGCTCTACGGCACGTTCACGAGCAACGGGATCGGCCCGTCGCTCAAGTACTTCCTCACGTTCACCAACGAGTTCGCCGACAACAGCCCGTACGGCCAGTCGTGGTCTCTGGGCATCGAGCAGAAGTTCTACCTGGTCTGGCCGTTGGTGGCGATCGCGCTGGGCACCGTCGTGCTGCGCCGCCGCGCCGGTGCCGCGCTGCTGGGCATGCTGCTCGCGCTCGTCGCGGTCAACTTCACGGTGGGCCACGGCAACCCCGGCTGGCCGCTGCACTACTTCTCGATCCTCACCGGCGTGCTGCTGGCCGTCGCGCTGCACAGCCCGCTCGGCTTCGCGGTGCTGCGGCCGCTGACGAACCGCGCGGCGCAGCTCGTCGTCCCGATCGGATTCGCCGGCGTGCACCTGGCCGTGAAGCCGATGGCCGCGTTCCTCGACGGGCTGGCGGGCATCCCCGGTCACGTCCTGGTCATCCCCGTCTACGCGGTGGCGACCGCGGTCCTGCTCGCCGCGCTGGTCTCGCCGGGACCGGTCACGACCCTGCTGTCCACCCGGCCCATGCAGTTCGTGGGTGAGCGGTCGTACTCGCTCTACCTCGTGCAGACGGTCGCGGCGACGGTCATCTGGTTCTTCTGGCCCGAGCTGTCCGGCACCGGGCAGGCCGTGGCGGTCACCGCGCTGGGGCTGGCGCTGGCGAGCGTCCTGTACCGCGCGGTCGAGATCCCGATGATCAACCTCGGCCGCCGGGTGATCGCCCGCCGGCGCGTCCAGGAGGCGGACGTGCCTCAGCAGGGCGCTCCGCAGGCCCCCGCTCCGCAGTCGCCGGAGTCGGCGCGGTTCGCGACCATCGGGCAGGCCCAGCCGTAGAACGGGTTCGGGGCGAGCGGCACGGGTTCCCGGTCGCTCTCCCCGGCCGATCCGGCTCGTGACCCGCAGGGCGGCGAACCCGGCGGGTGCTCGCGGGCCGGTCTTGGCGTCCGACCTGCCCAACCCCGCCGTCCACAGGAACGAGCACCCGTTGATGCACGCGGACGTGCCGGTGGGCAGCACCCCGAGTCCGGCCGGGTCCACAGCAGACACGATGTTGTGCCTTCGACGCCCCAAGTTCCCCCCTGGCTCTGCCGGCATCTGCAAGTACCACCAACTCAACATCAACAGGCGTTCCGGCTGGTCCGGTTCGGTGACGTCGGACGTCGCGAGGCCGGTCTCCACGCCGGCCCGGCGGCGCACCGGTTCGGCCGGTCGGGTCCGGACGTCTATCGTTCTGCTCCGTGCAGGCGACGGTGTCCACGTTTGACGGTGATGGTTCCGCGGTGGTGCTGCGGGACGACGGCGTTCTGCTCGACGTGAGCGCGGAAGCGGTCGCGGCGGGTGGCTGGCGGATGCTGCGCCCTGGTCAGCGGGTGACCCTCGAACGCGATGCCGGCGGCGTCGTGACGGCCGTCCGGCCGCCTGTTCTGTGACGAGGAGTTCACCGGTCGGACGTTCTCGGCGGGGGCGCTCACGCCGATAGTGCGGAACAATGCGGGGCGTGAGCACGGAGAACACTGACGGCAAGCCGACACCTCCCCGGCGTCGAGCCACGCGGAGCAAGGCGGCGGAGACCCCGCCCGAGGCGACCACGCGCAAGCAGCCGCGCGCGGCCACGAGGCGGGCGTCCAACCCACCGCGGCGCAAGACCCAGCCCGCGCAGCCGGTGGCGACGCCGGTGCGGGGTGTTCCCTCCGCACCGCCCGCCGTGACGTCGAGCGCGCTGCCGACCGACCTGCCCGACGACCGCTACCTCAACCGGGAACTGTCCTGGTTGGACTTCAACTCGCGGGTGCTCGCGCTGGCGGAGGACTCCTCGCAGCCGCTGCTGGAGCGGGCGAAGTTCCTCGCCATCTTCGCCTCGAACCTCGACGAGTTCTACATGGTCAGGGTCGCCGGGCTGAAGCGGCGGGCGGAGACCGGTCTCACGGTGCGCAGCGCGGACGGGCTCACGCCGCTCGAGCAGCTGGTGGCCATCTCCAAGCGCTCGCAGGAACTGGTGGAGCAGCACGCCCGCGCGTTCCTCGACCACATCAGGCCCGGTCTGGAGGAGCACCGGATCAGCATCGTGACGTGGGGCGACCTCACGGACTACGACCGGCTGCGGCTCTCGAACTACTTCAGCGAACAGGTCTTCCCGGTGCTCACGCCGCTGGCCGTCGACCCCGCTCACCCGTTCCCGTACATCTCCGGGCTGTCGCTGAACCTCGCCGTGACCGTGCGCGACCCGCAGGGCGGCGGCGAGCGCTTCGCCCGCGTGAAGGTGCCGGACAACGTGCCGCGCCTGGTGCGGGTCGAGTCGGACCGGTCCTCGTCGTCGGCGACGTTCCTGCCGCTGGAGGAGCTGATCGCCGCGCACCTGGGCGAGCTGTTCGCCGGCATGCAGGTCATCGAGTGCCACGCCTTCCGGGTGACCCGCAACGCGGACCTGGAGGTCGAGGAGGACCGCGACGAGGACCTGTTGCAGGCGCTGGAACGCGAGCTCGCGCGGCGCCGCTTCGGCCCGCCGGTGCGCCTCGAGGTGGCCGACGACATGACCGAGCACATGCTCGAACTGCTGCTGCGGGAGATGGAGGTCGACCCGCACGACGTCGTGACCGTGCCGGGGCTGCTCGACCTGTCGTGCCTGTGGCAGCTCTACGGCATCGACCGCAAGACGTTGAAGGACCCGGCGTTCGTGCCGGCGACGCACCCGGCGTTCGGTGAGCGGGAGACGCCGAAGAGCGTGTTCGCGACGCTGCGCGAGGGCGACGTCCTCGTGCACCACCCGTACGACTCGTTCTCCACGTCCGTGCAGCGCTTCATCGAGCAGGCGGCGGCCGACCCGTACGTGCTCGCCATCAAGCAGACGCTGTACCGCACCTCCGGCGACTCGCCCATCGTGGACGCGCTGATCGACGCGGCCGAGGCGGGCAAGCAGGTCGTGGCGCTGGTGGAGATCAAGGCGCGCTTCGACGAGCAGGCGAACATCAAGTGGGCCCGCACGCTGGAGAAGGCGGGCGTGCACGTGGTGTACGGCCTGGTGGGCCTGAAGACGCACTGCAAGACCTCGCTGGTGGTGCGCCAGGAGGGCTCGACGATCCGCCGCTACTGCCACATCGGCACCGGCAACTACAACCCGAAGACGGCGCGGCTGTACGAGGACGTCGGCATCCTCACCGCGGAGCCGACGATCGGCGCGGACCTCACGGACCTGTTCAACGTGCTGACCGGGTACGCGCGCCAGGACGAGTACCGCTCGCTGCTGGTCGCGCCCTACGGCGTGCGCAAGGGCATCGTGGAGCGCATCAACCTGGAGATCGAGCACGCGCAGGCGGGCCGTCCGTCCGGTGTGCGCATCAAGGTGAACTCGCTCGTGGACGAGCAGGTCATCGACGCCCTGTACCGCGCGTCGCAGGCCGGTGTGCCGGTCGACGTGGTGGTGCGCGGGATCTGCGGCCTCAAACCCGGCATCAAGGGGTTGTCCGAGAACATCAACGTGCGGTCGATCCTCGGCCGGTTCCTGGAGCACTCGCGCATCTTCCAGTTCGTCGGCTGCGACGAGTTCTGGATCGGCAGCGCGGACATGATGCACCGGAATCTCGACCGGCGCGTCGAGGTCGCCGTTCGCGTGACCGATCCGCGGCTCACGAACCAGCTTTCGAACATCTTCGTCTCGGCATTGGACCCGCACACCCGCTGCTGGGTGCTGCGCGCCGACGGAGAATGGGAACCATCGCCCTCGGACGGCACGTCCGTGCGCGACCACCAAATGGAACTGCTGCACGAGCACGGAGCCCTTGGGTGATCAGAGCTGCCGGTGCGGTGCTCTGGCGCGACGCCGACGGGGACGTCGAGGTCGCGCTGGTCCACCGCACGCGTTATGACGACTGGTCGTTGCCCAAGGGGAAGCTCGACGACGGGGAGACCATCCCGCAGTGCGCCGTGCGGGAGATCGCCGAGGAGACCGGGTACGCGTGCGTGCTCGGCCGGCACCTGAAGCAGGTCTCCTACGACGTCAAGGGCGTGCCGAAGACGGTCGACTACTACGCGGCCGAGGCCGTGTCGGGGTCCTTCGCGGTCAACGACGAGGTCGACGAGCTGCGCTGGCTGCCGGTCGCCGAGGCCACCGCGCTGCTGACCTACGAACCGGACCGGCTGGTGCTGGCCGAGTTCGCGCGGCTGCCCGCGGACCTGCTGCTGGTGCTGCTGGTGCGGCACGCGAAGGCCGGCAAGCGGTCCGAGTGGGAGGGCGACGACGACCTCAGGCCGCTCTCCGACGCCGGGTGGCGGCAGGCCAAGGCGTTGCGAGCGCTGCTGCCCCTGTGGGCGCCCACGCGCGTGCACACGGCCCCTCGGGTGCGCTGTGCGGACACCGTGCGGGGTGTGGCCGCGGACCTGGACGTGGAGGTGGTCGAGGAGCCGCGGCTGTCCGAGGAGGGCTACTGGCCCGACCCGGAGGCGGGGCTGGTGCGGCTGCTGGAGGTCGCGGCTGACGAAGGCAGGGCCGTGGTGTCGTCGCAGGGCGGGGTGATCCCGTCCCTGGTGCAGACGCTGGCCGAGCTCGGGGGTCTGCGGCTGCCGGAGGTCCCGTGCAAGAAGGGCAGCACCTGGGTGCTCGCCTTCACCCGCCCGTTCGGCTCCTGGTCCACTTCGGACGCGCCTTCGCGCTGGCCAACGCTGGTGTCGGCGCATTACCTGGCCTCGCCGCTGCCCCGTCCCTGAGACCGTTCCGGCCGCGCTCGCACCGCCGCCGTCTTCTCGCCCGACGAAAGTTCGCCTCCGGCAACTGAGTGGGCCGGGAAGGCGGCGGTTTCGCTTGTGCGGGGGTGCGTTCGGAAGGGCCGAGCGTTATTTGTATTGGCGGAATGGAGATTGGCGGCGCCATCCGCGCCGCGAGCTCACGCCTGCGAACTCAGCGCCGGTTCCGGCCCGCACCGGCGAACACGAAGGCCCCGGTGTGCGCACACCGGGGCCTTTCGCATGATGCTGAAGTGACGCAGCCTCCTCTCCGGGAGGCCCGTCTCACTTCTTCTTGGCAGCCGTCTTGCGAGCAGCCGGCTTGGCCGCGGCCGTCGTCTTGGCAGCGGGCTTCGCCGCGGCCGTCGTCTTGGCGGCGGGGGCCTTCTTGGCCGGGGTGGCCTTGGCAGCCGTCGTCTTCGCAGCCGTCGTCTTCGTGGCGGCGGCGGCCTTGGTGGCGGGCGCCTTCGCGGGCGCCTTGGCAGCCGTGGTCTTCGCCGCGGCGGCCGTGGTGGTGGTGCGACGGGTCGCGGGCGCCTTGGTGGCGGCCGCGGCCGTGCGCGTGCGCGTCGTGGTCGCGCGGGTCGTCGCGGCCTTGGTCGCCGGAGCCTTGGTGGCCGCGGGCTTCGCGGTGGCAGCGGCGGCGGCGGGCTTCGCGGCGGCCTTGGCCGCAACGGCCTTCGGCAGCTTCTTCGCACCGCTGATGACGTCCTTGAACGTCGAGCCGGGCCGGAACGCGGGCACGTTGGTCTTCTTGACCTTCACGGTCTCGCCGGTGCGCGGGTTGCGCGCAGTGCGAGCCGCGCGGGCACGCTTCTCGAAGACGCCGAAGCCCGTGATGTTGACCTTCTCGCCCTTGTTGACGCTTCGCACGATCACATCGACGAGACCGTCAACAGCAGCACCGGCAGTCTTCTTGTCTCCGAGGCGCTCGGCGAGCGCCTCGATGAGCTGGGCCTTGTTCACCTTCAGTCCCTCCCAGGACGCTCACGGCCCTAGCTCGGGCCGACTAGAACGCAACGGTAGGCCCAAATCGCGGGAAATACCAATCGCCACGCCAAAATTTTCGTTGTGGCGTGGCTAATTGCGCCCCTTCGAGGGACTCCGGGCGCCGGATTCGCCCCTCTCAAGGGGAGAATCCGGCCCCCTCTCAGACCGCCGGAAGCGGATCCGTTGTGGGCAACCAAGTCTGGCGATTGCCCTCGAAATCGCTGATCTCGGCCTCGTGGCGCAGTGTCAAAGCGATGTCGTCGAGGCCTTCCAGAAGCCGCCAGCGGGTGTAGTCGTCGATCTCGAAGGGCGCCACCAAGTCCTTGGCGCGGACGGTCTTGTCGGTGAGGTCGACGGTGACCGGGGTGCCGGGTTCCGACTCGAGCAGCTTCCACAGCAGCTCGACATCGGACTGGGAGCACTGGGCGGCGACGAGGCCCTGCTTGCCCGCGTTGCCCCGGAAGATGTCGGCGAACCGGGACGAGACGACCACCCGGAAGCCGTAGTCCATCAACGCCCAGACGGCGTGCTCGCGGGAGGAGCCGGTGCCGAAGTCGGGGCCGGCCACGAGCACGCTGCCGGCCCGGAACGGCTCCTGGTTGAGGATGAAGTGCTCGTCACCGCGCCAGGCGGCGAAGAGGCCGTCCTCGAACCCGCTGCGGGTCACGCGCTTGAGGTAGACGGCCGGGATGATCTGGTCGGTGTCCACGTTGGACCTGCGCAGCGGCACACCGACGCCGGTGTGGGTGGTGAAGGCGTCCATGGTCAGTTCTCCAGGTCTGCGGGGGCCGACAGGGTGCCGCGCACGGCCGTCGCGGCCGCCACGAGCGGGGACACGAGGTGCGTGCGGCCGCCCTTGCCCTGCCTGCCCTCGAAGTTGCGGTTGGAGGTCGAGGCGCTGCGCTCGCCGGGGGCGAGCTGATCCGGGTTCATGCCAAGGCACATCGAGCAGCCGGCCTGCCGCCACTCGGCGCCCGCGTCCAGGAACACCTTGTCCAGGCCCTCGTCCTCGGCCTGCCTGCGCACCCGCATCGAACCGGGCACGACGAGCATCCGCACCCCGGAGGCGACGCGCTTGCCCTTGATGACGTCCGCAGCGGCCCGCAGGTCCTCGATGCGCCCGTTCGTGCACGAGCCGAGGAAGACGGTGTCCACCCGGATGTCGCGCAGCGGCATGCCGGGCTCCAGGCCCATGTACGACAGCGCCTTCTCCGCGGCCACGCGCTCGTTCTCGTCGGCGATGGCCTCCGGGTCGGGAACGCTCGCGCCGAGCGGCAGGCCCTGACCGGGGTTGGTCCCCCACGTGACGAACGGCGTGAGCTCGTCGGCGTCGATCGTCACCTCGGCGTCGAAGGTGGCGTCGTCGTCGGTGCGCAGCGTCCGCCAGTACTCGACGGCCTTGTCCCAGTCCGCGCCGGACGGTGCGTGCGGGCGGCCCTCCAGGTAGTCGAAGGTCGTGTCGTCCGGCGCGATCATGCCGGCGCGGGCGCCCGCCTCGATCGACATGTTGCAGACCGTCATGCGCGCTTCCATCGACAGGTCCTCGATGGCGGCGCCGCGGTACTCCAGGACGTAGCCCTGCCCGCCACCGGTACCGATCTTCGCGATGACGGCGAGGATGACGTCCTTCGCCGTGACGCCCGGCTTGAGCGCTCCCTCGACGTTGATCGCCATCGTCTTGAACGGACGAAGGGGCAACGTCTGCGTCGCCATCACGTGCTCGACCTCGGACGTGCCGATGCCGAACGCCAGCGCGCCGAACGCGCCGTGCGTGGACGTGTGGCTGTCACCGCACACGACCGTCATGCCGGGCTGCGTGAGGCCGAGCTGCGGGCCGACCACGTGCACGATGCCCTGCTCCAGGTCGCCCATCGGGTGCAGCCGCACGCCGAACTCCGCGCAGTTGCGGCGAAGCGTCTCGACCTGCAGGCGCGACACGGGGTCCGCGATCGGCTTGTCGATGTCGACGGTCGGGACGTTGTGGTCCTCGGTGGCGATCGTGAGGTCGGGCCTGCGCAGCTTCCTGTCGGCGAGGCGCAGCCCGTCGAACGCCTGGGGGCTGGTTACTTCGTGCAGCAGGTGGAGGTCGATGTAGAGCAGGTCCGGCTCCGCGCCACTGCCGTGGCGCACAACGTGTGCCTCCCACACCTTCTCCGCGAGCGTGCGGCTCATCGCGACATCTCCCACAGTCTGGACGTGCCGACAGATCTGGACTTCTCACTGTCTGGGAAGTTAGTATCGGCTTGTGGGACAGCATAGCGGGATCGGCGTGCTGGACAAGGCAGTGGCCGTGTTGAACGCCGTGGCAAAAGATCCGTGCGGCCTGGCTGAGTTGTGCAATCGCACCGGCCTTCCGCGAGCAACAGCGCACCGCTTGGCCGTGGGCCTGGAGGTGCACCGCCTGCTGCGCCGGGGCTCTGACGGCCGTTGGCGTCCGGGTGCGGCGCTGGCGGAGTTGGCGGGTGGTGCGACGGACCCGCTCCTGGACGCGGCGTCCTCGGTGTTGCCGCGGCTGCGTGACATCACCGGTGAGAGCGTGCAGCTGTACCGCCGTGACGGCATGCAGCGCGTCTGCGTCTCGTCGGCGGAGCCGCCGTCGGGTCTCCGCGACACCGTGCCGATCGGTGCCCGCCTGCCGATGACGGCGGGTTCGGGCGCGAAGGTCCTGGCGGCCTGGTCGGATCCCGGTACCCAGCGCGCGGTCCTCGCGGACGCCGTCTACGGCGAACGCACGCTCTTGGAGGTCCGCCGCCGCGGCTGGGCGCAAAGCGTCGCAGAACGCGAACCAGGCGTCGCCTCAGTCTCCGCTCCAGTCAGAGACTCCTCCGGCGCCGTAGTGGCCGCAGTCTCCGTCTCAGGCCCCATCGACCGCATGGGCCGCCGCCCCGGCGCCCGCTGGGCAGCAGACCTCCTGGCCGCCGCAGAAGCTCTCCAAAGCCGCCTGTAACCCTCCACACACAAAGCCCCCGTCGCTCCAGCGCCGGGGGCTTTGTCGCACCAAACTAATAAGCCCCCGCCACCGCTCCCATTAGTCGGGGGCGAGCGAAGCGACGCCCAGTCTGCCTTCGTTGTTTGTCACCCAAGGGGCGAGCGAAGCGAAGCCCGCACATTCCTCGACGGGAACCCCAACGGGGGGTCCGGGGGCGAAGCCCGCCGGCTGGGGGTCTGGGGGCTCGGCCCCCAGAGGACAAAGCGAAAGAGGCCTGTCAGCGCTTTCCGCTGACAGGCCTCTCCCACCTCTGTAGCCCCGAAGGGATTCGAACCCTCGCTACCGCCTTGAGAGGGCGGCGTCCTAGGCCGCTAGACGACGGGGCCCTAGAACTTCTTGCCTGGAGGAACCTTATCAGATCGCTCTGCCGGTTCCAAATCCGGGCTATTCAGTTCGTTTTCTTGCTTTGCCGAGATTCTCGATCGGGAGCTTACCACTCTCGATTTTCTTCTCAGCAGCTGGGGTACCAGGACTCGAACCTAGACTAACTGAACCAGAATCAGTCGTGCTGCCAATTACACCATACCCCATTGGCTCTCACGATCGTCTTCGGTTCTCGCTGAGTTCCGAAGGCCCTCGTTGCTGCCGGGAGAAATACTAGACCACGTCCCCGCCAGAAGTGAAATCGGCCCCCACCTAACGGCAAAAGCCCAGGTGGGAGCCGGTCTCGGGGAGCGCTCAGGCGGTGGCGGCGGAGAGCTCGCAGACGAGCAGCTCCGGCAGTTCCGCCAGCGTCGTGATGGACGACAGGCCCGTGGGCAGGGTGCCGCCGGTGGGGCCGGTGCGGTTGATCCAGACGCCGTGCATCCCGGCGTCCCTGGCGCCGATGGCGTCGGCGTGCAGCCGGTCGCCGACGTGCACGGTGTCGCCGGGCGGGACGCCCAGTGCGAGGCACGCGGTGTGGAAGATCACGCGGTCGGGCTTGGCGCAGCCGACTTCGCCGGCGATGAGCACGGCGTCGAAGTACGGCGAAAGGCCGAGCTGGGCGATCTTCACGCGCTGGTGGCGTCCGGAGGCGTTGCTGATCGCGGCGATCGGCAGGCCGGTGGCCCGCAGCCAGTCGAGCATGGGGATGACGTCCGGGAACAGGCACCAGCCCGCCGAGAGGACCGCCTGGCGTCCGAGCTCGCGGCGGGTGGCCTCCTCGATCGACAGCTCCTCGCCGAGGGCGGAGAAGAAGGCCTGGGTGCGGATGTTGCGCATCTGCTCGTACTGGAGCTCGCCGGCGAGCTGGCGGGAGACGTGGTCGTCGGTGATCCGCTGCCACAACGACCAGGCGTCGGCGTTACCGACCATCGAGGCCAACGCGGCGCGCGAAGAGGTGCTGTAGTCGACAAGTGTGTCGTCGACGTCCAGGCACACAGCGCGGATCTCGCCGGTTCTCTTACGCGTGAAAGTCGGGGACGCAGTTGTCACCCAGGAAGGTTAGGTGCGTGGGCCCCTCGTCCGATTCGGCTAACGAGGTGATTCCCGTGGGTCCTTGCTCGATCCAGCCGACCTTGAGGCCCCGAACGAACCAGTGAGACTCGTCCGGCCGCCGAATGCAATCGCCCGGACGAGTGTTGTTCGACTACCCCTGGCACCACTCGGAAGGCGGTTGTTCCAGCGGCGCGACACCTTAGCTCCAGTCGCACTGGATCGCACCAGCCGCAACGGTTTCGGGGCCTGGGGTACCAGACAGTCCACAGAGGACTGTCGAGCTGCGGCGCGACCGCGCGACACCCGCCACAGCACGACCGGCTTGACGGCCATGGCGATCAGGAGCATGCTGAATTTATTCAACGAGGGTTGAAAAAAGGGGATCGACATGGAGAGGACCACCTGCCTCGTCGTCGGAGGCGGACCCGCGGGAATGGTGCTGGGGTTGCTGCTGGCGCGCGGGGGCGTCGAGGTGACGGTGCTGGAGAAGCACGCCGACTTCCTGCGGGACTTCCGCGGTGACACCGTGCACGCGTCGACGCTGACGCTGCTCGACGAGCTGGGCCTGGGGCCTGCCTTCGAGCAGGTGCCGCACCAGCTGGTCGACGAGGTCGAGGTGCTGCTGGACGGCGGCCGCAAGGCCACGATCGCCGACCTGAACCGGCTTCCCGGTGCCCACCGGCACATCGCGATGGTGCCGCAGTGGGACTTCCTCGACCTGCTCGCGGACGCGGGCCGGCTGGAGCCGCGGTTCCACCTGCGGATGAGCACCGAGGTCACCGGGATCACCAGGAGCGGCGGCCGGGTCACCGGCGTCACCTACCGGGACCGGGCCGGCGGGCACGAGGGCGAGATCGCCGCGGACCTGGTCGTCGCGGCGGACGGGCGCGGCTCGATCCTGCGCGACGCCGTGGAGCTGCCGGTGTACCGCTTCGGCGCGCCGATGGACGTGTGGTGGTTCCGGCTGCCGCGCACCGAGGACGACCCGGTCCGCGGCGGTGCCGGCCGGTTCAGCGCGGGCAGCGGCATGGTGCTGATCCCGCGCGGTGAGTACTTCCAGTGCGCGTTCCTGATCCGCAAGGGCACCGATGAGCAGGTGCGCGCGGAGGGCGTGGAGAAGTTCCGCGACCGCCTCGTCACGCTCGTGCCGTGGCTCTCCGACCGGGTGGGGCACCTGACCACCCTCGACGACGTCAAGCTGCTCGACGTGAAACTGGACCGGTTGCGGCGCTGGCACGTCGACGGCCTGCTGTGCATCGGTGACGCCGCGCACGCGATGTCGCCGGTCGGTGGCGTCGGCATCAACCTCGCCGTCCAGGACGCGGTCGCGGCGGCCGCGCTGCTCGCGAAGCCGTTGCGGCAGGGCGGGGTCACGGGTGCCGTGCTCGCGAAGGTGCGGAGCCGCAGGCTCTTCCCCACCGTGGTCGTCCAGACGATGCAGCGGGCCGTCCACCGGCTGTTCCTCGGGCGCAAGCTCAACAGCACCGAGACGGTGTCGAGCACCGGCACGCCGTTCATGCTCCGGGTGGCGCGGCGGTTCCCGTTCCTGCAGGCCGTGCCGGCCTACCTGGTGGCCATCGGCCCACGTCCGGAGCACGCGCCGGACTTCGCGCGCAGGGCACCGCAGACCATCGTCAGGTCGTGACGAACGCCTCGGAGCTCTCCCCGAGCACCATCGCCACGGCGTGGGCCCGGTCGCGGGCGCCGAGCTTGCGCAGGATCGCCTTCACGTGCGTCTTCACGGTGTCGTTGCTGATGAAGAGCCGCTGGGCGATGCGGGCGTTGTCCATGCCCTTCGCCATCTCGGCCAGCACGTCGAACTCCCGCGCCGACAGCCGGCCGAGCGAGGCGGGCGGCGGCATCCGCGCGGGCAACCGGGCGAAGGACCCCACCCGTGCGTCGATCGTGGCGGGCGCGCCCCGCACCGCGGCCGCGATCAGCGGCAGCAGCTCGGCCACGGGTGAGGTCTTCAGCAGGTAGGCGACCGCGCCGGCGTCCAGCGCGGCGCGGGCCCAGCTCGGACTGTCCGCATTGGACAGCACGACGACGCGGGCGTCCGGCCGGTACTGCGCCGTGTCCCGCACGGTGCGCAGCGGTCCGGCGCCCGGCACGTCGAAGTCCGTGACTACCAGGTCCACCGGCACGCCGCGCAGGCAGCGCGCGGCATCGGCCACGGTGTGGGCGATGCCCACAACGCGGAAGGAGTGCGTGCGGTGCAGCGAGATCCGCAGCCCCTCGGTGAGGAGCTGTGAACCGTCGACGAGCAGCACGCGGGTGGACGCGGGGTCCGTCATGACACCGGGAAGTTACTAGCGGGTACCCCGGTGCGTAACCTGCCGAACGCCGGATTGCTCCGTACGGCTACCTATTTGCCACCGGATTGGTGAGCGTGCCAAGGCCGTCCACAGTCACGGAGACCGTCTGTCCGGCCCTCAGCGGTCCCACGCCGGCGGGCGTGCCGGTGAGGATCACGTCGCCGGGCAGCAGCGTCATGACCGCAGAGACGTACTCGATGAGCGACGGGATGTCGTGCACCATCGAGGAAGTACGTCCGTCTTGCTTGACCTCCCCGTCGACCTCGGTGACGACGCGGACGTCCGACGGGTCGAACTCGGTCTCGATGAACGGACCCATCGGGCAAAAGGTGTCAAAGCCCTTGGCACGGGTGAACTGCACGTCCTTCTTCTGCAGGTCGCGCGCCGTGACGTCGTTGGCGATGGTGTAGCCCATCACCACGCCCATGGCCTTGGCCCTGGACACGTCCCGGCACGGCTGGCCGATGATGACGGCCAGCTCGCCTTCGAAGTCCACTCGTTCGGACGCGGCCGGAAGCTTGATCTCCACGTTCGGCCCGACCACCGAGGTGTTGGGCTTGAAGAAGATCAACGGCTCCGCGGGGACCTCGTTGCCGAGCTCCGCCGCGTGGTCCGCGTAGTTCCGGCCGACCCCGATGATCTTGGTGGGCAGGATGGGCGCGAGCAGCCTGACGTCGGCCAAGGGCCACTTGCGTCCGGTGAAAGTCGGTTCGCCGAAGGGGTGTTCGGCGATCTCTGCGGCTTCCTCGCCGTGAACGGCGACGAAAGCTACGCCTTGCGGGTGAGCGATCCTGGCAATACGCACGTACTACACCTTAGATGTGTGAGCCGGAACGCATCGACTTGTGCACCAACGCGTCGCACAGTGCAAGCCAGGAGGCCTCGACGATGTTCCCGTGCACCCCCACGGTCGTCCACTCGCGCTCGCCGTCCGTCGACTCCACCAGCACGCGCGTCACCGCGTCCGTGCCGGGGTGTTCGGTGAGGATGCGCACCTTGTAGTCGGCCAGCTCGACGGCGTCCAACCAGGACAGGTGCGGCAGCAACGCCTTGCGCAGGGCCGCGTCCAGTGCGTGCACGGGTCCGTTGCCCTCGGCGGTCGCGATGACCCGCTCCCCCGCCACGTGCACCTTGACCGTGGCCTCGGACACGATCTCGCCGTCCGAGCGGTGGTCGAGCACGACCCGGTAGGACTCCAGGGTGAACGGCGGGGTGTCCAGTTCGGACAGCTCGCCGCGCAGCAGCAGCTCCAGGGAGGCGTCGGCGGCCTCGAACGACCAGCCCTTCGCCTCCAGGTCCTTCACGCGCTTCAGCGCGGTCCCGACCTCGGTCCCCCGGCCGGCCAGGTCGAGCCCGAACTCACGTCCCTTGAGTTCGAGGCTCGCCCGACCGGCCATCTCGGTGACCAGCACCCGCATGTCGTTGCCGACGGTGTCCGGATCGATGTGGTTGTACAGCTCCGGGTCCACCTTGATCGCGCTCGCGTGCAGACCCGCCTTGTGGGCGAATGCTGACGACCCGACGTAGGCCTGGTGGGTGTCGGGTGCGATGTTCGCGATCTCGGCCAACGCATGGGAGACACGGGTGAGCTCGGCCAGCGCCCCGGTCGGGAGCACCTCCAGGCCGAGCTTGGTCACGAGGTTTCCCACGACGGCGAACAGGTCCGCGTTGCCTGCTCGCTCGCCATAACCGTTGGCGGTGCACTGGACGTGCGTCGCGCCTGCCTGGACGGCGGCGAGGGTGTTCGCCACGGCGCAGGACGTGTCGTCCTGGCAGTGGATCCCCACCCGGAAGCCGGTCTTCGCGATGACGTCGGCGACCGTCTCGGCGAGGCCGAGCGGCAGCTGGCCGCCGTTCGTGTCGCACAGCACGACGACGTCGGCGCCACCCTCCACAGCGGACTCCAGCACGCGCAGCGCGGTGTCCGGGGAGAAGGCGTAGCCGTCGAAGAAGTGCTCGGCGTCGAGGAAGACGCGCCGGCCGTTGTCCTTGAGGAACCGGACGGTGTCGCGCACCATCCGCAGGTTCTCCTCGGCGTCGGTGCGCAGCGCGCGCTCGATGTGCCGCAGGTCCGACTTCGCCACGAGCGTGACGACCGGTGCCTGGGAGTCGAGCAACGCCTTGACCTGCGGGTCTTCCTCCACACGCACACCGGCCCTGCGGGTCGCGCCGAACGCGACCAGCTCGGCGTGCTTGAGCTCCAGGTCCCCCGCCGCCGCGCGGGCGAAGAACTCCGTGTCCTTGGGCAGAGCGCCGGGCCAGCCGCCCTCGATGAACCCGACGCCGAGCCCGTCCAGCAGCCGCGCGACCGCGAGCTTGTCCGTGACGGAGTACGAAATGCCCTCGCGTTGTGCGCCGTCGCGCAACGTCGTGTCGTAGACGTGGAACTCGTCGGCGGGGCCGGCCATCGCGGGTCATCTCCTGTCCAGGACAAACAAAAAGACCCCCCGCGGATGCGAGAGGTCTGCGCGTCGGGTGCCAGGGGCGGCGACTACCCGACGCGCTCGTCGATAATGATGGCGGTGTGCTGAGCCATGACCGGGATGGTGCCACAGCTCAGCACGACGTACCAAGTGACGGGAGGAAATCTCCCACTATCTGGTCACGGGTTCACGCCCGGGACAGGTACCGCGCGAAGGCCTCGATGGAGGCCGGGTTGCGCGGCGACTCGACCAGTGCGGCGTACGGCAGCGCGTAGAACCGCTTGTTCCGCACGGCCGGCGAGTTCTGCAGCGGTGCGTAGCCCTCCAGGAACCGCTGCTTCTCCTGCGGGGTGTTCGCCTCGCCGTCGGCGTAGTCCACGATGAGCACGACGTCGGGGTCGCGCTGCACGACGGCCTCCCAGTTGACCGTGGTCCAGCTGTCGTTGAGGTCGCCGAAGACGTTGTCGCCGCCGGCCTTGGAGATGACGTCCTGCGGGGCCGCGTTCCTGCCGGAGGTGAACGGCTGGTCCTGGCCGCTGTCGTAGAGGAACACCTTGGGCCGCGGCTTGCCGGCCATCAGCCTGCCGGCGTTCTCGATCTGCTGCTGGTAGCCCTTGACCAGCTCCTCGGCCCTGGCCTCGACCCGGAAGATCTTCCCGAGGTTGCGCAGGTCCGTGTAGAGCGCGTCGAGGGCGGGCATGATGCCGCGCTGCTTGCCCACGCCGTTGCGGCACGCCTCGGTGAGCTGGTAGGTGGCGATCCCGAGCTGCCGCAACGCGTCCGGGGTGAAGCCGGTGCTCTCGCTGAAGCCGTAGTTCCAGCCGGCGAACACGAGGTCGGCGTTCGCGCCCTGCACGACCTCCTTGGAGATCTTGTCGGACAGGTGCTTGCCGCTGTCGAAGTCGGCCTTCCACGGCGAGGTCCGCACGTCGACGGTGTCGATGCCGTTGACGACGTAGCCGGCCATGTGGTCCCTGAGGCCCAGCGCGAACATCAGCTCGGTGATGCCGGTGTCGTTGGTGACCACTTTGGACGGAATCTTGTCGTAGGTCACCTGCTGCCCGCAGTTGGTGACGGTGACGGGTTCGGTCGCGGAGGTGTCCTGCGCGACCGTGGCGCCGCACCCGGAGACGAGCAGCAGGGCGGCGGTGACGAGTGCGGTTCTCACGGGGTGACCTCCTGGTCGAACAGGAGCTGGGGGACTCCTGTCGTGGGGTGGGCGACCACGTGTGCGGTGACGTGGAAGACCTTGGCGACGAGCTCGGGCACGAGGACCTCCGCCGGGGTGCCGGAGGCGACCACCCGGCCCTCGTCGAGGACGTAGAGGCGGTCGCAGTACGACGCGGCGAGGTTGAGGTCGTGCAGCACGGTCAGGACGGTGACGCCGAGTCCCCGCGCGAGCGCGAGGACGTCGAGCTGGTGGCGGATGTCGAGGTGGTTGGTCGGCTCGTCGAGCACGAGCACGCGGGGTTGCTGGGCGATGGCGCGGGCGATCAGCACCCGCTGGCGCTCCCCGCCGGAAAGGCTGAGGAAGCTGCGGGCGGCGAGGTGCCCGACGTCCACTGTGGCCAGAGCATCGGCGACGACAGCGGCGTCGCGCACGGGGTCGCGGTCGTGCGGCAGCCGGCCCATCTCCACGACCTCGGTGACGGTGAAGTCGAACTCGACCTGCGACTCCTGGGTCAGCGCGGAGAGGTCGCGGGCGAGGCCCTGTCGCCTGTGGACGTTCTCGCCGTCGAGCAGGACCGCGCCGGCGTCCGGTCGCAGCGCCCGGTAGACGCAGCGCAACGTCGTCGACTTGCCGCTGCCGTTCGGCCCGACGATGCCGACCACCTCGTCGCAGGCGTGCAGCGTGATGCCGGAGATGATGTTCCGCACGGTGACGTCGTGCACCTCGACGCGCATCAGCGGCCTCCGAAGACGTACGCCCTGCGGCGCATCAGGAAGATGAAGCACGGCACGCCCAGCGCGGCCGTGATGACGCCGAGCGGCAGCTCCTCGGGTGCGGCGAGCATCCGCGCGGCGACGTCCACCCACACCAGGAAGCTCGCACCCGCCAGCGGTGCCAGGGCCAGCACCTTGCGGTGGTCGGCGCCCACGACCATGCGCGTGAGGTGCGGCAGCATCAGCCCGACGAACCCGACGGCCCCGCTGACCGCCACCAGCACCCCGGTCATGGCCGCGGTGACGACGAAGAGGTGCGTGCGGAACCGGTTCACCCTCACCCCGAGCGTGGTCGCGGTCTCGTCGCCCATCGCCAGCGCGTTCAACGGCCGCGCCTTGGCCATCAGGTAGGCGATGCCCAGCGCGGTCACGACCGTGGCGACCGGCAACGACCTCCAGTCCGCCCCGCCGAGGCTGCCGAGCAGCCAGAACATCGCCGCCCGCGCCGCCTCCCCGTGCGGTGCCTGGAACACCAGCAGCATCGCCACGGCCGAGAACCCGTAGGCGAGCGCGGTGCCGGTCAGCACGAGCCGCAACGGCGTGAGCGCCCCGCTCGACCGCGCGGTGAGGTAGACGAGCGCGGTGGCACCGAGCCCGGTGAGGAACGCCCCCGTCGACAGCGCGTACACGCCGAGCCCGGACAGCACCCCCATCGTCGCGACCGCCGTGGCACCCACGCTCGCCCCCGAGGAGATGCCGAGCACGTACGGGTCGGCCAGCGCGTTGCGGACCATCGCCTGGATCGCGACGCCGACCGCGCTCAGCCCCGCGCCCACGACGGCGGCGAGCAGCACGCGCGGCAGCCGGATGTTCCAGACGATGTGGTACTGCCCGGCGAGGTGGGCGGGCACGGTGCCGCCGGTGACCGCCTGCCACAGCAGGTCGGCGGTGACGCCGAAGGGGACGGAGACGGGGCCGAGCGCGACGCCCGCCACGATGCTGACGACGAGCACGCCGACGAGCGCGCTGATCTTCCCGATCACATGTGCCCTTCCCGCAGTCCACGGCAGGAGTTGGAGTCCTATGTCTGCCGTGTGCGGGCATTCGGGCTCGTCCCCTGGCCGGGGACCTACCGTTGCGGGTCAGCGCCGGACTTCGACCGGTCTTCCCCCACGCACGACTTCAGGTGACCCTACCTGCGCAAACAGGAAGTTCGAAAATTTCTCCGCTGTGATGTCGATCCGGCGGGGTGCCCGTTCGACCTGTGGACGTCAGCGAGCAGGGCACAACGCAGGGAGACCACCGTGAAGTACATGCTGATCATGCGCGCCACCGACGAGGCCTACGCGAACATGGGCGAGCTCGACTTCGACAAGATGCTGGAGGTCGTGGGCGCGTTCAACGACGAGCTGATCCGGGCCGGGGTGCTGCTCGCCGCCGAGGGCCTCGCCGACCCGTCCGAGGGCGTCGTCGTCGACTTCTCCGCCGAACCGGCGATCGTGACGGACGGCCCGTACGGCGAGACCAAGGAGCTGTTCGGCGGCTTCTACCTGCTCAACGTGTCCTCGCTGCAGGAGGCGGTCGAGTGGGCGAAGCGGATGCCGATGGCCGGGCCCGGGTTCAAGACCGAGATCCGCCGCGTGCCGACGATCGACGAGTTTCCGCAGGACAACGAGTGGATCCAGAAGGAGCGCGCCTGGCGCGAGTCCACCGCCCAGCTGTGAATGTCACGCGGGGACCTTTCGTGCTCTACAAGAGTACGAAAGCTCCCCGCGTGCACTACAACGGTCAGCCCGTGCGGACGTTCGAGGACACGAGGGCGGCCAGGCGGTCGCCGATCGCGTACGTCGCGCCCGGCGACTGGTGGTCGCGGGTCGCCAGGTCGAACGCCACGGACGCCTCGATCCGGCGCGACGCCTCGTGCTCGCCGAGGTGGTCGAGCAGCAGCGCGACCGACAGCACGGCGGCCGTCGGGTCGGCGATGCCCTGGCCCGCGATGTCCGGTGCCGAACCGTGGACCGGCTCGAACATCGACGGGTTGCGCCGCGTCACGTCCATGTTGCCCGACGCGGCCAGGCCGATGCCGCCCGTGACGGCGGCGGCGAGGTCGGTCAGGATGTCGCCGAACAGGTTGTCCGTCACGATCACGTCGTACCGGGCGGGGTCGGTGACCAGGTGGATCGTGGCCGCGTCCACGTGCTGGTACGCCACCGTCACGTCCGGGTGCTGCAACGAGACCTCCTCGACCACGCGCGACCACAGCGAGCCGGCGTGCGTGAGGACGTTCGTCTTGTGCACCAGCGTCAGGTGCCGCCGCGGACGGGCCGAGGCGCGCGCGAAGGCGTCCCTGACCACGCGCTCCACGCCGAACGACGTGTTGAGCGACACCTCCGTGGCGATCTCGTGCGGGGTGTCCTTGCGCAGCAGGCCACCGTTGCCCGCGTACGGGCCCTCGGTGCCCTCGCGGACCACCACCATGTCGATCTCCGGCGGGTCCGCGAGCGGGCTGCGGACGCCGGGGTAGAGACGGGCGGGGCGGAGGTTCACGTGGTGGTCGAGCTCGAACCTGAGGCGCAGCAGCAGGCCGCGCTCCAGGATTCCGCTCGGCACCGACGGATCGCCTACCGCTCCGAGCAGGATCGCGTCGTGCTGGCGGAGCTCACCGAGCACCGACTCGGGCAACAACTCTCCCGTGGCGTGCCAGCGCGCCGCGCCGAGGTCGTAGCGAGTGATCTCGGCCGCCGGAACGACCTCGTTGAGGACCTTCAGGGCCTCAGCGATGACCTCGGGCCCGATCCCGTCTCCTGGGATCACTGCGAGCCGCATCCACACACCTCCCAGGTGTCAGTCCCCAATTGGTGGGACTACTTTCCTCCGCGAAAGGTTACCGGCACCACGGCCGCTCGCCGCATGCCGGACACCCCATCGGGGTGTTATCTCCCGTACTGCGGGACACCCACACGGCCCATTCCGCGCTTTCGAGTGTCACTCGATCGCAGGAACAGGGTCGCGTCAAGGGGTGACGCCCGGCAGTTCCACGCAGTAACCCCACTTCCCCCGGAACGCACGCGGGGACCTTTCGTACTCTCTGAGAGTACGAAAGGTCCCCGCGTGGACTTCAGCAAACGTCGGAGGAGAAGGGGCTAGGAGCGGCCGCTGGCCCGCACGGTGACGACAGAGGCGCGGTCGCCGGTGGCGTTGTGGTGGTTGAGCACCAGCAGGCCCTCGGACTTGTCGAGCTCCAGGGCCTTCGCGTCCCGGTTCACCACGAGCGCGGTGCCCGGCTTCGCGAGGTACGACAGCGCCGCGTCACCGCCGCCCTGCACCCACAGACCCGGCTTGAGCGGGTCGAAGGACAGCGGGCGGTCGATGACGTCGATCAGGCCGTTCGCGTTGCCCGGCGCCACGTAGTAGCCCGTGGTGCCGGCGGTGTACGAGATCCGCGAGGTGTCCTTCGCCGGGTCGATGCCGAGTGCGGTGAGCAGCACCGGCAGGACCGCGACGTTGGTGTCGGCGGTGTTCGTGTCGACGTCGCCCCACTGGTTGTTGACCGCCTGGATGTCGACCTCCAGGCCCGTCTTGAGGTCGACGGTGGTCGCGACCAGCAGGTCGGTGTCGGTCAGGCGCGTCGCGAACGTCTCGAAGTCCGCGACCCCGTCACCGGTGGTGTCGATGTCGATGAACGGGACGGTGTTGACGCCGAGGTTGTACCAGTTGCCCCACGTCGCGACACCGAACGCGAGCAGCGCCTCCTCCGGCCTGCCCTGGGCCTTGGCGAGCGGGGCCGTGGAGGCCGCGCCGACGTAGCGCAGGTCGCCGCCCTTGGCGGTCTCGTTGAGCGCGCAGTTCTCGGTGACGTTGCGGCGGCAGTCGCGCAGCTTCGGCGAGGACGCCTGCAGCTCCAGGACGCTGACCAGCGAGCGGTACGCCTGCGAGCCGGTGCCCTGGTCGACGCCGCGGCCGTTCAGGTTGAGCACGGCCTGCTTGTCGCCGCCGCGGAACCGCAGCGACGGGAAGGTGCTGATGTCGGCCACCGGCTTGGGCGCGGCGTAGACGGACACGCGCAGCGGCACCACGGCACCGGCGGTCGGCGTGAGGGTCACGCGACCGGAGGCGTCCGCGAGGAACTGGCGCGGCGTGTCGAGCTGCGTCGTCGCGACGGTCGGGTCGATCGTCTTGCGCAGCGCCTTCGGGTCGTCGATCTTCAGCGTCACCTTGACGCGGGCGACGCCGCGCGGGCTCAGCTTGACCTTGTCCTGCGAGAGCACGTAGCTCACGCCGGGGATCGTCGTGGCCGCGGTGTAGCCGACCTTGTACTCCACCGGCTTCGTGGACTTGTTGACGATCTTGATGGTCTTGCTCCTGGAGACCGGCTTCGAGACCTCGACGGTGCCGAAGTTGGCGCTCACGTAGCCGTGGTCGTCCTCGACGAACGCCAGCACCTGGTTGTCCAGCGCGGACTTGGCGTCCACGCGGCCGGTGCCGACCCGGTTGGGCGCGAAGGTCTTGCCGTTCTCCTTCACGTCCGCACCGGCGGTGTTCATGATCGAGGCCTTGACCTCCTCCAGCGTCCAGTCCGGGTGCGTCTGGCGCACCAGGGCCGCGATGCCCGCGACGTGCGGGGACGCCATCGAGGTGCCGGAGATGACCGAGCGGTCGTTGCCGGAGCCCACGGCGGTCGAGGAGATCGTGTCACCGGGCGCCGCGACGTCCGGCTTGATCGACTGACCGCGGGTGCCGCGGCTGGTGAACGAGCTCGGGGTGTCCGAGATGGACTGGTCGTAGGTCGGCGTCGAGGTGCGCAGCTCGCCCGCGAGGCGGACGGTCAGCGTGCCCGCGTTCAGCGCCGGGCGCACCTGGGCGGTGGCGTCACCGGTGAACTGGAACATCGGGATGGCGGTGTTGCCCGCGATGCCGGCCGCGAAGTTGTTGAGCGTGGACGACAGCAGCACACCGGCACCACCGGCGGCCTGCACGTTGTTCGCGCGGGCGGCGGAACCGCAGCGGCGCGTCGCGTCGTTGTCGTCCCACTCCAGCCACACGAACTTGCCCGCGACCGCGTCGGTGATCGGCTGGCAGCCGTCGAGGTTGCCCGCCTGCGTGAGCTTCACCGCGGGCAGCGTCTTGTCGTAGCCGGGGTAGCCGGTGAAGTTCTGGCTGTACTGACCGGCCTTGAGGCCCTGACCGGGCACCTCGGCGCCGTCGCGCAGCACGTAGGAGTCGCGCACCGACGCCACCGTCAGCGCCTCGGGCGTGTTGCCCGGCGAGCCGCCGATGTCGTAGAGGTCACCGCCGTTGCCCGCGGAGAAGACCGGCATGACGCCGACCTTGAACAGCTTCTTCACGAAGAGGCTGTCGGGGTCGTCCGGGGCGCCGTAGTCGGAGCCGAGCGACAGGTTGACCACGTCGAGGTGGTCGGAGAAGTCGCCGTCGCCGTCGGGGTCGAGCGACCAGTCGAGCGCCTGCGAGGTGACGTTGGTCGAGCCGTCGCAGCCGAAGACCTTGAGCGCGTAGACCAGGGCCTTCGGCGCGGTGCCGGGGCCGATCCTCATCGCGTTCAGGCTGTCGGCGGTCAGCTTGGTGTAGTCGCCCTTGAACGTGCTGCCGTCGGCGTTCTCACCGAAGCCGGCCGTGGTGCCCGCGACGTGCGAGCCGTGGCCGTTGCAGTCGATCGGGTTGGGGTCGGGCTTCGGCGTGTTGATCGCCGGGTCCTTGCTCTCCCCGTCGTAGTCCTCGCCGACGAAGTCGTAGCCGCCGACGACCTTCGCGGTCGGGAAGTTCGGGTCGGCCTTGCGCGGGTCGACGGCCTTGAACGCCTCGACCGTGCCGGGGCCGCCGAAGTTGGCGTGCGTGTAGTCGACGCCGGTGTCGATGATGCCGACCCGGACGTCGTCGCCGAGCTTGCCGTACTGCTGCCAGGTGTTGACGACCCTGGTGAGCTGCACCGCGTTCGAGTTGTCGCGCTTCTTCGGCACGACCGGGTAGACCGCGACGACGTCGGAGCGCTGGGCCAGCTCGCGCACCTTCGCCGCGTCCGCCGTCACGACGACACCGGGAACGCCGTTGGAGGTGCGGAACACCTCCCTGGTGGCGCCGTCCTTGGCCGTGAGCTCGCGGACGACCCCGTCGACAGCGGCCGACGTGTCGTTCTTCGCCTGCTTGGCGGCCTGCTTCTGCGCCTCTTTGCCCTGGCCCTGCTTCTCCGCGAACGCGTCGACGGCGGGCTTGCGGTCCAGCGCGACGAACGCGGTGACCTGGCCGGCCTGGTTCAGCCTGGGAGAAACCTTGAGCTGCAACGCCTTCGCGTCGAGCCCCTGAGCACCCTTGACCGGCTGCGCGAGCGGTTCGCCCTGCGCCTGCGCCGGTGCGGTGGCGGGTGCGATCAGCAGTGTGGTGATGGCGGAGAACACCACCAGGCTTGATCGTCTTTTCACAACGTTGCCCCAACCGAGGTGTGTGCCTTCGACCCGAACACGCAGTGCCGCGCCCTCGACGGCACCGGGTCAACCTCGCTGGGACGCTAATCGCTGATCGTGTGTCTGCGATTGCCCCGAAAGTATGAATGTTGTCTACGGGTAGTTGCCTGTTACGACTTCGTTGTGAAGGACGACAGAACCGGGAAGGGGACTTTGCGGTCCCCTCCCGGTTTGTCGTGACTATCCGAAGTCGACCGAGCGGACCGTGCGCGCACCCACGGCGGCACCGATCGGGTCGAGCACGGCGGTGTCGACCGGGCGGTCCACCCGCAGCACCATCACCGCGTCGCTGCCGGTCTGGCTGATCTGCGCGGCCTCGATGTTCACGCCGGCCTCGCCGAGCAGCGTGCCGACCGTGCCCATGACACCGGGGCGGTCCGGGTACTCCAGCAGGAGCACGGTGCCCTCGGCGCGCAGGTCGAAGTTGCGGCCGTTGATGTTGACCAGCTTCTCGACCTGGGCGATGCCGCTGACGGTGCCGGAGACGCTGTTCGTCGTGCCGTCGGCCTGCACGGCCCTGACCGTGACGAGGCTGCGGTGGTTCGGGCTCTCCGTCTCCTTGGTGAGCTCGACGCTCACACCCAGGTCCGCGGCGAGGCTCGGCGCGTTCACGAACGTCACCTGCGACTCGACGACCTTCGAGAAGACACCGCGCAGCGCGGCCAGCGGCAGGATCTCGACGTCCTCATTGGACAGTTCGCCGCGCACCTCGACGGTGACGCTGGTCGGCGCCTTGGGCGAGAGCGCGCTGAGGACGGTGCCGAGCTTCTGCACCAGCGGCAGGTACGGGCGGACCTCCTCGCCGACCGCGCCGCCCTGGACGTTGACGGCGTCCGGCACGAACTCGCCGGCGAGCGCGAGGATCACGCTCTTCGCGACGTCGGTGCCCGCGCGGTCCTGCGCCTCGGCCGTGGACGCGCCGAGGTGCGGGGTGACGACGATGCCCGGCACGTTGAACAGCGGGCTCTCGGTCGTGGGCTCGGTGGAGAACACGTCGATGCCGGCGCCGCCGACCTGGCCCTCCTTCACGGCCTCCGCGAGGGCTTCCTCGTCGACGAGGCCACCGCGGGCGGCGTTGACGATGATGACGCCGCGCTTGGCCTTCGCCAGCTGCTCGGCGCCGATGAGGCCCTTGGTCTCCGGCGTCTTCGGCAGGTGGATGGAGATCGCGTCGGCGCGCTCCAGCAGCTCTTCGAGGCTCACCAGCTCGATGCCGAGCTGCGCGGCCCGCGCGGCCGAGACGTACGGGTCGTAGGCGATCAGCTCGACGCCGAACGCGGCGATGCGCTGCGCGAACAGCTGGCCGATCTTGCCCAGGCCCACCACGCCGACGGTCTTGCCGTTGATCTCGACGCCGTTGAACTTGGAGCGCTTCCACTCGTGGTTCTGCAGCGTCTCGTGCGCGGCCGGGATCTGGCGCGCGACCGACAGCAGCAGCGCGACGGCGTGCTCGGCCGCCGACACGATGTTGGACGTCGGCGCGTTGACCACCATCACGCCGTTCTGCGTGGCGGCGGGCACCTCGACGTTGTCCAGGCCGACGCCCGCGCGGGCCACGACCTTCAGCTTGCGGGTAGCGGCGAACACCTCGGCGTTGACCTGGGTGGCGGACCTGACGAGGAGGGCGTCCGCGTCCTGGACGGCCTCGAGGAGGGCCGCGCGGTCGGTGCCGTCGACGTGGCGCACTTCCACGCCGTCACCGAGCGCGTCCAGAACGGACGGTGCGAGCTTCTCGGCGATGAGGACAACAGGTCGGCTGGTGTTGGTCACGGACATCGCTCCCAGGAAGGGTCGGATCGTGGGGCGCGGGCGTGGTCGGGGGCGGCAGGCCCGCGCCGACCGGGCACCGCAATGTGTCCGGACTGTTAACGAGCATAGACACCGGGCCTGCCGCGGGCTTCTGGCGGGTGGCTCAGGTCACTGCGGGCGTCCTGTGGGATGGGACGGGGTTTGCGCTGGTTACCGCACGGGTCACCAGGGCTCGTCGAACTCCCCGTCGCGCGCGCCGGCCACGAACGCGTCCCACTCGGACATGGTGAACACCAGGACCGACTCGGGGTGCAGCGAGTTGCGCATGGCCACGTACGTGGCGCCGTCGGTGTGCTCCACCTGGGCGATCTCGGCGTCACCGCCCTCGGACGGCGGGCCGGGCGGACGCTGCCAGACGGCGTTGCGCAGGTCCAGGTTGCCGCGCACGTGCGCTTTGTTGTCGTAGATCGGCGCGCTGTCGGTCATGGCCCCAGAAGCTAGCGGATGCGGACGAACGGCCCGCGGCTCTGGGCCGCGGGCCGTCCGGAAAATCAGTCCAACAGACCAATCAGGCGGTCTCGGTGATCGGGCGGTCGACCCACGACATCATGTCGCGCAGCTTCTTGCCGGTCGCCTCGATCGGGTGGTTCTCACCCTCCTGCTGCAGCTTCTTGTAGTTGGCGCGGCCGTTGTCGTCCTCGGCCACCCACTCGTTCGCGAAGGTGCCGTCCTGGATCTCGCCCAGGATCTTCTTCATCTCCTCCTTCACCGCGGGGGTGATGACGCGCGGGCCGCGGGTCAGGTCACCGAACTCGGCGGTGTCGGAGATCGAGTAGCGCATGCGGGCGATGCCGCCCTCGTACATGAGGTCGACGATCAGCTTCAGCTCGTGCAGGCACTCGAAGTAGGCGACCTCGGGGGCGTAGCCCGCCTCGGTCAGCACCTCGAAGCCCGCCTGGACCAGCGCGGACGCGCCACCGCAGAGGACGGCCTGCTCGCCGAAGAGGTCCGTCTCGGTCTCTTCCTTGAACGTCGTCTTGATGACGCCGGCACGGGTGCCGCCGATGCCCTTGGCGTAGGACAGGGCGAGCGCCTGCGCGGTGCCCGACGCGTCCTGCTCGACCGCGATGAGCGCCGGGACGCCCTTGCCGTCGACGAACTGGCGGCGCACGAGGTGGCCGGGGCCCTTGGGGGCGACCATGGCGACGTCCACACCGGACGGTGCCGTGATGAGGCCGTAGCGGATGTTGAAGCCGTGGCCGAAGAAGATCGCGTCACCCTCGTTGAGGTTCGCGGCGATCTCGTTGGCGTAGATGTGGCGCTGCGCGGTGTCCGGCGCCAGGATCATGATCACGTCGGCCCACGCGGAGACCTCGGCCGGGGTACCGACCTCCAGGCCCTCCTCCTCGGCCTTGGCGCGGGACTTGGAGCCCTCCTGCAGGCCGATGCGGACCTCGACGCCCGAGTCGCGCAGGGACAGCGCGTGGGCGTGGCCCTGGCTGCCGTAGCCGATCACGGCCACCTTGCGGCCCTGGATGATGCTCAGGTCGGCATCGTCGTCGTAGAAGATCTCGACGCTCACAGTATTTTCCTACCTTCTGGATTTAACGAACCGCGGTGGCGGTGATGGAACGAGCGCCACGGCCGATGGCGACCATGCCGGACTGGACGATCTCGCGAAGCCCGTAGGGCTCCAGCATGCGCAACAACGCGTCGAGCTTCTCAGACGTGCCGGTGGCCTCGATCGTGACCGCCTCCGGCGACACGTCGACGACCTTCGCGCGGAAGAGCTGCACGGTCTCGAGGACCTGCGACCGCACCGTCGCGTCCGCGCGGACCTTGATGAGCACCAGCTGCCGCTGGACGGAAGCGGTCGGCTCCAGCTCCACGATCTTGATGACGTTGATGAGCTTGTTGAGCTGCTTGGTGACCTGCTCCAGCGGCAGCTCGTCGACCGACACGACGATGGTCATGCGGGAGATCTCGGGGTACTCGGTGCGGCCGACCGCGAGCGACTCGATGTTGAAGCCGCGGCGGGAGAACAGGCCGGCGACGCGCGCGAGCACACCGGGCTTGTCCTCGACCAAAACGCTCAGCGTGTGCCTGGTCATCAGAGGTCCTCGTCGTTTCGATCCTCGACTGCCGTGCGGAGGCAGGCGCTGTGCGTCATCAGATGTCCTCGTCGAACAGGGGGCGGATGCCGCGGGCGGCCATGATCTCGGAGTTGCCGGTGCCGGCCGCGACCATCGGCCACACCTGCGCGTCCTTGCCGACGACGAAGTCGATGACGACCGGGCGGTCGTTGATCTCCAGCGCCTTCGCGATCACGTCGTCCACCTCCTCGCGCGACTCGGCCCGCAGGCCCGCGCACCCGAGGGCCTCCGCCAGGAGCTTGAAGTCTGGGATTCGGTGCTTGTGCGTGCCCAGATCCGTGTTGGAGTACCGCTCGCCGTAGAACAGCGTCTGCCACTGGCGGACCATGCCCAGGTTGCCGTTGTTGATGACGGCGATCTTGACGGGCAGGCCCTCGATGGCGCAGGTGGCGAGCTCCTGGTTGGTCATCTGGAAGCAGCCGTCGCCGTCGATGGCCCACACCGTGCGGCCCGGCTCACCGGCCTTGATGCCCATGGCCGCGGGAACGGCGAAGCCCATCGTGCCCAGGCCGCCGGAGTTGATCCACGTGCGCGGGTGCTCGTACTTCACGAACTGCGCGGCCCACATCTGGTGCTGGCCGACACCCGCGGTGTAGATCGTGTCCGCCGGGGACAGCTGGCCGATGCGCTCGATGACGTACTGCGGCGACAGCGTGCCGTCGTCGGGCCAGTCGTAGCCGAGCGGGAACGTCTCGCGCAGCGCGTTCAGCGTGTCCCACCACGGCGTGAGGTCGACGGCCTTGGCGTTCTCGCGCTCGGCGCGGACCGCGTCGATCAGCTCGGCGATGATCTCCTTGCAGTCGCCCACGATCGGGACGTCCGCGCGGCGGTTCTTGGAGATCTCGGCCGGGTCGATGTCGGCGTGCACGACCTGCGCGTCCGGCGCGAACGAGCCCAGCTGGCCGGTGACCCGGTCGTCGAACCGGGCGCCCAGCGCGACCAGCAGGTCCGACTTCTGCATCGCCGCGACGGCCGCGACGGTGCCGTGCATGCCGGGCATGCCCAGGTGCTGGTGGTGCGAGTCGGGGAACGCGCCCCGCGCCATCAGCGTCGTGACGACCGGGATGCCGGTGTCCTCGGCCAGGCGCAGCAGCTCGGCGTGGGCGTCCGCCTTGATCACGCCGCCGCCCACGTACAGGACCGGCTTGCGGGCGCTGACGATCAGCTTGGCGGCTTCGCGCACCTGCTTGCCGTGCGGCCGGGTCGTCGGCCGGTAACCGGGCAGGCGCAGGTCGGGCGGCCAGGAGAAGCTCGTGGTCTCCTGCAGCACGTCCTTGGGGATGTCGACGAGGACCGGGCCGGGTCGGCCGGTCGCCGCGATGTGGAACGCCTCCGCGATCGCCCGCGGGATCTCCGCGGCGTCGGTCACGAGGACGTTGTGCTTGGTGATCGGCATCGTGATGCCGCAGATGTCCGCCTCCTGGAAAGCGTCCGTGCCGATCAGCGGCCGCGACTGCTGGCCGGTGATCGCGACGACGGGCACGGAGTCCATGTTCGCGTCGGCGAGCGGCGTGACGAGGTTCGTGGCACCCGGTCCCGAGGTCGCCATGCAGACGCCGACCTTGCCGGTGGCCTGGGCGTACCCGGTGGCGGCGTGGCCGGCACCCTGCTCGTGGCGGACCAGGATGTGCCGGACCTTCGTGGAGTCGAGCAGCGGGTCGTAGGCGGGCAGGATCGTCCCGCCGGGGATGCCGAAGACGACCTCGCAGCCGACCGCTTCAAGCGAGCGGACGAGCGACTGGGCACCGGTTACCCGGATCGGCGCGCCGGTGGGCGGAGCCGGTTTGGGCCGCGGACCTGGACGTGGCGACGTCGGCTCGGAAGCCTGTCGCGATGGTGCGCTGGTCATCTCATTGCCTCGTGGGTATCGGGGTCCGGACACGAAAAAACCCTCGACAACCCGGAGAAGGGTCGTGCGAGGGTCGCGCGTCGACGCAGGCTGTTCGGCTCAGGCGTCGACGCGCCTGAGAAGTACGAGAACGAGCGTGCGCTGCATGAAGCGGACGTTATCCCCTCCCGCAAGAGTGCGTCAACTCTGCGGGACGCATTTCCCGGATGGTGGACGTGGAACAATCCTCCGGGTGAAGAAGCTCGTCTTTCGCATCCAGTCAACGGCGCTGCTCGCGGCGTGTTTGATCGCGATCTGCGTGACTCCCGTCGCGTGGACCGTTCCCGGACTGCAAGCGCTCTACCTGTTCCCCGCCGGGTACGCCTACTGGGTGCTCCGCAACCGCACGACCGCCACCGAGGAGCGCCTCGTCGCCCGCGGCCTGTTCGGCTCGACGACGGTCGAGTGGTCGGAGCTGAAGTCCATCCGGCTCGCCGACAAGGGCTGGCTGAAGGCGGTGCGGGCCGACGGCACCGAGGTGACGCTGCCCGCGGTGCGGATGGTGCACCTGCCGGCGCTGTCGTTGATCAGCGGTGGCCTGGTGCCGGACCCGAGCGCCTCGCTGGAGGAGGCGAAGGCCGCGCGGCAGGCGGCCGAGGCCGAGGAGGAAGCCGGAAAGGCTGAACCCGGCGAGCCGGCCGTCGCGTCTGACGAGGCCGGAACGCCGGACTCCGTACAGTCGGAGAAGTGATCAAACGAGTTCCGCTGCTGAGCCTGCTGCTGTCCGTCGCGGGTCTGCTGGTCTCGGCTTACCTGACGTACGCGCACTTCGACCGGGACGCGCTGGTCTGCTCGGCCGACGCGGTCGTGGACTGCGAGACGGTGACCTCCAGCGACCAGTCGGAGCTGTTCGGCATCCCCGTCGCGATCCTCGGGCTGGCCTTCTTCGCGTTCCTCACCGTGATCTGCCTCCCGTTCGCGTGGCGGGTCGAGCCGCTCAGGTGGGTGCGGCTGGGCGCGGCGGGCGTCGGCGTGCTGATGGTGGTGTACCTGGTGGCGGCCGAGTTCCTGATCATCGGCAAGATCTGCCTGTGGTGCACGGCTGTGCACGTCATCACGCTGGCGCTGGCCTACCTGCTGGTCGCGGCCGATCTGCGTGGCGGTGCAGCCCACGGGCACGAGTAACCTTTGAGGCACCGCCCCCAGACTGGTGACGCCTGACCCGGCCGTCCCGCGCGCATGTCTTCTTGAACTGAATCTGGAGGAGCAGTGCCTCAGCTCCGCTCTCGCACCACCACCCACGGCCGCAACGCCGCCGGAGCCCGTGCCCTCTGGCGCGCGACCGGCATGACGGACAGCGACTTCGGCAAGCCGATCATCGCGATCGCCAACTCCTACACGCAGTTCGTGCCGGGCCACGTACACCTGCGTGACCTCGGCGACATCGTGGCCGAGGCGGTGCGCGAGGCGGGTGGCGTGCCGCGCGAGTTCCACACCATCGCGGTCGACGACGGCATCGCCATGGGCCACAGCGGAATGCTGTACTCGTTGCCCAGCCGCGAGATCATCGCCGACTCGGTCGAGTACATGGTCAACGCGCACCAGGCCGACGCGATCGTCTGCATCTCGAACTGCGACAAGATCACGCCCGGCATGCTGAACGCGGCCATGCGGCTCAACATCCCCGTCGTGTTCGTGTCCGGTGGTCCGATGGAGGCCGGCAAGGCCGTGGTCGTCGAGGGCGTCGCCGTCGCACCGACCGACCTGATCACCGCGATCTCCGCGTCGGCGTCCCCCGCGGTGAGCGAGGACGGGCTCTCCGAGGTCGAGCGCTCCGCGTGCCCGACGTGCGGTTCCTGCTCCGGCATGTTCACCGCGAACTCCATGAACTGCCTCACCGAGGCGCTGGGCCTCTCGCTGCCGGGCAACGGCTCGACGCTGGCCACGCACGCCGCGCGCCGCGAGCTGTTCTCCGAGGCCGGCCGGGTCGTCGTGGAGCTGTGCAGGCGCTGGTACGGCGAGGACGACGAGTCGGCGCTGCCGCGGTCGATCGCGAACCGCAAGGCGTTCGAGAACGCGATGGCGCTCGACATGGCCATGGGCGGTTCGACGAACACCGTGCTGCACATCCTCGCCGCCGCGCAGGAGGGCGAGATCGACTTCACGCTGCAGGACATCGACGACCTGTCCCGCCGCGTGCCGTGCCTGTCGAAGGTGTCGCCGAACTCCGACTACCACATGGAGGACGTGCACCGGGCCGGTGGCATCCCGGCGTTGCTGGGCGAGCTGTACCGCGGTGGTCTGCTGAACGACGACGTCACGTCGGTGCACACGCCCACGCTCGCGGAGTGGCTCGGCAAGTGGGACATCCGCGCCTCGGACCCGTCACCGGAAGCGTTGGAGCTGTTCCACGCGGCGCCCGGCGGTGTCCGGACCACGCAGGCGTTCTCCACGTCGAACCGCTGGTCCTCCCTGGACACCGACGCGACCGGCGGCTGCATCCGCGACGTCGAGCACGCCTACACCAGGGACGGTGGCCTCGCCGTGCTGCGCGGCAACCTGGCCGAGCGCGGCGCGATCATCAAGTCCGCGGGCATCGACGAGGAGCTGTGGCACTTCGAGGGCCCCGCGCGGGTCGTCGAGTCCCAGGAGCAGGCCGTCTCGGCGATCCTGAACAAGGAGATCCAGGCGGGCGAGGTCCTGGTCGTGCGCTACGAGGGCCCCTCCGGTGGCCCCGGCATGCAGGAGATGCTGCACCCCACGGCGTTCCTCAAGGGTTCCGGTCTGGGCAAGAAGTGCGCGCTGATCACGGACGGCCGGTTCTCCGGTGGTTCGTCGGGCCTGTCGATCGGCCACATCTCGCCGGAGGCGGCGGGCGGCGGCACGATCGGCCTGGTCGAGAACGGCGACCGCATCCTCATCGACGTGCACGAGCGGCGGCTGGAGCTGCTGGTCGACGACGAGGTGCTGGCCGAGCGCCGCGCGAAGATGGAGGCGTCGGAGCGCCCGTGGCAGCCGGTCGACCGCATCCGCCCGGTGACCGCTGCGCTGCGCGCGTACGCACGAATGGCAACGGACGCGTCCACGGGCGCCGTCCGGGACCCCAGTCGCTAAAGAGCGAGAGCGAGCGCCAGACTGACGCCGAACACGAGCCAGCCCGTCAGCGGGCCGCTGACGGGCTGGTTCGTCTTCTTGACCATGAGACCGGCCACGACCAGGCCCGCGAGCAGGCCGAGCGGTGGCAGCAGGGAACGCGCGCTGAGCCCGAACGGGAACGCCACCAGGTAGACGACCGGGATGCCGGCCACCAGCAGGGCGAGTTGGAGCAGTGCTCCCGTCAGGTTCTTCCGCATGCCGCGTTTCTACCGGAACACGAAGAACGTCAGCGCCGCACCGCCCGCCGCGAGCAGGAGTGCGATGAAGCCGGCCACCAGCGGGTGGCGGAACCAGCTGCGGTTGTAGTCCAACGCGGCGCGGCCGGGGCCGGCGAACAGGGCCGCGAACGCCATGCCCGCGAGCGCCAGCTCCAGCTCCACGCCGTTGGGGCCGAAGAAACCGCCCTTGTACTTCAGCGCGATGACGTTGGCCATCACCGCGAGCAGGCCCGCCGCCGCGAGCGGGGTGAAGAGGCCGAGGACCAGCAGGCCGCCGCCGGCCAGTTCCGTGACGCCGGTGACCCAGGCGAGGACGACCGGCTCGCGGTAGCCCATCTTCTCCAGCGACTGCGCGAAGCCGGTGATGCCGGGGCCGCCGAAGAGGCCGAAGACCTTCTGCAGGCCGTGCAGCACGAAGATGCCGCCGAGCACGGCGCGCAGGCCCAGCAGGCCGAGGTCGGGACCGGCGGTCCAGCCGAACTTCTTGCGCCGGTCGTCGAACGGGTCGTCGCCGGCACCGGCGTTGTCCACAGTGGACCTGTCCAGCGGGGTGTAGGCCGTGGTGTCGAACGCCTTCGTCGTGAAGTCGTACGGCGAAGTGCCCTCGCCGACCCCGGTGGTGCCGTCGTCGAAGTGGTGCACTCCCCCTCCGCTGCCCGAGTAGAACGAGTCGTCGGAGAAAGCGCTCGGACTGCCCGAGCCTTTGTCGTGAGTAGCCACGCCCGCACGCTAGGAGACCGGGCAAGCCCGCGCGAGAGCCGAACGGCAGCCGAACTTCACCCCGATGGAGCAGCGGGAGGGCTAGTAGCTGCCCTGGACGAGGTTGCGCGGTTGCTCCCCCGCGGCGAACCGGGAGAGTTCGGCCGCGACCACGGCGTAGGCGCGCTGCATGCTCCCGGTGCAGCTCCCGGCCACGTGCGGGGTCAGCAGCAGGCCGGGTGCGGTCCACAGTGGATGATCGGCGGGCAGTGGTTCGGGATCGGTCACGTCCAGGGCCGCGCGCAGCCGCCCGGAGCTCAGCTCGGCGAGCAGCGCGCCGGTGTCCACGACCGGGCCGCGGGCGCCGTTGACCAGGATCGCGTGGTCCTTCATCGCGGCCAGGAACTTCGCGTCGACCAGGTGCCTGGTCTCCTCGGTCATCGGCGTGAAGATCACGACGGCGTCGAACCCCGGCAGCAGCTCCGGCAGCTCGTCGATGCCGTGCACGCCCTCGCGGGCCGTGCGGCCGACCATCGTGGCGGTCGCGTCGAACGGTTCCAGCCTGCGGCGCAGCTGCTCGCCCAGGTCCCCGGCGCCGACGATCAGGACCTTCTTGTCCTGCAACGTGTCCGTGGGGTGGAAGTCCCAGCGGCCCTCGGCCCTGGCCCGGTCGAAGACGAGGAGGTCCCGGTAGATCGCGAGCAGCGCGCCGATCGCCCACTCGGCCGTGCTGCCGCCGTGGGCGCCGCGGCAGGTGGAGAGCAGCACCCCGTCCGGAATCCGTCCGACGAAGTTCTCCGCTCCCGCACTCAGCAGCTGCACCAGCTCCAGGGCCGGCAGCTGCTCGAACACCTCGCGCGGGTCGGTGCCGGCGAGGAACTTCGGCACCAGGACCCTGGCGGTCGCGGCCTCGGCGGGCAACGGCTCGCCCGGGGTGTAGCGGACCGGCCGGACACCGTCCACCCGGGACAGCGCCTGGACTCCGAAGTCATCTGGCACCAGCACAGTGAGCGTCACCCCTGCAAAGTACGTCAGAATGTCGGTCATGCGGGAGCACGACGTCCTCTCCTGGGACGGCACGAAGATCCGGGCCTGGCGACCGGGCGGTGACGGACCGCCGGTGCTGCTGTGCCCCGGCGTCGGCTCGGGGCCGGAGTCGTGGCCGTCGCTGGCCGGTCGCGGTGGTCTCACCAGCTGGTACATGCGCGGCACGATGGGCTCTGACCGCCCGGTCGACGAGCGCAACATCGGGCTGGACGACCACGTGTCGGACGCGCTCGCGGTGCTGGACGACGCGGGTGTCGAGCGGTGCGTGGTCATGGGCTGGTCGATGGGCGTGACGATCGCCGCCGAGCTCGCGCTGCGCCACCCCGAGCGGGTCGCGGGGCTGCTGCTCGTGGCGGGTGCGCCGGGTGACTCGTTCGACGCGATGCTGCCGATGGTGCCGAAGTCCGTGCGCAGGCTGGTCGGTCTCACCGGCACGCGGCTGCTGCGGCAGGCGGGGCCGGTGCTGGACGAGGTGCTGCACCGGGTGCCGGTGACGGACCTGACGACGTCCCTGCTGCGGTACACCGGCGTGGTCAAGCCGAGCAGCGACCCGAAGGCCGTGACGCACGCCGTCGGCCGGTTCCTGCAGCACGACTGGCGCTGGTACTTCACGCTGGCGCTCGCGCTGGGCGCGGCACCGCGGCAGGACCTCGGCTCGATCGTGTGCCCGGTCACACTGCTGGCGGGCAGGGACGACGTGCTGGCGACCACGGAGAGCATGGCGGCACCGGCCGGTGCGCTGCCGCAGGCGCGGCTGAGGGTGCTGCCGTGCAGCCACTACCTGCCGCTGGAGGCACCCGAGGTGGTGAGCGAGGAGCTGGACCTGCTGCTGGAACGGGTCGAGGCGGTCGACTTCGCCACTTCCGAGGTGTTCACCCCAGGCTCACGGTCGCGCACCTAGCCTGGTCCCGTGGTTCGTTCCGTTGCGTTGTTGGCCGCCGCCTGCCTGCTGGCAGGGGGCTGTGCGAGCTTTCCCGACGAGCCGCCGCCCACGAGCTGGAGCGCGCAACCGCAGCTGACGCCGCAGGCGGGCCCGCGACCGGAGCTGCCGGGCGAGTTCCGGCCCGCACCCGGTCAGAACGGCCAGAACCCGACGCCGCAGAGCGTGCCGCCGCCGCAGGGCTGCAAGGACTTCAACCCCGGCGTGATCGCCACCTGCCTGAACACGGTCACCGGCGTGGCGCCGATCGGCGGCGACTCCAACGGTGGCGTGGCGGCCTACGCGACCGAACGCGGCGGCCGGCTGCTGAAGGTCACGAAGGACGCCGACCCCGTCCTCGTCGCACAGGTCGACGTGGACGCCTCCTCCGACGGCGGCCTGTCCGGGCTCGCGATCTCGGCGACGTTCGCCGAGGACCAGCTCGCCTACGTGTACGTGACGACCGCCACGGACAACCGGGTGCTGCGGATCGCACCGGGCGACGCGCCCAAACCGATCCTGACCGGCATCCCGAAGGGCCCGACCGGCAACCGCGGTGCCATCGCGAGCGACCGCACCGGCTCGCTGCTGGTCGCGACCGGCGACGCGGGCAACCCGGCACTGGCCGCCGACCCGAACTCGCTGGCCGGCAAGGTCCTGCGCATCGACGGTTCCGGCAAGGCCGCCCAGGGCAACCCGGCGGCGGGCTCCGCGGTGATCGCGTCCGGCCTGCGGCTGCCCGGCGGCCTGTGCGTCTCCGGTGACACCTCGAAGATCTGGGTGACCGACTGGGCCGCGACCGGCGACGTGGTCTACCGCGTCACGGCGGGCAAGCCGCTGGGCGACCCGGCGTGGCGGTGGACCGACCGGCCCGGCGTCCTGGGCTGCGCGTCGCTGTCGGACGTGCTGTGGGTGTCGACGTCGAAGGTGGCGGGCTTCCAGAACCTGCCGATGAACGCCGCCGGCGCCATCACCGGGAAGCCGGAGCCGGCCATGCAGGAGAACGGCTACGGCCTGCTCGGCCCGATGGAGCTGCTGAACGACTCCGCGGCACTGGTCGGCACGGTGAACAAGGCCGGTGGCCAGCCGGTGTCGTCCGACGACCGGGTCGCGTTGATCACGCGCCAGGGCCCGCCCGGCGGCACGAAGGACTGAGCGCCGCCCCTGTTCCTCAGGTCACGCGGTTGAGGTGGAAGCCGTTCTCCCGCGTCCCGGCGCATGTGGCCCTTGTGACACAACGGCCCGCGCATCGGCGAGAGCCGACAGGCGGGCCGTTGGCACGGACCCCGGCTCCCAGCCTCACCCCCTGGGGGGCTGCGACGACCGGGTCCGTTCCCCTCGGTCGAGGGGGTAAGGGTGGCACAGAACCCGCCGGAGCTGCGAGAAAAGTTCACCAACCACAGCCGCCAACCGGGTACAAGTCACAGCTGACCAGCGCGTTCGACAGCACGTGACCGGGACAACCACCCGATCGGCCTAGCCGGACCCCAGGCAGAGGAACGGCCGGCGGAACGGATCCTTCGCCATCGCCTCCGCCAGCGCCACGGCCGGTGCCGCCCCGGCGAGCAGCGCCCGGTGGTAGTCCGCCATCGCCGCCGCGCTCGCCTCGTCCCCGACCTTGCTGGCCGCCGCGACCACGGTCCGGGTGCCGCCCGCGAGCATCGCCCCGGCGAACCCGAGTGCCTCGTCACCGGGCCTGATCCGGTTCAACGCGAGCGAACACGCCGACAGCACCACCTGCGCCGGCGGCCTGCGCAGCCGCCCCAGCTCGTGCGCGAACAACGGCCCGTCGAACAGCTCCAGCCGGGAGAACAACGCGTTCTCGTTCTCGTGCTCCCCGTGCGCCGCGACGTGCACCAGGTCCGCGCCGTCGAGGTGCGCGAGCACCTCCCCCGCGGTCGCCCGGTCCCCCGCGAGCACGGTCGCCTTCTCGTGCTGCGCCCCCAGCCGATCCAGCTCGCCGTCCGCGAACTGCAACCCCGGACCCCGCACCAGCAGCACCCGGTCGGACCTCGGCTCGACGGCCTGCGTGGCGGCGAGCCAGGCCGTGGCCGACGGTGCCGTGGTGACCGGTCTGCCGTGCAGGCTCGGCAGCACACCCCACGGCACCGCGTAGAGCGACCCGGTCGGCACCATGACCAGCTCGCGCTCACCGATGAGGTGGGCCAGCGGCTTGATCAGCAACGTGTCCAGCGCATCCGCCTGCTTGCGCGCCGACGCCCCGATGACCTGCACCAACGGTGGCGGCAGGTGGTCAGGCGCCAGCGCGTTGAGGTCGAAGTGCAGCTTCTGCGCCCCTTCCAGGGCGGGTTCGGCGACCCCCAGGCGCACCATCCGCACCCGGCCGCCCACGAGCACAACGGCGACCATCTCACCGTTGGACACCACGAAGCTGACCATCGCCCGCTCACCCAGCTCGGCGAACACCTCGCCGACCGTCGCCATCGGACGCGTGCGCCCCCAGCGCTGCGCGTGCCACCCGAGCCGGTTCGCCTCCCGCTGCGCCTTCGCGATCTCCGCCCGCAGCCTGGTGGTCGGCCGCCCGTCGAGACCGGCGCGCATCAGCTCCCGGCCCAGCCCCCGCACCTCGGCGATGCGGTCGGCCAGCTCGGGGTTCTCGACGAGCTCCAGCGGTTCGTAGCGGTAAGTCTGCGCACGGGTGCGTTCGATCCACAGGAACACCTGGCGGGCGTTGTTGCTCTCCAGGGCGAGCCGGATCGCCAGCTCCCGCAGCTCACGGCCGTGGACCGCGGTGGCGGACACCAGCTCCAGCCCGCCCAGCTGGTCACGGACCAGGCCGAGCTCGTCGAGCCCCTTGCGCGCGTGCAGCAACGCGGTCCGGCGGTCGCCCTTGGCCAGCGCCAGTTCGGCGAGCACGAGCCGGCGCTGCATCCGGTGGTCGATCGGTGTGACGGCCCTCGGCCTGGGCAGCTGCCGCAGCAGCTCCTCGCCCTCGGCGAGCCTTCCCCTGCGGACCTCCAGCCGCACGGCGAGCACCTTCGCGAGCCACGCCTCGTCGAGCAGGTGGTTGGCCTCCAGCTGCGACGACAGCGACAACGCCTTCTGCACCAACGCGTTCGTCACGCGCTTGACCTGCATGGCGTGCGCCCACAGCTCGATCAGCGCGGCCATCATCGACCAGGTGCTGCCGCGCTTCTCCAGCTTGCGCATGGACGCCTTGGCCATCCGGCGGGCGAGGTCGAACTGGTCGTCCAGCAACGCGGCCGACGCCCGGTACATCTCGACCTCGGCGATGTCCTGGCTGACCTTTCCCTGGCGCAGCACCGGCAACGCCTCGTCGAGCATCCGGCCGACGTCGTCGGACATCCCGACCATCAGCATCGCTTCCGCGTGCAGGAGCTGGACAGCGGCGAGCACCGAGGGCTGTTCGGCCGCGCGGAAGATCCGTTCGGCTTCCTCGTAGCGCCGCAGCGCCTCGATCAGGTCGCCGCTCTGCTTGTAGGTGTTGGCCAGTGCCACCACCGTGTAGGGGTAGATCGTGTCCAGGTTGTGCTCACGGCTGAGGACGGCGACCCGTTCGAGGTCGGCGACGGCGAGCTCGCGCCGGCGGATGGCGGCGTTCGCCAGCGCCCGGCTGGTCAGACTGGTCGCGAGCCAGTGCATCCACTCCGCGGTCATCCGCTCGGGTGAGGTCCGCAGGGCGTTCTCGGCGAAGCCGATGAACGGCTCGTACCACTGGACCGCCTGCTCCGGCTGTCCCAGGCGCATGATCAGGATGCCCTGGTTGTAGTCCGCGTTCCCCTTGAGGAGGGTGCGCAGCCACGGGTCGGCCACCAGTTCGATCTCGCGGCGGGCCTGGTCGAACAGCTCGACGGCGGTGTCGAGGCCGCTCGTCTCGCCGAGGCACCGGCCGAGGTTGTAGAGGATGCGGGCGCGCAGGTCCGTCCGCTCCGGACTGTCCTGGGCGCGATCGGCGTGCGCGAGTGCACGCTTGAGGTGTCGGCTGGCGGGCAGGAACCGGAACTTCGCCTGCTCCGCCCATCCCCGCATGTACAACTCGCGCGCTGTGTCCAAGGCACGAGCGGGCATGTGATCATCACACCACATTCGCCCGAATGGCGCTGTCCTCCAACCAGGCGCAGAGCCCGGTTGAAGGACAGCGCGGAGCGTGACTAGCTCGCCACTTCTTCCTTCGGAGCGTTGTCCGGGTGGTTCGGGCAGTTCGCCTCGTGCTCCACCGGGCCCTCGGTCACCAGCTTGTGGCCACCCATGACGGGCCATCCCGGAGGCGGCGGGCCGCAGCACTGCGGCACCATCGGCGGGTCTTCCACCTTCGTGGGGTTCTTGTGCTCGTCCGAACCGTCGAGCAAGTCCTTGACCTTGTCGACGATGTCGCCCAAGAACCCTTCACGCTGCGTCGTCATGAGGTTTCCCCCCTCGTTTGGACTATTACGCTCCATCCCCCCAGATGGATGCACGGAGAGAGTGGCACACACGGCTACGGGTATACGTCTCATTTAGCTAACAGCCACTCGGACGGCCTAAGATCACAAAGGGTCACCTGCACGAACAGGTGACCCTTTGTGATCTGTCCATCTATTGCGTATCTACCGAGCGCTGCCGCCCTCGTGCCGTTCTGAACGCAGCGTCACAACCTCAGCTGCACCGGGCGATGATGATCTCGCGCACGCGTGCCGCGTCGGCCTGGCCCTTGGTGGCCTTCATGACCGCGCCGACGATCGCACCGGCGGCCTGGACCTTGCCGTCGCGGATCTTCTGCGCCACGTCCGGCTGAGCCGCGAGGGCCTCGTCGACGGCCTTCTCCAGCGCCGAGTCGTCCGAGACGACCTTGAGGCCGCGCTTCTCGACGACCTCGTCCGGGGAGCCTTCGCCCTCCAGCACGCCGTTGACGGCCTCGCGGGCGAGCTTGTTGGTCAGCGCGCCCGTGTTGACCAGCTCGATCACGCGCGCCACGTCGGCGGGCGTGATGGGCAGGCCGGACAGCTCGACGCCGCGGGTGTTGGCCTGCTGCGCGAGGTAGGACACCCACCAGGAGCGGGCCTCGTCCGGCTTGGCGCCGGCGACGACGGTGGCCTCGATGAGGTCCAGCGCACCGGCGTTGACCAGGTCGCGGAGGACCTCGTCGGTGAGGTTCCAGTCCTTCTGGATGCGCGCGCGGCGCTCCCAGGGCAGCTCCGGCAGGGTGCCGCGAAGCTCCTCGACCCACTCGCGCGACGGCGCGATCGGGACCAGGTCGGGCTCCGGGAAGTAGCGGTAGTCCTCCGCCGTCTCCTTCTTGCGGCCCGGCGAGGTGCTGCCGGAGGACTCGTCGAAGTGACGGGTCTCCTGGGTCACCTCACCACCGGACGCGAGCACCGCGGCCTGGCGCGTCATCTCGAAGCGGACGGCGCGCTCGACGCTGCGCAGCGAGTTGACGTTCTTGGTCTCGGTGCGGGTGCCCAGCGCGCCGGTGGTCTTCGGCGACAGGGACACGTTCGCGTCGCAGCGCAGCGAGCCCTGGTCCATGCGGACGTCGGACACGTCGAGCGCCTTGAGCAGGTCGCGCAGCGCGGTGACGTACGCGCGGGCCACCTCGGGGGCGCGGCGGCCGGTGCCCGGGATCATCTTCGTGACGATCTCGATCAGCGGCACGCCGGCGCGGTTGTAGTCGAGCAGCGAGTGCTCGGCGCCGTGGATGCGACCGGTGGCGCCGCCGACGTGCAGCGACTTGCCGGTGTCCTCCTCCATGTGCGCGCGCTCGATCTCGACGCGGATGACCTCGCCGTCGTCGAGCGTCACGTCGAGCCAGCCGTTGAACGCGATCGGCTCGTCGTACTGCGACGTCTGGAAGTTCTTCGGCATGTCCGGGTAGAAGTAGTTCTTCCGGGCGAACCGGCACCACTCGGCGATCTCGCAGTTCAGCGCGAGGCCGATGCGCATCGCCGACTCGATCGCCTTGGCGTTCACCACCGGCAGCGCGCCCGGCAGACCGAGGCACGTCGGGCAGGTGTTGGTGTTCGGCTCGCCGCCGAAGACGTTGGCGCAGCCGCAGAACATCTTCGTGTTGGTGTGCAGCTCGACGTGCACTTCCAGGCCCAGGACGGGGTCGTACTTCTCGACGACCTCGTCGTAGTCCATCAGCTCAACGAGAGAGGTCATGCCAGCTCGTCCTTCCGCAGAGCGCGTGCCGCGAGCGCCGCACCGGTGACCGCCACGACGATGCTGGCGACCGCGTTGGCCAGCATCAGCTTGTCGTTCTTCGCACGGGCGTTGCGGAAGCCGGAGAACGCTCCCACCGCACCCGCGACGGCACCGGCGAGACCCAGCAGGCCCCTTGCCTTCTTGATGTTCACAGCGACGGCCCTCCAAACGCGCCGCGCGCCAGCTCGTACGCGGCGGCCACGCGGTACATGCGGTGGTCCTGCAACGCCGGCGCCATGAGCTGCAGACCGACCGGCAGACCGTCCTCATCGGACAGACCGCTCGGCACGCTCATCGCCGGCGTGCCCGCGAGGTTCGCGGGGATGGTGCAGAGGTCGGCCTTGTACATGGCCATCGGGTCGTCCGCGCGCTCACCGATCTTGAACGCCGTGGTCGGCGTGGTCGGGGAGATCAGGACGTCGAAGTTCTCGAACGCCTTCGCGAAGTCCTGCGTGATCAGCGTGCGGACCTTCTGCGCCGAGCCGTAGTAGGCGTCGTAGTAGCCCGACGACAGCGCGTAGGTGCCGATCATGATGCGGCGCTTGACCTCGGGGCCGAAGCCGGCCTCGCGGGTCAGCGACATGACCTCCTCGGTGCTGCGCGTGCCGTCGTCGCCGACGCGCAGGCCGTAGCGCATGGCGTCGAACCGGGCGAGGTTCGACGAGCACTCGCTCGGCGCGATGAGGTAGTAGGCGGGCAGCGCGTAGTCGAAGCTCGGGCACGACACGTCCGAGACCTCCGCGCCGAGCTCCTTGAGCTGCGACACGGCGGCCTCGAAGCTGCGCAGCACGCCCTGCTGGTAGCCCTCGCCGCTGAACTGCGTGACGACGCCGATGCGCAGGCCCGACAGGTCACCGGACAGGCCCTCGCGGGCCGCGGCGACCACCGGCGGCACCGGCGCGTTGATGGACGTGGAGTCCATGTGGTCGTAGCCGGCGATGACCTCGTGCAGCAGCGCGGCGTCGAGCACCGTGCGCGCACACGGACCGGCCTGGTCCAGCGACGACGAGAACGCGACGAGGCCGTAGCGGGACACGCCGCCGTAGGTCGGCTTCACGCCCACGGTGCCGGTGACCGCGCCGGGCTGGCGGATCGAGCCACCGGTGTCGGTACCGATCGCGAGCGGCGCCTGGAACGCGGCGAGCGACGCCGAGGAGCCACCGCCGGAACCACCGGGGATGCGGTCGAGGTCCCACGGGTTGTGCGTGGGGCCGTACGCCGAGTTCTCGGTCGACGAACCCATGGCGAACTCGTCCATGTTCGTCTTGCCGAGGATGACGACGCCGGCTTCCTTGAGCTTGCGCGTCACCGTCGCGTCGTACGGCGGCAGCCAGCCTTCGAGGATCTTCGAGCCGACCGTGGTCGGAATCCCCTCGGTGGTCATGACGTCCTTGAGCGCGAGCGGCACACCGGCGAGCGGCGAGACGGTCTTGCCCGCCTTGACGTCCTCGTCGACCTTGCGGGCCTGCGCGAGCGCGCCCTCGGTGTCGACGTGCAGGAAGGCGTTGACCTTCCCGTCGGTCTCGGCGATGCGGTCCAGGTGGGCCTGCGTGACCTCGACCGAGGAGACCTCGCCGCTGTGGATCTTCGCGGCGAGCTCGGCCGCGGTGGCGTGGATCAGGTCGTTGGTCATGCTTCCTCACCCAGGATGCGGGGCACGCGGAACCGGCCGTCCTCGGCGTCAGGAGCGCCAGAAAGCGCCTGCTGCTGACCGAGGCTCGGACGGACCACGTCCTCGCGGAAGACGTTGGTCAGCGGAACGGCGTGCGACGTCGGCGGGATGTCGGCCGTGGCGATGTCGCCCACCGTGGCCACCGACTGGAGGATCACGTCGAGCTGGCCTGCGAAGAGGTCGAGCTCTTCGTCGGTGACGGCCAGCCTGGCGAGCTTCGCCAGGTGCGCGACCTCGTCGCGGGAGATGCTGGGCACTCCTGTCAACCCCCGTAGGGTCGGGATTCGAATCGGGAACCCCGTGAGTCTATGGGCTGGTCAGCAGCGTCTTCGAACGGGTTGCCGAGCGACCGCTCAACTTAACCGTTCCGCAACGCGGACAGCAGGTCATGCGTTGAGGATGCGTCTGCGAGAATCACCGACCGGCAACGGCGCGGGACGCGGGGTCCCGCGCACGAGCTATGGAGGCGTTCACCTTGTCGTTCCTGATCCGGGTCCAGCTCCCGGACCGTCCCGGCACCCTCGGCGCGGTCGCAACGGCACTGGGGGAGATCGGGGCGGACATACTCAGCGTGGACGTCGTGGAGCGCGGCTCCGGTCTCGCGATCGACGACCTCGTGGTGGAGCTGCCGTCGGGGCGCCTGCCGGACACGCTGATCACCGCGGCCGAGTCCGTCGAGGGCGTCGAGGTCGACGCCGTGCGGCCGTACGCGGGCATCCTCGACACCCACCGCGAGCTGGAGCTCGTGGAGGAGATCGCCGAGGAGCCGCACAAGGGCCTCGAGGTCTTCACCGAGGGCGTCCCGAAGATCATCCGCGCCGGCTGGGCCGTCGTGGTCGGCCCGGAGGGCACCGGCATCAACCGGCTGACGTCGTCGTCGGCGGCGCCGGAGACCCGGATGGCGAACGTGCCGTGGTTCCCGCTGGAGCGCGCGACCGTGCTCGACGGCGAGGAGGAGTGGGTGCCGGAGACCTGGCGCGAGCTGGGCACGGAGCTGGCCGCCACGCCGCTGGGCAAGCCGGACCGGGTGCTGGTCGTCGGCCGTCCCGGTGGTCCCATGTTCCGCGCGGCCGAGGTGGCGCGCCTCGCGCACCTGGCCGGCATCGTCGCGGTCGTGCTGCCGGACTGAGCCGCTACTGCGGCGCCTTGGTCCGCAGCGTCCTCCTGGCCAGGGCGATCAGCTCGACGTTGTTCCTGGCCGGGCGCCCGTCGGGCAGCGCGAGCGTGTCCGCGAGACCCATGCGGGTGCTGTGCTCCAGCCTGCCCGCGCGGTCGAGCACCGGCCACGCCTCGTCGTCCACGCCGTGCAGCAGGATCGGCCGCTGGAGCGGTTCGAGCAGGGCCAGCAGCTCCCCGGCGTTCGCACGGGTCGCGGTGACGCGCAGCCGGGCGACCCGGTCGACGGTCGTGAGCAGCCGCGCGGCGCCCACGCCGTCGACGACCAGCTCGACGGCGACGTTGACGTTGTGCAACGCCTCCACGACCTCCTGCCAGCCCGGCCGGCCGACCCGCACCGAGGCGATGTCCGGCCGCCCGGTCGCGAGCGGCGCCCAGCTGCCGATCACCGCGGCCCGCGGCCCGTCCACGTCGGTCGACACCCCGATCTCGATGCCGGGCACCGCCGCCCTGACCGTGGCGATGGTGGTGGCCACCTCGGGCCCGACGAGCGTGAGCGCGCCGATGACGTCCCTCGGGTGGATGTGCACGGACGTGACACCGAGCGCGGCGACGTCGGCGGCGTCCTCGGCCAGGCGCTCGGGGGTCAACGGCAGGGCCGGGTGCTCCTGCGCGGTGCGGGAGCCGTTCAGACAGGCTTGCAGCACAGGTCAACGGTCCCACACAACGCCGGTCACCGCGTTGCGCCGATGGGTGCCGTCCCGGGGTGGTGCTCGCCCGGCGGAGGCACCGGTCAGAGGTCCCATCCCTCGGCGAGCGTCCGGATCAGCTCCTTCTGCCGTGCTTCCAGCACGGCGGGTGTCCATTCGGTCTGGGCGAGCACCTGGCTGGTGAGGGGAAACGCCGCCACGCCATTGTTGCTCAAGAAGTACTTCGCCTTCTTGACCTCGAAGTCGTAGTTCTGCGCCTCCGCGTTCTTCGTCCGGTTGAGCAGCACGAGGTTGGCGATCCGGTGTGTCCAGACCGCCCGGTCGTCGGCCGGGAAGTCGACGGTCCACCGCGAGTTCTCCGCAGGTCGCTGCGGCAACACGTGCTCGACCGTGATGATCGAGAAGACGTGCGTCACGCCAGAGCTGCCGGCCAGCATCTCGTCGAGCCGCAGCAACACGTACTTCCGGATCTTCGGGACCAGGTACAGCGCGCCGTCGAGCTGGCGCAGGGTTTCCCCGCGCTCGTCGTCGTCGAGGCTGAACGCGGCTGAGTGGAGCCCGTCACCCGCCGCGAGCTCCCGCAACAGGTTCGCGTACCTGATCACTCGCGGAGTGGTGTAGACCCGGCGGACGAACATGCTCGCGGCGAGCCGCTCCAGCCTGCGGAGGAAGCCGTCCAGCCAGTCGGGGTCGTCGCCGTGGTGGCGCACGGCCCAGAGAGCGGGCGGCAGCCAGTCGTTGTTGTCGATCTGTGCGAGCCGGCGGAACCACGAGTTGATCTGCTCGGCGCCGGTCGTCGCCACGTACCCGAACTCGCGGATCTGCCGGTAGGCCTCGGCGTACGGCACCAGCACGTCGTCGACGAACTCGGCGGCCCTCCCAGGCAGGTACTGGCGGAGCACCTGCTTGGGGAACTCCGTCATCAGGTCCTGCTTGGCCCGCTCCTTGGCGAAGATCATCCGCAGGTAGAGGAACAGGTCGGCGAAACTGCTCCTGCCGAGCATGACCTCGGCGTCGTCCCACTTCGTTGCGTACTCGTCGGAGTCCAACTCCCCGATGACCTTCGACTTGAAAATGTCCGCAGGAGAGAGATCGAGGCCACGGGCGTTCATCACGCTGAAGATGCGGTGTGCACTGGCCAGGTTGGGTGTGCTCACCACCACGAGGAACGTCTTGGCGCTCATCATCTTGACCAGCCGGTGGCGGGAGTCCTCGTCCATCTTGACCAGCGCCGTGCGCAACGCCCTGGCGTTGTCCCTGATCGCGCGCTGTGCGTCTGTCTTCAGGGCTTCGTCACCCAGGTCGATGAGCTCCTCGATGTGGCCGGGCTCCTGGACGTAGGTGCGGAAGAAGCCGCGGTCGCGCTTCTTGAGCTCGAGCCGAGGTTTCGCCTCGAGGCCCAGCAGCTCGTCACCCGGCTCGACGATCATCTTGTCGAGTGAAGTCTGGATGCCACCCGGCTTGGCAAGATCGCGCACCACGGCGAACAGGATCGTGAGCGTGGTGAGCCGTTGCTGCCCGTCGATCACCTCCGAGTCGGCGACGCCGTTGCTCTTCACCAGCACCGTGGACCCGAGGAAGTACGGCTCGTCGTCATCGCGTTCCACCGCTTCGACCAGGTCGTCGAGCAGCTGTCGGGCCTGCTCGACCTCCCACGCGTAGGGCCTCTGGTAGTCGGGGATCCGGAAGTCGTAGTCGCTGCCGAACACCTTGTGCAGGGGCACCTCGTGGGCTTCGAGCTGTTGCATGACCGCCACATCGCGGGGTCGGCGACCGTCGTTACGTCCTGCGGCAGCCGGCATCCGACCCCAGAACCTGCCGTGGTCGAACCCTTTCCGCAGACGGAGGTGACGGATCATGGCAATCACGGTCAACCTCGACATGCTCCTCGACAAGGCCTGCGAGAACCTGCCGCTGTCCGAGATCCTCGACGCGCCCGTCGACGCGTTGCAGGGCGTGAGCGCGGGGGACGCGGAGAAGCTGAAGGCCGCCTTCAACATCAAGACCGTGCGCGACCTGGGCACGAACAAGTACTTCCGCGCCGCCGTCACGTTGCTCGACCTGGAGACGACGGCCCGGTAGGGCTGCGGGTGGTGGGCGTCCTGGCCGCCTCGGCGAGCGTGCGGGCGGTCGCCTCGGCGGCCGTGCGCTCGCTCACCGGCCGCTCTCGGCGGGGTGGGGTGGACTGATCGCGATCATGTTGATCCTCGCTGCGGTCACCCGGTTGGATGACCCCCGTGTCGACGACCCTCACCACCGAGCTGCTGTTGCACCGCGCGGGCACCAAGTCGTACTGGCGTGGTCTGACCTACCGCGATGCCGTGCGCGCGTTGCGGGTGCACAGCAGGCACGTGACGGCGCTCGTGCGGGGCAGCGAGGACGCGCTGTACTCGGTGGAGCTGTCGTGGGCGCAGACGCACCTGGCGGGCACGTGCACCTGCCCGCACGGGTCCGAGGGGTTCTTCTGCAAGCACTGCGTGGCCGTGGGGCTGGTGCTGCTGGAGCGCGGGGAGACCGTGCCGCCGCCGGACGCGGAGGACGTGGAGCTGCGCGACCGGCTGAGATCGCTGTCGCCGGACGCGTTGCGGGAGCTGTTGTACGAGCAGGCGGCCGCGGACCTGGCGTTGCGGTCGCGGATCATGAAGGCGAAGAAGGACGTGGAGCGGGCGCCGGGTCAGCCGGTGGCGTAGCGCTTGCCGGGCACCTCTACCCCGTGCAGGTCACCGCCTGGGGTTCGGGCAGCAGGCCGCAGGCCTCGGAGTGCTCGACCGCCACGCCGGCGAGCACCCAGTCGCCGTTCTCGCGCCGCACGGTCAGGTGGTGGAGCAGGCCGTAGCCGGTGGCCGGCACGGTGCCGGGGCGGTCGAAGTGCAGCTCGCCGGCCTCCCGCACGTGCGCCACCACCAGGTCGCGGTGCTGCACGTCGAAGCGGGTCACCTCGGTCCGCACCACCGCGAACCGGTAGCGGGTGCGCCGGTGCGACCACGAGGTGCGCGCGGCCGCCAGCTCCTCCTCGTGCGTGCGCAGCTCGGCGGCCAGCGCCGGGGTGAGCGGGACGCCGAATCCGGGTGTCTGCGGGCCGGTCGTCACCTTCCGGGCGCGGTTCTCCAGGTAGCGCTGGGCCAGCGCGGCGATCCCGTCCCGGTCGTGGCCGGGCAGCTCCAGCGGGGTGGCCGAGGCGGCGGTGGCCAGGGTCGTCAGCGCGGCCAGTGCGAGCAGCGGTGCGGCTCTCATCGTTCGCGAACCCCCATTCGCGGTCGGCACCGGTGGACGCGTGCCCGGGGCACCGGGTTGTGCTCAGAGCGGCAGGACGTAGGCGAGGAGCTTCAGGCCCGGCAACGGGGACCAGTCGCGGTCCGGCAGCCGGGTGAACCCGAGCCGCTCGTACAGGCGGTGCGCCGCCCGCATCTTCTCCGACGACGACAGCACCACCCGCTCGGCGCCCAGGGTGCGGGCGCGGTCCAGCACCGCCCGCACCAGGGCCTCGCCCACACCGCGGCCGCGCGCCGCGGCGGCCACGGACAGCATGCGGAACTCGGTCTCGCCCGGTTCGGAGATCTCCGCGAACGGGCTGCCGGGCAGCACCACGGTGACCGAGCCCAGCACCTCGCCGCCGGAGGGGTCCACCGCGACCAGCAGCTCGGCGTCGCGGGACCGGGCCGCCGCGTCGGCGAGGTGCGCGACGTAGTCGTCGCCCTCGTCGACGAAGCCGTCGGCCTGGTAGGCCTCGACGGTGAGCGCGCCCACGACGGGCAGGTCGGCCGCGGTGGCCGGGCGGATGAGCAGCTGGGTCATCAAGCCTCCTCTTCGGGGTTGACGGCGACCTCCCGCGCGGCGTCGGGTCCGGAGTCGAGCAGCACCCGGAAACCGGACTCGTCGAGCACCGGCACCTTCAGGGAGACGGCCTTGTCGTACTTCGATCCTGGCGAGTCGCCGACCACGACGAAAGAGGTCTTCTTCGACACCGACCCGGCCGCCTTGCCGCCGCGGGCGAGGATCGCCTCCTTCGCCGAGTCGCGGGAGAACTCCGCCAGCGACCCGGTGACCACGATGGACAGCCCCTCCAGGTTGCGGGCGATGGACTCGTCGCGCTCGTCCTCCATCCGCACGCCCGCGGCCGCCCAGCGGCGCACGACCTCCTGGCGCCACCCGGTCTCCCGCCACTCCACGACGGCGGCGGCGATGGTCGGGCCCACGCCCTCGGCGCCGGCCAGCACCTCCTCGTCCGCGGCGACGATCGCGGCCATCGACCCGAACTCCTGCGCCAGCGCGCGGGCCGCGGTCGGGCCGACGTGGCGGATCGACAGCGCGACCAGCACCCTCCACAGCGGACGCGACTTCGCCGCCTCCAGGTTGTCGAGCAGCTTCACCGCGTTCGCGGACAGCTCGCCCTTGACCGTGACGAACCGCTCGACCTGCCGCAGCGACTCGGCGTCGAGGTCGAACAGGTCGGCCTCGTTGGTGTAGGCGGTCGACTCGGTGATCGCCGCGGCGGCCTCGTACCCGAGCACCTCGACGTCGAGCGCCGCGCGGGAGGCGAGGTGGGCGAGCCGTTCGCGCAGCTGGCCGGGGCACGTCCGGGCGTTGGGACAGCGGATGTCGACGTCGCCCTCCTTCATCGGGCGCAGCTCGGCGTTGCACTCGGGGCAGCGGGCCGGCATCACGAACTCGCGCGCGTCGGCGGGGCGCGCGGCCAGCACCGGGCCGAGCACCTCCGGGATCACGTCGCCGGCCTTGCGGATGACGATCCGGTCGCCGATCAGCACGCCCTTGCGCTTGACCTCCGACGCGTTGTGCAGCGTGGCGCGCGCGACCGTCGAGCCGGCCACCTTCACCGGTTCCATCACCGCGAACGGCGTGACGCGGCCGGTGCGCCCGACCTGGACCTGGATGTCCAGCAGCGTCGTCGTGGCCTCCTCCGGCGGGTACTTGTACGCGATCGCCCACCGCGGGGCCCGTGACGTGGTGCCCAGGCGGCGTTGCAGCGCGACCTCGTCGACCTTCACCACCACGCCGTCGATCTCGTGGACCGCGTCGTGCCGGTGCTCGCCCCAGTGCTCGACGTGCTCGGCCACCTGCGCCGGGTCGGTCAGGACCCTGGTGTGCGGGGAGACCGGCAGGCCCCACGCCCCCAGCGCCTCGTAGGCGAGCGACTGCCGGTCGGCCGAGAAGCCCTCGGTCTTGCCGATGCCGTGGCAGATCATCCGCAGCCGGCGCGACGCGGTGACCTTGGGGTCCTTCTGCCGCAACGACCCCGCCGCGGTGTTGCGCGGGTTCGCGAACGGCGGCTTGCCCTGCTCGACCAGCGCGGCGTTGAGCGCCAGGAAGTCCTCGACCGCGAAGAACACCTCGCCGCGGACCTCCACCAGGTCCGGCACCGGGTACTCGTCCGTGCCCCGCAGGGTCTGCGGCACGTCCGCGATGGTGCGGACGTTCAGCGTGACGTCTTCACCGGTGCGGCCGTCGCCCCTCGTCAGCGCGCGGGTGAGCCTGCCCTTCTCGTAGAGCAGGTTGATCGCGAGGCCGTCGATCTTCAGCTCGCACAGGAAGTGCGTGCCCGCGCCCGTCTCCCGCTCGACGCGCTTGAACCACTCGGCCAGCTCGTCCTGCGCGAACACGTTGTCCAGGCTGAGCATCCGCTCCAGGTGGTCGACCGCGCGGAACTCCGTGGAGAACGTGCCGCCGACCCGCTGCGTGGGCGAGTCAGGAGTGGCCAGACCGGGGTGCTCGGCTTCGAGCGCCTCCAGCTCCTTCAGCAGCGCGTCGAACTCACCGTCGGTGACGATCGGGTCGTCCAGCACGTAGTAGCGGAACTGGTGCGAGCGCACCTCTTCCGCGAGCACGGCGTGCCGTTCGCGGATCTCGGCCGGAACGTCTTCAAGGCTCTCGCTGGTCACGTCCGCAAGCTTAGTGACCAGGTCCGACAATTCCGGAGGGCTCAGCCGCCGGACGCACCGGCGAGTGTCCGGACGAGTGAACGCAGCTCCAGCAGGCTGATCGTGCCCTCCGGTTCCAGCTGGGCCGTCTCGACGCGGCGCAGCCGCTCCCCCGCCAGCCGCTCGCCGAGAGTGACGTCCAGCGGCAGGAACGTCATCGTCTGCCGCTGGTGGTCGGAGAGGTCCTTCAGCGCCGGGTGGTACACGGCGACGTCGACGACCTCGCCGTCGACCTGCGCCACGATCCGGAAGTCGCCGAGCCGCATCCGCACCTCACCGAGGTTGACCACGACCTCGGTCGGGTCGGGCACCGGCGGCACCGAGTCGTGGAACTCCCACACCATGTCCGAGGGCGGCGCGGCGGCGATCCACGCGTCGGTGTACGGGCGCAGCCGCGGGTCCTCCTGGCCGGTGACCACCAGCGCGTACATCGCCAGGTGGCCCTGTTCGAGGCTGAACACGAGGTCCGGGTGCAGTCCCTCGACCAGCGCGCGCAGGTCGTCCTCGACGCGGTGCGGTTCGCCGTCGCCCAGCGCCGCGCTCACCACCGGCACCAGCTCGAACCACTGCTCCCAGAACCGCTGGGCGGCCTCCCCGGCGTTCGGCAGGTGGGCTGGCGCGACCTCTTCGGCCTTGCGACGGCGGAACCACTTCATGATTCTCAAGCGTAGAGCTTGCGCCCCTCGGCCAGCATGCCGACGAACTGCGCGATGCGGCGCTGCCGGGTCTCCTGCCGCTTGGCGTCGTGCACGCGCAGCAGGATCGCGTACCGGTTCTGGCTGTTGAGGGTCTCGAAGAACGCGGCGGCCTCCGGGTTGGCGTCGAGCGCCGCCCTGAGGTCGGCCGGCACCTCGATCGTCGCGGGTCCCGCGTAGGCGGCCTCCCAGCGGCCGTCCGCCTTGGCCTTCTCGACCTCGGCCAGCCCGGCCGGCAGCATCCGCCCTGCTGCGACGAGCTCCTCGACCTTGCCGCAGTTGCGCTTGGACCACTTGCTGCGCGGCTTGCGCGGTGTCCAGCGCTGCGAGTAGTACGTGTCGTCGACCGACCGCACCAGCCCGTCGATCCACCCGTGGCACAGCGCGACGTCCAGCGCCTCGTCGTAGGTGATCGTCCGCAGCCCGGACCCCTTCTTGGCGTACTTGATCCACAACTCGGTCTCGGTGGCGCCGTTGTCGTGCAGCCACCGGTCGAACTCGTCCGGACCTCCGAAGATGATCAACGCACCCTCCCCTCGGCACTCCCCGCGTCCCCGAATTATGAGTGGCGTCGCGCGCGTTGTCCGGACAAAGTGCGCGTCATGCTGATCCGCCGGGAAACGCCCGCAGACATCGACGCCATCCGCGACGTCACGAACCTCGCGTTCAAGAACGGCCCCGAGGCACCGCTGATCGACTGGTTGCGCGCCGACCCCGGCTGGATACCGGAGCTGTCGCTGGTCGCGGACGGCGTGCTCGGTCACGTCGTGTGCACCCGCGGGTACGTCGGCGACACGCCCGCGCTCGGGCTGGGGCCGATCGCGGTGCACCCGGACCACCAGCGTTCCGGCATCGGGAAGGCGTTGGTGCACGCGGTGCTCGGGGCTGCGGAGGCCCGCGGTGAGAAGGCCGTGATCTTGCTCGGCGATCCGCGCTACTACTCGCGGTTCGGCTTCCGGCCGGCCGCGGAGTTCGGCATCACGCCGCCGGTCGCCGAGTGGGCGCCGCACTTCCAGGCCCGGTTGTTCGCGCCGGTGGAGCCGGGTCCGTTCCGGTACGCGGAGCCGTTCAACCGACTTTGACCACGGTCCCGTCGGCCTTGCGCGCGTAGACCGCACCGTCGGGCAGCGCGGCCACGGTGTCGATGAAACGGCCGTCGCCCAACGGTTCCCACGTGGGTCCGAGGCGGTGCACGCGGCCGTCGAGCAGCGTGTGGGCGGCGATCGTCCCGTCCGGACGGAGCACGACCTCGGGGCTGCCGGTGAGCCCGCCGGCGATCTCCCGCCACACGCCGGCCGTGTGCGCCATCAACGCGCCGCCGGACCGCACGTACACCGTGACGGACCCGTCCGGGTGCACGACCGCCGACGGCTTGCCCGCCGCGAACCCGGCCGCGCTCAACGGAATCGATCCCGCCTGGCCCCCCTCCGGGGGGTCGGAAGCCCCCACTCCCATCGTCGCAGGGAGGTCTGACAGTTTCGCGACGCTGCCGTCGGCCAGGACCGCGAACACCGCCACCGAACCGTCGGGGAGCAGCACGGCTTCGGGGTCGCCCGCCACGCCGGACGCGAGCGGGCGCCAGGTGCCGTTCAGCACCATGACCTCGCCGCGGACCGTGCGCGCGTAGACCAGCTTCCCGGCCACCGAAGGGCGCCCGACGAAGTCCGCGGTCGTGCTCAGCTGCTGCGGCCCCGCCCAGACGTCGCCGTCGTCGACCACGTACACGACGTCGGTCACCTCGGGCCCGCCCTGCCACGCCTGCCGCAGCATCGAGGTGGCCCGGTCCACCGCCAGGTCGTAGCGCTCCGGGCAGCACGACCGCTGCACCGCGTCGGCCAGCAACCCCGGCGTGAGGTCCGGCCGGTCCAGCCGCACGGCGGCCTCGAAGAACCGCGTCGCTGCGTAGGTGACGTCCATGATCTGCTCGGGCGTGCCCCAGCCCATCGAGGGGCGCTGCTGGAACACGCCCAGTGAGTCGGCGTCACCGCAGTCGAGGTTGTGCATGTGCGACTCGACCCAGCCGGCCTCGAAGCCCGCGAGCATCACCTTGTCGCTGACCCGCAGCGCGAGACCGGCCGCGTGCACCTCGCGGACGACCTCCGGGTCGTGCACCGCGGGCACCCTGCACTCGGTGTTCAACGGCAGTGCGTGAGCGGGAACGCCCACGAGGAGCAGCACGACGACCAGCGCGAGCCTGAGCACAGTCCGAATTGGACACCCAGGCCCGCGCCGCCGCCACTCAGCCGTGCCCGATCACCCGTGCGCGATCAGCGAGAAGCCCAGCACGCCCGTCGCCGTGAAGTCGATGGCCGGCTCGGAGCTCGGCCACGACCGCAGGTCATCGGCGAACACGGACTTCGCGGAGTCGAACTCCCGGGTGTACGGCTTGGTGCAGTCCACGGAGCCCGGCGGCATCTCGCCGAGGTCGCCGAACAGGGAGGCGTCGTTCGGTCCGTTGATCACGGCGCCGACCAGCACCTTCGCGCCGCCGTTCGGCGAGCCGGAGAGGTTGGCCGCCTGGTGGTGCGGGCACTCGGGGAACTTCGCGCCGACACCGACGATCAGCGAGGTGCCCCAGGCGTTGGTGCCGAGCGCGAACCCGCGCTGCTGCGTGCCGAACGTCTGGTACCTCGTGTCACCGGTCAGCTTCCGGTAGAGCGCGGCCGTGGTGATGAAGCCGAACGTGCGCGAGCCGACGTCCCAGGTCTCGACGTTCGCGGCGGTGCGGAACGGTGAGTTCTTGGCCGCGTCGGCGCCCTGCTGCAGCTGGCGCCGCAGGTCCCCCACGACCTGGGCCTCGGTCACCTCGGCACCGTGGACGCCCGCCTTCAGCAGCTTCGCGAGGTCGGCGTGGGCGAGCGCGGAGATGTTGTAGACGTTCAACGTGTCCGGGTCGTTCGTCGCGAGGAACTCCTTGGCCCAGTGCGTGGCGGCCTTCGCGAACTGCTGGTACCGCTTGTCGTTCAACGCCTTCGCGGCCAGCGCGAGCTGGGTGGCGCCGAACTCCAGGTCGTCGGTCCACGACGGTTCCGGGTAGTAGGCGTGCGGGAACGCCGTGACGAGCTGCCCGACGTCCTCGGTCTTGGCGAGCGAGAACAGCCGCGCGGCCTTGTCCAGGTACGTGCGGGCCAGGCGCGGGTTCTTGCGGGCCTCGACCTGCGCGGCCAGCGCGAACGAGCCGGCCACCCGGCCGACCAGGTTGGGGCTGATCTTCTCGCCGGCGGCGTTCGCGCGGAAGACGGGGCGGTACTTGATGAAGTACTCGCTGTCGCCGGGCTTCACGTCGAGCCTGTCGTCGGCCTCGGGGAGCCGCCACACGTCGTGGTCGCCGACGAAGCCGAACTCCGCGGAGCCGGTGCCGATGCCCACCTGGGCGTAGAGGGTGCCGGTCTGCTCGTCCCAGGCCTTGTCGAGCCACCTGAGCCCGAACTCGGCCTCTTCGTACAGCGCGTCGTCGTGCTTGTTGCGCAACGCGAGCAGCATCGACGCCGTGGAGTACGACGAGGCGTGGGTGAACTTCACGAAGTCGCCCGCGTCGAACCAGCCGCCTTCGAGGTCGACCTTGGCGCCGGTGGGCTGCAACGGCGCCGCGATCTGGTCACCGCCCTCGCCCGCGAACACCGGCTCCTCGTAGACGAGCGCCTCGCGGTCGGTGAGGTGCGCGGGCTTGCGGTTCAGCCGGCCGGGGATGACGTCGGCACCGTCGCGCTGGGCCTGGAAGAACTCGACGGTGTTGCGGGCGACCGGCGCGAACAGCCGGTTCAGCGAGTCGACCCGGAACGCCGCGGAGGTCGCCGAGCCGACCTTGACCCGGTACGTCCCCGCTTTTCGCACGCCGGAGAGGTCGATCGGGTGCACGGCCGGGAACTTCGCGCTCCACGCCCCGGTCGAGGCACCCGTCCGCCCGGTCAGCACGGTCCGGCCGCGGCTGTCGACCACGGAGAACCGCGCGTTCGCGGCACCACCGAGCACGTAGGCGTGCTTCGCCTCGGCGGTGCCGAACCCGACCTGGTCGAGCCTGATGTGGGAGGCGGGGGCCGCCTCGGCAGGTGCCACGACCACACCGGTGAGCACTGCGGCGACGAGCGCCGCACGTCTGATGCGCATGTTCGGAACTCCCGATCCAGGCCCGGCGGTGGCCTACGGTTAAGAAAGTTTCCTAATAGTTCGCAGCAGACTAGCTCCACAAACCGGACATCACCAGCCCTCAGGTGGCTCCACGAACGCCGAGGAGAGGTCCCGCGTCAGGGCGAGCGAGCGCTTGACCCACCCGGACGTGGCACCGGCCAGGCCGCACGTCGGCGTCGGCAGCGCCTTCTCCGCGAGGACCGACCGCGGGAAGCCCAGCCGGTCGGCCAGCGTGAACGCCCGCTGCCCGACGTCCTTCAACGTCACCGGCGTGCCGGGGTCGGTGCTCGGCACCAGCCCGAGCGCGAGCGTCGTGCCCGCCTCCCAGGTCTCGCCGATCTCGTCGAGCGCCGCGGCACCCTTGACCAGGGTCAGGTCGAACGCGATGGCCGCCGCGCCCGCCTCCCGCAGCAGCGTCAGCGGCGGCTGCGGCGCACAGCAGTGGACGAGCACCTCGTGGCCGTCGAGCGCCTCGATGACGGTGGCGAGCACCGCGCGCGCGTCCGGTCCGGGCACCGCGGGCACCGTCCCGAGCTTCGACGGGGTCGGCAGCAGCCCCTCCAGCACGGCGGGCAGGCCGGGTTCGTCGAGCTGCACCACGACCTTCGCACCGGTGCGCCTGGCGACCTCGGCCGCGTGCCGACGCAGGCCTTCCGCCAGCGACTCGGCGAACTCCTTCACGGCGCCGCGGTCCGTGAGCACCCGATGTCCGCGCATCAGCTCGATGTTCGACATCAGCGTCCACGGCCCCGCCGCCTGCACCTTGACCGTGTCCGGGCTCGCACCAGCGCGTTCCAGCGCCTCGTCGAACGCGTCCAGGTCACCGCGCAGCAGGTCGACGGCACGGCGGTGGTCACGGCCGGGCCGCGGCGTCACCCGGTAGCCGGACGTGATCACCTCGATCGCGAGGTCGACGAGCAGGCCGGCGGTGCGGCCGATCACGTCCGCGCCCACTCCCCGCGCAGGCAGCTCCGGCACGTGCGGCAGTTCCGGCAGCTCGCCGACGACCACCCGCGCCGCCTCGTCGATGTCGGTTCCGGGCAGCGATCCGATTCCAGTTGCTCCGCGCACCGGCAGATTGTTCCACTGTCCTGCGGACAGAAGAGGTCTAGACCCATTGACGCCATGGTCTAGGCCACTTACCGTGATTGAGCAGGTGCCGAGCGTGCGAGCACCTCCCCGCACGTGGTGTGGGAGCGCGACGCGCCCCGCGTTCCCGCACCACTCCCCACCCGGCGACGGCGAGGGCCGGCGCGGAGTTCACCGCGCCGGCCCTCGTTCGTCCTGTCCGAGCCTCCTAACAGCTGCTGCAGCACCCGCAGCCCGGACCCGTGCACCCGCCGCAGCAAGAGCATCCACCCATGATGACCACCTCCGTTTTGAGCGATCAAGCATTCGGACAGTAAGGCCGGGTCGACGCGGGGTGACACCACCGCCAGGGTGATTACGCTGCCACGAATGAATGGTCCTGCTGAGATGCTGGCCGCGGACAAGGCCTCCACCGCCCTGGGCATCACGCCGGTCGAGCTGCGCGACGGGTACGCGGTGCTGCGGATGACGGTGACCGAGCTGATGCTGAACGGGCACGGCATCGCGCACGGCGGTTACGTCTTCCTGCTGGCCGACTCGGCGTTCGCGTGCGCCTGCAACAGGGCTGGGTCCGTCACCGTCGCCGCCACGGCCGAGATCGACTTCATCCGGCCGGTGCACGCGGGCGACGAGCTCGTGGCGGAGGCGGTGGAACGGACCCGGTTCGGCCGCAGCGGGATCTACGACATCACGGTCAGGCGAGGGTCCGAGGTCGTGGCTGAGTTCCGGGGCCGGTCCCGGACGTTGCGCGCCGCAGACCGATGAGCTGCAGCACCGCGAACCCGAGCACCGCGAGGCCCTGGGCGAGCACCAGCGCGACGCCGAGACCGGTCAGCGGGAACCACTCCAGCTCCGCGGTGAGAATGCTGTCGAGCGCCCACACCGCGTTTCCGATGATGACCAGCAGCACGATCCGGCGGTCCGGGACGGCGCGCGTTCCGAGGAAGAACACGCCCGCGCCGTAAACGACGCAGAAAGCACCGAGCCCGATCTGCCAGCCCACCGGCATTCCCACCTCCGGGCGGATCAGGAGGGTCAGCAGGCCCAGGCCGAACGAAGCGACACCGTCGAGTTTCAAGGCGAATTTCACCATGGCCCGACCGTGGCCCGGTGATCACTGCCAGGACCACGTCAAGCGCTGCCGACTCCTGCCACCAGGTCCGCCGCGACCAGCCGGGCGGCCGCGTTCTGCCAGTTGTGGAGGGTGCGCTCGGGCACCTGTGCCACGAACCACTGCAGCGCGCGGCGGTCCTCGGCGTCGAGGTCCTCGCGCTTGGTGCGGACCGAGTACGGCCGAATCCCCTTGACGTAGTAGAAGTACAGGGCGTTGTAATAACGCCATTCGTCGCTCGTGCCGAAATCGCCGTCCGCGGGCTTGAGCCGTTGGATGCTCGTCAGCAACATGGATTTCAGCTGTGCCGCGCGGTCGAGCGGCGGTGCTTCCTCGGTCAGCGCGATCAACGGGCTCGCGACGAGCTTTCCGAGGTCGCCGTAATGGCTGAGCGCCCTGCGGGTCAGCCGCGCGAACTCGGCCTCGTCCTCGGTCACCAGCGGGCGTTGCCTGGGCAGCGCCTCGGCCGCGTCGCGGAGCTCGGCGCGTTCGGCGGCGACGGCGGGCACGGCGAGGCGGTCGACGGCGGCGGCGAGCGGGTTCGCCAGCACCTGGACCGCGATGGCGGCGGCGACCGTCGTGCAGGCGAGGAGCTGCGGGCCGTCGAAGAGCAGCACCTGCGAACCGAACAGGACGGCGGTGAAACCGGAGATCACCAGCGAGCGCAGCATGTCGGCGCGGATCGCCTGCCCCTCCTCGACCGCGTCCGTGACGGCGACGAGCACGCCGAACAGCAGCACGTCGAGTCCGATCGCCGGCAACGCGACCGCGGTGGGTACCCAATCGAGCAGGAACGCCGCCGCTGAGAGCGCGAACATCACCCCAACGAGTGAAAAATAGGCACGCTTCCCCGCCGCCAGCGCAGTCGCCGCGGCCAGCGGGAGCAGCACGACCCACGGCAGCCACAGCGCCGCGGCGAAGACCGGCACCACCGCGAAGATCCACCAGCGGACGAGCTCCGGCCGTGCCAGCACCAGGATCGCCCCAGTCCACGCGAGTGCGGGCACGCCCAACAGCACAGGATGAGGCATGACGACGAGTGCCGCACATCCGACGAGACCGGCGCCGGACCACCACAGCACGGGCTTGGCGGGATCGCGGGCGAGCAGGTAGAGGCCGAGCCACCACGCGAGGCCGGACACCACAAGCGACAGGACGAACACGGGTCAAAGCTAGCCGCGCCTGCGAAACTACTCGGCATGCCGGTAGAGCTGACGCTCAACAAAGCGGCCGAGGAGCTGCGGCGCGGCGACCTCGCGAACGTGCTCCGCGCACGTCAACGCCTCGCGGGACTCGTCGGCACCTACCCCCACCGGCTCGACCTGCGCGACCGCCTCGCCGAGGCGTACCGCGTGCTCGGCCAGCCCGCGCAGGCCGGTCGCTGGACGTACCTCTCCGACGACCGCGACCCCGAGGAAACCCTGGCGTTCGAACGCGCCTACCGCCGCGCGCAGGTCCGCCTCGTCGCGCTGAACTGGGCCGGCCGTGTGGAGGAGGCCCCGACCGAGGCCGCTCGCACCCGCCTCGCGTCGCTGTACCTGGAGGCGCGCGTCGAGCTGCAGCACGAGCTCGACGCGACCCCGCGGGAGGAGACGTCCTGGGGCGCCTGCCTGCTCGTGATGGCCGGTGGGACGTTCGTCATCGTGTGTTTCCTGCTGGGAATCGTGACTCTGGCGCAGTTCTTGTGGAAGCTGGTCACATGAGAACGCTTTCTGACCACGTGCGCCGCACCCCGGTCCTGCGCACCGCTGTGGACGGTCGCCCGGTGGTGTTCAAGCTGGAGCACCTCCAGCTCACCGGTTCGTTCAAGGTCCGCGGCGCGGTCAACAAGCTCCTCACCCTGTCCGGCGTGGACGAGGTCGTCACCGCCTCCGGCGGCAACCACGGCATCGCCGTCGCCCAGGCCGCGCACCTGCTCGGCATGCACGCCACCGTGTTCGTGCCGATGACCGCCCCCGAGGCGAAGACCCGCCGCATCGAGGCGTTGGGCGCCAAGCTGATCCGCCACGGCACCACCTACGCCGAGGCCGCAGCCGCAGCCCGCGACCTCGGCCCGCTCTACGTCGAGGCCTACAACGACCCGGTCGTCATCGAGGGACAGTCCACGGTGACCCGCGAGATCGTCGAGGACGTGCCCGAGGTGGACACGATCGCGATCGCCTCGGGCGGCGGCGGCCTGATCGCCGGCGCCGCACTGGCCTCTGGCGGTCGCTTGATCGTGAACGTCGAGCCCTCCGGCTGCTGCGCCGTGCACCGCGGCCTCGAAGCCGGTGAGCCCGTGGACGGCCCGGTGGACTCCGTTGCGGCGTCGGCACTCGGCGCGACGCAGGTGGGCACGGTGCCGCTGGAGGTGTTGCAGCGCCACAACGTCACGTCGGTGCTCGTGTCCGACGCGGAGCTGCTGGCTGCGCGGGATCGGCTGTGGGAGGAGTTCCGGTTGGCGGTGGAGCCAGCTGGGGCGGTGGCGTTCGCGGGGTTCCTCAAGGGGGAGGTTCCTGGGGAGCTTCCGTGTGTGCTCCTGTGTGGAGCGAACTCGGAGTGGCTGCCGGGGTGAGGGCGGGCTGGTCGCGGGCGGGCTGAGCGCAGGTGGGCTGGGCGTGGGTTGGCCGAGCGCGCGGCTGGGCTGAGTGCGGCTGGCTGAGCGAGGACGGGCTGAGCGCCAGCGGGCGAACGCGGCTGGCCGAGCGCAGGTGAGCTGAGCGCGGGCGGGTCGGTGGTCAGCCAGGTGACCACCGCGCAGGCCGACTACCAGGGCCGACCACCGCCAGGGTGGTCACCGCTGGGGCGATCCCATGCGCCAGGCCAGCTATTACCGGGCCAGTCGCCACGGGCCGGTTATCACCCGACCGCCGCCACTGACCTGATCGTCGGACTGTCGCGGCCCACCGCCAGTCCTGACCCCACGAGCCCGCACACCCCGGAACCACCGCGACCGCCGTGCCACCCCGCGTTCCTCTTCCCCCACGGGGCGAGCGAGCGAGCGTTTCCGGACACACATCACCCGACCGGGCGACACCCCAACACCGACAGCCCCAGCGAATCAGCTGGTCGCGTCGATCGTCGCACTGGCCAGCACCACGTCACCGCCGGCATCGGGCCGGTAGATCGCCACCGCCTGCCCGGGCGCCACACCCTTCAACGGCTCCCGCAGCTGCACCCGCAACACGCCGCCGACCACCTCGGCCACGGCGGGCGAGGTACCGCCGTGCGCGCGCACCTGGGCGACGCACTCCACGGGACCGTCCAGGTCGACGTGCGCGATCGGCGAGGAAGCCGAGATGCCTGTGACCGCCAGCTTCTCCACCGAGCCGACCCGGACGTTGCCGGAGACGGGCTCCAGGGCCAGCACGTAACGGGGCCGGCCGTCAGGGGCGGGGCCGTCGATGCCCAGGCCCTTGCGCTGGCCGATGGTGAACTCGTGCACGCCCGCGTGCCGGCCGAGCACGGCGCCGGTCGCGTCGTCGATCAGCAGGCCGGGCTTGGTCTCCATGCGGGAGGCGAGGAACTTCTGGGTGTCGCCGTCCGGGATGAAGCAGATGTCGTGCGAGTCGGGCTTCTTCGCGACTGAGAGGCCGCGTGCTGCGGCTTCGGTGCGCACGTCGTCCTTCGTCGTGTCGCCCAGGGGGAACATGGCGTGGGCGAGCTGGTCGGCGGTCAGGGAGGCCAGCACGTACGACTGGTCCTTGCCGAGGTCGGCCGCGCGGCGGAGCTCGGGGCGGCCGCCGACCACCTGCAGGCGGGCGTAGTGGCCGGTGCAGACCGCGTCGAAGCCGAGGGCGATGGCCTTGTCCAGCAACGCCTCGAACTTGATGCGCTCGTTGCAGCGCAGGCACGGGTTCGGGGTGCGGCCGGCGGCGTACTCGGCGACGAAGTCCTCGACGACGTCCTCGGTGAAGCGCTCGGCGAAGTCCCAGACGTAGAACGGGATGCCCATCAGGTCGGCGGCGCGGCGGGCGTCGTGGGCGTCCTCGACGGTGCAGCAGCCGCGGGCGCCGGTGCGGAGGGTGCCGGGCTTGGCGGACAGGGCCAGGTGCACGCCCGTCACGTCGTGTCCCGCTTCAACGGCGCGGGCCGCCGCCACCGCGGAGTCGACACCGCCGCTCATCGCCGCGAGGACCTTCACTGCTTGACCACCTTCCGGGAACGCCTCATGCCTGCCAGACCTGCCGTGCGCGCGCGTTCGACCACGGGACCGATCACGCCCGCCAACTCCTCGACGTCGGCACGCGTCGAGGTGTGCCCGAGGGAGAACCTCAAAGATCCGCGTGCCGGCGCGGGTTCGACGCCCATCGCCAGCAGCACGTGCGACGGTTGCGCCACGCCCGCGGTGCAGGCGGAGCCCGTGGAGCACTCGACGCCGCGTGCGTCGAGCAGCATCAGCAGGCTGTCGCCCTCGCAGCCGGGGAACGTCAGGTGTGCGTTGCCGGGCAGCCGGTCGACCGGGTCGCCGTTGACGACCACGTCCGGCACCACCGCACGCACCGAGGCGATCAGCTCCTCGCGCAACGCGACCAGCTCGGCAGCGCGCTGTTCCTGCTCCTCCACGGCGATGCGGACGGCGCGGGCGAGGCCGACGATCGACGGCACGTCCAGGGTGCCGGAGCGGACGTCGCGTTCCTGGCCGCCGCCGTGCAGCAGGGGCGTGCACTTCACGTCACGCGCGAGCAGCAGCACGCCGACGCCGTAGGGGCCGCCGACCTTGTGGCCGGTCATGGTCAGCGCGGACGCGCCGGACGCGGCGAAGTGCACCGGCACCGCCCCCACGGCCTGCACTGCGTCCGTGTGGAACGGCACACCGCGCTCGGCGCACAACGCCGCGATGTCGTGCACCGGGTTGATGGTGCCGACCTCGTTGTTCGCCCACATGGTCGTGACGAGCGCCACGTCGTCGTCCAGCGCCTCGCGCACCGACTCGGCGGACACCCGCCCTAACCGGTCGGCCGGCAGCCAGGTGACCTCGGCGCCCTGCTGCTCCAGCCACTCGACGGCGTCGAGGACCGCGTGGTGCTCCACGGCCGAGGCGAGCACGCGGCGCTTGCCCTCGCGGGCCCAGTAGACGCCCTTGACCGCGAGGTTGTCGCTTTCGGTGCCGCCGCCGGTGAACAGCACCTCGGACGGCCGGGCGCCGAGGGCGTCGGCGATGTTCTCCCGCGCCTCCTCGACCGCACGCCGCGCCCGCCGGCCGGAGGTGTGCAGCGACGAGGCGTTGCCCGTGGTGGACAACGCCTCGGTCATGGCCGCGACCGCCTCGGGGTGCATCGGGGTCGTGGCAGCGTGGTCGAGATAAGCCATCAGGGCTCCAGCGTAGCCCGCATGCGGGGCCCGGTCAGAACCGCTCCCACCACGGCCAACGCCGCCATCGACAGGTTCAGCACCACCACGCCCGCCGTGGGGGCGGTCGCCAGCACCAGCACACCGCCGAGTCCGATCATGGTCGCGGAGCCCAGCATGTCGGAGATCTGCAGGGCAGCCGAGTTGAAGCCCCGGTCCTGCTCGGGTGAGGCGGCCATCATCAGCACGCCGACGCTGGAGGTCGCCATGCCCATGCCGGCGCCCGCGACGGCCCACAGCAGGAACGTCAGCCAGGCAGGGCCCCACGAGGGTGCGACGAGCGTCACGGCCGCCATGCCGGCCGCGGTGAACAGGAACCCGGTCCGCACGAGGGTGTACCGCTCGATCTCGGGGTGCCGCGACGCCCACATCGACGCTCCGGCCCAGCCGAGGGCGCTCACCGTGAGCGGGATGCCGGCCTCCAGCGGCGAGTAGCCGTGCACGACGGTCAGCGTGAGCGGGATGAAGCTCTCGACCGCGAAGAACGTGCCGGCGAGCAGGCCGCGGGCGAGGATCGTGACGGGGAGGCCGCGGCGGGCGATCAGCGTGCCCTTGGGCAGCAGGATGCGCACCGCGGGTGTGAGGAGCAGCAGCGCGACGGCGAGCAGCCACCACGTGCGGTGCTGCAACGCCCAGCTCAGGCTCGCCACCCCGGCACCGGCGGCCAGCGCGGCGGCGGGCAGGAACCGGCGCACCGGCGGGGTCGCGGTGTGCGGTGGCAGCTTCCTGAGCACCGGGACCAGCAGCACGCTGCCGACGAGCACGAGCGGGACGATCGCGAGGAACACGAGCCGCCAGGTCAGGTGCTCGGTCGCCCACCCGGCGACGGCGGGTCCGACGAGCGACGGCACCACCCAGGCCGCCGACAGCGCGCCGAACACCGCGGGCCGGTCGCTCTCCGGGTAGGCCAGCGCGATGACGACGTAGATCGCGACGATCAGGAAGCCGGCGCCGAGGCCCTGCAGGGCCCTGCCCGCCAGCAGCACGGTCATGTTCTCCGCGACGCCCGCGACGACCAGGCCGGCGAGGAACAGGCTCACGCCGATCAGCACGGCGGGCTTGGGGCCGCGCCGGTCCGACAGGCGGCCGGAGAAGACGGTGGCCATGACGCTCGCCGCGAGGTTCGCGAGGAACGGCCACGCGTACAGCGCCTCGCCGTGCAGCTCGCGGACCATGGTGGGCATCGCCGTGCCGACGCCCATCGCCTCGAAGGCGAGGAGCGTGACCAGCAGGACGATGCCCGTCGTGGGCCAGCGGCGGTCAGGCGACCAGAGGCGAGACGGCCGGGACGCGGTGAGTGTCACCGGTAGATCGTGCAACTTCCAGTTCGGTCGAGGTCAAGCGATTTGATTGCTCTTGTGCAAGTTTCGCGAGCTGCCTGCGGTTCTCCGCGCGGCCGGGGGCGATCTCGTCGAGCACGTGCACCTCGACGGTGAGGCCCCTCACCCGCAGCACCCGGCGGATCGAGTCGACCAGGGTGTCGCTGCCGATGAACGCGGGCTGCGTGCTCACGTGGCCGTCGACCCGGTAGCGCAGCACGATCGGCCGCACCGGCACACCGGCGTCCAGGGCGGCCTGGAACAACGCCGGCCGGTAGCGCCCGGAGGCGAGCCCGCACCACGTGGTGCCCTCGGCGTGGATGCCGACGGCGGACCCGGCGCGCAGGGTCGCCGCCAGCTCGGCGACGGTCCGCGGCAGCTCGCGCAGCCGTTCGCGGTCGAGGTAGACGGTGCCGGCCGCGGTGATGATCCGGCCGAGCACCGGCCAGCCCTTGATGTCCTTCTTGGCGACGATCCGGATGGGCTGCACCGCGTCGATCGCGAGCTCGTCCAGCCACGACACGTGGTTGCTGGCGACGAGCACACCGCGTTGCGGCACCTCCTGGAACCTGCGGGCGCCGTGGACCTCCAGGCGCACGCCGAACGCGCGCAGCAGGGCGTGGAACCACAGCCGCACCACGGTTTCCCGCTGTGCGCGCGGCAGCAGCAACGCGAGGACGATCCCCACGCCGCACAGCAGTGCCGTCAGGGCCGTGACGGCACGCCAGAGCTGCCTGACCCCGCCCGCGGTCCGCGGGGCCGACCCGACGCACCCGTCGCCGCACGGCGAGGCGGGCATCCAGGCGTGGCTCACGACGTCTCCCCCAGGAAGAACCTCAGGTACCGCTGGTCCACGTGGTCCATGCCGAGCAGGATGAACAGGTCGGCCACCCCGAAGTCGGCGTCGAGCGCGGGCCGCCCGCAGATCCGGGCGCCGAGCCGCAGGTACCCCTTGAGCAGCGGCGGCAGCACGGTCCTGGCGGGCCGCTCGACCGCGTCGACGTCCCACGGCCGGTGCGGCGTCACGCGGTACTGCTCGGGCGCGTAGTGCTTGGCGTGCACGGTGTCCCACACCCCGGCCGCGAGAGCACCGCCGTCCTGCAACGGGATGCTGGCGCAGCCGACGAGCCACTTGTGGCCGCTCAGCAGCATGTAGCGCGCGATGCCGGCCCACACGAGGCTCACGACGGCGCCGTTGCGGTGGTCGGGGTGCACGCACGACCGGCCGGTCTCGACCGTGGTGTGCCGGATGTGGTCGAGGTTGGCGAGGTCGAACTCGGTGTCGGCGTAGAGCCGCCCGGCCTCCCTGGCGCGCTCCGGCGGCAGCATCCGGTAGCCGCCGACGATCTGGCCGGTGCGGTCGTCGCGCACCACCAGGTGGTCGCAGTGCCGGTCGAACTCGTCGACGTCGTGGCCGGGCACGCTCGTGGTCAGCGTCGCGCCCATCTCACCGGCGAACACCTCGTGGCGCAGTTTCTGCGCGGCGACGACCTCGGCGCCGTCCCTGGCGACGAGGAGGGAGTAGCGGGGAACGTCCTCACCCTGCCGGGCGGGGGTGCTGACAAGCAGTTCCGGCTGCGTCATGCGCACCAGGGTGATCCCGCGTTGGCGAATGACAGCAGGGCACAACGATGACCGGTCAGTGGCAGTCGGGTGAAGAGCCGGTGGTGCCCGCGCACGCGGAAGGGCCGCCCCGCGCACGGGACGGCCCTTCCGGTGAGCTGGTCGTGCTCAGCCCTTGCGCTTCTGGACCTCGCCGGTCAGCTGCGGTGCGACGGCGAACAGGTCGCCCACCACGCCGAAGTCGGCGATCTCGAAGATCGGGGCCTCGGGGTCCTTGTTGACCGCGACGATCGTCTTCGAGGTCTGCATGCCCGCGCGGTGCTGGATGGCACCGGAGATGCCCAGCGCCACGTACAGCTGCGGCGAGACCGTCTTGCCGGTCTGGCCCACCTGGAACTGGTGCGGGTAGTAGCCGGAGTCGACCGCGGCGCGCGAGGCACCGACGGCGGCACCGAGCGAGTCGGCGAGCTCCTCGACGACGGAGAACTTCTCGGCGGAGCCGACGCCGCGGCCACCGGAGACGACCACGGAGGCCTCGGTGAGCTCGGGGCGGTCGCCGCCGACCACGGCCTCGCGGGAGGTGACGCGGGCGGCCTTGGCGGTGTCCACGGACACGGAGACCGACTCGTCGAGCGCGGCGTCCGCGGCGGACTCCTCGGCGTCGACGCCGCCGGGGCGGACCGTGATGACCGGGGTGCCCTGGCTGACCTTCGCCTTGACGACGAACGCGCCACCGAAGATGGACTGCACGCCGGTGCCGTCGGCCTCGACGTCCACGACGTCGACGAGCCAGCCGGAGCCGATGCGCACGGCCAGGCGGCCCGCGACCTCCTTGCCCTCTGCGGTCGCGGAGACGAGCACCGCGGCGGCGTTCGGGGCGAGGGCGGCGAGCGCGTCGACCTTCGGCGTCACCAGGTAGTTGACGGCGTCGTCGGACTCGACGGCGTAGACCTTGGCCGCGCCGTACCTGCCGAGCGACTCGCGGACCTTGGCGGCGGTGCCGGGGGCACCGACGATGACCGCGGACGGGGTGCCGAGGCGACGGGCGGCCGTGAGCAGCTCGTAGCTGACCTTCTTGACCTCGCCGTCGACGTGGTCGACCAGGACCAGTACTTCAGACATGGTTTCCACTCCCTCAGATGAGCTTCTGGCCGACGAGGTACTCGGCGATCTTCGCGCCGCCGTCGCCGCCGTCCTCGACGCGCTGACCGGCGGTGCGCGGCGGCTTCGGGGCCGCTTCGAGCACCTGGGTCCACGCACCGGACAGGCCGACCTCGGCCGCGTCGACGCCCAGGTCCGCGATCGAGACCGTGGAGACGGGCTTCTTCTTCGCGGCCATGATGCCCTTGAAGGAGGGGTAGCGCGGCTCGTTGATCTTCTCGGTCACCGAGATCACGGCGGGCAGCGACGCCTCGAGGAACGCGACGCCCTCGTCGGTCTCGCGCTCGCCCTTGATCGTGGTGCCCTCGACGGTGACCTTGCGCAGCTGGGTGACCTGCGGCAGGCCCAGCAGCTCGGCGATGATGGCCGGGACGGCACCCGCGCGGCCGTCGGTCGCCTCGTTGCCGGCGATGACGAGGTCCACGCCCTCGACGGTGCCGATGGCCTTGGCGAGGACCTTCGCGGTGGCCAGCGAGTCGGAGCCGTGCAGCGCCTCGTCGTTCACGTGGATGGCCTTGTCGGCACCCATCGAGAGGGCCTTGCGGATGGCGTCGGTGGCGCGGTCGGGACCCATCGCGATCACGGTCACCTCACCGCCGTGGGCCTCCTGCAGCTGCAGGGCCTCTTCGACGGCGCGCTCGTTGATCTCGTCGAGCACTGCATCCGCGGACTCGCGGTCAAGGGTGTGGTCGGCGTCGGTGAGCTTGCGCTCGGACCAGGTGTCAGGCACCTGCTTGACCAGGACAACAATGTTCATAGGTCCTCTTCGACCTCCTGCGGACGGGCGGCGACGCGCAGAGGACTTCAGAACTGCGCCGCCGGGTGTTCACGACCCTGCCATCACCCGGATGTTACCCGCCAGTAGCAGCGGTGCAAACGGGAGCAAGCACTCCGCTAGCGTGACGGTTCTCACCCGGTCGCACCACCGATTGAGACGTACCCCATTCGGGCGAGTAACCTGCGCGGACATGTACCGGCGAGTAGTAGTAGTGACCGACTCCACGGCCTGCCTCCCGGCTCACCTGACCGACCAGCTCGGCATCGAGGTCGTGCAGATCCAGGTCAGGATCGGCGACCACACCGACGACGAGGCCCGCGTCCCGGTTCCCGACCTCGTGTCGGCCATGCGCGCGAACGTGCCCGTCGAGACGATCCCGCCGGATCCGGGCGCCTTCTTCTGGACCTACGGAGACCTCGCCGCCCAGGGCGTCCAGGCCATCGTGTCGGTGCACGTCTCCGGCCGGCTCTCCGCCACCGTGGACGCCGCCCGCACCGCCGCCGCGCAGTCGCGCGTCCCCGTGCACGTCGTCGACACCCACACCTGCGGGATGAGCATCGGCTACGCGGTCCAGGCCGCCGCCAAGGTGGCCGAGGCCGGCGGGACCGTCGAGCGCGTGATCGAGACGGCCCAGCGCCGCTACGACCGGTCCACCGAGCTCATCTACGTCGACACGCTCGAATACCTGCGGCGCGGCGGCAAGATCGGTGCCGCGGCGGCGCTCGTGGGCTCCGCGCTGTCGCTCAAGCCGCTGCTGACCATGTCCGACGCCCAGATCACCCCGCTGGACCGGGTGATCGGCGCCGACCGCGCGCTGAACCGGATGCTGGACATCGCGATCAAGCGCGCGGGCACCGACCAGGTCGACATCGCGGTCGAGCACTTCGACGCGCTGGAGAGGGCGCAGCGGCTGCTGGGCAAGCTGCGGCGCGGTGTGCCCAACGTCCGCCAGTTCATGCTGACGCAGGTCAGCTCGGCCATCGGCGCCCACGTGGGCCCCGGTGCGCTGGGCATCACCGTTTCGCCGGTGTGACGTCCGGGAACTCCAGGTACCCCGTGTTGCGTTGAAATGGACGTAACGGACACCTGGAGGACCCGATGGCGTTCATGGACAAGATCACCAAGTTCCTGCACAGCCCTTCGGGGCGCCGACTGCAGGACAAGGCACGTGAGCTCTCCCGCGACCCCCGCCGCCGCGCGCAGGCGGAGCAGCTGCTGCGCAAGTTCCGCAGTGGCGGCAAGAAGAAGTACTAGACCGGCTGACAGGTACTAGAACAGCTCGTTCAGCTCCCCGTACCCCAAGCCGTCCCTCGTGCTGTCGTACGTGCCGGCGCTCAGCAGCTCCTCCGCCGCCTTCTTCGCCACGGCGTAAGCGGCGGAGGCGAGCGCGGTGCCGACGCTGATCCTGGCCGCGCCCGCCTGTGCCAGCTCCGCCGTGGCGGGCGCGCCGGGACCCGCGAGGACGTTGAGCGGTGCCGCGATGTTCTTCGCCAGCTCCGCCACGTCGGCGAGGTCGGTCACCCCCGGCACGAAGATGCCGCTCGCGCCCGCCACCAGGTACGCCTCCGCCCGCCGCAGGGTCTCGCCGAGCCGGTCAGCCGGGTCGCCGACACCGCGCAGGAAGACATCGATGCGGGCGTTGAGGTAGAGCTCCGGTGCGCCCTCCCGTGCCGCGCGCAGTCGTTCGGACTGCTCCTCGACGGACCGGAGCGCGCTGCCGTACCCGTCCTCGACGTTCACACCGGACGCACCGGCGGCGGCGACCGCCGCGAGGGTCGCGCGCACCTCGTCGGCGGTCTCGCCGAACCCGGCCTCGATGTCCGCGGTCACCGGCACGGACACGGCCTTCGCGATCCTCGCGACGAGGTCCACCGCCAGGTCGCGGTCGAGCCGGTCGCCGTCGGGGGCGCCGAGGCTCCACGCGACACCGGCGCTCGTGGTGGCGACGGCCTGCGCGCCGGCGGCCTCGACGATCAGCGCCGAGGCCACGTCCCAGGCGTTGGGGAGCACCAGGGGCGGCTGCCGGTGCAGGGCGTGGAAGAGCTGCGTGCGGTCGGAGCTGGAAGTCATGATCAAGTGATAGCAGCCGGGACCGCGCGAGTCCGGCGGTTTTCCGACATCTACCGCGGGTTCCCGACATCTGCCACGAGGTCGCGGGCCGTCCGCTCAGTTGCTGCCGGCCTTGCGCCGCACCTCGTCGAACGTCCGCAGGTAGCGCTCCCGGAACTCGTCCCGCTCGGCCCACGTGGTGTGCTCGGCGGGCCGGGGTCCCGGCGGGGGCGGCAACACGGCCTCGGCTGGTTCCTCGTCAACGGGTTCCGGTCCGGGTTCGGGCACCGCTTCCACCACCGGCTCCGGCTCGGGTTCCGGCTCCGCCCGCCGCAGGCCCACCACGGCGTTGCGGTGGATCGGCGGGGTGTCGTAGTCGGCGTCCGGCATCGGCTGCGGCACCCACGCGTCGTCAGCGGACGCGGTCCGCCGCGGGACCGGGAGCGCGTCGACCGCCGGACCCGGCCGCGTCTCCTCGGCGTCCTCGCGGCGGCGCGTCACGACGTACATCAGCGCCGCCCCCAGGGTGAAGGACAGCAAGCACAACCCGAACACGATCTCGACGGCACCGGCCACCTCAGGCTCCTGCCTGTCCGACGGGGGTGACGGCGCCACCGGAGACGGTGCGCGGCACCGCAGGCGATGCCTGCCGCACGTTCTGCTGCGCGACGGCCGCCGGGACGAGCAGCGGGGCGGGCCGCTCCATCCGCAGCGGTGGCAGGAAGGCCGGGAGCGGCACCGGCCCCGCGGGTGGCGGCGGCGGTGTGGCGGGGGACGGCGACAGCGCGGTCGTCAGCTCCTCGCCCGCGACCGAGAAGCCGGCGGCCGTGACCGCGGCGGGCACCAGCACCGCCCCCAGCACGAGCGGCACCCACTGCCTCACGAGGCGGCCACCTGCTCCGGTATCAGCGCGGGCGCGACCTGGTCGGCGGCGGCGGTCAGGGCGGCACGGGCGGCCGACAGCTGCGAGTGCACGACGCGGCGCAGCTCGCGCAGCTCGTCCACCTCCCGCGCCACCTCGGCGAGGCGGCGGTTCGACTCGCGGCAGGCCATCGTCACCACGAACCCGGCGCGGGCGCGGGCCAGCGCCTCCTGCTGCTCCAGGTGCTGCGCGGCCTCGGTGCGGCGCCGGGTCGTGGTCAGCTCGAAGAACCGCTGGGCCTTCTCGCGCTTGCGCTCGGCGTCGGCCTCCAGCGAGCTGCACGCCAGCGCGGTCTCGCGCAGCAGCCGGTCGGCGTCGGACTGGGCCTGCTCCACCGCTTCGGCGCACTCGCGCTCGACCTGGTCGGCGCGCTGCCGGTGCTGGGCCTCCAGGTCGGCGCAGCGGCGCTCCAGCTCGACCTCGCGCTCGTCCATGGCGGCGGCACGGGAGGAGCACTGGCGGCGGGTCTCGCGCAGCTCGGACTCGGCCTCGGCCCGCAGGGCGGCGGACTCGCGCTCGGCCTCGGCGACCAGCGCGGCGCACTCGGCCTCGGTGCGCAGGCGGAGGTCGGCGCACTCGCGGCCGGCCCGCAGGTGCATCTCCGCCGCCTCGTCCTCGGCGAGGCGGAGCATGCGGTGCATCCGTTCGGTGGCGCTCGCGTGCGACCCGGGGGTGGACTCCAGCCGCTCGATCCTGGCGCGCGCCTCGGCGAGGTCCTGGCGCGTCGTCTCCAGGAGCCGGCGCAGATCGGCGGCCTGCGCGAGCGCTTCGGCCCGGTCGAGGCTCGTGAAGCGGAGCTGCTCCTCGAGATTCTCGATGTGGTCGATGACCTGACGTCGGTGAAAACCTCGGTGGACAACGTCGAAACCGGCGTGCAGCGGAACTATCTCGTGCCCTTTTGCACCCATGGTCACCTGCTCACTCACACCGCGGAAGATTGTGCGAGCGTACCGAGTTGACCACCCTCCAACCAGTGTCGACAAAGGACCGGAGGGTCTCCGGCGGCGGTCGGGAACACGGTTCCTTGCAGGGCAAACACGGAGATCCTAGATCAACTCCAGCAGGCCGTCAGTCACCCGATTGTGTAAGCGGGTCGCCCTTTCTGTGGTGTTCACTCCGTGCGTTCGTCGTGTACGGAAAGCGACGATGCAGGCATACGTCACACGAATTGCCATCCTTCGCCAGTGGTTCAAGCGATCACGCTTCGTTAACCTTCCTTCCCGTGTCCTCACGTGTAGCCGTCGTCACCGACTCGACCGCGTCACTCCCGGCCCGGCTGGCCGACCGGTTCAACATCATCACCGTGCCGATGCAGCTGAAGATCGGATCGGAGTTGATCGACGAGGCGTACGTGCCGACCGAGCGCCTGCTGCAGGCGTTGCAGGCGGAGATCCCGATCACGACCCAGCCGCCGGCGCCGGACGCGTTCTTCTGGGCCTACCAGGACGCGTGGGCCAAGGGCGCGGAGACGATCGTGTCGGTCCACGTGAGCCCGAAGCTCTCCCCCGCGACGGACGCGGCGAAGGCGGCAGCGGCCAAGTCGCGCGTGCCGGTGTTCATCGTGGACTCGCACTCGTCGGGCATGACCCTCGGTTTCGCGGCGCTCGCCGCGGCGCGGATCGCTCAGACCGGCGGCAACGTGCAGCACGCCCGCAGCGTCGCCGAGCAGCGCGGCCGCGACGCGCACGTGCTGATCTACGTCGACACGCTGCACTACCTGCGCAAGGCCGGCCGGGTGAGCGCGACGGCGAAGCTCTTCGGCGACGCGCTCTCGGTCAAGCCGCTGCTGACGGTCGTCAACGGCGAGGTGGAGCCGTTCGGCAAGGTCGTCGGCCGCGACCGGGCGCTGTCCAAGCTCGCCGACAAGGCCGTGGCACTGGCCCACGGCCGCGACGTGGACCTCGCGGTGGAGCACTTCGCCGCCGAGCAGGAGGGTCAGGAGCTGCTGCAGATGCTGCAGAGGCGGATCCCGCACGCCCGCGACATCGTGCTGACCCAGGTGAGCGCGGCGATCGGCGCGAACGTGGGTCCCGGCGCGCTGGCGGTCACCGTCTCGCCGTTCTGACCGCGCCGGGATGCTCGTCCAGGCACCGCGGAGGCCCGTGCAGCGAGGAGGTGACCGGGTGCTCCGCGGTACCGACTGTCACTACTGGCAAGTAACCTGGCGGGCGTGACCCTCCCCCTGACCGGCGAACGCACGGTACCCGGCATCGCGGAAGAGAATTACTGGTTCCGCAGGCACGAGGCCGCATATCTACACCTCATCGGCCACTGCGCGGACGCCGTGGTGCTGGAGGCCGGCTGCGGCGAGGGCTACGGCGCCCAGCTGATCCGCACGGTCGCGCGGCGGGTCGTCGCGCTCGACTACGACGAGCTGACCTCGCGGCACGTCGCCCGCACGTACCCGCGGCTCGACGTGCTGCGCGGCAACCTGGCGACGCTGCCGCTGCGCACCGGCTCCGTGGACGTGGTGGCGAACCTGCAGGTGATCGAGCACCTGTGGGACCAGGAGCAGTTCCTCGCGGAGTGCCGGCGTGTGCTGCGGCCCGGCGGCACGCTGATCGTGACCACGCCGAACCGGCTCACGTTCTCCCCCGGCCAGGACACGCCGCTGAACCCGTTCCACACCAGGGAGCTGGCTCCGTCCGAACTGGACGACATGTTGCGGGCGGCCGGTTTCGCCGTTGACGAACTGAGCGGGCTGCGTCACGGACCGAGGCTCGACTCGCTCCTCGGTGGACGGATCATCGACGCACAGGTCGAGGTCGCCCTGTCCGGCGCGCCCTGGCCTGCCGAGCTCAAGGAGGCCGTCGAGTCGGTGACGGTGGACGACTTCGACATCACCTCCGCGGACCTGGACACCAGCCTCGACCTGGTGGCCGTGGCGGTGCGCGCGTGACGGGCGGGCGCGAGGGCACCTTCTGCCTGGTGCTGCACAGCCACCTGCCCTGGCTCGCCCACCACGGCGCGTGGCCGGTCGGCGAGGAGTGGCTCTACCAGGCCTGGGCGCACTCGTACCTGCCCGTCGTGGACATGCTGCGGCGCTTCGCCGACGAGGGCCGCCACGACGTGCTGACCCTGGGCGTCACGCCGGTGCTGGCCGCACAGCTGGACGACCCGTACTGCCTGCGCGGCGCGCACGACTGGCTCGGCAACTGGCACCTGCGCTCCCAGTACGCCGGACGGCGGCTGCCGGAGCTGTCGGCCTACGAGCACCGCGCCTCGGCCCGGGCGCTGGAGCAGTTCGAGACCCGGTGGCGGCACGGGTTCTCGCCGATCCTGCGGTCCCTTGTGGACTCCCAGACCGTTGAGCTGCTCGGCGGACCCGCCACGCACCCGTTCCAGCCGCTGCTGGACCCGCGGGTGCGGGCGTTCGCGCTGCGGACCGGCCTGGACGACACAGCACTGCGGGTCGGCCGCGCGCCGGAGGGCATCTGGGCGCCCGAGTGCGGCTACTCGCCGGGCATGGAGACCGGGTACGCGGCGGCGGGCGTGCGGCGGTTCCTGGTCGACGGGCCCGCGTTGCACGGCGACACGTCCACCGCGCACCCGGTCGGCTCGTCCGACGTGCTCGCGTTCGGCCGCGACCTGGAGGTGTCCTACCGCGTCTGGTCGCCCAAGGTCGGCTATCCGGGTGACGCGGCCTACCGGGACTTCCACACCTTCGACCACCCCACCGGCCTGAAGCCGGCGCGGGTGACCGGCAAGAACGTGGCGCCGCAGGACAAGCGGCCCTACGACCCGCTGCTCGCCCGCGAGGCGATCGAACGGCACGTCGAGGACTTCGTCGGCACGGTCGTGCGGCGGTTGCGCGCGATCGACGGCGGACTGGTCGTGGCGGCCTACGACACCGAGCTGTACGGGCACTGGTGGCACGAGGGTCCGATGTGGCTGGAGGGCGTGCTGCGCGCGTTGCCGGAGGCCGGTGTGCGCGTGACGACGCTGCGCGGCGCCGTCGAGGCCGGCCACGTGGGCGCGCCGGTCGAGCTGCCCGCCTCCTCGTGGGGCAGCGGCAAGGACTGGCGGGTCTGGGACGGCGCGCAGGTCGCCGACGTCGTGTCGCTGAACGCGGCGGTGCAGCGGGAGCTGCTGGAGCTCGACCTCTCCGGCACCACCAGGGACCCGGTGCTGGACCAGGCGGTGCGCGAGGCGTTGCTGGCGTTGTCGAGCGACTGGGCGTTCATGGTCACGAAGGACTCGGCCGCCGACTACGCGCGGTACCGCGCGAAGATTCACAGCGACCGGTTCAGCGAGCTCGCCGCGCTGGCCAGAAGTGGCCGGGGCCGGGCGAGGGCGGCGGAGCTCCGCGCGGCGGACGGCCCGTTCGGGCAGCTGGACGCGCGAGGAATGAGGTAACGGCATGCGCGTGCTGATGTTGTCGTGGGAGTACCCGCCGGTGGTCGTCGGCGGGCTGGGCAGGCACGTCCACGCGCTCGCGACACAGCTGGCCGCGCAGGGGCACGAGGTCGTCGTGCTGTGCCGGCAACCGTCCGGCACCGACGCGGTCACGCACCCCACCGCGGACGTGGAGAGCGAGGGCGTGCGGCTCGTCCGGGTCGCCGAGGACCCCGCGCACCTGGTGTTCGAGAAGGACCTCGTGGCGTGGACGCTCGCGATGGGCCACGCGATGGTCCGCGCCGGGCTGGCGCTGGCACCGTGGCGACCGGACGTGGTGCACGCGCACGACTGGCTGGTCTCGCACCCGGCCATCGCGCTCGCTGAGGCCCACGGCGTGCCGCTGGTGGCCACGGTGCACGCGACCGAGGCAGGCAGGCACTCCGGCTGGCTCTCGCACCCGCTGAACCAGCAGGTTCACTCGGTGGAGTGGTGGCTCGCGAACCGGGCCGACGCGCTGATCACGTGCTCGTCGGCGATGCGCCGGGAGGTGGCGCACCTGTTCGAAGTGGACACCGCGGACGTCTCCGTGCTGCACAACGGCATCGAGCCCGGCGGCTGGCGGGTGCGCCCGGCGGACGTCGATGCGGCCCGGCGGCGGCACGCCCCGCACGGCGACCCGCTGCTGCTGTTCTTCGGCCGGATCGAGTGGGAGAAGGGCGTCCAGGACCTGATCGCCGCGCTGCCGCGGATCCGCAGGGCGTTCCGGGGCACGCGGGTCGTGGTGGCCGGTGGTGGTTCGCAGACGGAGTGGTTGCGGGAGCAGGCGCGCAAGCACCGGGTGCTGCGGGCGGTGGAGTTCGTGGGGCACCTGTCCGACCGGTCGCTCGCCGCGCTGCTCACCGCCGCGAACGCGGTCGTGCTGCCGTCGCGGTACGAGCCGTTCGGCATCGTGGCCCTGGAGGCGGCCGCCGCCGGGACACCGCTGGTGGCCTCGACGGCGGGCGGCCTGGGCGAGGTCGTGCTGGACGGGGTGACCGGGCTGTCGTTCGCGCCCGGTGACGTGGACGGGCTGGCCCGTGCGGTGCGCGCCGTGCTGTCGGACCCAGCGGCCGCCGCCACCCGTGCGCGCGCCGCCAAGGCACGGCTCGCAACGGACTTCAACTGGGCCACGATCGCGGCGGGCACGGCGGAGGTCTACGCGTCGGCCGTCGTGCGCGAGCCGCGGGTGCTGGGCCGCCCCAAGATCGCGACGGGAAATCTGTTCACCTAGCTCCAGTACAGTCCGCGGCCACGTGAACGAGAGGTGACCGGGGACTGAATGAGATACCAACGCTTCGTGGCACTCGGGGACAGCTGCACCGAGGGCCTGGACGACCTGCTGCCCGACGGCGCGTACCGCGGCTGGGCTGACCGGGTGGCGTCCGTGCTGGACGCGCCCGGTTTCCGCTACGCCAACCTCGGCGTGCGCGGACGCCGGCTCGACCAGATGCTCGCCGAACAGGTGCCGCTCGCCGCCGAGCTGTCACCGGACCTGCTCGTGCTCTTCGGCGGCGGCAACGACGTGATGTCCGGCGCGACCTGCGCCCAGATCGCCGACCGGGTCGACGCGGTGGTGTCCGCCGTGTCGTCGCTGGCGCCGACCGTCGCCGTGTTCACGTTGAGCGACATCTCGCACCGGATGCCGTTCGGCCGGCGCATGCGCCCGCGCATCGAGGCCCTGAACGCCGCGGTGCGCGCGGCGGCGGCCCGGTACGGCGTGCTGCTGGTGGACGTGTGGGCCGACGAGTGCGTCAACGACTCGCGCTACTTCGGCCCCGACCGCCTGCACCTGTCGTCGCTGGGCCACCGGCGGCTGGCCGGGCACCTGCTGTCCGCGCTGGACGTGCCGTTCGACCCGGCCTGGACGGCACCGCTGCCCGGCGCCGCGGCCGGCGCGTCGCTGTGGGACCACTGGCGGTGGCTGCGCGACCAGGTCCTCCCGGTCGCCTACTCGCGCTCGCGCAACAGGCTGATCGGCCGCCAGCCCGGCGACGGCTTCACGCCTAAGCGTCCGCAGCTTCTTCCGCTCGCCTAGCCAGCGCCTCCTGGGCCTTGCGCGCCATGTCGGCGACGTCCGCCCGGCGCTGCGCGTCCGCCTCGTAGTCGGCGCGCCGGTCCCGCACCACGCGGGCGGGCGCGCCGACCGCGATCTTGAAGTCCGGCACGTCCCCGCGCACCACCGCGTGCGCACCGAGCACGCACCCGCGCCCGACCCGCGTGCCGCGCAGCACCGTGACCTTGGCGCCGAGCCAGCAGTCCGGCCCGATCCGCACCGGCGACTTCACGATGCCCTGGTCCTTGATCGGCAAGGTGATGTCCTCGGTCTTGTGGTCGAAGTCGCAGATGTAGACCCAGTCCGCGACCAGGCTGGACGCCCCGATCTCGACGTCGAGGTAGCAGTTGACCGTGTTGTCCTTGCCGAACACGACCTTGTCGCCGATCCGCAACGACCCCTCGTGGCACCGGATGGCGTTGCCGTCCCCGATGTGCACCCACCGCCCGATCTCCAGCCGCCCGTACCCCGGCCGCGCCATCACGTCGACGCGCTTGCCGAAGAACACCATGCCCCGCAGCACCACGTGCGGGTTGAGCAGCCGGAACCGGAGCAGCCGCCAGTACCGCACCAGGTACCAGGGCGTGTAGGCGCGGTGGCGCAGGACCCAGCGCAACGACGCCATCGTGAGGAAGCGCGCCTGCTGCGGATCCCGGCGCGACCTGGCCCACCTGGTCCACACGGGTGCGCCCCACATGCTCGTCATGCACGGCACTGTAACTATCCGCGACAGGTTGCCTGCTCGATGGTGTTTCGTATGCAGGACAACCAGCTACTTTCCGCAAACTTGCTTCCAAGCGGCACTTGCGCACACTAGGCAAGTTGTCAATTGAGGCAACTTTTACTACGCTGAACCCCACCGGAGAGGGGCACGAGTGGACGAGACGGATGCCACGCCTGACAGCGTGCTCCAGCAGGCACTTCGTTCCCTGCAGGAGCTCCTAGGAGCCGGGTGGGAAATCACCGCACTTCCTGGACCCGAGACCCCTCGAGCGGAAGACGGGGTGATCGACAGCCGGGTTCAGGTGTTGCCGCCCGACGGACAGCGGTTCGCCGAACTCCTGGTGATCGCACGAACGGCTCTGACCCCGCGTGATGTCGAGACGGAGCTCAGGCGGATCAGCAACGTCCTGCGACACGCACGAAGCCATCAGACACTGCTGGTCACGTCGCCGTGGATCAGCGCCCGGACGCAGCAAGCACTGCAAGAGCACGAAATCTCCTACCTGGACCTGACGGGTAACGCGTCCATAGCGATCAATCATCCGTCGATCCGCATCAAGACCCATGGCGCATCAAGACCGCCGAAGTCATTGACGGCCAACGAGTCCCCGAGTCCGAGAACCGTCACCCTCGCCGGCGTCCGAGCGGGCCGTGTCGTCCGGTTCCTCATCGATCGGCGTCCCCCGTACCGCGCAGGTCAGATCGCCGATGCCACCGACGTGAGCCTGCCGTGGGTGTCGCGGCTGCTCGGTCAACTGGAAGACCAGCTGCTCATCCGCAGGACGGGACGGATGATCACGGAGGTCAGGTGGCCAGAGATCTTGCGCGCTCGAGCGGAAACCTATGACCTGCTCCGGCACAACTCCTACGTGAGCACAGTTGCGATAAACGGCCAAGATGCTGTCCTTGCTCAGCTGGCAAAAGCTGTGCACACCGCAACCGAGCAGCCCCGAATCGCGGTCACCGGCTCCTACGCCACGAAAAGGTTTGCGCCTTACATCGTGGGCGGCAGGTTGATGATTTATGTCGACCCCGGACCGCACACCCCGGATCTGTGGGCGGACCGGCTCGACCTCATGCAGGCAGACGGCGGTGACGTCTTGTTCCTCCGCGCCTACGACCAGGTGGTGTTCGAAGGAACCTCGAACACCAGGGGGGTCCCCTACGTAGCGCTGAGCCAGCTGGCACTCGACAGCTTGGCCGGCCCGGACCGGTTGCCGGCCGAGGGGGAAAGGCTGCTGGAATACATGATTGATCACGAAAACGAGTGGCGAATGCCATTCGATCGTGGTTGACCGGGCACCGCCGGGATCACTTTCCATCTCACCAGAAAGTCCGCACCAGATGTCCAAGACACCCGACGGCGTTCGTCAGTCGGACCTGAACGTCATTGCTCGCAACGTCCTCCTCGACGGCTTGGAAGCGTTGTGGGAGCACCGCGCCTCCATCACCGTCGTCGGAGCTCAAGCGGTGTACCTCCGCACCCAGCACGCCCAGCTCGCCACACCGGCGTTCACCTCGGACGGCGACCTGGGGCTCGATCCACGCACTCTCGACGACGAACCGCTCATCCAGGAACGGCTGAGAGCAGCCGGGTTCGAACTGCTGGCAGACAACCAACCCGGTCTGTGGGGGCGTCGAGAATCAGTCGGAGGTGTTGTGGTTCCGGTGGAGCTTGATCTTCTCGTCGGCGAGAAGCTGGCTGGGCCCGGAAGTCGCAGTGCGAGCATCCAGCCGCACGACAAGATGACCGCGCGCAGGGTTCCGGGGTTGGAGACCGCGATCGTCGATCGCTCGCTGATGACGATCACCGCGCTCGACGGCGGCGAGCGTTCGGCGGAGGTGAACGTCGCGGGTCCGGCGGCACTGCTCGTCGCCAAGGCGCACAAGATCCACGACCGGTTGGGACGCCTGGAAAGGCTGACCAACAAGGATGCCGGTGACGTGTACCGCCTGATGGTGGGAGTGCCCCGGCAAGAGGTGATCTCGTCGTTGCGCACTCTGGTGAGCGATGCGTTGGTCGGCGATGTGACGAAGCGCGGACTCGAGTACCTCCGCGAGCAGTTCGGCGGACCTGCCGCTCCAGGGGTGCTGCTCGCGGTCGATGCGCTGGCCGGTGACATTCCTGCCGAGCGAATCCGGCTCGTTGCTCCCGCATACGTCGCCGCGCTGGAGGATCTGGGCTGAGCCGGACGTGGCCGCGGTGAGTCCGGGTCTGAGGCAGGCTGGGGGCATGGCGATTCCTCTCATCATCGACACCGACCCCGGCGTGGACGACGCGTTCGCGATCGCGCTCGCCGCTCGCAGTCCCGAGGTCGAGCTGGTCGCCCTCACCACCGTGTTCGGCAACGTGTCGCTGGAGCACACCACGCGCAACGCCCAGCGGTTGCTGGCGCACCTGGGGCGGACGGACGTGCCCGTGGTCCGGGGTGCGGAAGGGCCGGGCGGGGCCGCGGACGTGCACGGCGCGGACGGGCTCGGCGGGCGGGCGCACACCTTGCCGGAGAACGACAGGGCGCTGCACGAGGGTGACGTCGTCGAGTTCTTCCGCGAGCACGTCACGGCCGAGACCGTGGTGGCGGCGATCGGGCCGCAGACCAACATCGCCAGGGCTGTTGAGGCCGGGGTGGAGTTCCCGCGGCTGGTCGTCATGGGTGGCGGGCTGGGGCTGGGCAACACCACGGAACGGGCCGAGTTCAACTTCTGGGCCGACCCGGCGGCGGCGCGCACGGTGGTCCGCAGGGGCAACCCGGTCGTGGTGCCGCTCAACCTCACCCAGCGGTGCATCGCGGACCCGGCGTTCCTCGACGCCGTCGACCCGGTGCTCAGCGGGCTGACCGAGACCTACCGCGCCTACCTCGCCGGGCGGTCGGACTACGAGGGCATCCTCGTGCACGACGCCGTCGCGGTCGCCGAGGCGATCATCCCCGGCACGCTCACGCTCAAGACGCATCTGCTCGACGTCGACGACGAAGGCGCGCTGATCGGCGGAAAGCACCAGGTGGCGGTCGCGGAGGACACCGACTGGCCCGCGCTGAGGACGTTCATGGAGCAGCGGTTGTCCGTTTGACGACAGGTTCGTGTCGCTCTCTGGGGTTGAGCGGGCACGGAAAGTAGGGTCCGCGACCATGCAGCGAAGAGTCCTCACGGCAGCTGCGGTGGCGGTGGCCATGACGTTCGGAGTGGTCCCTGCCTCCGCTCAGCTCCAGGTTCAGGTGGTGCCGGACCCGGCAGCACACGTCAACCCGTTCATCGGCACGACCAACCTCGGGAACACCTTCCCCGGCGCGGTCGTGCCGTTCGGCATGTTCTCGTTCAGCCCGGAGGCCTCCCGCGGCAACACCCTGCGCGCCGCGGCCCCCGGCGGGTACCGGTACGACGCCACGAAGATCCGCGGGTTCAGCCTCACCCACATGTCCGGCACGGGCTGCGCGGGCGGCAGCGGGGACGTCCCGATCTTCCCGCACGTCGGCACCGTCACGACATCGCCGACGACCGACGCCACGGACGCGGTCTACGCCAGCGAGTTCGCGCACGCCGACGAGGTGGCCAAGCCCGGCCGCTACGACGTGACGCTCAAGTCCGGCGCGAAGGCCGAGCTGTCCGCCACCGAACGCACCGGTGCCGCGCGGTTCACCTTCCCCGCCGGCAAGCCGGCCACGGTGCTGGTCAACACCTCCAAGTCGCAGGTCGGCTCCTCCGACGCGCAGACCGCGGTGGACCAGGAGAAGCGCACGATCACCGGCAGCGTCACGTCCGGCAACTTCTGCGGCTACATCAACCAGGCCGGCCGCCGCAGCTACTACACGCTGCACTTCGTGGCGGAGTTCGACCAGCCGTTCAAGGAGGTCGGCACGTACCAGGACAACGTTGTCACGCCCGGGAGCACCACCTCGAAGGGCGGCACGACGTACGGCACGAACGGCTGGCCGGTGCTGGGCAAGGGGTCCGGCGCGTACCTCGGCTTCGAGCCGGGCGCGCAGGTGAACGTCAAGGTCGGCATCTCCTACGTCAGCCTCGACAACGCCAGGGCGAACCTGCGGGCCGAGAACAAGGGCCAGTCCATCGAGGACATGCGGGACAACGCCTACATCGCGTGGCAGCAGCAGCTCAAGCGCATCGAGGTCGGCGGCGGCTCCGATGACGACCGCACGAAGTTCTACACCGCGCTCTACCACTCGTTGTTGCACCCCAACCTCTTCAGCGACGTCAACGGCGAGTACGCCGGCTTCGACGGCAAGGTGCACAAGGTCGACCGGCAGCGGCAGAAGGCCCAGTACGGCACGTTCTCCGGCTGGGACGTCTACCGCTCGCAGCTGCAGCTGCTGACCCTGCTGGAACCGCAGATCGGCTCGGACATCGCGCAGTCGCTGCTGAACCAGGCCGAGCAGAACGGTGGCGTCTGGGACCGCTGGACGCACGCCAGCGGTGGGACGCACGTGATGAACGGCGACCCCGCGCCGATCGCGCTCGCCGCGATCTCCGCGTTCGGCGGCCGGGGCTACGACCTGCGGGCCTCGCTCAAGTCGCTGGTCAAGGCGGCCACCGTGCCGACGCCGCTCGACCTGAGCAAGGACGGCTGGGCCGTGATGTCGGTCGGTCAGCGGCCGTCGCTCGACAAGTACCTGGAGCACGGGTACATGCCGTCGGTGTCGAACGCCTGGGGCGGTGCGGCGGAGACCCTGGAGATCTCCGCGGCCGACTTCGCGATCAGCCAGCTCGCCGAGCGCACGGGTGACCGCAGGACCGCGAAGACGTTCGCCGAGCGGTCCCAGTGGTGGCAGCACAACTTCGACCCGGTCGCGCACAGCACCGGCGGCTACGTCCGCAACCGCAACGCCGACGGCACGTGGGTCAAGGACTTCACGCCCGACACCGGCAACGGGTTCGTCGAGGGCAGCAGCGCCCAGTACACCTGGATGGTCACGCACAACGTGGCCGGGCTCGTGGAGTCGCTGGGCGGCAAGGACCGCGCGAACAAGCGGCTCGACGACTTCTTCCACAACGCCGACGGCAGCTGGGCGCTCACCGGCAAGGGCGGCGCGAAGTCCGAGCTGGACAACGAGCCGTCGGTGAACGTGCCGTGGCTCTACAACTACACCGGTCAGCCCGCGAAGACGCAGGAGACGTTGCGGGAGACCGTGAACACGCTGTGGAAGAACACCCCCGGCGGCATTCCCGGCAACGACGACCTCGGCGCCATGTCGTCGTGGTTCGTGTTCACCGCCATGGGCGTGTACCCGCAGGTGCCCTCGCGCGCCGAGCTGGTGCTGAGCAGCCCGCTGTTCACGTCGGTGAAGATCAACCGCGGTGGCGGCAGGGACATCACCATCACCGCACCCGGCGCGAGCACCGCGAACAAGTACGTGCAGTCGGTGAAGGTCAACGGCCGCACGGCGACCAAGACCTGGCTGCCGGAGTCGTTCGTCGAACGCGGCGGCAAGCTCGACTTCGTGCTCGGCGCCAAGCCGTCGTCCTGGGGCACCGGCGCAGCCGACGCGCCGCCGTCGTTCCGCGACGGCGAAGAGCCGATCAAGCACGACCAGCCCTACTACCTGAGCGTCGAACCGCAGCAGGTCGTCGTCACGCCGGGCGGAACCGTCACGGCGAAGGTCAACGCGGTCAAGCTCTACGACGGCGACCCGAAGGCGACCTACGCGATCACCGGCCCCGAGTCGCTGACGTTCACCCCGGCCACCGGCGCGGTGCCGTCGTCGTTCCAGGTGAGCGCCGCGGCCGGTACGGCGGAGGGCTTCTACGACTTCACCGTCACGGTGACCGTGGAGGGCGCCGCCAAGCCGGTCGTGCTGCCGATGACGGCGAAGGTCGCGCAGGAGGGCAGCATGCTCGCCGCGGTGAACAACGTCGGTGCCTCCGACGACGCCACCGGCGACGGCGACTTCGACGGCGGCGGCTACAGCTACTCGCGGCAGGCGCTGGCCACGGCGGGGCTCGTGCCCGGCCAGACCGGCACGGTCGACGGGCTCACGTTCACCTGGCCCGGCTCCCCCGCCGGCCGCCCGGACAACGTGACCGCGAACGAGCAGAAGCTCACGCTGTCCGGCACGAGGCTCGCGTTCCTCGGCTCGGCCGCCAACGGCGCCCGCACCCGCACCGCCACGGTGACGTTCACCGACGGCACCACGGCACCGGTCGAGATCGGGTTCAGCGACTGGACGCTGGGCGGCGGCGGGGCCACCCCGAGCTACGGCAACGTGGTCGTCGCCGCCACCCCGTACCGCAACCAGCTCGGCGGCGGCAACGAGAAGGTCGCCACGCACATCTTCGCGACGAAGACGTACACGGCCCCGGAAGGCAAGGTGCTGCAGGGCATCGTGCTGCCCGAGGACGGGGACCTGCACGTCTTCGCCGTGGCCACGGGGTGATCTGAGCCGGGGCTCAAGTCACCACCAATAGTGTTGGTCCGTGTTCACAGTTTCCGAACGTGACCGGTTGCGCGACGACCTCGTCAGCGCCGCCGACTCCGACCCGCGGGTGGTCGGGGCGGCGCTGACGGGGTCGTCCGCGCTGGGACGGGAAGACCGCTGGTCCGACCTCGACTTCGCCGTGTCCGTCGACCGCGACATGGACGCCGTGGTGGAGGACTGGACCGACCTGCTCTACGCGTGCGGCGCGGTCAGCCACCTCGACGTGCAGCACGGCGCCACCCTCTTCCGGGTCTTCCTGATGGCCACGACGCTGCAGGTGGACCTCGCGTTCTGGCCCTCGGCGGAGTTCGGTGCGTCCGGGCCCGCGTTCCGGTTGCTGTTCGGCGAGGTCAACGACATCCCGAAGGTGCGGCCACCCGACCGCGGCCAGCTCATCGGCCTGGCGTGGCTGCACGCGCTGCACGTCCGCGCGAGCCTCGCGCGGGGCCGGGTGTGGCAGGCGCTGCACCTCGTCAACACCATGCGCGACAACGTGATGTCGTTGCGGTGCCTGCGCCGGGGTCTTCCCGCCGTGCAGGGCCGCGGCCTCGACGACCTGTCCGACGCCGGCGAGTTCGGCGCCACCCTCGCGCGATCCACCGAGCCGGAGGAGCTGCTGCGGGCGTTCCGCGTGCTCAGCGGGCTGCTGATGCTGGAGATCGAGGACCCGCAGCTGGTGCGGACGGTGCGTGAGCTGACTCGCGCAGCAGCAGTGCGGCCGTGATCAGCACGAGCACGGCCGCCGAGCCGTGCACCGCGGCCGCGTAGCCGGCACTGCCGCCCGACGTGACCACCGAGAAGAAGTCGCCGATCGGGATGACCGCGTCCGCGAGCACCACCCAGCCGAGCGCCCGCCGCTGCCGCAGCACCAGCAGGATCAGCGCCGTCAACGCGTACGCCAGGTCGCGCACGCCCTTCACGACGTGGTAGCCGCTCGGGTCGGCGATGCCGAACCCCGCGGCGGCGCCGTGCCCGTTGAACAGGAAGTTCAGCCCGAACACGAAACCCGCCGCGACGACGAGCCACGCCATGGTCGTGGTCAACCGCATGACACCCTCCAGGATCTAGCACTGCTAGCGACACGAGCAACGCTAAATGAACGCCGCTCGGTTGTCTAGCAGTGCTAGATTCTGGGTCGTGTCCGTCCAGCAGCGCCGGGAGCGCGAACGAGCAGAGCGGCACCAGCTGATCATCGACGCGGCCCGCGAGCTGGCCGAGTCGGACGGCTGGGACGCGGTGACGACGCGCCGGCTCGCCGAGAAGGTCGAGTACAGCCAGCCGGTGCTCTACAGCCACTTCAAGGGCAAGGACGCGATCGTGCGCGCGGTCGCGGTCGAGGGCTTCGCCGAGCTCGGCCGCCGGATGCACGCCGCGCGCACCACCCCCACCACCACCAGCACCGCCCCGCTGCGCGCGCTCGCCGAGGCCTACCTGCGGTTCGCCGGGGAACGGCCCGCGCTCTACGACGCCATGTTCGTGCAGCGGATCGACATCGCGTTCGGCAGCGAGGAGACGCCGGCCGAGCTGCGCACGTCGTTCGGCGAGATCGTCGCCGCACTGGAACCCGTCGCAGGCGACCGCGACCTCGACGCGCTCGCCGAGGCGTTCTGGAGCGCCCTGCACGGCATCGCCACGCTGCGCCACGGACAGCGGTTGCGCCCGGAGCTCGACGGGGACCGGCTGGACCTCGTGCTCGCCGCGTTCGCCCCGGCCTGATCCCGGCTCAGGTCCGCTCTGCCCGGCACAGCAGCATGACCGGCCTGGACCCGATCCTGGTCAGCACGACCGACGCCTCGTCGGGACCGCTGGGCTTGAGGCGCTTGCGCAGCGTGTTCGGGTCGACGTCGAGGCCGCGCACCAGGATCTCCACCCGGCCGATCCCGCGCGCCTTCAGCAGCGTCTTCAGCGCCTTCTCGGTGTAGTGCGCGTGGTCGAGCACGCGGAACGCCCTGATGCCCGGCGGCGGTTCCGGCCCGCTGAGGTAGGCGATGCGCTCGTCGAGCTGGTGCAGGCCGTGCCGGGCCGCGTAGTGCCGCACCAGGCCCGCGCGCACGACGGCGCCGTCCGGGTCGACGAGCCACTCGCCGGGCGGGGCGACCGGGCAGTCGTCGGGTTCGGCGTCGGTGAGCGTCCACACCTCCGTGCCGTGCAGGACCGTGGCGCGGCGGGACACCCCCGGTGTGGCCAGGCCCCTGGTCCACAGGCAGGCCTCGCGGACGGACCCGTCCAGCGACACCAGCTCGACCTCGTCGGCCCACGGCGCGACCGCGAAGTCGATGCCGGGCGCGCACTTCACCGCCAGGTCGACGTGCGCGTACACCTCGGCCAGCTCGTCGAGCGGTGGCAGGAAGTCCTGGGGATGCCACCGGCGGCGGCCGGCGGAGTCGCGGCGGGCCGGGTCGGCGGTGACCGCGGTGGCCCTGGAGACCGGCCGCAGCGCGTCGGCCCGGACCACGAGCGCGCCGGGGACGTTGTGGCGGGCCATGGCGAGCCGGACCGGGTCGAGGTCGGAGCCGAGGCAACGGGCGGCGACCTCGTGCAGCGCCCCCAGGTCAGCGCCGACCGAGCACGTCACGTCGTGGACGTCCCGGCCGCGGAAGCGTTCCGCCCGGTGCCGCGCGACCGGGGAGGCGGTCGCCTGCTGGAGCGCGTCGTCGGTGAACAGCCAGTCGCGCGCACCGTCCAGTTTGGACCGGGCGCGGCGGCGCAGCAGCACCGTCTCGACCACGGGGGCGAAGCCGTCGCCGAGCAGCCTGCGGGCGGCACCGACGTCGTGCAGCCGGGAGGCGTCGGTGAACGGCAGCGCGTCCACCTCGGCGAGAGCGGCGGTTCCGGCGGCAGAGCGCAGGAACGCCACGTCGGCCGAGGTGAACGCGTACCCCAACGCCCTACTGCGACTTCCTGCCGGTGATCGACACGTTGTAGAACACCTCGCGCGGCAGCACCTTCGAAAGCACGTTCTGGTCGAGCCAGGAGAGGTTCTGCCAGGTGCGGTAGGCGAACATCGCCCAGCCGAACCCGAGCTTCTCGCGCGGCACCGCGGCCTCGAACGTGCGCACCGGCCAGCCGAACAACGCCGCCGACAGCTCGTCGGTGACGGCGCGGACACCGACGGCACCGGCGCGCCGGGCCGTGGCCTCCAGCTGGTCGGGGTCGAACGTGTGCAGGTCGACGACCGCTTCCAGCGCGGCGGCGCGGGAGGACTCGTCGAGCTCCTCCTGCGGGCGGCGCCAGTCGTTCAGCACCGGCACGGCCTTGGTGATGGTGGTGGTGAGCCACCACGTCGCCTGGCCGAGCCTGCGGGCGTAGAAGTTGCCGATGTTCGTCGGGTCGCCCGCGAACACGAACTTGCCGCCGGGCTTGAGCACCCGCAGCACCTCGCGCATGGCCGCCTCCACATCGGGGATGTGGTGCAGCACCGCGTGGCCGACGACGAGGTCGAACGTGTCGTCGTCGTACGGGATGCGCTCGGCGTCGGCGACCCGGCCGTCGACGTCGAGGCCCAGGTGCTCGGCGTTGCGCAGCGCGACCTCGACCATGCCGGGCGACAGGTCGGTGACCGAACCCTTCTCGACCACCCCGCCCTGCATGAGGTTCAGCAGGAAGAAGCCGGTGCCGCAGCCCAGCTCCAGCGCGTGCTCGTACGGTCCGGCGTCACCGGCGGCGGCGCGGAAGCGCTCGGTCGCGTAGGTGATGCAGCGCTCGTCGTAGGAGATCGACCACTTCTCGTCGTACGTGCCCGCCTCCCAGTCGTGGTAGAGCACCTGGGCGAGCTTGGTGTCCTGGTAGGCCGCCTCGACCTGTTCCTCGGTCGCGTGCGGGTTGGGTGCCGGGTCAGTTGCCACTGAACTTCGCCTTCCCGGGGCCGTTCTCGATGAACGACTCCACACCGGCCTTCTTGTCCTCGGTCGCGAACAGCGCCGCGAAGAGGTGGCTCTCCAGCTTGAGACCGGACTCGAGGTCCGTGTCGAGGCCGCCGTCGACGGCGGCCTTGGTGGCGGCCAGCGCGAGCACCGGTCCGCCGACGAACTGCTTGGCCCACCGCACGGCGGCCGCGTACACGTCGTCGGGCGCGACGACCTCGTCGACCATGCCGATCTCCAGCGCCTCCTGGGCGCCGACGAACCGGCCGGTGTAGAGCAGGTCCTTGGTCTTCGCGGGGCCGATCAGCCGGGCGAGGCGCTGCGTGCCGCCACCGCCGGGGATCAGGCCGAGCAGGATCTCGGGCTGGCCGAGCTTGGCGTTGTCACCCGCGATGCGCCGGTCGCAGCCGAGCGCGACCTCGAACCCGCCGCCGAGCGCGTAGCCGGTGATGGCCGCGACCGTCGGCTTGGGCACCGTGGCCAGCGCGCCGAGTGCGTCGGACAGGCCCTTGGCCCGCAGCGTCATCTCGGCGTGGGAGATCTTCGCGAACTCCTTGACGTCCGCGCCGGCCGCGAAGACCTTCTCGCCGCCGTAGACGATCACCGCGTAGACGTCGGACCGCTCGGAGGCCTCCTTCGCGGCGGCCTGGAGCTCGGTCTGCACCTGCCGGTTCAGGGCGTTCATCGGCGGCCGCTCCAGGCGGATCGTGCCGATCCCGTCCTCGACCTCGAGCCTCACGAACTCAGCCACTACGGCGCCTCCATCAGTTGTCGCGACAGCGGTGTCACGTTACCCGGCAGTAGTCGCGAGTTCGCGCCGGTCGTCCGGCTGACCGCCGGTGCCGGATTCGGCGGAGCCCAATTCGGTGCCGGTGATCGGCCGGATGACCGGCTTCCCGGCGAACTCGCCGCCGTCTGCGGAGCAGCGGCCGACAAGCACAGTAGCCGTCAGATCTTCCTGCGGGCGAAGAAGCGGTCCCCGGACTTCTGCAGCTCCAGGTCCTGGCCGAACGTCTTCGAGAGGTTCTCCTCGGTGAGGGTGTCCTCCAGCAGCCCCTGCGCCACGATCGAGCCCTCGCGCAGCAGCAGGGCGTGGGTGAAGCCCGGCGGGATCTCCTCGACGTGGTGCGTGACCAGCACCATCGCGGGCGCGTCCGGGTCGAGCGCGAGCTCGGAGAGCTTCGCCACGAGGTCCTCGCGGCCGCCCAGGTCAAGGCCCGCGGCGGGCTCGTCGAGCAGCAGCATCTCGGGGTCGGTCATCAGCGCGCGGGCGATCAGCGTGCGCTTGCGCTCGCCCTCGCTCAGCGTGCCGTAGAGGCGGTCGGCGAGGTGTGCCATGCCGAGCGTGCCGAGCAGCTCGCGGGCCCGGTCGGTGTCCTGCTTGCCGTACTCCTCGCGCCAGCGGCCGAGGACCGCGTAGCCGGCGGAGACGACGAGGTCGACGACCGACTCGTCCGGCGGGATGCGGCCGCCGAGCGCCGCCGAGCACAGCCCGATCCTGGGCTTGAGCTCCTGCACGTCGGTCTTGCCGAGGCGTTCACCCAGGAGGTGGACCTTGCCCTTGGTCGGGTGCAGGTCGGCGCTGGAGAGCCTCAGCAGGGTGGTCTTGCCGGCGCCGTTCGGGCCCAGCACCACCCAGCGCTCGTCCAGCTCCACGCTCCAGTCGATGTTGCCGACCAGCGTGTTCTTGCCTCGGCGGACCGACACGCCCGCCATGTGCACGACCAGATCTGTCACGTCGACGTCCGCCACGCCCCCATTGTTCCGAACGGCCTCCGACCGACCACTCATCGGGGTGCACCTCACACCGGGCACGACCGCTGCGCCGCCTGTGTGAAGTCTCAAGTTTTTTGTCGGTGGCGGATGCCAAGATCGGAGGCATGGCTACGCGACCGGAGTCCGAGGTGCTGGCAGGCCGACCGTTCCCGCTGGGGGCACACGCCGAGGCGGGCGGTGTCCGGTTCGCGGTGACCTCGCACGTCGCCGACGCGGTGGAGGTCTGCCTGATCGGTGAGGACGGCGCGGAGAAACGGGTGGAGCTGACCGAGCGGACGTTCGGCGTCTGGCACGGCCTGGTGCCCGGCGTCACACCCGGCCAGCGCTACGGCTACCGGGTGCACGGCCCCTACGACACCGGCAGGGGGCTGCGCTGCAACCCGGCGAAGCTGCTGGTCGACCCGTACGCCCGGCAGATCACCGGCGCGGTCACCGACCTGGGCAGGGCGCTGGGCTACGTCGGCGACCCCATGCACGGCCCGCCGTCGGCGGAGGACTCGCTGGGCAGCGTCCCGCTGAGCGTCGTCAGCTCGCCGGGCGGCGCGAACACCGGGACCAAGCCCGAGGTGCCGTTCGAGGAGGCGGTGATCTACGAGCTGCACGTCAAGGGCTTCACGAAGAGCCACCCGGACATCCCGGAGCGGCTGCGCGGCACCTACCTCGGCCTCGCGCACCCGGCCGCGGTCGAGCACCTGACCAGGCTGGGCGTCACGACCGTCGAGCTGCTGCCGGTCCAGGCGTTCCAGGACGAGCCCTCGCTGATCAGCCGCGGGGCCCGCAACTACTGGGGCTACTCGCCGCTGGCGTACTGCGCGCCGCACCCGGCGTACGCGAGCGAGCCGGGCAACGAGGTGCAGGAGTTCCGCACGATGGTCGCGGCGCTGCACGCGGCGAACATCGAGGTGCTGATCGACGTCGTCTACAACCACACCTGCGAGGGCGGCCCGGACGGCCCGACGCTGTCGTTCCGCGGGTTCGACGCGCCCGGCTACTACCTGCACGCCGGCGGCGGCAGCACGGTCGACATCACCGGCTGCGGCAACACGCTCGACGCCGGTTCCCCGCAGGTCGTCCGCCTCGTCACCGACTCGCTGCGGTACTGGGCGGAGGAGATGGGCGTGGACGGGTTCCGGTTCGACCTCGCCTCGACGATGGGCCGTCCCGGCGGCGGGTTCTTCGACCGCGACTCGGCCCTGCTGACCGCGATCACCACGGACCCGGTGCTGTGCCGCGCGAAGCTGATCGCCGAGCCGTGGGACGCGACCGGCGACGGCTACCGGGTGGGCGACTTCGGCATGCAGTGGGCGGAGTGGAACGGCCGCTACCGCGACACCGTGCGCGACTTCTGGCGCGGGCACACGTCGGTGCGCGACCTCGCCTACCGCCTGTCCGGCTCGTCCGACCTCTACGCCGACGACCTGCGCCGCCCGTGGCAGTCGATCAACTTCATCACCGCCCACGACGGTTTCACGCTGCGGGACCTGGTGTCCTACAACGACAAGCACAACGAGGAGAACGGCGAGGAGAACCGGGACGGCACGAACGACAACCGGTCGTGGAACTGCGGCGCCGAGGGCGGGACGACCGACCGGGACGTCCTCGCGCTGCGGGCGAAGCAGGCCCGCAACCTGCTCGCCACGCTGCTGCTGTCCACCGGCACGCCGATGATGGTGGCGGGCGACGAGATGTGGCGCACCCAGGGCGGCAACAACAACGCGTACTGCCTGGACAACCGCGTCTCGTGGGTCGACTGGACCAGGACGGACGCGAGCGAGGCGCTGCTGGGGTTCACGCAGCGGCTGATCGACCTGCGCTCGTCCTCACCCGCGCTGCGGCAGCCGGAGTTCTTCGAGGGCCGCACGACCCCGAGCGGCAACCCGGACCTGGTGTGGTTCCGGCCGGACGGCCAGGAGATGGCCGAGACCGACTGGTTCGACGAGAGCCGCCGCACCCTCGGCATGTTCGTCGACGGCTCGAACTGCCTGTCCCGCACCCGCGACGGCGAGCTGGTGTCGGACGACTCGTGGCTGCTGCTGATGCACTCAGGCGCGGAGGCGATCACGGTGACGCTGCCGCACGAGCGGTACGGGCCGTCGTACGAGCCGTTCCTGGACACGACGACCCCGGACGGCTCGCCGGCGGACACCTCGGCGCTGCTGCCGCGCACGAAGCTGACGATGGAGGCGCGGTCGCTGCTGTTGCTGCGGCTGCCGCGCTGACCGGCAGCTCGGAGGCAGTTCCGGTGACCAGCCCGTGGACGCTGTGGCGGCCTTCGAGGCAATCGTGGCACCATCACGGTCGTGCTGGTCCACTACTGGTCCGACCGCACGATCGACCTCGTCCTGGTGGCGTCGTGCGGGTGTAGCTCGACGCGACGCGCGCGCTGAACGACGGCCGCCGTCGCGTCTTGATCGCTACCCCGTACCGACGTGGCCTTCAGGAGCGAGCCGGTGACTTCCACCCTTTCCGAGTACGACCTGCACCCCGTCCTGGACACCCAGCTGCTGCGTGACGTGATCCACCCGTCGCGGTCGCTGTGGACCCCGCGCGAGCTGCGCGACCTGACCTCGTTCGTGGCGAGCGAGCTGACCACGGGCCTGCTCCAGGTCCTGGAGTACTCGGCCGAACGCCGCTGGTGGGCGCGCCTGGGCCTGACCGAGGGCGTCGAGCTGTGGCTGCTGTCGTGGTTGCCCGGCCAGGGCACCGAACCGCACGACCACGGCGGGTCCGCGGGCTCGTTCACCGTGCTGACCGGCCGGCTGCACGAGGACTACCGCTACCCGGCCGGCCCGGTCCGCTCCGCCGTGCGCACGACCGGCGATGCGCTGGGCTTCGGCTCCGGCCGCGCCCACCAGGTGACGAACCCCTTCGACACCCCCGCAGCCACCGTGCACGCTTACTCACCGCCCCTCGTGCCCACGCGCGAGTACGCGTCGCTGCTCGACATCCCCGACCAGATCCCACCCCTGCCCGCACAACGGCTGCCGCTGTCCGAGCTGCGCCGGCTGGCCGACCTGGAGGGCCCGTGAGCAACGTCGACACCTACCTCGAAGCCGCCCGCGCCCACCTCACCCGCCTCACCCCGCAGGAGGTGCACGCCCTGCCGGACGCGCTGGTCGTCGACATCCGGCCGCTGCCCAACCGGCTCGCCGAGGGCGAGATCGAGAACTCCGTGGTGGTCGAGCGGATCGTGCTGGAGTGGCGGCTCGACCCGACCGGCGACTGGCGGCTGCCCGGGTTCACCGCCGACACCACGGTCGTCGTGGTCTGCAACGAGGGCTACTCGTCGTCGCTGGCGGCGCGGGACCTGCAACGGATCGGGCTGCCGAACGCGACGGACCTCGTGGGCGGGTACCGGGCGTGGCGGGCCGCGGGACTGCCGGTGCGGGAGGGCGGCACGCAGGCGGTGGCGTGAGGCCGGGGAACCTGGGCTGGTGCGCCGAAGCCGGTGGTCCGGGAACGGCGCTCCGAGGCGCGCCGACGGCCGGCCGGTCCCCCACATCGGCCCGAGCCGGGAACCGCGAGCCCGCCGAGTAGCGTCTGCGAACCGTGACAGTTGTGCGCTGGGCCCTCGCGGCCCTGGTCGTGGCGGGCACGATCGCGTGGGACCCGTCGGCCTGGTACCTGGGGCTCGCGGGGGCGGTGACCGGGTTGCTGCTGGAGCTGAGCGTGGTGCAGGCGGGGCTGGCGCTCGGCGCCGTCCTCTTCGGACTGCGGCTCACCCACGTGACGATCGGCGTGGGCAGCGAGGTGAGGTCGTGGACGAGCAACGACCGCCGGGTCGTGCTGCGGTCGGTGCCGCTGCTCGCGTCGTTGAGCTTCACCGGGGTGAAGCCGGGGGTGCGGCGCCGGACCGTGCTGGCAGGGGTCACCGCGATCGTGGTGACCGCGCTGTTCGTGGCGGTGACGTGGCTGCTCACCGGCTGGGCGTTCGGCAAGGGCATGGCGCTCGCCTCGACGGCGCTGCTCGCGGTGCAGCTGTGGCCGCTCGAGAAGCCGGGGCACACGAGCCTGGGGTGGTTCGTGTTCCGGTTGCCGAAGGTCAGCGGGCGGCCGCTCGACGAGATGGAGGCACGCCCGCTGGTGGGGGCGGGGATGGACGCCTACCACCGCGGTGACGTCGAGGCGGCGGAGCGGATCTACGAGGAGGCGGTCGCGCGGTACCCGCACCTGCTGACCGTGGTCGGGCTCAAGGTCGTCACGGCGTGCGCGCGGGAGAAGTACCTCGACGCGTTGCAGACGGTGGTCGGGTTGAGCTCGCGTTCGGACCTCTCCCAGCGGGAGCTCGCGTTCGTCATGGCCACGGCCGCGGGGGTGGCGGCGCAGGCCGTGGAGTCCGGGCAGTTCCCGCGCGAGATCGGGCTGGAGACGGCGAAGAACATGCTGGTCAACGCCTACGAGGCGGGGTACCCGAAGCACCGGGCGCACGGGACGCTGGCGCTGATCGCGTTGATCGAGGGGCAGAACGCGGAGGCGCGCAAGCTCGCGACGTGGGCCGCGGAGAACAGCGAGCAGGCGCTGGGGCGGGCGGACGACCTGGTCACGGTCGCGCGGGCGTGGATGGCGGACGGCGACAACGCGAAGGCGCGTGCGTTCGTGGCCGAGGCGCACGAGCTCGCCGGCTGGTACCCGCGGGTCGCGGCGACCCGCGCCCGGCTGGAGATCAGCTGACCCACCGGTGGGAAGGGCCCGCCACCGACACCGTGACGGGCCCTTCCCACCCCGCGCCGGATCAGCCCTGCCCGACCGGCAGCGGCGCGCCCGACATCGCGGGCATGCCACCGGACGGCTTCGGCAGGCCGCACTTCGCGAGCAGGTCCTCGGCGTCCTTCAGCACGCCCTTCAGCAGCTCGGTCAGCTTGGCGGCGTCGGGCTGGGCTCCGGCGGCCGCACCCAGCACCGTGCCGCCGAGACCGGCGACGGACGAGATCAGGTTCAGCACGGCCGCCACGCACTGGTCGGCGGGTCCCTCGTAGGTCTTCGCGGTGACCGGCGCGGGCACGCTCGGCGCGCTGACCGGTGGTGCCGGCAGACATCCCGCGTCCTGCATCGCCGTCAGGATGGCGAGCACGTCACCGACCAGCGGTGTCAGCGCGGCCACGTCAGGGGTCGGGACGAGGCTGGCGACGGCCTTCTTGAGCTTCGCCGCCAGGTCGGAGACGAGGTCGGCGCAGGCGGCGGGCGGTTCCGGCGCGGCGGTCGTGACGGAGGCAGCCGGAACCGTGGAGGCGGCGAACAGAGCTGCGGCGAGCGAGAGCGCGGTAATCGTCTTCTTCACGGCTACCTTCTTCCTCAATGCGCAATCAGGTGGGGCCGCGCCGGAAAGTTCCGTCGGAATTCGGCTGCGGTTCGTCCGATGCGATCGAGCGTAAGTCGGTCCACCGACCCCTACCAGCGGGGATCGTGAAATCACCCGCCGGAAAAGGGCGTCATCCGGACGAGGGAGACGTGCCTGGGCGAGATGCGCCTGAACCAGGTCACGAGCAGTGACCGGGCACGGTGAAAATGAACAAATCAGGGCATCCAGCCCGCCGGAAGAAGGCGAGCTGGATGCCCTGCGTCGATCGGGCTGAGCGGTCAGCCGGCCAGGACCACGCGTCCCAGCTCCGCGGGCGAGGCCAGCAGGCCGTGCCGGGGCAGCACGCGGACGGTGTAGCCCAGCGCACCGGCGTGCGGCAGCGGCACCTCGGCCTCGTAGTTGCCGTTGCCCGCGTAGTTCATCGGCGCGGTGACGACGTCCTTCAGCTCGTCCGAGTCGTGGGTGAGCTTGCCGAGCACCACCTGGACGTCCACTTCGGACGGTTCCAGGCCGGCCAGCTCGACGCGGGCGCGCACCACGACCGGCGACCCGAGCACCGGCACCGACGACCCGGCGATCACCAGGTCGCTGTCGAGCACCCGCACCCGCGTCCACGAGGCGCGCAGCCGGTGCCGGTACGCCGACAGCTCCTTCGCGCCGCGGAAGCCCTCACCGACGACGTTCTGGGCGGACGCGGCGGCCGGCGCGTAGTACGTCTCCACGTACTCGCGGACCATGCGCGAGGCCTGCACGACCGGGCCGAGCGAGGCCAGCGTGTGCCGGACCATGGACATCCACCGCAGCGGGACGCCGTCCTCGTTGCGGTCGTAGAACAGCGGCGCGACCTGCGAGCCGAGCAGCTCGTAGAGCGCGTTGGCCTCCAGGTCGTCGCGCCGGATCGGGTCGTTGACGCCGTCCGCGGTCGGGATGGCCCAGCCGTTGGAGCCGTCGTAGAGCTCGTCCCACCAGCCGTCGCGGATGGACAGGTTGAGCCCGCCGTTCAGCGCGGCCTTCATGCCGGACGTGCCGCACGCCTCCAGCGGGCGCATCGGGTTGTTCAGCCACACGTCGCAGCCCCAGTACAGGTAGCGGGCCATCGACATGTCGTAGTCGGGCAGGAACACGATCCGGTGGCGCACGCCCGCGTCGTCGGCGTAGCGCACGATCTGCTGGATCAGGGCCTTGCCGCCGTCGTCGGCCGGGTGCGACTTGCCGGCCACCACGAGCTGCACGGGCCGTTCGGGGTGCAGCAGCAGCGACCGCAGCCGCTCCGGGTCGCGCAGCATCAGCGTGAGGCGCTTGTAGGTCGGCACGCGGCGGGCGAACCCGACGGTGAGCACGCCGGGGTCGAACACGCCGTCGGTCCAGCCCAGCTCCAGGGCGGAGGCGCCGCGCTGCAGCCACGACTCGCGCAGCCGCCTGCGCACCTCGTCGACGAGCCGGCCGCGCAGCGTCGAGCGCAGCTCCCACAGGCCCGCGTCGGTGACCGGCTCGAACGCGCCGAGACCGATGCCGCTGGTCTGCGTGTCCGCCTCGGAGGCGCCGAGCAGGCGGCTCATCTCCGCCGCCGCCCAGGTCGGGCCGTGCACGCCGTTCGTGACCGAACCGATCGGCACCTCGGTGGCGTCGAAGCTCGGCCAGAGGCCGCGGAACATGTCCCGGCTGACCTCGCCGTGCAGTTTCGACACGCCGTTGGCGCGCTGGGCCAGGCGCAGGCCCATGTGCGCCATGTTGAACATGCCGGGGTTGTCCTCGGCGCCGAGCGCGAGGATGCGCTGGGTGTTCACGCCGGGCACGAGCTGCTCGGACCCGAAGTAGTGCTGGACCAGGTCGACCGGGAAGCGGTCGATGCCCGCGGGCACGGGGGTGTGCGTGGTGAACACGGCACCGGCGCGCGCCGCGGTCAGCGCCTGGTCGAAGTCGAGGCCGTCGTTGGTGATGTACTCGCGGATCCGCTCCAGGCCGAGGAAGCCCGCGTGGCCCTCGTTCGTGTGGAACACCTCGGGCTGCGCGTGCCCGGTGAGCTCGCAGAACGTGCGGACCGCGCGGACCCCGCCGATGCCGGCCAGGATCTCCTGGCGGATGCGGTGGTTCTGGTCGCCGCCGTAGAGCCGGTCGGTGACGCCGCGCAGGTCCTCGTCGTTCTGCTCCACGTCGGAGTCGAGCAGCAGCAGCGGCACCCGGCCGACCTGGGCCTTCCAGATCTTCGCGCGCAGCACCCGGTCACCGGGCATGGCGACGTGCACGAGCAGCGGCAGGCCGGACGGCTCGGTGAGCAGCTCCAGCGGCAGGCCGCGCGGGTCGAGCGACGGGTAGTGCTCCTGCTGCCAGCCGTCGAGCGACAGCGACTGGCGGAAGTAGCCGGAGCGGTACAGCAGGCCGACCGCGATCAGCGGGACGCCCAGGTCGGAGGCCGCTTTCAGGTGGTCGCCGGCGAGGATGCCGAGACCGCCCGAGTAGTTCGGCAGCGCCTCGTGCACGCCGAACTCCATCGAGAAGTACGCGACCGAGGTGGGCAACGGGGTGTCGGTGCCGCCGCCGTGCTCCCTGCGCCCGGCGATCTCGTCCTGGCGGCGCTGGTACCAGCGCGGACCGTTGACGTAGCGGTCGAGGTCGGACGCCAGCGCGTGCACCTTCAGGAGGAACTGCTCATCTCTCGCAAGTGTCTCCAGCCGTCCCGCGTCGGCGGCGCCGACAGCGGACAGCAGGCGCAACGGGTCGCCACCGACCTCGGACCAGACCCGGGAGTCGATCGAGGAGAAGAGTTCCTGCGTCGGCGGGTGCCACGTCCAGCGCAGGTTGGTGGCGAGCGTGCTCAGCGCGGACAGGGGCTCCGGCAGACTGGCGCGGACGGTGAACCGGCGAAGTGCTCGCATGACGAGGCAACTTACCCGGCACCCCCGCGGCACTGACAACGTTCCCGGTCACACGCCCGGCGGACTACGGGTGGTCGCGGCTCGCGATCAGCGGCCTGTCCCCGTCACCGGCGACGGTCAGGGTGTGCTCCTCGGTCTTGGTCTTGTCCCCCTCGGCCTCGGTGAGCTTGAGCGCCACCGTCACCGAGAAGCCGTCGTCGTTCGCCTCGACCAGCGGCGTGCCCTGCAGCGCGACCTTGCCGAACGCCTTCCAGTAGTCCTGGTAGTCCGCTGCCCTCGGCGCGCTCTCCTTCGTGAAGTCCTTGATCGCGGCGTCGGTGTTGCCGGGCAGCTTGCCGTAGTGCTGCTGCACGAACTGCGTGACCTGCGCCTTGCTGAACTTCGGGCCGCTCGGCTTGGACGCGGTGGTGGTCGGCGCGGTGGTGTAGGTCGGCGCCGGCGGCTTCTGGGTCGGCTGCGGCTGGGTGGTGGTCGGCTCGTCACCGGCGGTCGGCCTGGTCGGCTCGACCTCCTGCGACGTCGAGGGACCGGGGTCGGCCGTCCGCTGGTCGTCGCCCGTGCCCTGGATGATCGCGTAGGCGACGCCCGCGACCAGCAGGACGGCGAGCACCGAGGCGGCCACCGCGAGGCCGCGGTTGCGCTTCGGCTCCGGTTCCTGGTCGGGCTCGCGGGGCGGCCGGGTGGGCGGGCCGGGCGGGCCCGCGGGCACGGCCTGGCGGGCCGTGGGGGGCCGGGACGCGGCCCCGTACGTGCCGGTGCCCGGTCCCTGGCGCGGCGGCGGCGACGGCGGGCCGGACTGGCGCAGCGTGCCGCCGGGAGGCGTGCCGGGCGGCAGGACGGCGGTGCCACCGGGCGGCGTGCCCGCACCGGGCGGGATGAACGTCGTGGCCGGCACCTGCTGGCCCGCGGCGACGGCCCTGAGCGCCTCGGCGGCCTGCGCGGCGGTCGGGCGCTGGTGCGGCTCGTTGGCGAGCAGGCGGGTGAGCAGCGGCGTGAGCGGGCCGGAGCGCATCGGCGGCCGGGTCTCGCCGCGGGCGACCTTGTAGAGCAGGCCGAGGTCGTTCGTGCTCTTGCCGAACGGCGGTTCGCCCTCGGTCATCGCGTAGATCGTCGCGCCGAGCGAGAACACGTCCGACGGCGGCGCGGGCTCGGAGCCGCGGGCGAGCTCCGGCGCGAGGTAGGCGGGCGTGCCCGCGAGCATCCCGGTCTTCGTCACGGCCACGTCGCCCAGGGCGCGGGAGATGCCGAAGTCGGTGATCTTGACGGCGCCGTCGCGTCCAATGAGGACGTTGCCGGGCTTGATGTCGCGGTGCACGATGCCGGCCTCGTGCGCGGCGGCCAGCGCCCCGGCGGCCAGCGAGCCGATCCTGGCCGCCTCCTGCACGGGCATGGTGCCGCGCTCGCTCAGCAGCGCCGACAGGTTGCGCGACGGCAGGTACTCCATGACCAGGCAGGGCTTGCCGTCCTCGACCACGACGTCGTACACGGCGATCGCGTTCGGGTGCTGCAGGCGGGCGGCGATGCGGCCCTCGCGCATGGCCCGCTGGACGGCCTCGTGGAACTCGTCCGGCTGCACCTCGGTGAGGAGCAGCTGCTTGACGGCCACGTCGCGGTGCAGCAGCTCGTCGCGGGCACGCCACACGACGCCCATCGCACCCGCACCGAGCTGGTCGAGCAGGACGTACCGGTCGCCAACCTTGTTCACGCGGGCACGGTACCCGTAACACCCCGGTGACCCGGTGGGTATCACGAGAACGGTCCACTGGAGAGGTTCGAGGCGCCGGAGGCCCGGCCGGGAGACCTCGGACACGGTCCGTGTTCGAGGTGTGCGATCGGCGGCAGCGGGGTACGGATCTACTTGGGGCAACCCGCTGACAGGGCGTTTGACCGAACAAGGCAAGATTCGCAGGCATCGCGGAGATCCACGGCGGAAGGGCGCTGCCGATGAGTGGACGGCTCGGTATCGACGACGTATCCCCGGTGGTGTCGGCTGGTAGGTATCCAGCCAAAGCCGTTGTGGGAGAACACATTCCGGTCCAGGCGACAGTCTGGCGCGAGGGGCACGACAAGCTCGCGGCCACAGTGACGTGGAGGGGACCGAACGACCGAGTCGCTCGTCAGACCCGCATGCACGAGGTGGGAACCGGGCTCGACCGGTGGGGAGCGACCATCGTTCCCGACGCCGAGGGCGCGTGGACCTTCCGGGTCGATGCGTGGAGTGATCCCTGGGGCACCTGGAACCACACCGTCGAGGTGAAGATCGCCGCCGGCCAGGGGGCCGGCGAACTCGCGAACGACCTCGAAATCGGCGCTCTCCTGCTCGATCGGGTGGCAAGGCGCCCCGATCGGAGGCAGGACCGAGCACTCCTCATGAACGCGGCCGCGGCGCTGCGCGACGACGAACGGCCGCTGGCCGAACGGGTGGCCCCGGCGCTGGCCGGTGACGTGCAGAAGGTGATGTTCGAGCACCCGGTGCGCGAGCTGATCACCAAGGGCAAGCCGCACAAGGTCTGGTGCGACCGGAAGAAGGCCGCGTACGGCTCCTGGTACGAGTTCTTCCCGCGCAGCACCGGCGGGATCGACGAGACCGGCCAGGCGGTGCACGGCACTTTCGCCACGGCGACCAAGGAGCTCGACCGGGTCGCGGCCATGGGCTTCGACGTCGTCTACTTCCCGCCGATCCACCCGATCGGCCGGGTGAACCGGAAGGGCCCCAACAACACGCTCGTCGCGGGTCCCGAGGACACCGGCTCGCCCTGGGCGATCGGTGCCGACGAGGGCGGTCACGACGCGATCCACCCGCAGCTGGGCACCATCGAGGACTTCGACGCGCTGGTCGCACGCGCGCACGAGCTCGGCTTGGAGGTGGCGCTGGACTTCGCGCTGCAGTGCGCGCCGGACCACCCGTGGGTGCTCAAGCACCCGGAGTGGTTCACGACCAGGCCCGACGGCACGATCGCGTACGCGGAGAACCCGCCGAAGAAGTACCAGGACATCTACCCGATCAACTTCGACCTCGACCCGCAGGGCCTCTACCACGAGGTGCTGCGCGTGGTCCTGTACTGGGCAGAACACGGGGTGCGGATCTTCCGGGTCGACAACCCGCACACCAAGCCGCCGGACTTCTGGCAGTGGCTGATCTGGAAGGTCAAGGAGGTCTACCCGGACACGCTGTTCCTGTCCGAGGCCTTCACCCGGCCCGCCCGCCTCTACGGGCTGGCCAAGCTCGGCTTCACGCAGTCCTACACCTACTTCACGTGGCGGACGAGCAAGCAGGAGCTGATCGAGTTCGGCGAGGACCTCCGCGACCACTGGGACGAGGCGCGGCCGAACCTCTTCGTCAACACGCCGGACATCCTGCACGAGTCGCTGCAGCACGGCGGCCCCGGCATGTTCGGCCTGCGTGCGGCACTGGCGGCGACGCTCTCCCCCACGTGGGGCGTGTACAGCGGCTACGAGCTGTTCGAGCACGAGGCGGTCAAGCCCGGCAGCGAGGAGTACCTCAACTCCGAGAAGTACCAGCTGCGGCCACGCGACTACGCCCGTGCACTGGCGGACGGGCGTTCTCTCGAACCGTGGTTGCGCAAGCTGAACCACATCCGCAAGGCGCACCCCGCGCTGCAGCAGATGCGCACGTTGAAGTTCCAAGAGCTGGACAACGACGCCCTGGTCGCGTTCAGCAAGCGCGACCCCGGGACCGGTGACACCGTCGTGGTGGTCGTGAGCCTCGACCCGAACAACGCGCAGGAGGGGACGCTGTACCTCGACCTGCCCGACCTCGGGTTCGACTGGCACGAGCGGGTGATCGCGCACGACGAGGTCACGGGCGAGACCTGGGACTGGGGACAGGCGAACTACGTCCGCCTCGAGCCGTGGCGTGCGACCGCGCACGTCGTGAGCCTCCAACGACGTTTTTCCTAGAGCGCGCGCAAGCCGCTCCACCGCACAACCCCCGACGAGGTGGGCATCATGGTCGACGACCCGCGTCCCGACGCTGCACTCGGGCTGGAAGGAACACCGCACACCGGAGAAGCCATCGACGACGCCGGTTTCCTGGTCGAGCCGCAGGCCGAGGACTTCAAGTCCGCGCGGCAGGCGAAGCCGAACCCGGACTGGTACAAGGGCGCCGTCTTCTACGAGGTCCTGGTCCGGGCGTTCAGCGACTCCAACGGCGACGGGACCGGTGACCTCCGCGGGCTCGCGTCGCGGCTCGACTACCTGGAGTGGCTGGGCGTCGACTGCCTGTGGTTGCCGCCGTTCTACGCTTCGCCGTTGCGTGACGGCGGGTACGACATCAGCGACTTCCGTGCGGTGCTGCCGGAGTTCGGCACGGTGGAGGACTTCGTCTACCTGCTGGAGGAGGCGCACCGGCGGGGCATCCGGGTGATCACGGACCTGGTGCTCAACCACACCAGTGACGCGCACCCGTGGTTCCAGGAGTCGCGGCAGAACCCGGACGGCCCGTACGGCGACTACTACGTGTGGAGCGACGACGACTCGCGCTACTCCGACGCGCGGATCATCTTCGTCGACACGGAGTCGTCCAACTGGACGTACGACCCGGTGCGCGGGCAGTTCTTCTGGCACCGCTTCTTCAGCCACCAGCCGGACCTCAACTACGAGAACCCGGAAGTGCAGGAGGCGATGCTCGACATCCTGCGGTTCTGGCTCGACCTCGGCATCGACGGGTTCCGCCTCGACGCCGTGCCCTACCTCTTCGAGGAGGAGGGCACGATCTGCGAGAACCTGCCGCGCACGCACGAGTTCCTGAAGAAGTGCCGCAAGGTCGTCGACGACGAGTTCCCCGGCCGGGTGCTGCTGGCGGAGGCGAACCAGTGGCCGTCGGACGTGGTGGAGTACTTCGGTGACCCGGCGGTGGGCGGGGACGAGTGCCACATGGCGTTCCACTTCCCGTTGATGCCGCGGATCTTCATGGCGGTGCGGCG